>JBHHZE010000013.1:0-65827 GCA_046757925.1 Gemmatimonadales bacterium
GTACAGCAAGTGTGCTCATCCAGAGCACATTTGTGCCGCGAGCGACCGTGGCGGAACTGGCAGACGCGCAGGATTTAGGATCCTGTAGGGAAACCTGTGAGGGTTCGAGTCCCTCCGGTCGCATCGCTCACCAGTTCGGCAGGTTAGATTAACCCGCAACTATGACGGAAATAACGATTACGACGGCAAGCGAAGAACCCGGTGCCCGGAACCTCAAGGTCGAGGTCCCCGTGGAGCGGGTCGAAGCTGCCGAGACGAAAGCCGCCCGTTACTATGCCAAGCGAGTGAAGCTTCCCGGATTCCGCAAGGGCAAGGTGCCCTTAGGCGTCATTCGCAAGAAGTTCCGCGACGCGATCCGCGAGACGGTGCTGCGCGAACTGGTGGACGAGAGCTGGAAAGCGGCGGTAGCGAAGGACGATTTCCATCCCATTGCGGAACCACGAGTGACAGGCCTTCAATTCGACGACGGCAATCCGTTAACGTTCGAGTTCGCCGTCGCCGTGAAACCGCAGATAAGGCTCGACCGTATCGGCGGGTTTGAACTGACCCGCAAGGTCCCGCGAGTGACCGACGCGATGATTGACGCACAGTTGGAAGAACTCCGGAAGCAGCGAGCGCCGTGGGCACCAGTTGAGAGTGGCAATCCCAAGGAGGGTGAGCTCACCTCCGTAACCATCACCCAACTCGACGATGAAGCACGAGAGGGACAGCGGTATCAGTTCGTCTTGGGACAGGGACAGGCCTTAGCCGATATCGAGGAACAGGTGAAGCAACTGGAGCCGGGCCAGAGCGCCGAGGCCACGGTCACGTTCCCCGACGACTTCAGCGACGAATCCAAGAGGGGGCAGACTCGCAAGGTCCGGATCGAGCTCCACGAAATCAAACGGCAGGACCTGCCCGCACTGGACGACTCGTTTGCAGGTGAGGTCGGCGACTTTGACTCCCTCGATGCGCTGAGAGCGGCCATCCGGTCGGATCTGGAGGCAGAGGCGGGCCGGGAAGGCGATGCCAGCCTCCGTAACCAGCTTTTGGAACAGATCATGGCGGCGAACTCGATCGAGGCACCCCGACCCATGGTACAGCGTGTGTTGAGCGCATTCGCCAAGGCTTATGAAGTGCCCGACGAACATGTCGAGAAATTCACGGCAGAATTCACGCCTGTGGCGGAACGTCAGGTGAAGAGGGACTTGATCATCGACCATGTTGCTCAGGCAAGCGATCTCAAGGCCACCGAAGATGAAGTGGACGATCGCGTTGCAGAGATCGCAAAGAAGCGGGGCGTCGAACCCGGCCAAGTGTACGCATCGCTACAGAAGGCCAACCGGCTCAATGAAATCGAGCGAGGTATAACCGAAGAAAAAATATTCGCCTATCTATTGGAGCAATCAACCGTCAACGAGGAAACGGACTGAACTAGATTATGCCCACCATCTTTCCACCGTACGTGATCGAGCGTTCCTCTCGCGGCGAGCGGAGCTACGATATTTTTTCGCGATTGCTGATGGACCGCATCGTTTTCTTGGGCACTCCCATTGGCGATGAGGTCGCCAACATCATCATAGCCCAGCTTCTCTTTCTCGAGGCCGACAACGCCGAGCGGGATATCTATCTCTATATCAACTCACCGGGCGGCGTGATCTCGAGCGCCCTGGCCATCTACGACACGATGCAGCACATCCAGGCCCCGGTGAACACTATTTGCATGGGCATGGCCGCCTCGGCGGGGTCGTTCCTTCTCGTAGCAGGCCACGAGGGTAAGAGGGCTGCCCTGCCCAACGCGAGAATCATGATGCACCAGCCGTCCGGCGGTGCCCAGGGAACAGCGGCAGATCTCGAGATTGTTGCCAAGGAGATTCTGTACGCCAGACAGCGCCTCAACGAGCTCTATGCCAAGCATACCAGACAGCCTGTCGAAACCATTGCTCGGGACATGGATCGTGACACATTCATGTCAGCCGACGAGGCCAAGGAATACGGAATAATCGACAAGGTCATCCAGCACAGAGATGAGCTTGCCGACGAGCGGTCTGCTTGACGCCGGCAGCGGGAGGGCGCATACTAGGCACTGACTAGAGTACCACCTTATGGCACAAGACAAACACCTCCGTTGTTCATTCTGCGGGAAGTCCAAAGACGCCGTCCGGAAGTTCATCTCCGGCCCCTCGGTCTATATCTGCAATGAGTGTATTGCCCTGTGCAACGAGATCCTCGCGGAAGATGAAGAGCGTGAGGTTGCTGAGGCCATTACTCAGGTTCCAACGCCCTCCGAAATCAAAGACGTGTTGGATCAGTACGTCATCGGTCAAGAAAAGGCCAAGAGAACGCTGGCGGTAGCAGTATACAGCCACTACAAGCGCATAAACTCACAGTCGATCCGCAGTAGTGATATCGAGCTGGAAAAGTCGAACATCTTGCTACTCGGCCCCACCGGAGTAGGCAAGACACTGCTTGCCGAAACTCTCGCTCGCATTCTCGACGTCCCATTCACGATCGCCGATGCCACGACTCTTACCGAAGCGGGATATGTTGGAGAAGACGTCGAGAATATTCTCGTGCGCCTCCTACAGGCGGGAGACTTCAACGTCAGCGAATGCGAACATGGGATCGTCTACATCGACGAACTCGACAAGATCGCGCGCAAGAGCGAGAACCCGAGCATCACCAGGGATGTGTCGGGCGAGGGCGTACAGCAGGCTCTGCTCAAGATCCTGGAAGGAACGATCGCGTCGGTCCCGCCGCAAGGCGGTCGGAAACATCCACAGCAAGAGTATATACAGATAGAGACGAAGAACATTCTGTTTATCTGCGGCGGAGCGTTCGACGGACTGGACAAGATCATCGAGGCACGGACTGGTCGACGACGTATAGGGTTCAGCAAGGAAGAATTGGAGGCCGGCAAAGCCGAGCAGTTACAACAGAATCCGTACCACGACGTAGAGCCCGACGACCTCCTGCGGTATGGATTGATTCCTGAGTTGGTTGGGCGACTCCCGGTGTCAGTGTCTCTCGAGGCACTGGATGCCGATGCGCTGGTGCGAATCTTGTTGGAACCCAAGAACGCCTTAACCAAGCAGTACAAGAAGCTGTTTGAACTCGAGGAAGTGGGCCTCACTTTCGATCCCGAAGCGCTTCAAGCGGTGGCACGGAGAGCCATCAAACGTGGAACCGGTGCACGGGGCCTCCGTGCGATTCTCGAGGAGACCATGACCGACATGATGTTCGATATCCCCGACCGGGACGACGTGCGCGAGGTGGTGATCACCACGGAATGCATAACAGAAGGGCGGCAACCGCTGCTCGTGACCTCCAACGCACGTACGAAGAAGAAGGCCTGAACTCCGCAAGTTACGTCGGCAGCTTCCCGACTGCGGATTTTCTCCTCCCGCATGAGCTGCCCGAAATCGCTTTTCTCGGCAGATCGAACGTGGGCAAGTCCTCCCTCATCAATCGGTTGGTAAACCGACGCTCGTTGGCACATACCAGCAAGACACCTGGGAAGACTCGTATGTGCAACGTGTACGACGTGGCGGGTCACTTCTACCTGGTCGACCTCCCGGGCTATGGGTATGCCCGGGTGTCCAAGTCGGTGAAGCGCGGATTCTCCCACCTGTTGCGCAACTACATCTCACACAGACCCACCTTGGCGGGCGTCGTTTGGTTGCTGGACCTGCGACGGGATCCTTCGCCCGACGATCGGGACATGGGGGATCTACTGGAAGCGCGGGGCATACCGGTGCTGCTCACCACTACCAAAGCCGACAAGGTGGGACGGGGGCAACGGGCTACCAGGATCGCCGCTATACTGGAGGCCTTGGGAGCCACCGAAAGCCAAGTCGTGTTGACCAGCGCCCGGACGTCCGAGGGCATCGACCGTTTGCGTGACTCGGTCAACGCACTGGTCGGAGGGCACCGTCCCTAGGTACGCAACACGTCTGGAGACCTAGCGACCGGCACCTGTCGAAACCGACACCGCAGCTGCGACCTCCCGCAGCACCCATCGCTCGATCGCGGGGTGGGGTAACAGGGGCGCACCGGTGTATTCAACCGGCAGGCCGGCCAGATCGCGCGGCACTCGGTCATTGTTGATCGCGCCGCGCGAAACCAGCACCGGTACTACAACTACAGGCCGGCGGGTAACACGATTCTGCAGCTCGATGATCTCCCGGATTCGCCGCACTGCCTCAGATCGCACGGCTTTCGGCCCATCGTCTCGCAACAGACCCACCTTCACATCCGCAAAGCCCGCGTCGTACTGGACCTCGAGCGGGTGTCACACTCAACTCAACATCCAACTCGGGTCTGGTATGACCCATCGTTTCCAGCAATTGCCGGAGCGGGGCAGCCAGCGAGTCGGTAGCTCCAGCCAGGTACTTGATCTGCTCGATGTGAGCGCCGTAGGACGAGACCAAGAAGGGCACCACCACAATGTGTGCGACACCGCGCTCGGCCAGCCGCTTCGCAGCGACTTGGAAGGAAAAAGTGCCAGCCTCCACACCCATGAGGAAAGCGGTTTCAACCGGGTATGACAGCGCGACATGCGCCGCCAAGTCGTGCACCAAAGAATTCCACTCTGTGCCCGCCCCGTGGGCTACCAGTAATACCCCCAATTGGCGCTCGGCATGGCTCGACTGCGCCATGACGCCGCCTTCGGGCGCGAGCGTAAGCGCCAGAAATGCGAATCCCATCCCGATATATCGTGTGAAGCCCACGTTCATTAACCGTCCTCTATCAAGAACTGCGTAACGGCACGGGTGGCCGCTACCGGCAAGGAGACAGTTGTCCCCGGCCCCATTATTTCATTACCATTGGGGGCAAACCCCTTAGTGCACAAAATCCAGAGCGAGGCAAGGCTCCGGATATGTGAGACCGATTCTCAACTACCTTTTGGAGATCGCGGCCGAATCTAGCCGCGCGGTATTCTCATGTCAACCAACCAATACGGAGCCCAATCAGTGTGACCTATCGCCCACTGCGCCAGATCGCCCTGCCTGCGCGGTCCGCCACGGTCTACGATGCCTGGCTCGAACAACTCGAGGATCATCTGAGCGATCCGCAGTGTGACCGGTACCGGTTGTGTCGGGACGTGCTGTGCGACATCTACTATCCGGGGATCGGTGACTATGATGCTGTCATCGAAGATCCGGCTACACCGCTGGCAGGCAAGGGCGCACTCCTCGCCCTGGACCCCCACAACGTGACGCTGGAGCCCGAGTATTACCACGATATCGACGCCGAGCGCTATGCCACCACCAAACCTTTGCTCTGGCTTTGGCAGATGTTCGACCGCTCACCGTTGGGAGGAGGTAACATCGATGTCGGAGTGCGTCTACGCCGCATCCTGGCGCACCACATCTTCGCGAAATGCGGAGACAACTTCAAGTGCTTCCAGTTCGTCGAATTCTCATACGGTTACAACATGGAGGTGGGCGACGGAGTCGTCATCCACAGGCACGTGTTGCTGGATGACAGAGGTGGAATAACCCTCGGCAATCGAGTCTCCATTGCAGATTATGCGAACGTGTACAGTCACACTCATTCACTGGCAGAGCAGGCGGATGTTACTAACGCTAGCACCACACTGAATGACGGAGTGAGAATCACATATCACGCCACAGTTCTCGCCGGGGTCAACATTGGCGAAGAAGCTATGATTGGCACCGGAGCAGTTGTTACCAAGGACGTGAAGCCGTGGCATCTTTACCTTGGCGTACCCGCCAAGCCGGTGCGAATCAAACCCAATGCACCGCCCGAATTCATGGACAAGGCCGAAGAGTAAATGTTTGGATGGATCTTCAGTGCCGCGGTGCTCATCATCGCGGCAGGTTGGATTGGTGCTCGAATCGGGCGGAGGACTCTCGTTCGAGATCGTTCCGGAAATCGAGAGCCTGCCCACCTCCAACTTGCGAAGTGCATGCAGGAACTCAGTTCCTTCCAAGAACTCTCATATACTCTTTTTCAATCGCTCGAGCTGAGCGCCATCGTACAGCCGGCAGTCAGGCACCTCACGCGATTCCTGGGTGCGGACGGAGCGATCCTCGCGCTGAGCACAGAGGAGGAAGAAGCAATAACCATAGCGGCCGCAGCCGGTGTGCTCGAGCAACTGAACGATCAGGTACTGCCAATCGACCAAGCTGGACTCGTGGCAACCGCAATGCGCCAGAGGCATCTCGAGATCGCGCACGCGGAAGGCTCGAAGCTGCCGGAGCTGGTAAGTGGAACAAAGGTAGTGGTGGCGGCGGTAGTTCCTCTCAGCACTCATGGCCTCACCTTCGGAGCGCTCGCCGCGGTCCGGGAAACGGCCGCCCCATTCTCGTCTGAGGAACTGAGACAAATCACCACGGTGGCCACACACGCATCGATTGCGCTGGAAAACTCACGACTCTTCGACTTGGTGAAGACCGGCAAGGAACAGTGGGAAGCGACGTTTGACGCGCTGGCCACGGGCATGGCCGTGCTGGATGGTGAAGGCCGCATTCGCAGGGCCAATCGGGCGCTGGCTGAGATGGTGGATCAATCCCCGCCCGCCGTCATAGGCACAGAGTTGTGCGGGACGTTGTTCCCTGAATCGCCCGAACTCCTCGAGCACTTCACCCAAGCCCGACGGGGTGAACTCACCCAGCCGATCACTGTTCGGTCACCTATGAAAGAACGCACGCTCAGGATCGGCGCAGCGGGAATGCCTGGAGCCGGAGGTGGATGGCTCGTGGTACAGGTCGAAGATGTAACAGAAAGGGACGCGCTGGCGGCACAACTCATCCAACAGGAAAAGATGGCAGCAGTGGGACAGCTGGTTTCCGGAGTGGCTCACGAACTCAACAATCCGCTGTCATCCATCTCCGGCTTGGCAGAGTTCCTGATCCACCACGAGGGACCACTCGAAGAGCAGGGCAAACACCTCAGCTTGATCCACGAGCAGGCCGACAGGGCTGGACGGATCGTACGCAATCTTCTGGCTTTCGCTCGAACAGGACCTACCGAGACCAACTACCTGGACCTGAACGAGATCGTCCGGCAAACAACGCAGCTCATAGGTTACGAACTCAAGCTACGTGAGATCGACCTGGAAACCGATCTAGTGCAAGAATTGCCTGCGATACGTGGGGACCGTCACGAGATCCAACAGGTTGTGGTAAACCTCCTTACCAATGCGATTCAGGCGGTTGACGAGAACAAGCCGGACCAACCTCGCGCTATTCGAGTCAGCACCCGGGCAGAGGGCGCAAGCACGGTCCTCAGCGTCTCGGACACGGGTCCTGGCATCCCTGACGACCTCATCACACAGATATTCACCCCGTTCTTCACGACCAAGCGACAAGGCCAGGGCACGGGCCTGGGGCTCTCAATCAGCTACCGGATAGTCACTAGTCACGCCGGAAGGATCGAGGTGACTAGCAACCAACGAACCGGAACCACCTTCATCGTGCGGCTTCCCGCCGTGTGGGAAACGGAACCGACCGAATCGGCTCCGCACCGGGAGACCGCGACGGCACCTGAGGAGGCCTCCCCGGTCCGACAGTTGAAACGGCGCAAGATACTACTGCTGGACGATGACAGCGCCGTCCGACAAACCCTTGAGTTCCTGTTCGCTGGCGAGGGCCATCAAGTGGAGGCAGCTCCGAGTGCATCCCATGCGCTGTCGCTGCTGAGTCGTCACACCTATGACCTGATAGTGGCCGAACCCCGGAGCACGACCAAGAGCGGCGCAATGTTCGCCGACGCAGTGCTCGAACGCTGGCCCGAGTTACGTACGCGCACCCTGTTCTTAACGGCCGACGTGCGGCCCGAAACCAACGAATGGCTGCAGGGGCTGGGGTGTCGCTACTTCCTCAAGCCGTTTGACTCCAAAGATCTCAAGGCGGCTGTCGCCGAACTCCTGGCGGCAAGCACGCCAACCGCCTGAGCGCCCGGAGCACCACCTCTCCGCTGACATGACACTACACCCCCAGGATGGTGCTCCCAAACATGGCCGGAGCACCAAAACGCGGTAAAGCCATATGGTTTATTGTGTTACGTATCGCGACGAGCGACTCCCCGGTTGCTCCGCGTGAGCACGCGTTGCAGTCGTGCCGAGAGAGCTCGGGCCCTGAACGGCTTGGAAAGGAAGTCGTCCGCACCCATCTCGAACACCCGAACCTCGTTTTCCTCGTCTCCCTGGGCCGTGAGAACAACCACTGGGATGTCGGCCGTAGCTGGCCTCGAACGCAGGTGTGACAGGACTCCGTAGCCGTCCAGTCCAGGCAGGTTGAGATCCAGCACGATGATGTCGGGAGCGTGGCGGTCAATCTGGTCCAGTGCTTCGACACCATCGCGGGCCTCCGTCACCGCATAGCCATCACGCTCCAGGAGGTCCCGCATGACACGACGCAACTGATCCTCGTCGTCGACCAGGAGAACCTTGGCGTCCGTCATTCGCACCGCCGGGCTCGGCGCCACCGGCTCCAATAGCTCGAATGACTCTCCGAGCGATCTACTATCGCCAGAGACACCACCCTCGGTTGTCGGGGTGGCGCCATCGCCACCGGCAACCGTACCGACCGACGCTTGGTCACCCGTTGACTTGGCCACACCATCTTCGCCCATTTCGTCTTCTTGGGGAACGTCGACCACTCGCAGAACCTCGTCCACCGTAGATTCGCCCCGAAGCACATGTGCCAGTCCGCTGTCCCAAAGCGCGAGCATCCCGTCAGCATGAGCTGCATCGGCAATTCGGTCGGCCGTGGCGCCCGCTCCAATGAGACGCTCGATCTCAGGTGTCACCCTGAGGATCTCCACAATCGAGAATCGGCCACGATAGCCGGTCATGGCACACTCCGGACAACCCACCGCTCGATACAGCGGCGAGCCCTCCGGTATCCATTTTTGGAGCTTACGGGGGATGGGTTCCACCCAAACTTCTTTGCAAGTATCACACAGGGTACGCATCAGGCGTTGTGCCACCACGCCCCTCAAGGCAGAGGCTATCTTGAAGCCCTCCAGGCCAATATCGATCAGGCGTGTAACCGCATTTGCTGCATCGTTTGTGTGGAGGGTTGAGAGAACCAAGTGACCGGTGAGCGATGCCTGCACGGCAATCTGCGCGGTTTCCTTGTCTCGAATCTCACCCACCAAGACAACATCCGGATCCTGCCGTAGGATCGATCTGAGGGCAGACGCGAATGTGAGACCCGCTTTTTCGTTAACCTGGACCTGGACTATCCCCCCCATCCGATACTCGACCGGATCCTCCACCGTAACGATGTTCACTCCCTCACTCTGCACGTGACGAATTGCAGAGTACAAGGTCGTAGTCTTACCGGAACCGGTGGGGCCAGTCACCAGGATGATGCCATCTCTATTGTCGAGCAAATCCTTGATACTTTGGGACTCGGCAGCGGCAAGCCCCAGAGAGTCGAGACTCAGAACTGTACGAGAAGAATCGAGGACCCGAACCACTACCTTTTCGCCCAGCGACGCCGGTAGAGTTGAAACGCGGAGGTCGACCGGCACTCCATTTACAGCCACCCGAGCACGCCCATCCTGCGGTCGCAGGCGGTCGGCTATGTCGAGACCGGAAATGATCTTGATCCGGGAAATGAGCGGGAGTCCGGCAGCGCGAGGGATCTTCATGTGCTCGCGCAGCACACCGTCGATGCGGTAGCGAACCGATATTCCGCCCTCCTCCGGCTCGATATGGATATCACTAGCCCGGGCGAGGATGCCCTCCGAGAAGATCAGGTCGACCAATCGCACGACCGGTCGTTGAGAGGCCTCTTCCTCAGAGATGGTGAGCTCGTCGGCGAGATCCGGGGCTTCGTCGAGCTGTGTTACCGCCACATCCCCCATGCCCTCGATTAGCTGTTCCAGCACGTTCTCGGGCCGGTACGATTCGTCTATCTTTTTTAGGATGTTCGACGGGCTCGCCAAGACGACTCGGACCTCGCGGCCCGTCGCAAACGCAAGAGTCTTTTCGCAGTCGAGATCGAACGGATTGGCCGAGGCGATCTCCAGGTACGAGTCGGTGATCCGAAGTGGGAGAATATGATACTGCCGAGCGGCTTCTTCGGGTACTGTGTCGAGCGCAGCCCGTTCCGGGCGCCCCAGGTCACCCAATTTCAGGCGGAACCTGCGGGAAAGCGCGCTCAGCAAATCCTCGTCGGTGGCGGCACCGGAACTCACTACCGTTTCCCACAGTGATTCGGTCGCCGCATCACTGGCGCGAAGCTCTTCCAGCTTCTCCGACCCTATGAGTTCCTCAACTGTAGCACTTAGCCACTCGTCTCTGAACTCCATCTAGCGCTCTCCTCCAGGCCCACGCCCGGTAACCGATAGTGATATCATAAGATAGGGTCCTTCCCACGTGGCCGCCACCGCTCCATTCTACGGTCGGACTCCCCGAAACCGGTCACAAGATCCCCCACAGATCCCGTCTTATGTCCAAGGTGATCCCGAAACTCCCGTCCCTAGGGCTGGTTGCAAGTTCAGCCCGCAGCAGTCCGTGAAACCATTCCACCGCTGTTCCCAGCTCGAACCTGGCGCCATGGCTCGAGCGCCAAGGAACAGGATCGGTCAAGCGGCCGCCTGCCGATCCCAATCTGGCGAACGGTGCCACCACGATCTCGTCGCTAGCGGTCGCCATGGCACCGAGTGGCACGCCGACAAACGGTATCCCAATACGCCACGCGACGGTGCCCAACACCGAGCGACGCCCACCCCAAATCCGAAACGGCTGGCTCACGAGCGTGCCTCTACCACCCAGTACAAAACTGCGATGGCGCGGCAGACCACGAGATCCCCAGCCACCTGTGCCATTCAGCACAACGCTGGTAGCACCTATCCTTGCGGTCGCCGTGACAGAGCCCAGGACACGAACGTAACCCCAACCAGCTCTCCCACCGCCCTCTAGCCTGAGGTTGACCGCTCTAACCCGCCCGATCCCGTAGTCTGACGCTCGCGCGCCAAGCTCCAGCGTGACCTTGCCGAAGGTGCCGCCGCCCAGAGCCGGGTTGGGCCTGAACCGTCCCGTCGCAGGAGTCGCTCTGGTCACCACGCTGATACTCCGTTCGGTGCCCAGATACAATGCGGCCGAGCGACGCGAGCCCGTGCCGAGCTTCACGAAAGCGGTTGCAGATTCGCTCAAGTAATAGTCGCCGTAATCATTCGCGACTTCCTGGGCCAGAAGCGAGTTGAGCACAGGTGCGATCACCCGGGTGTCACCCACATCGCGGACGGTTCTGGAAGCCGATACTCCCAGGATCACACCACCCACCCTGGCGCCAACCGCGAGACG
Source organism: Gemmatimonadales bacterium (assembly GCA_046757925.1). Lineage (GTDB taxonomy): Bacteria > Gemmatimonadota > Gemmatimonadetes > Gemmatimonadales > GWC2-71-9 > JAZDCZ01. The sequence goes on from JBHHZE010000013.1 coordinate 11,267, forward strand.
ACCTTTGAGTCGATGGTCACTGACGCCGTAGCCGCCCCAGAAACGAATGCTCGTCAGATCATCATCACGTCTTACTACGCCGCCGCCTCCGATAGCGAGACCCTCGACCCGGTTGACGTGCAGCAAATCGGACAACGAACGCGCCCCGGGCCGCGCGGTTGCGAGGCCCGACAGTACACGGCGGGCTACCAAACTTCTCACCTCGGCCCTAACGGTCTCGAGATCGACCCGGCCCGTGCTCGCAGCGGCGGACACCGCCTCCCCGAACGACCTGTCCCACTCGAAACTGTCTCGAACCGCAGAGGGGGCCTCGGCAATCGCCGGCCCACGGAAGGTTGCGGCCGGGATACCTGAGTTGAGCTGGTAGGAGTCGATTTGCCAAATGCCGTGGATTATGCCCCTCAAGGGCATCTCCAGAACGGACGAGCGGCGGCGGATTTCGATCTCCTGACGTTGTGGCAGCCAGAACCGCTCGTCCCAGAGCGCGTTCTCTAGAACGACGGTAATGTCTTCGAGCCTCTTATCGACATAGGAACTCCGTGTAAACTTGAAGCGAAACTGGACGACCTGTGCCCCATCGGCGTCGATGTACAGAGTTCCGATCACTCCCGGTTCGTCTGGATCCTTTGGCCGCGTGCGGAGCTCGAGGACACGCACTGTTTGAGTTGGGAATCGGATCGTGAGTGAGTCAACCAGCGCATAGTCGTACTTTTCCTGGCCCCTGACGGAAAGCGGGTGCGGGACATCCTTCACTTCGTCGTTCTGACCGAGCCCAATGCGACTGCCGAAGTTGTCGGTCACGATTCCGAGATGGTCTCGGTGATACTGGATGTCGGTGGGTAGCTCCCGTCGATCCCGCCTACCAATAATGCGCTGCTTGCTCCGGCCCGGAGCTTCCCAGTAAACTTCCAGCTCCAACTGATCGGACTTGACAAGCTGCGGCGGTCTGGGGAATCCCTCACCCAGTTGGGCCATGAAGAACACGAACCCGTGGGCTCGGGCTCGATAGTCGTGGAGAGTCGCCACGCTGCGCATTGCGGTGCGTCGCTCGATTGCGCGCCTCACCACCCGCAGCGCCAAGTCGCTGTTCCACTCCTGGGCCCGGGCAGTGGAAGGTGCTACGATGACCAGGACGAGTAATGAAATGCCACGGAGCTTCATTATTGTCGCAATATCGAGGAGGGCTGTTGCGGCGGCAAGCGTGCCGCAGTTCCGGCCGCATACTTTATCGGCAAGCTGCACGCAAGGTGTGGGCGACAGGATATAGATGATCGAATCAACGACGTTCGAACGTTATCGTGAACTTGCGCCAATGGGTGGCATTGTCCCTGTCGTACGGGAGCTCGTGTCAGACACTCTGACACCCGTCACCGCTTATTCCGCAGTCGCCCGCGCACCATTCGGATTTCTTCTCGAGTCACTGGTGGGAGGCGAGCGGTGGGCACGATATACTTTCCTAGGCACGGATCCTCGGGAAGCGTGGAGGTACAGGGATGGAGTGGCGGAGCGATGGACCCGAAAGACGGGCTGGGAATCTTCCGGCGATTGCACCGATCCACTCGGACACATAGGTGCAATCTTGCGAAGAGTGCAAGCCGTCAAACTCGCCGGGTTACCGCGCTTCGTCGGTGGTGCCGTAGGGTACCTGGGGTACGACGTTGTCCGCTCTACCTCTACGCTTCCCGGCGGCCCCATAGATGACACTCGCCTGCCGGACGCAGCCTTCATGATCGCTGACAACCTCGTGATAATAGACAACGCGTTCGGTCGCGCGATTGTAGTTGCAAATACCGAAGTCACCGCCGGTTCTTCGACGACCGATCTCCGGCGCTTATTCCAGGATGCGGAGGATCGCATCGAGGTGCTCCTCCAGCGTCTCCGCAAGCCGCCGAGCCTATCACCCATTTCGCTAGAGGAGGTTGATCAGCTCAGCACGCGCAGCGGGTATCCCCGCGAGGACTTCATGCGCGACGTCGGCCGCATCAAGGAGCACATTGCCGCCGGCGATGTGTATCAAGCGGTCCTATCGCGCCGACAGGATGTCGAGTTCAGCGCCAACCATTTCGACGTATATCGCGCGCTCCGTGCGCTCAACCCCGCCCCATATCTGTACTTTCTGGCACTAGACGACATATCCATCGCAGGGAGTTCGCCTGAAGTACTGGTCCGTGTAGAGGATGACGAAATCACAGTACGCCCGATCGCCGGCACGCGGTCTCGGGGGTCTACGCCGGAAGAAGACGACGCACTCGCCCGGCAACTGCTCAACGACGAAAAGGAACTTGCCGAGCATACGATGCTGGTCGACCTGGGGCGCAATGACGTCGGTCGGGTAGCTGAGTTCGGTTCCGTCCGTGTCACAGAAGAGAGGGTGATCGAAAGGTATTCGCACGTTCAGCACATTGTCAGTGAAGTGAGAGGCAAGCTCAGACGTGAATACGATGCAATTGATGCGCTGCGAGCATGCTTCCCGGCTGGGACGGTATCGGGAGCACCCAAGCTGCGGGCGATGCAGATTCTGGATGGCATGGAACCGACACGCCGGGGACCGTATTCCGGCGCAATCTGTTACATCGGTTGGGGCGGAGTGAATCTCGACACGGCGATCACCATACGCACGGCTGTACTAAGGGATCAGACCGCATACGTGCAAGCGGGTGCGGGAATCGTGGCAGACAGCGATCCGGCTTGGGAGCTCAAGGAGACCGACAAGAAGGCGGACGCCGTGTTGAAGGCGTTGGCCCTAGCCTCGCGGCGTTAGCCAAGTAGTGCCGCCAGGGATATATTCTCCTCCTTGCGAGGTGTTCTGATTTGAAGGTATTCAAACTGCTAAGCACATCGGGCGACCAATCGGTCGACATCAGGGAAGGCAAGAATGTGCTTGTCGGCCGTGCCGTGACCAGCGACTTGCCCATCTACGACCCTACTGTCTCCCGGCAGCACGCCGAAGTCACCTTCAGCGGAAGTGGCATCAACGTCAGGGACCTCGGGTCGAGCAACGGCACGTTTGTCAACGGCAGTCAGATCCGTGAAACGACGGTAGAGGACGGCGATATAGTCACATTCGGCCGTGTGGCATTCAAAGTCATAGAGGTAACGCCGCCAGCGCTCGAAGCCGTGCAGGGGGCATCCGAGTTCCAGCCACAGCCGCCGGTAGAAGCAACGATCGTGCGCCCCGTGGCGGTGTCAGATTCCACCGCGCTCGAGGGACAGATTGCGAAGCGACCCAGCGCTGGATCGCAGCTCAAGGTCCAGGGTGAGACGGATGAGGAACGGCAAGCCCGCAAGCTGGCACTCCTGCTCGACATCTCCCAGGCGCTTTCGCGGCAGCAGCAGGTGGATAAGCTCCTCGAGAAGATCGTGGACATCACCTTCAAGGTGATGAACGTCGACCGCGTGTCGATACTGATGGTCGAGGGTAAGAGCAACGAATTGATACCGCGGGTTTCCAAGAACCGTCTCGGCGGGGCCGGCGGCAGCCGTCACGTACCACAGTCCATCGCGGGCCGCGCCGTGTCGGAACGGCTCGCGATTCTGACAGACAATGCGGCAGCCGACGAACGGTTCCACGGAAAGTCAATCGTAGTCCAGAGCGTCCGCAGTGCGATGTGCGTGCCGCTCCTCAAGAGCAGCGAGCACAGCCATGGTGACGGAAACGCCGTTCTGGGCATCATCTACGTCGACAGCCAGACCGCGACGGAAGCGTTTAGTGACGAAGACCTCGAATTCCTAATCGCGTTCTCTGGAATAGCTGCCGTTGCTATTGAAAACAGCCAACTGACCGACCACATACAACGAGAGGCGGTTGTCCTATCCAACTTCCAGCGGTACTTCGCGCCGAATTTGGCGGAACAGATCGCGGGACAGGAAGGGGCGGTCCAACTGGGTGGCTCGAAACGGTCGGTAGTTGTGTTTTTCAGCGATATCCGCGGGTTCACCTCGATGTCCGAACGGATGGGACCCGACGATATTGCCACCTTGCTGAACGAGTACTTCACCGAGATGGTGGAGATCGTGTTCGAGCACGGTGGGACGTTGGATAAGTTCATGGGCGACGCGATCATGGCCCTGTGGGGTGCGCCCATCTCGCACGAGGACGACGCCGACCGCGCCATGAGGGCCGCCATCGATATGCAGAGCGTGTTGGCCAAGCTGAACGTCAAGTGGGCTGCGGAAGGGCGTCAGCGCGTCGAGATCGGCATCGGTATCGACTTTGACGATGTCTTCGCCGGGAACATAGGGAGCGACCTACGCCTCGAGTACACCGTCATAGGCGATGCGGTAAACACGGCGTCGCGCTTGTGCTCTAAGGCAGGTCCCGGCGAGATAATCGTGTCCCAGAGGTTCTACGACCAGCTCAAAAAGCCACCGGCCGTTGAAGAACTGGAAGCATTGGAACTCAAGGGCAAAGCCCAAGAAGTCCCCGTCTATCGAGTAAAGCGGTAGGTCAGACCTGCACTCTCCATCAGCTCGACCACCAGCCTGAGCGGCAGTCCCATCACGCCGAAGAAATCACCGGCTATGCGCTCCACTAGCACCGCCCCCCGCCCTTGAGCCGCATAACTACCGGCCTTATCCAGGGGCTCACCGGTAGCCACGTAGGCGCTTATGAAGTCAGCGGACATCCGCCTCAACCAAACACGGGTCACATCACAGCGCTGGAAACACTGAGCGTCTCTGGCCAAGGCAACGGCAGTGATTACCTTGTGCTCCCGGCCGGCTAGCTTCGCCAACATAGATTCCGCGTGCCGCGCGGAAGTTGGCTTGCCCAACAACTCGCCATCCAGCACCACTACCGTATCCGCGCCCAGCACATAATCGCCGGGTCTCCGCTTGGCCACGCTTTCAGCCTTCTTGCGAGCCAGCCGCACCGCGAGAGTTTCGGGGAGTTCGGCCGGTTGCGGGCGCTCGTCGATCTCCGCCGGGTCGATCGTGTGTTCCACTCCCAGCATCTCCAGAAGCTCACGGCGGCGCGGGGAAGTGGAAGCCAATACGATCATCGGTCTATGACGAGCGTAACCGGTCCGTCGTTGACGAGTTCGACATCCATCATCGCTCCAAAAACACCTGTTGCCACAGGAATACCCGTGGCCTGGAGGGCATCTATGAATCGGTGATACAGCGCTTCGGCGGTTTCCGGAACGGCAGCGTGAATGAAAGAAGGCCGCCGCCCCTTGCGGGTGTCACCGTAGAGCGTAAACTGCGATACCACCAGCAAGCCTCCACCGATTTCCCGCACGTCACGGTTCATCTTACCGTCATCGTCCGAAAAAACTCTCAGACCGACGATCTTCTCAGCCATCCAGCCGAGCTCCGACTCCGTATCGCTCTTGGAGAAGCCCACCAGCAACAGTAGTCCCCGCTCGATCGATCCCACCTTACGTCCCCCGACACCGACCGACGCGCGCGACACCCGTTGCAGCACAACTCTCAAGTCTGCCGCGTCTCCGGTTGCATCACTCTACCGTCACTGATTTCGCCAGGTTGCGCGGCCTGTCCACGTCACACCCCCTCATGACGGCGATATAGTATGCAAGCAGTTGGAGCGGCAGAACACTCAGCACCGGGGTGAGAGGATCGATGATTGCCGGAATCTCTACCACGTGGTCCGCCAGTTCGGCTATTCGGTCATCGCCCTCGGTGACTACAGCTATCACCTGCCCGCGGCGGGCTTTCACCTCTTCGAGATTCGCCACAATCTTTCGATAAACGGCATCATGCGGCGCGACAAAAACTACGGGCATCTGCTCATCAATCAACGCGATAGGCCCATGCTTCATCTCGGCTGCGGGATAACCCTCCGCGTGAATGTAGGATATCTCCTTCAACTTCAGCGCCCCCTCCAATGCCACCGGAAAATTGTATCCTCTACCGAGATACAGGGCGTTTTGGACCCCTACATACTGCCGTGCCAGTTGTTCGATGGCACCCATGCTAGCAAGCACGGTCGCTACCTTGTCGGGAAGCGACTTGAGTGCCAGCACGAATTCTCGCCCTTGCAACACGGACATACCGCGAAGCCTGCCGATTCTGAGAGTAAGAAGCGCAAGCGCAACGAGCTGAGACGTAAATGCTTTTGTGCTGGCCACGCCGATTTCCGGACCCGCGTGCACATATATTCCCCCGTCAACTTCCCGAGCCATCGTACTACCAACAACGTTCACAATACCGAGCGTTCGCGCACCCCGGCGCTTGGCCTCTCGCAATGCCGCGAGGGTGTCGGCGGTCTCACCGCTCTGTGATATTCCAACCACCAAGGTCCGATCGTCCAGAATTGGCTTTCTATAACGCAATTCGGACGCATACTCGACCTCCGACGCAACCTTGCCAAACTCCTCGAGCATGTATTCGCCAATCAATCCCGCGTGCCATGAAGTTCCGCAGGCCGTCAACACCACTCGCTCGACTCCCTTCAGCTCGTCATCGCTCAAGTTGATCCCTGAAAGCCGGGCGTTCCCCTCTTCCTCCAACACTCGGCCGCGGATGGTATTTTGGATGCTCTCCGGCTGTTCCAGGATCTCTTTGAGCATGAAGTGAGGCTGTCCGGCCCGTTCGACCGTGGCCAAGTCCCAATCCACAGTGGAAACCAACTTCTCCACCCGCGACGACTCCAGGTCCGTGACATGGTAGCCATGCGGAGTGAGCACTGCCATTTCTCCGTCGTCCAAGTAGATGACCGAGCGCGTGTGTGCCAGCACGCCGGCGGCATCGGACGCCACGTATCTGCCTTCCTCCGCAAGAGCTAACAAGAGAGGAGATCCGTTGCGGGCCACGACCATGGTTTCCGGTTCGTCCTGTGAGATCACTGCGATACCATAAGCGCCCTCAACTTGCTTCAGGGCGGCTGCGACGGCCTCCGCCAAGGACCCATCGTACAGTTGCTCTATGAGGTGGACCAGGACCTCGGAATCGGTCTGGGAACGCAGGGTGTGCCCGTGCTCGCGAAGCACCAACTTGAGCGCTCCCGCGTTTTCAATAATGCCGTTGTGGATCAGCGCTATCCGCTCGGAACAGTCAGTATGAGGATGCGCGTTTACGTCCGTCGGTTCGCCGTGGGTTGCCCATCGAGTATGCGCCAACGCGATCCTGCCGAAAGGCAACGTAGACCCGAGGCGTTCACGAAAGTCGCTAAACTGTCCAGCCGATTTCTCAACAACAAGCCTCCCCTGGCTCACAATCGCCAGGCCGGCGGAGTCATACCCCCGATATTGCAGCCTTTCGAGGCCTTCGAGAACCAGTGATGCCGCCGAGCCCTTGCCCACGTAGCCGATTATACCGCACATCTAGTCGGTGTCCCCCGCGCTCAAGGCCTGGCGAGCAACCTCGATCAGGTCACCAGCAGTATCCTCGTCCGTCGCTTCCGCGATGAACCGCACTATGGGTTCGGTCCCAGACGGTCTGACGTGGAGCCAGGAGTCGGCCCACGTCAATCGGAGTCCGTCCTGGCGGTCGACTGCGGCATCGGGAAACCGTTTCTCCAATCGAGCGTACGCTTCGTCCAATTCACCGCCGCGGCCCGCCTTTGCCTTGACGATACAATACCGGGGAGCTGCCGCCACGAGTTCCGCAACCGACTTCCCGGTCTCGGTCAGCAATTGCAGCACCAGTGCCGCCGCCACCGGCGCGTCGCGTCCCAAGTGCAAGTCCGGCAGCATGACGCCGCCGTTGCCTTCGCCACCGATCACCGCCCCGCAGTCCCTCATGGCGCGCGCTACATTCGCTTCGCCCACTGGAGCTCTAACGAGCTGTGCACCGAACGCATCGGCGGCATCATCCACTACCAGCGACGTTGACAGATTGGTTGCCACAACGCCCAGCTTCTGCGCCAGGACCGCTCTCACTGCAAATGCCAAGGTGTAGTCTTCGCCAATGGGCCGGCCAAGTTCGTCGAGCAAAGCCATACGATCCACATCCGGATCGACAGCCATGCCGAGATCTGCCGCTGAACTTTGCACCAGAGCTGCCAGCGCAGACAGGTTTTCTGGAACCGGTTCGGGCGCTCTGGGAAATCTCCCATCGGTTTCCAAGCTCACTCCGACAACTTCGCATCCAAGCCGTTCCAACAGGGCCGGCATTATCGTCCCACCGGCGCCGCACACGCAGTCCAGCGCCACTTTGAATCGTCGAGCGCGAATCCTTGCGCGGTCGATCATATTCGACTCCAGAACGCGATCCAGATGTCGAGATACTGCCCCGTCATCATGGTCCAGGGTGCCGATACCATCCCAGTCTGATCTATCGATTTCTCCCGATTCCACGAGCCCGAAGAGGCGAGCCACGGCGTCGGAATCCAAGAACAGTCCGTCGGAACCCACAAACTTGAGGGCATTCCACTCGACGGGATTGTGGCTCGCCGTGATCACGATGCCGCCACCGGCACCATGATGTTCGACTGCCAGCTGCAGCGTGGGAGTTGGAACGAGCCCGCAATCGATGACATTGACTCCGACCGATTGGAGTCCGGCACGAACTGCGGCGGCGAGCATGGACCCCGAGGTGCGGGCATCTCTGCCCAGCAACATCGAGTTGCTTCCAGGTCGTCGCGTCAGCTGTCCGAATGCCGCTGCATAACGCGCCACCAGCTCGGGCGTGAGATCCCTCCCCACGATGCCGCGCACGCCCGACACACTCGCCATCAAGGTATCACTCATGATGTCACGTAAGGTAATCGAACTCTAGAGCACCGAGGAAACAACATCACCGGCGGCCAAACTTCCCGGCAGTTTCCTCCTCACCTTGGCCGGTGTCTCTATCGGAAGCGCTGTCAGGTCATCATATGCCTGGAGAAACGCATTTGCGACATCCGGATCGAATTGCGAATTCTTGCATCTGGTGATCTCGGCAACAGCATCCACGGGCGCCATGGCGGGTCGGTACGGCCGCGCTGACGTCATGGCGTCGAACGCGTCCGCAAGTGATACGATGCGGGCGAAAAACGGAATCGCCTGTCCCGAGAGGCCGTCGGGCAGTCCACCGCCATCGACGCGCTCATGATGAGACCTGACGACGGCTAGTACCTGAGGGGCGTTCTTCAGCAGCGGCTCGAGGATACGAGCTCCGATCAAGGTGTGTTTCATCAAGTGTTGGTACTCATCATCCGTAAGTGCCGCCGGCTTCAATAGAATCTGCTCTCGTACGCCGATCTTGCCCACGTCGTGCAATTCGGCTCCCAGGCCCACCAATTGCACATCGGTATCAGACATACCAAGCTCGGCCGCCACTCGACCGGCATACGCGCTGACGCGAGTCGAATGGCCGCGAGTGTATGCATCCTTAGCCTCCAGCGCAGTCACCAACGCCTGGATCCCTTCCAGAAACAACTCTTCGATCCTACACGCCTGTAGTTGGACCAGCTCGGCCAGGTGATTCTGATACCGCCGATTCTCTTGAATAAGACGCTGCTTATCCAGCGCCTGCTCGATTCGGGCCCGGACCTCCTGTAGCTCATACGGCTTCATGATGTAGTCGAGCGCGCCCATCTGGAGGCAAGACACTGCAACGTGCACATCCGTTACCGCTGTCACCATTACTACTGCCACGTCCGGCCAACGCTCACGGATTCTCTGAAGCAGGGCAACGCCGTCCATTCCCGGCATGCGGATGTCGGTCAAGACAATGGGGATCCCATCTTGCTCCAGTTCGGCAAGCGCTTCTTCGCCCGAGGCGGCCATAACGCAGTAATAGCCCGCCAGCTCCAAGATTTTGCGCAGAGCGTCACGGAGACTTTCGTCGTCATCGACGACGAGACACGTATGTCGGGAGGTCGTCATTCTGAGTCTCAGGATAGAGTAAGGGTCCCCGTGGTCTAGTTCAAGACGACGGCTTGCCCGGAACGGGAGCTTGCGGTTAGCTTGACGCTCTATCAACACCGAATCGGAATCACCATGACCAAAGTGACTCCCAAGGACATCGTGAGCGGATTCGCCACACGCGCCGTTCACGCTGGCCAGGAGCCTGAAGAGATAACGGGCGCAATCATGACGCCCATCTTCCAGACCTCCACTTACGTTCAGCCCAAGCTCGGTGAACACAAGGGCTTCGAGTACGCTCGCACCCGGAACCCCACTCGCGACGCTCTCGAACGCAATGTCGCGGCTCTCGAGGGCGGAACTTCGGGTCATGCCTTTTCTTCCGGCCTGGCGGCCACCGATGCAGTACTCAAATTACTGCAGGCGGGCGATCACATAATATGCGGAGAGAACGTCTACGGCGGCACACACCGCCTCATGAGTCATATTTTCGAACGATTGGGCCTGAACTTTACGTTCGTTGACACGCGTCGCACAGAGGACGTCGAGAGGGCGTGCACACCTCACACTCGCATGATCTTCGTCGAGACCCCGACGAACCCGATGATGCACATCACCGATCTCAGCGCCGTAGCAACTATCGCCCGCGACCGGAACATCATTCTGGCTGTAGACAACACCTTCGCATCGCCCTGCTTCCAGCGACCGATCGAGCACGGCGCCGAGATTGTGATTCATTCAACCACCAAATACCTCAATGGCCACAGCGATATGGTCGGTGGAATCGTGGTAACCAATCGAGACGATATCGCCGAACGATTGGAATTCATTCAGAACGCAGCCGGCGCCGTTCCCGGGCCGCTCGACTGTTGGCTGGCGCTGCGGGGCATCAAGACGCTCGAAGTTCGTATGCAACGGCACGACGCGACGGGAAGGATGCTTGCAGCATGGCTGAGCGACCATCTCGCGATAAAGAAAATCTATTATCCCGGCCTGCCGAGCCACGAGCAACATGAGCTTGCCGCCCGACAGATGAGCGGATTCGGAGGCATGATCTCGTTAGATGTGGGATCTCTCGCCGCAGCACGCGCGGTGGTCGAGAAGACCCGAATCTTTGCACTGGCCGAATCTCTGGGGGGGGTTGAGAGCCTAATTGGGCACCCAGCATCGATGACACACGCGAGTGTGCCCAAGCCCATGCGCGAGAAGATGGGACTCACGGACGGTTTGGTGCGGCTATCCGTGGGAATCGAAGATCCTGAAGACCTGAAGAACGACCTCGAGCAAGCACTCGGGGCAGCATCACAGGTCCTGGCAGTCGCGAACTGAAACCAGTGACAGTTGGCCGCGTACGATGTAGCGAGTTCATTTCTTTGATCGTCGTGGCATACTCTCAGAGTATCGGAGGCAGCAATGAGCGATGACAACGGCCTGCCGTCGGAGCGGTCACGGATTGTTTTGAAAGACATATCCGCAACTGCATGGGAACACCCAGCGGACCGAGCGGCACTACAGACCCTGAGGGCCATCCCGGGCTTTGACGAAGTGGTGAAGCGGGTGTTCGGATTCTTCGGGGAACGCGGGATACGCTTGCTGTTTCAGGCCAGTGCAGTGCGTGTAGGTCCCAATCAGTTCCCCCGACTGCACGACCTCATGACCGAGGTCACCACCACCCTGGACTGGCCCAAGCGACCGCAGCTGTTCGTTACGCAGACGCCGCTCGTCAATGCCGGCGCAGTGGGAATGGACGAACCGTTCATCACCTTGAACTCGGGCACCCTCAGCTTGCTGGACGACGATGAACTGCGGGTGATCCTGGGCCATGAACTGGGACACGTCATGAGCGGCCACGCTCTTTACCGAACGGTGCTTCTCATAATTCTGATGTTCGGATTCAACAATCTTCCTTTCCTCGCCGGATTGGCACTTTTGCCTATCCAGCTGGCCCTCCTGGAGTGGTCGCGCAAAGCGGAGCTCTCGGCAGACCGGGCAGGCCTCCTAGCCACCCAGGATCCCGTCGCCTCCATGCAGGTCTTCTTGAGGCTGGCTGGAGGGGGCAACGCAAGGGAGACCAACCTGGAAGCATTCATGGAACAGGCAAAAGAGTACGAAGCCATGGGGGGACCCATGGATTCGATATACAAGATCCTCAACACGTTGGGCCTCAGTCATCCATTCCACACCCTGAGGGCCGCCGAGTTGCAGAAGTGGACCGAGGCTGGCGAGTACGAGCGGATTCTGGCTGGCGAGTACACGCACCGCGGCGAGGAAGAGGAGGACCGATCCATCATCGACGACGTGGGTGACGCCGCGGAGCATTACGCTCAGACGGCGAAGGACACCGTGGGAACCGTGGCCGAAGCAGCTAAGCGAGCCGCGCAAGCGTTTTCTGACGCCTTCAAGGACAACGCCGGGAAGTGAAGATCCTCGTGATCGGGGGCGGTGGGCGAGAGCACGCACTCTGTTGGGCACTCTCTCGCTCCGCCACCATATTTTGCGCCCCCGGCAATCCCGGTACTGCAACAGTAGGCACGAATCTCCCAATCAGCGCATTGGACTTCGATGCAATCGTCGAAGCAGTAGCTCGGCACGGGATCGATCTCACGGTGGTGGGACCCGAGGCACCGCTTGCGGCAGGGCTGGTCGACCGCCTCGTTGCCGCGGGATACAGGGCGTTCGGACCCTCCGGCAAGGCAGCGCAACTCGAAGCATCGAAGGCTTACGCCAAGGAAGTAATGCGAAAAGCCGGGGTCCCCACGGCCCACAGCGCCACATTCACGACCCAGCCAGCCGCCCTCGGCTACGCTTCAACTCACGCCGAGCCTCTCGTGGTCAAGGCTTCCGGTCTGGCTGCTGGGAAAGGGGCAATCATCTGTGAAACGCGGGCCGAAGCCGAGGACACCATCCGTGATATGTTCGGCGGGAAGTTTGGCGAAGCCGGCAAGCGGGTCCTGGTGGAGGAGTTTCTGGAAGGCGAAGAGCTGTCGATCCTCGCCATGACCGATGGGGAGCACATCCTCCTCTTGCCCCCGTCTCAGGATCACAAGCGGCTACAGGAGGGCGATAGGGGACCCAACACCGGGGGCATGGGAGCATACAGTCCTGTTGCCCTGGCGGACGACGTGCTGCTCCGCCGTTGCCGGCGGGACATAGTGGCACCCATTCTGTCCGAGATGGCCGGTCAAGGAGCACCGTTCCGGGGTATCTTGTATGCTGGGATCATGGTGTCGCCTGAAGGGAAGATCGATGTGCTGGAGTTCAATTGCCGGCTCGGTGATCCTGAAGCCCAGGCGGTGCTCCCGCTAACCGGGGCAGAGCTGGCGGAGCACATGTGGAGCATCGCAAATGGCGATACATGGGACCCAAAGGAACGTAGTTACGTGGGAGCAGCTGTCACTACAGTACTTGCGGCGTCAGGCTACCCGGGAGCACCGGTGAAAGGTACCGAAATCCACATTCCCGCGGAGTTGCCGCCAAACACGCTGCTATTCCACGCCGGCACAACCCGCGACGCCTCCGGAGTTCTGCGGACCTCGGGCGGGCGGGTGCTTTGTGCTACCGGACTGGGAATCGACGTACAGGAGGCGACCGCGCGCAGCCATGAGTTGGCAGCGGTCGTCGATTTCGAGGGCATGTATTACCGGCGTGACATCGCATGGCGCGAAAGAGCCCGTGCCGGAACTCCCTGAGGTCGAGACGATTGTTCGCGACCTGACACCCCTCCTGGTCGGCCACACCCTCAAGAATCCCAAACTCCTCAGAAGCGACGTTCTCCGAAAAGTGACACCCCGCAGACTGCTGGCGGGACTGCGGGGTCGGGTGGTGAGGTCGCTTGACCGCCGTTCCAAGCACGCCGTCTTCCTGCTGGAGACGGGCTTGAGAATGGTGATTCAGCCCCGGATGACCGGGACCTTGACCGTACACGATCGACCGCTGTCGAGAAACGAATTGACTTACGCCGTGCTGACGACTGAGATCGACAACGGGACTATCCTTGTTTACCGCGACGTGCGGCGACTGGGCACGATCTGGCTCTTGGACGAAAGCGAGTGGCGGACCTATACTGACCGCATCGGGCCAGAACCGCTGGACGACCGTTTTGACCTTGGGCGATTTCGCCAGCAACTCGCCGGCACGCGGCAAGCGATCAAGAAAGTGTTGATGGATCAAAAACGTATAGCGGGCATCGGAAACATCTATGCGAACGAGGTTCTCTTCCGGGCAGGCATCGATCCGTCCCGTCGGACCGATCGGCTGCGTCGGGACGAGACGAACAAGCTGCTGAAAGAGATAAAACACGTATTGCGTCAAGCGATCGCCGCTCGCGGCACGACGTTCCGCGATTATAGAACTGGGAAAGGGGAGGTGGGGACGTTCCAGAACGTACTGATGGTCTACGGGCGTGGGGGGATGCCCTGCCTAAACTGTGGGACCACTCTCGCAACCACGCACGCTATCGACGGCCGGGCAACAACGTTCTGTAGACAATGCCAATACAGTGATGCCTAGAACATGACCTCGCTCGCCCTTGCGCTCACCGACCTCGAGCGACTGCACCACCGAGTTGCAGCTTTGGCGGAGAACCGACCAGCCGTATACCGCATGCTGGATGCCACCGGACGGGTCATCTACGTGGGCAAAGCCAAGTTCTTGCGCAAGCGATTGCTGTCCTATTTCCGCGCGCGATATCCCAAGGAAAAGGCCGCACGGATCCTGAACGCTACGACGGATATTGCGTGGGACCCGATGCCGTCCGAGTTCGCAGCGCTGCTCGGTGAATTGCGTCAGATCCGCCGTTTTAGACCGGTTTTCAACGTCCAGATGAACCGGAGCCGTCGCGTCGCCTTTATCAAGGTCTCATCAGGGGTGGCACCCAAGGTTTACGTCGCATCCGCCCCCGGCCCCGAAGCTGTGCGGCACTATGGACCTTTCCCCAGCACCACACGGCTCAAGGAATCCGTCCGAGTGCTGAACGATCTCCTGGGACTCCGAGATTGCGCGCTGGAAAGGCCCATTACGTTCTCCGGGCAAGGGGATCTCTTCGGACCGACCAGACGGGCCGCATGCATCAGATACGAGATTGGGCGTTGCTCCGGACCCTGCGGTGGCTTGGTCTCTCAACGGGAGTACGCGAACAGGGTGGCGGCGGCCATTGATTTCCTCGAGGCAAGCAGTATCGCGCCGATCGAACGCGTTATCGCGGAGATGACTGCGGCGAGTGAGCGGAATGAATTCGAGCGAGCCGTCCGCTGGCGCGAGAAGTTCGATAGACTGGAGTGGTTACTGGCCGCGGTGGTGCGGGCGCGGTCGGCCACCGATGCATTGAGCTTCGTGTACAGCGATCCCGGTGCTCACGGTGACGATCGTGTCTACATCATCCGGCGCGCGACCGTGCGTGCCTCGGCCCCCGCACCGCACACTCCAATCGAGCGTGAGGCGTTCCGCGCCCTGGTGGCGAAACACGCCGCGTTCGAATCCCGTACAGGAACGTTGCCTGCTGCGAAGATAGACGAGATCCTGTTGCTGACGCGTTGGTTCCGTCGCTACCCCCACGCCTTGCGGCGCACGGTACCACTCACGCACTGGATCGAACGCTCTTCGTACGAGCGCCAATGATCGTAGCGATCACACAACTCGTAGTGGGGTTGGCTCTCCTGTTTGTGGGTGGCCACTACCTGGTAAGAGGCGCTGTCAGAATCGCTTTACTAGCACGCATCTCAACGGCGGTCGTCGGCCTTACCGTGGTTGCCATGGGCACCAGCCTTCCGGAACTGGCTGTCAGCGTCAGTGCCGCCCTCGACGGCGTAACCGACTTGGCATATGCCAACATCGTGGGATCCAGCATCTTCAACATAGGTGTGATTCTAGGAATTGCAGCACTGCTTCTTCCCATCAACGTCGAGCGTCAAACCATCAAGATCGAATACCCCTTCATGCTCGTTGTTGCGGCACTGGTCGTGGTGCTTTGCCTGGATCGTAGAATCGGTTTCGCCGAAGGCTTGTTGTTTCTCGTCCTCCTTGTCCTGTTCACGTTGTGGGTGATTCATCTGGCCCGGCGGCGGGTGTTCGGCGACGAAGCCATGGAACTGGAACGTGAGGTAGAGCGCACGGCGAGTATCGCCGCCGGCACCACACCGCAGTGGGGCAAGAACCTGCTCTGGGTGGCGGGCGGCATAGCAGCCTTGGTTCTTGGCGCCGATCGGGCAGTTGACGGGGCAGTGCACCTAGCCACGTCAGTCGGCGTGAGCCAGCGGATTCTCGGACTCACCATCGTGGCCATGGGAACCAGCCTTCCAGAACTGGCCACGAGTATCGTGGCGGCACGCCAGGGAGAGCAGGAGATCGCCCTCGGGAACGTGATTGGATCCAACATCTTCAACCTGTTAGGCGTCCTCGGCGCAACAGCGGTAGTCGTACCGGTGCCAATCAATCCCAGGGCGGTGACCCTCGACAACTGGGTAATGCTCGCGTTTTGCGCCGGGATGTTCCCGCTGATGCTCTACGGCCGCAGGAAGTTGGGTCGGATTGACGGTGTGATCCTACTGGCCGGGTTCAGCGTCTACGCCCTCTACCTGGTCCTGGGCCCCGGTTAGCGCCACGATTCTCGCCCGCGGAGGGATCCCCGGTTCCAGTTCCATGATCCCCACCGATGGCGGGATGCCCAAACGTGCGGAGCCCGCCGAACCCGGATTCATGACCGTCACCGTGTTGTCCACAAGTTCCAGTTTGGGTTTGTGCGTGTGTCCGAACACGATTATGTCGGCCTCGGGAAAGGCGTCATGCAAGATTCCGGGCGTGGGCGACCCGAACTGATCTCCGTGAGTTACCACCGTAACCAGCCCACCCAGCTCCAGACGCGCTACTCTGTCCAAGCGACCCCGCACATCGAAACCATCGGTGTTCCCAAACACGGCCGTGACAGGTGCGAGGGCTGCCAGTTCGTCGAGCAGATCGGCCGGACCGATGTCACCGCCATGCAAGATGTGATCGACCCGTGCGAAGATATCAAGCACCTCCGGGATCAGCTTTCCATGGGTATCGGAAATGATCCCGAGTCGCACTCAGACCCCGCCACTCCAACGTGGCAGCAATTCGACGCTGACCTTCATGTGATCCAGTATCCGCTGCACTATGAAGTCCACCAGATCATGCACCGTGGAGGGACGGTGATAGAAACCGGGCGCCGCTGGCAGGATAGTGGCCCCAGCCTCCGTAACCGCTGTCAGATTCCTTAGATGGATTAGGGAGAGTGGCGTCTCACGCGGCACCAGAATCAGTGGCCGTCGTTCCTTGAGCGTCACGTCTCCTGCGCGCTCGATGAGTGACCGGCTGGTGCCGTGCGCGATGGCCGCCACCGTTCCCATGGAACACGGACAGATCACCATGCCGGCGCTTCGAGCGGAGCCCGATGCGGGCACTGCACCGCGATCGCTGTCGTCAAACACCTCGACTGAGACCCAGTCACCACCGGTCGCCTCGCGCAACCCGTCGAGTGAGGCCACACCCGCCTCGGTCTCGAGCAAGCGCCAGCCGTGACTCGAAACGACCAATTGGAGCGGTACAGCGGCTCGATTGAGCACCTCCAACAGCCGCACTGCATAGGGGGCCCCCGATGCTCCCGTCAATGCTACGATCCACGGCAGAGAGGCTTGCCCTGCTCCCGGGGCACTCACAGCAGGCGATCTCCCAACGCCCCGCAGAAAACAACAATGCTAATGACCCCGTTCATGCGGAAAAACGCCGCGTTGAGTTTGCTCAAGTCGTCAGGTCTGACAAGTTGGTGCTCCCAAGTGAGCAATGCCGCGGCAATTCCAACCGCCAGGTAATACCAGCCCCCAAAACCTGCCCCGACTCCAAACCACACAAGTGTGCCTATAGTGATACCATGTAATAGTTTAGCAAGTAGGACACTTCTGGAACGGCCTAGGAGCACCACAGCGCTCTTAAGGTCATGCGCCCGATCGAAGTCCTCATCCTGGAGCGCGTAGAAGATGTCGAATCCAGCCACCCACGTGAGGACGGAGCACGGAAGAACAACTAGAGTCCACCATGGATCGCTCCATGAGCCCGCCACCGCCAAATACCCCCCCACGGGCGCAATGGCCAATGCTCCGCCGAGCCAAAAATGAGCGAGACTCGTGAATCGTTTGGCATAGCTGTAGCTCAGAATCCATACTAATGCGATCGGGCTGAGCCGCGCACACAGCGGATTGAGTAGGGCAGCAACGACCACGAATAGCGTCGAGGCAGCGGCGACGGACAGCGAAGCTTGGGCCAGGCTCAGACGCCCCGACGGCAGCTCGCGACTGGAGGTCCTGGCGTTCAGTGCGTCGTAATGGCGATCGGCGATGCGATTGAACCCCATGGCCGCAAACCGAGCCGCCGTGAATGCCACCAGAACCAGGAGTCCCTGAACCACGTTTACCGACACCCGGGTAGATGCGTATACCACACCTATGAAGGCAAAGGGGAGCGCAAAAACCGTGTGCGGCAACTTGACGAAATTGACGTACCGAACAAACAGCGACTCTCCACTGAGCGTCTGACCCTCGAGCCTCGACGCGGTCACCGGGGGCCGCCAGGTCTCAACTCTATCCCGAGATCGTGCCACATGGCGTCGACCCGTTCCTTGGTCTCGGCATCCATCTCGATTCTATCAGGCCACTCCCGATCGAAGCCCTCTTCCCGCCATTTTCTGGTGGCGTCGATGCCCATCTTCGAGCCATAGGTGAAAGCACGGCAACTGTGATCCAACACGTCGATCGGACCCTCCGTGAACCTGATGTCCCGTTCGGGATCGATGTGATTGAGAGCAACCCACCACGCCTCCTCCGGATCGCGCACGTTGACGTCGCGGTCCAGGACGACCAGGACCTTGGCCAAAGACATCAGTCCCAGTCCCCACAATCCGTTCATTACTTTCTGCGCGTGCCCGGGAAACTGCTTGTCTATGCTCACGAAAACCAGGTTGTGAAAGATTCCTTCGGCCGGCATGTGGTAATCCACTATTTCGGGCATGCTCAGCTGCAACAGGGGCAGGAATATCCGCTCCGTCGCATGCCCGAGGTAATAGTCCTCCATTGGGGGGCGCCCGACTATAGTCGTCGGATAGATCGGCCGGCTCCGCATGGTCACGGCGGTGACGTGTACGGCAGGATACTCGTCGGCAAGCGAATAGAAACCAGTGTGATCCCCAAACGGTCCTTCCGTCACAAGCGGCTCGGACGGATCGATGTATCCCTCTACTACCAACTCCGCCTCGGCCGGCACTTTGAGATCGCTCGTCAAGGCACGGGCTAACCGCACCGGCCTACGGCGCAGGAACCCAGCGAATACGTACTCATCGACATTGGGTGGCAGTGGAGCCGAGGCACAGTAGATGGACGATGGGTCTCCACCCAGGACAATCGCCACCGGCATCTTCTCGCCGCGCGATGCCATCTCCCTCCAATGCGCCGCACCCACCTTGTGCCGCTGCCAATGCATCGCCAGCACATCGCGCTCCAACACCTGGACACGGTACATCCCCACGTTTCTCACACCCGATGATGGATCGCGCGTCACGACCTGAGGCAGAGTTATATAATGCCCTCCGTCACCCGGCCAGCACTTGATGATCGGAAGGCGACCCAGATCTATGTCGGCACCTTGCTGCACCACTTCCTGACACGGAGCCGAGCCCGACACGGTGCGCGGCGGGTACTTTGCTACCTCAGCGACCTTGGACAGCATCCCCAGTTTTTCGCGCCATCCTTCCGGTACCCTGAGCTTGATCAGATCCGCTATCCGTGCCGCGATCTCATCGAGATTCTCGACCTCGAACGCCATGGCGATCCGCCGGTTGGATCCAAACAGATTGATCGCTACGGGGATATCGCTCGATTCTCCATTCGTTAGGAGGGGATCTTCGAACAATAGCGCTGGGCCGCCGGCGGCGCTCTTCATGCAACGGTCCGCCACCTCCGCGATCTCATGCACTACTGAAACGGGATGCGTAACCCTCTTCAGTTCACCCTGTCGCTCGAGTCGTCGAACGAACTCGCGGAGATTGTCAGCCACGGGCGGTTCCCCAGTAGAGTGTCGCTATTCCCAGCGTCAAAGCACGAGCACCAACATCGCGAAAGCCCTCCGAGCGCAGGCACTCCTCGAACCGCTTCGGATCGGGAAAGCCGGCGACCGATTCGGGCAGATAACGGTAGGCCGACGAGTGCCGTGATATCGCCTTTCCTATGAGCGGCAGCAGGCGCCGAAAATAAAACAAATAAAGAGATCGCATAGGCCACGCTCTTGGGATCGAGAATTCCAACACCACGAGACGTCCGCCTGGGCTCAACACCCGCGCTATCTCGGCCAGTCCCGCCCGGATATCGGCAAGATTCCTGATTCCAAACCCTACCATGCATCCACTAAAATGAGCCGAGGGGAACGGGAGGGCGAGAGCGTCCGCGCCGACCGCCCTAACTCCTTCGGCCTTGCCCCGGCCAAGCGCCAGCATTTCCACTACAAAGTCGGCTGCCACCACTCGGCCACGGAATCGAGGACGGCCAGCCAACTCGGCCGCCAGATCCAACGTACCGGCGCAGAGATCGAGGTACACCCCTGACGGAGCCCGCCCCCAGCCCAACAGCTTGACGGCTTCCCGCCTCCAGCGCTTGTCTATGTTGAGACTTAGGAGATGATTCAACAGATCGTATCGCGGAGCGATGGCTGTGAACATCCGCTTCACGTACGACCGCTTCTCTTCGGCAGCGGCTGACGGCAGTTCCACAGGGGGCGCCATGGCGCGAAAGGTACTGGCACACTTAAACTTGCCGCAAGAACGGTGCAAATTGAAACCCAGCATCCGAATGGGGCGTAGGTGTCAGTAACCCTATGACAGCGCCCACTGACCTAACCACCGCCACCGACCAACAGGTCGTTGAACACGCATCCGGCGGTGCCGAGGCTGCGTTCCGCGAGCTCATCAGGCGCTACCAGCGCCCGGTATTCTCGTTGATCTACCGCATGGTGCGCGATCGTGAACTGGCGGAGGATCTGACCCAGGAAACCTTCGTCAAGGTCTTGAATGCCATCGACCGCTATCGCCCCGAATACAAATTCTCCTCCTGGATCTTCAAGATTGCCAACAACGCCTCGATCGATCATCTGAGGCGCAAGGAGCTCGACACTCTCTCACTGGACGGTGGCCCGGATGCGACGACACCCGACCGTGTAGATGCTACTGCACTCAAGATCGGTGACACGGCCGAGAACCCGTTGGCAGAACTGGAGGCACGGGAATTGGGATCAGCGATTGAATGTGCAGTGGCCACCCTCAGACCTGACTACCGGGCCTGTATCATTCTGCGGCACGTCGAGGGAAGGCCGTACGAAGAAATCTCCGAAATTCTGGACCTGCCACTGGGCACTGTGAAGACCTACATTCATCGCGCCAGAGCCGAACTGCGGGAGCTCCTCGAACCGCTCAGAGAGTGAAACTCTCCCGACTGTAAGTCGTAATGTGACGTTAGATATGGAAGACCCTATGATGAATCCGATGGAGCGCAACGGCCGGGACGAACTCCTAGATCGCGAGCTGGCGAGGCTGGGACGCTTTTCGCCGCGCACAGGCCTCGAGGAGTCCGTGATGGCGCAGGTGATGCGTCCGGCCCCGCGCTGGGTACAGAGGCTCAAGCGCCGCCACAGGATGCTGGTGGAAACTCGGAAGATCTGGTGGCTGTTGGGGGGTCTCGCCGGCACGTCCGCCGTGTCAGCATCCATCGTGGTAGGACTCGTCCTGGCGAACGCGGCCGCCGTCGGGGCATTCGTGCGGGCTTCCGTCCACAGCGTCGGCCTCCCAATCTGGCGGGCCACCCTTGGCATCGTGACCGACCTTGCGCGCGACATCTATGCATTAGTGGGCAGTGCCGCGATTTCGTCATCTGCGGTCATTACCACAGGTGGCTTTGCCCTGGCGGCGCTCGCAGCCAACGCACTGTTGCTCTACAGACTGATGCATCCCGCCGCTCCGGCGAGCGTTGAACTAAATGCGACTCGATAGGCTCGCCTCATCGACGGTCGCGGCTGTCGCGATCTCTCTGGCGCTACCGGCGGTGGTACCTGCACAGGTGGCCAGCCCCGACAGGCAGAGCACGCTCCGAGTAGTGGCCCACTCAACAGCAATGTCCCGACGCGGCGCGGCACTCACGTTCGAGCTTTCCAACGGTAGCACCGTCAAGGTGTCGCTCGTGGGCGGCGAGATACGAGTGAATGATCGCGCTGTGGGACGTTACGAACGGGGCGGCGATCTCGAGGACTCCTGGCAGCGCCTGGTGAGCACCGCCGGCCAACGCGATCCGGCAGAAATGTTGGATGCGGTCAAGGACTGGGACTCGAGCGGGCTCACGTTGGCCGAGCGTCAGGCGTTCGCCAAGATCGTCCAGCCATTCTCCCAACTCACTGCAGCGTCGGTGGTCCAGGCTCGAGATGTCTCCGAGACTCTCAGCCCGACCAGGAGCGCTCTCGATGCGCTCAATGGAGCCCTCGAAGATCAACTGGCGCAGCTGGATCAGCTGAACGGGGTCGAACTGGAAACTCTGCGGCAGCAGATCCAGGATCAGGTGAGGGCAGCCCGGGCTACCGCAAGGGCCGCAACTCGTCAAGCCCTGCGGGCCGAGTCTCGTGTGCGGCAACAGCCCTCCGTGGTGAGCCGAGTGGGCACCGACATAGCCAGCCTGCTTGCGGCATTCATCGGTCTGGGAGCCATGGGCATCGGTCTAGCACTCTTTGGACCCCGACAGTTGGAAATTGTGGCAGACACGGTAAGACAGTCGTTCTGGCGCTCTTTCGCAACCGGATTCCTTGCGCAGCCTCTGATACTGCCGCTCCTCGGAGCGCTGATTCTGGGCCTGATCCTGACAGTGATCGGTATTCTCGTCATTCCGTTTGCCATAATTGCTTTCCTCGTAGCCACAGGCCTCGCCGTGATTGTCGGGTATCTGGCAGTTGCCAGATCGGTTGGCGAGATGTACCTGCGGAACAAGATGTCGCACGGCATCTCCGTGGGAGCGTGGTTGCCACATCGGTACGTCCTTTATGGACTCGGTGCGCTGCTGGCGATTTGGATTCCGGCCGTGTTGTTCGGCTGGGTCCCCATCGCGGGTGACATCGCCTTTGCCAGCGCGGTGATCCTGACATGGATGCTCGCAACAGCTGGTTTCGGTGCAACGATTCTTTCGCGCGCCGGCATTCGCGGCACATTCACACGGCAGTTCGACCGGGCTCTCACCGATGAGTATCTCTATGAACCGTCGCTCGAGACGCCGGCTGTTCGCGTACCGACACGTTCATCCCGGAGGCGTAGATGAACGCCTCGAGGATCCGTGTCGCTGCGATCTGCGCCGGTTGTGTCTTGCTTGTTAATGGAACTCTGGCTGCACAATCGTTCCGCACAGTGACGGCTGCGCGCCTGACCGGGGACGGGGAGTCACTCCGGGTCAATGTGGAGTTTGCCGCCGGGGTCCTGCGTCTGATGCCGGGAGACAGCCGCACACTTTACCGAGGCGAGATCTACTACAACGAGGAGAAGTATCGCCCTGTCACGCGCTACCGATCGAGACAGCACAGCCTGACTTTCGGCCTGAAGTCGCGGAGCGGAGACATCAGGGTCAGGAAGATCAAGTCAGAACAGCGACTCGATCTCGCCTTGGCCCCGCAAGTGCCCACTCGTCTGACAATCAATATCGGAGCGGCCGAAGCCCATGTCGAACTCGGCGATCTATCGATCACCGACGCCACGATCAAGTCGGGTGCGGCCAAAACAACGGTCGGGTTCGATCGCCCCAACCGGACGGAGTGTTCCCGGCTCGAGATAAGTGCTGGAGCGGCGGAATTTCGGGCCGCGCATCTCGGCAACGCAAGATGCAAGCACGTGATGTTCGACGGCGGCGTGGGAGACGTAACGCTGGACTTTACCGGGGTCGACCTCCCCCGGAACATGGAAGCCCAGGTCAAGCTCGGCCTGGGACAGCTCACCCTGCGTCTCCCCGAGAACCTTGGTGTATCGATAGAAATGAATCGCTTCTTGGCAAGCTTCGATGACTCCGGATTCGACAAGCGGGGATCGGACTACGTGTCCCACAACTATGACGCCGCTCTCTCGAAACTTCACATCTCGATCAAGGCCGTCTTGGGAGACATCGACGTCGAATGGGTCGGGCGGTGAGCAGCGTTCCCTACGCAGGTCAGAACCCTAGACAACTGCCCTAGCACCCTACATCGTCTTACCAACACCCTCCCTGTCAACGCGCCTCCGGTTCACTAGAATCTCCCACCGGCAGTTGCGGCGTTGCCGCAGTGACACTGGACAACTCAAAGGACGTGTCAGCGTAGACGCTATGTAACCACCGCGAGGTTCGATCACAGACGGCTGATGATCGCTTAACCTTTGCAGAAGCCGTCAAGAACAGCAAGTTTCCTTTCATGAATAAGATCCGGATAGTGCACGTCGCGACATGCTGTGTGTCACTTTGTTTGGTGGTAGGTGCGGCGGCATGCGGTTCGGAACGGCAAGGCGGGAAACAAGAAGAGGCTCTGGAATCAGCATCCCGGGAAGGACACAAGGTCTTGCGGATAGCGTACGAGCGCGAGATCGACGTACTGAACGCTTTCACCAGCCAAAACCTGGTGGACATCGCCTTCAGCATGGTGGAGGGCCTGATCACCACGGACGAGAACAACGCCTACGTTCCGGTCTTGGCCAAGCGAATCCCAACGGAAGAGAATGGATTGGTTGTGCGAAACGCGGACGGCAGCGTTGATATGACATGGGAACTTCGGAACAATGTGTTCTGGCACGACGGTGAGCCGTTCACCAGCGCAGACGTGTGCTTCACGTGGCGCTTTGTTACCAGCGAAAACTCGCAGACCTACAATCGGGATCAGTATCTAGGAATCGTCAATTGCCGGATGCCTGACGATCACACCGTGGTCTTCGAATGGGACGCCATGTACGGGTACTATGCCGGTCTGTTCGAGGCGGTTCTTCCGAAGCATATCCTGGGCGGCATGACGACAGAGGAGATCGTCAATTACACACCCTACAACCGCGGTTCCAAAACCGTCGGCACCGGTCCATTCGAGTTTGCCGAGTGGAAGAGCGGCGAATACGTCCGGGTAGTCCGAAACGAGAATTACTGGCGCGGTACAACATACCCTGCAATCGACGAGATCGTCTGGGCCTTCATTCCCGACGCCAACACCCGACTCAACGCCATGAAGGCGGGTCAGTATCACTTCGGCCGGATTCTACCTACACAGGTGGCTCAGGTTCGAGCGCTCGAGGGATACGACGTCCACCTCATTAGTTCGAACACGTTCATGCACTTCGATTTGAGCCTCAACACACCCCATGCACGACTGCTCTTCAGCGACCCCCAAGTGAGGAAGGCGATATTTCACGCCATCGATCGCAAGGCCATCGCCGAGCAGCTCATGGAACGCACCGTGAAACTGGCAAACACGCCGATCAACCCCACTAGCCCTTACCACAACCCCGCCGTCGAGCAACCGGATTACGACCCGAGTCGCGCCAGACAGATTCTCGACCGGGCCGGCTGGCGAGTGGGACCTGGCGGCATCAGGCAGAAGGATCGCCAACGCTTTTCGTTCGTGATGCTAAATCGAGCAGGCGCGTCCGACCGGATCGCAATCGCTCAAGTGATTCAGGCTCAACTCAAGGCCGTCGGTCTAGAGGTGACGTTCGAGACCATGGAGAGCGCTGCCTGGACTCAGAAATGGCGCAGCAAGCAGTGGGAAGCGATCGTGAGCGCCTGGTTCCTGCCCGCCGATCCGAGTCTGACGAGTTTGTACGCGTGCAATGGTCCCAACAACATGACAGGAATCTGCGACCCCGACCTGGACGAGTTGATGAAAGAGTCCGACAGGTCCGTCGACTTCGACAAACGGAAGGCACTGCTCGATCAGGTCCAGGAGCGCCTCGCCGTGACGGCCCGCGCGTTGCCAATCTACTACAACGTCGTACCCGAACTCGTCAGCAGGCGGATTGGAAATTATCGCGGGAGTGGAACCAACTTCGGGAGCTTTTGGAATCTCTGGGAATGGACGCTGCGTGAGTAGCACACAACCCGACACCCAACCGGTATGACTGCTTTTGTGAGCCGGCGGGTTCTCAACATGATTCCACTGATCTTTGGAATCACCATTGTTCTCTTTGCCGTCATACAGGCGGCACCCGGTGGTCCGGAAGGCGCATTGCTCGAATCGGGCCGCTTCATAGATCCCGCGGTCATAGAGAGCTATCGCGAACGGCTCGGCGTGGATCAGCCGGTATACATCCAGTATGTGCGTTGGCTCAAAGCCGCGGTGAGTGGTGACCTGGGCATAAGCTTCTCGACTACGCGACCCGTCAGCACAATGATACTCGAACGACTGCCCGCCACCGCCGAGTTGATGGGTGCATCGTTTGCACTGGCGGCGATCCTCGCCGTCGCACTGGGGATCTTCAGTTCCGTGAAGCAGTACAGTTGGTTCGACCATTTGGGCACTGGACTGTCATTCGCCGGAATCGCCATGCCGGTGTTCTGGTTTGCCCTGATTCTTCAATTGGTGTTTGCCGTCCAGTGGGGTTGGCTTCCCGTGGCCGGCACAGAAACAGTCGGCGACACTTCTATCTGGGATCACCTCGAGCACCTGATCCTGCCGACCGTTGTACTCTCTTTTCGGTACATCGCAGGCTGGTCGCGCTATCTGCGTTCCAGCATGCTCGACCAACTACGTGCCCACTTTGTCCGCACGGCAAAGGCCAAGGGCCTCCCCAAGCAGGCAGTGGTGGTAGCACACGCGTTACGCAACGCCCTGATACCCCTGATCTCGATCATGGCGCTCAACTTGGCCGGGCTGTTTTCGGGGGCGATGATTACCGAGACCGTCTTTGCCTGGCCCGGCATTGGCCGCATGTTCGTCCAGGCCATGTTCGCCCGAGACTATCCGTTGCTCATGGGGATCCTGCTGTTGGGTTCCGTCATGGTCATCGTGTTCAACCTCGTGGCGGACATTCTGTACGGTGTGTTGGATCCTCGTATCCGCTATGACTGAGCACACATCGGACCTGGGCATCAGCACTCCGAGCCGGCTCGCATGGCAACGCTTGAAGCGACACAGGCTGGCGGTCATATCGTTCGCGGTAGTGTCGATATTGGGCGTGGCTTGTATCGCAGCACCTCTCATTGCACCGTACCAGTTCGACGCCATCGATCTCACCAGTATCCGTCAAGTGCCATCGTTCAACCACTTGATGGGGACGGATGACCTGGGACGCGATCTCTTCACTCGGGTACTCTACGGCGGCCGCATGTCCATTCTCATCGGACTACTGGCGGCTTTGATCGGGACAGGATTGGGATCTCTGGTGGGTATCGTGGCGGGATACTATGGAGCCCGTGTCGACAGTTTACTGATGCGCACGACCGACGTTGCCTACTCCATTCCCACACTCCCACTCCTCATTGTGCTGAGTTCTTACACCCATGCCGCCGTATCCTCCATGGCATTGATAATAGGGCTGCTGAGCTGGATGGTCACGGCTCGCGTCGTGCGCGGGGAAGTGTTGGCTATCAAGCAAATGATGTACGTCGAAGCACCTCGGAGCCTGGGAATAGCCAACCGCAGAATTCTCACGCGGCACGTGTTGCCCAATACCATTGGCCCGATCGTGGTGGGAGCGACACTGGCCGTAGGCAATGCCATCATTCTGGAGTCATCGCTCAGTTTCTTAGGGCTTGGCGTGCAGCCGCCCACGCCAACATGGGGTAACATGCTCACCGATGCACAGGCCACGATGGCCACCAATCCCTGGCTCACGGTTTTCCCAGGGCTGGCTATCCTCCTGGTTGTGTTGGCGGTGAATTTTATCGGCGATGGTTTGCGGGATGCGCTGGACCCGAAGGGACGCTCGCGTTGACGCCGACGTAGGTCATCCGTTCGTTCACCACAGCGTCGGAACTCCATACTTCGCAAAGACCGGACATGGCTCACGCACGTCAAGGTTGCGAGCTGTGTCCGCTTGCTATCGCGGCTGTCTAACGTGAAGATACGGCAGACCAAGCCCGGTGTGACAGGAGGAGAAAGTGACCGAGAAAAGAGTTCGTTGGGGGGTTATCAGTACGGCCAATATAGGGCGTGCCGCCGTAAACCCGGCGATTCAGACTTCCCGCAACGGAGAACTGGTGGCAGTGGCGAGTCGGGACGATCAGCGAGCACGGGAGTTCGCTGAGAAATGGGGCATACCTCAGCACTACGCTAGTTACGAAGCACTGCTCGACGATGAGTCCATCGACGCTGTGTACGTTCCGCTGCCCAACAGCCTGCATGCTGAATGGACTATTCGAGCGGCCCGAAAAGGGAAGCACGTCCTGTGCGAAAAGCCGCTGGCGTTGAACGCCGCCGAGTGCCAGGACATGGCAGACGCGGCAGCGGCCAGCGGCGTCAAGTTGATGGAGGCTTTCATGTATCGCTTCCATCCCCGGACGGAAAAGGTTCTGGAGATGGTGCGGGACGGCATGGTAGGAGATCTACGAATGATTCACAGTACGTTCACGTTCCGCCTCATGCGGCCCGACAACATCCGTTTCGATCCGGAGTTGGGTGGTGGCGCGCTCATGGATGTGGGGTCCTACTGCGTCAACGTGAGCCGCACGATGGTAGGTACTGAGCCGGAGGAGGTGCAGGCGATCGCCAACTGGGCATCGAGCGGAGTCGATGCGCAGCTGGCCGGTACGCTGCGATTCCCCGGCGGCATAGTGGCGCAGTTCGACTGTGCCCTGACCATGGAGCGATGCGAAGCGTACGAGGTGGCTGGAACGGAAGGCTATCTGCAGGTGCCTGCTGCATTCCTACCCGGGACCGGCGAAGTGATCATCCACGAGCACCGGGGCAGCGATGTAATCGCTCACACCGTGGATGGTGTCGACGAGTATCGACTCATGGTGGAGCACTTCGCCGACTGCGTGCTCAACGATCGCCCGCCGCGCTACTCGGCGGCCGAGGCGGCGCTCAATATGAGAGTAATAGAGGCGCTGTATCGCTCGGCCCGAAGCGGTGGAAAGCCGGTGCGGCCAGACGCTGGCGGGCCTTGACGAGTTGATATTCAGGTCCGTCGCAAGGAGCGTGAGGTCTCCGATTACCTAGCCTAAGTGGTCACGCTTTGGTCGCCCGCCGTCGGCGGCGGTAGAAGCGACGGGCCTTGGCCCGGTTTCCGCACGCGGCCATAGATCGCCATGCTCAAGAAGGCACTGGCGGCCGGGTGCGAGGTCGCTGCCTAACAGCATCGCTCGCCAGCCCGTAGCACTGCCCAGGTTTGCAAACTTCCTACTACTGTCGGATGGTAACCGTCGCCGTCAATGCCGACCCATTCGGCTGGCGATGCTCGGCCGTCACCCGGTCACCGGGTCTCACTCGCAGTCCATCTCCGGCACCGGCGGAAGTATAGACCACTGCCGCCAGCGTTGGGGGACGGGCCGCATCGAGAGCCAGGAACACGACAGGAGTAACCGGCTCTAGATAGTCCACGTTGTCGTGGCGGCGAACCAGCCATGCCTTCATCCGGTCTATGGTCGCCGCCGATGTCACGTTCCGGCCCCGGTCATCTTCGACATGTGTGAGGTATTCGGCATGTTGACCCACAAAGACTCTGAGTACACTCCGCACTCCTTGATGGCCGTATTGACTCCGCCATACGATGAAACGGCGCTCATCACGTCCTTCCTAGACTCCGGCACCGAGCTGCCGCTCGGCGCGATCGCCTACGCCGCGGGCCCAAACGCCCTGAGATCCCTTGGCGGTCTGGTGGCCATACTGACGAGGAGTCCCTGGACGATCCCCTGCATAGCGCTCCCAGCAGGTGAGCGTCTGGAAGAAGCGGTGCTGCAACAGTTGGACGCATTGAGAGACCGGCTCGCCGTTGTAGACCCCGACGCACCGTAGCAAGCAATATTCGCTCGGCGGTGATTGTTGCTGTGCGCGAGAGGCCGCTTCCCGGATCCACGGCCATGGCTCGGTACGTCTCAAACCGCGTTACTTCGACGGATCTCCAGGAACTATTGCTGGATCAGTTTTGCGTAGCGTTGGAAGAGGACATGATCGGCATCAGTTACAGTACCGCGACCTACAGCCGAAAGTTCAGACGATACGGCCCCTACACCAGCTCCGAGTGGCGGGCCGTTGCCACTCTGGCCTGGGCGATCGGACGGACGACGCGGTATCCAGGAGCCAGTGTATCTATTGACACTCTCAGAAGGCTGAGCGCGCGGACCCTACGTCGCTACGCCGAGCGATTCCTCGAGATGTCTTGGACCGATGCGGCCTCAAAGCTCGGTTGGGAATGGGTGCTGGAACAGGCGTTGCGGACGGGAGGCTACGTCTCGTGACCAGCGTCCACGCACTGCGGGGTCTAACCGCTCACCACGGGCAGCGGTATAGTCCTGCCGCCCGAGCGTTCCATCAACTGCTTCACAATTTCACCCAGGGCTAACGCAGCCGGCGATTCAGGGGCGGCGACGACTACCGGCTTACCAGTATCCGCCTGGTCGGCCATACCCGCCTGCAACGGAATCCGGCCGAGCAACGGCACGCCGAGTTCTTCCGACAGCCGCGCACCGCCACCCTGGAGGAAGATCTCGCTCCTCTCACCACACTGGGGGCACGCGAAGTAACTCATGTTCTCGACCACACCCAGCACCGGAACCCCAACGCGCTCGAACATCTTGGCGCCCCGCAGCGCATCGCCCACGGCCATTTCTTGCGGTGTCGTGACGATTACGGCACCACGCATGCGCACGGCTTGAGAGAGCGTCAACTGAGCGTCGCCGGTCCCCGGCGGCAGATCGACCACGAAGTAGTCCAGCTTGCCCCAATCCACATCTTTGAGGAATTGATTGATGATCTTGACGATGATCGGACCCCGCCAAATGGCCGGTGCGTCCCGCTCGATCAAGAATCCCAGGGAGATGAGCTTGACCCCATGGCTTTCGAGTGGAACGATCTTTCCTTCGCGTACCGGTGGCTTCTCGTTGATTCCGAAAATGCGTGGAATATTGGGACCGTATATGTCGGCGTCCATGATTCCGACACGCTTTCCCCTGCGCGCAAGTTCAGCGGCGAGGTTAGCTGCCACGGTGGACTTGCCCACACCACCCTTGCCACTCGACACCGCAACGATGGTTCCCAGATTGGCAATCTCAATTGGCTGAGGTACCTGAGGCCCGGGTCTCGCGGCTGGCGCAGTACCTGCCGGTGGCCCCGCAGGAGCAACCGGTTCGGCGACTTCTATCGCGACGCCTGTGACGCCTTCGACCTCACGAACTGCCTTACGGGCCTCTCTGACCAAACCTGCGGGATCTTCACGCCCGAGCGCGAACGTGAATGAAACCCGCCCGTCCGAATCGACCTTCAAATCCTTCACCATGCCGGCGGAGATGACGTCGTTCTCGACGCGCGGATTCCGCACATTCGTCAAAGCCCCGGCTACGAGTGCTAACAGTTTGTCAGACATGAGTTGGATGATAGAGAGCGGGCTGGTGCGAAGCAACTATGCTCGGCAGAGAGCCCGGCGTGCCGCTGCAAGCACCGTACGATGCACCTCGCTGAGATCACCATCCAGCGAGGCACCCGCCGCTCTGCGGTGGCCGCCGCCGCCAAACCCCTCGGCCAGGCGCGCCGCATCGACGTCTCCCACGGAGCGGAAAGAGACTTTTATGCGTCCGTTGGCCAAGGACCTGAACAGCAGCGCCAGCCGCACGCCTCGAATGGAGCGAGGTAGCTCCACGATGCCCTCCAGATCGTCAGGATCCAAGCCGTGCCTCTCCAACGCACCTGGCGGGACCGTCACCCAGGCCAAACCGCACTCGGGCTCCACTACGAGCGTCTGGAGCACCTCGGCCATCAGTCGGAGTCGATTCTCGGGTTCGCTGGAATAGACATGTCTGTAGATCTCTTCGGGATCCAAGCCCCGTGACATGAGGTGAGCCGCAACCTGCAGTGTGCGCGGGGTAGTGTTGCTGAACCGGAAGCCTCCCGTGTCGGTCATGATCGCCACATAGAGACCCATGGCAACCTGATACGACAGATCCCAATGCATGGATCTCACCAGATCATATACGAGTTCACCGGTTGCGCACGCCTCTGAATCGACCATGCGTGGGCCGTCGGGCAGAGAACCTGCACTCGCATGGTGGTCGATGCAGGCCACCGGAGCCCGGGTGCTTTCCACAACACGGGCCAGATGGCCCAGGCGGGCACAATCCGATATGTCGAGCACGACGATCGCATCGGCGCGCTGGACGTGTTTCACCGCCTCATCAGACTTGTCAGCCCGTTCCATGCCGTTCAGCAAGAAGCGATAGCGATCGGGAAACGGCGTTGGATTGGTGATTGCCGCCCGAACGCCCATACCTGTCAAAACGTGCCACAGAGCTACAACGCTCCCGCAACCGTCTCCATCGGAGTTGACGTGCGTCGTCAAGGCCACGCGCATGCCCGGCTTCAGGATAGCCGCTACCTCTTTGGCCGCAGCTCTTCTGGCGGCGGTGACTCTTACGCCGCGGTCGCTACTGGATCGTTGTTTTGCTGCCATAGCGAATCTCATTCCTCCGGTCGCCAAGATACGCAACTTTTGGCGGAATGACGAATCCGCTCCGCCCCCTTGCACGTAACGGGTGGCCCTGGCCATTATGTCGTGCCCCAACCAGGACCGATCAAACCCATGGAACAGTCACTACGGCACTTCATCGACACCTTCTACAGCGCTGTGTGGGACACCGGAATTCCGGTAGGCGAAGAGAAGATTCCTTTTGTGGTGATGGCGCTGGTCGGCGTCGGGATTTTCTTGACGCTCCGGCTCGGCTTCGTCCAAATACGCCGCCTGGGACACGGATTCGCTGTCACTTCCGGCAAGTACGACGACCCGAGCGAGCCCGGCGACGTATCGCACTTCCAGGCTCTGACCACCGCTCTCTCGGCCACAGTGGGTATCGGCAATATTGCCGGGGTGGCCATTGCGCTTCACTGGGGCGGTCCGGGAGCGCTGTTCTGGATGTGGGTGACCGCAGCGCTTGGCATGGCCACCAAATTCACCGAGGTGACCTTGGCACAGCGTTACCGCAACGTCGAAAAACTCGACGCCGACGCTCACAAGTGGGAAGGGTCGGTTTCCGGCGGGCCGATGTACTACATCGAGCGGGGGCTAGGACGCAACTGGAAACCTCTTGCAGTCGCGTTCGCCGCGATACTCGGCATGACAGCGTTCTTCACGGGGAATGCGATTCAAGCCAACACGGTGGCCGACACCATGAGCACCACGTTCGGAGTTCCGGCATGGGTTACCGGGCTCATTACCTCGGGGGTCGTTGCGACGGTGATCCTGGGAGGGATCAGCCGCATCGGTAAAGTCACCGGTGTGCTGGCGCCACTCATGGCGGCGATCTATGTGACGGGCGCAGGCCTCATCATTCTGCTGAACATCGAGCATCTATTACCGACGTTCATGCTGATCTTCCGCGAAGCGTTCAATCCGACTGCCGGTGTGGCCGGCACAGGGGTCGGAGCCGTGCTAGTCACGATGATGTGGGGCGTGAAGCGTGGGCTCTTCTCCAACGAGGCCGGCCAGGGCTCGGCGCCCATAGCGCACGCCGCGGCTAAGACCGACGAGCCGGTCTCGGAGGGCGTGGTAGCTCTAATCGAGCCATTCATCGACACAATCGTGATCGTGACGATGACCGCTCTCGTAATAATCATCACCGGAGTCTGGAACCAACGGATCCCGACAGAGATTACGCTAGCCGGCGGCGACCTCTCATATGTGACGTACACCGACGGCGGGAGACGGGAGAATGCAACAGCACCTGCCGAACTTCGGTTTGAAGACGGTAGGCCGGTTGACACTACGCCGGGTGCTGTACAACTCGCCTGGCATGAGGTGGCAGTAGAGCGACTCTACACTGACACGAACCAGACCGTTCCGTTCACCGGAGTGGTCCATCCAACTCAAGGCAATGCGCAATCTGACGACGGCACTACGTATCCGTCGCTCTACGGTGACGCCGCAGAGAACGGCGCGCCGCTCACGGTGTTGGGCTTCCAACGCGGCCTTGGCGATTGGGCACAGTACATCGTCGTGATCAGCGTGCTGCTCTTCGCCATCTCGACCGCCATCTCGTGGAGCTATTACGGAGACCGCTGCGCCAGATACCTCTTTGGCCCCAAGGCGGTGTTGCCGTACAAGGTAGTATACGTGCTGATGCACTTTATCGGCGCCGTACTCGCACTGTCCGTCATTTGGGATATGGGCGATGTATTCCTGGGAATCGTAATTCTACCGAACTTGTTGGCGCTCGTACTGCTGTCGCCCAAAGTGGCCGAGATGAGTAGGAGTTACTTCGAGCGCAAACCGTGGTTCGAGAACGCAGAGGTGCACCGGCGCCTCAAGGCGGAGCGCAAGTTACGCTAGCGTTACCGTAGCCCAATTTTTCGCCGGCGCAGCATGCCGGTGGTGTCCCGACGCGCGCCTTGGTGGGTGGTATCTCCACTTGGGCTGAAGTTTATAGGCTGTAGTTCGGGGACTCGCGTGTGATCACCACGTCGTGCGGGTGAGACTCACGCTGACCGGCGGGAGTGACCTGGACGAACTCCGTATCACACCGGAGTTGGTCCAGCGTGGCGGCCCCGCAGTAACCCATACCGCTTCTGATGCCGCCTACGATCTGATAGATCACGTCTGCGACCGGCCCCCGGTAGGGGACTCGACCCTCGATGCCCTCGGGGACGAGCTTGCGCAAGGACAAGTCACTTTCCTGAAAATACCGGTCCGCCGACCCGTCTTGCATAGCAGACAGCGACCCCATACCGCGCACGGTCTTGAAGCGGCGCCCCTCGAGCAAGAAACTTTCACCGGGACTCTCTTCGGTACCCGCCAACATCGATCCCAGCATCACTGAGGACGCACCTGCCGCCAGCGCCTTGACAGCATCGCCCGAGTATTTCACACCGCCATCTGCGATGACCGGAACGTCACCGGCTCCGCGCACCGCTTCGAGAACGGCTGTTATCTGTGGCATGCCTACGCCGGTAACCACACGCGTCGTACAGATGGACCCTGGACCTATACCGACTTTTACACCATCGACTCCGCGCTCGACCAGTGCAATCGCGCCATCGTAGGTTGCTACATTGCCGCCGATGATCTGAGCTTCTGGAAAAGCCGCACGAATGACTTCGATGGTCCGCAGTACGCCCTCCGAGTGGCCATGCGCCGAGTCTACGACGACCGCATCGGCCCCAGCCGCTAGAAGTGCCGCCGCACGGGCACGTGCGTCATCTCCGACGCCTACAGCGGCGGCAACACGTAAGCGGCCGTGTTCATCTTTGTTGGCATGGGGGTGATGGCGCCGTTTGAATATGTCTTTGACGGTAATGAGGCCCTTCAGCACGCCTTGTTGGTTAACGACGGGAAGTTTCTCGATGCGGTGCTCGCCAAGTAACCGCTCCGCTTCATCGAGGGTCGTGCCTTCCGGTGCCGTGACGAGGTTGTCCTTGGTCATGACCTCGTTGATGGGACGGTCCATCTTGCGTTCGAACTGCAGGTCGCGGTTGGTGATGATGCCGATCAGGTGCCCCCTATCGTCCACGATAGGAACTCCCGATATCTTGAATCGCGCCATGAGGGCGGACGCTTCACGCAATGGGCGATCGGGACCGAGCGTTATCGGGTCCAAGATCATGCCACTCTCGGAACGTTTTACGCGATCGACCTCCGCCGCCTGTCGATCGATTGTCATATTCTTGTGAATGACCCCGATCCCACCTTCACGTGCTATCGCGATCGCCATTGCGGCTTCCGTAACCGTATCCATGGCAGCTGACACTAGGGGGATGTTCAGCTCGACATTTCGCGTCAGCCGGCCGACAACGTTCACCTCTTTGGGATGCACGGTGGAGTGGCGCGGTACAAGCAGTACGTCATCGAAGGTCAGAGCATGTCCGGCACGCATCCTCGTCATACTACCGCCCGTACGCAAAAACCCGCCTGGCGTAGTGCACCGAGCGGGTCAGATTGAGGTGTTTTGAGCTATCCATAGCTGAACGTACTCGCCCACCGTGGAAGGGTCAAGTTGAGGGGGGAGTCGCCGTCTGCTCCTGGGGTTCTTCCTTCTCGTCCTCGTCCGTAGAAGGAGCGGACTCCTTCGCCGATTCCCGATCGGCGCCGCTGGATTCGGTAGTTCCCTGAAACCCTTCGACCACCGCCCGCCCCGCAGCGGCAACCCCACGCACGACACTCTCTGCTGTGTCTATTACCTGACTCGGCCCCTTGACACCCAGACTTCCCTCAATGTTCTCGGCTATGCGTTCGAGAGTCGTACGTTCTCTGCTGCTCTTGTTATACTTCGACTGTAGGAACTCCACGTAATCGAGCAACTGTCTGCCGACTTCATCCGACAGCACCTCTAACTTTCCGGCGATCTTCGCAGCAAGTTTTTCGTCCATCGTTCGCCTCAATGTTTTCTGAGAGAAAAATCCAACAACTCTATAACGGGATTGCCCAGATACCTGGACCGTGCGGTTTTGACGCGTCCGAGCACGACCAACTGGGAGAGCGGGACCAGTTGTTCGACCTTCTCTCGCTGGGCGGCAGACAGTATGACGTAGACGAACCCGGCCTCGGGTAGCGGGCCACGCGCGAGCATATAATGCTCGCCTGCCGGGATTTCCACCCGAAGCGCGTCGGCCTCTTGAACAGCTAGGTACTGCAACGTCCACTGCAACACCTTACCCTCGTACTCTGCCGCGGCAGCCCGAACCTCGGCTCCGCTGACACCAACCAGCACACCGGCCGCCTGCGGTTTCAGATCCGATTCGCGCACCCACCCCTCGATCTGAACGCGAACCCATTCCCCCGACCTAGTCAGGATCCTCACAGGGGTGTCTTCCCCCAGGGTAGCGGTTGCATCGCCGTCCGGCACCGCGAGCAGAGGAGAGGAGTGTGCCACCATCGCACGTTCCAAGCTTGGCTGCGAGCCGCTACTGGCTCCCTGCAACGCGCGGGGCGAAGTCACGATCTTGTCAGCAGGTCGCAGAGACTCAGACCACATCCAGCCTGAACGGCGAACCTGAATCCACCGCCCGTTGCGATCGACCCGCGTAAACAAGGAGCCCTCAGACAACCGGGCTACGATCTTGCCGCTGGGACCACTCCGCAGGTTTTCTCCACCGCGCGCATTCACACGTAAATCGAACTCCCCCTGATCGATGGAACTCAATGACTGCGCCCAAACCCATCCGCTCAAAGTCACCGGCGTCCACTCGCCACCGGCTTGGCTGCCGGTCAATCGGGTACCCGCGGAGACTTTGGCCAAGATGGGTGCCGACACCGACGCCGATCTGCGGAAGTTCTCCGCACGCGTTACCGTGTACGTCACCTGCGCCGACAAACGGGGAGTATCGACCGTAAGGCCGAAAACCGCAGCTGCAAGCCAGGCTGGTAGGAGTACAGTAAGCCGACTAGATTGCCACATTCTCATCAACAATGCGAGGAGTCTAGGAGGACCGCACCCGGATGTCAAACAGATGTTGTACCAGTGTGAAACAGATCATGATCCTGTTACTAGTGACTGGCACGGCCCTAGCGTTGCCCGGGTCGCTATCGGGACAGGTTGGGCACCCTCCGGAATCTTCCCCCTATAGACCCATACGCGCGCGGAAGACCTTATTCTTTACCGGTGGACGCTTTGCGGGTTCGGAGGGCAAAGTCGGTGTGGGCCCCACAGATGGCACTTTCCTCGGCGTGAAGTTCGGTTACCATCCGGGCGGTCCGGTAGAGTTCTTACTGGGGTTGGGGTCGATGAGTCTCGACCGCACAATCATAGATCCAACCCAGGGAGCCGCAAACCGCGCCGTGGGTAGCGTATCGCAGACTGTGAGGTTGTGGGACATAGGAGTCGTGCTGCGGCTGACCGGAAGAAAATCCTGGCACAGATTGGCGCCATACGTAGGTGGCACATTCGGAATTGCAAACGCCTCTGACGTCGCCGACACCGTGAGCGGCTTCGGATTCAAGACCCAGTTTCACTATGGACCTCAAGCCGGGTTCCTATGGATTCTCTCCGACAAGACGAGCCTCAGGTTCGAGGCCAGAGATGTCCTTTGGAGGCTGAAGTATCCGCTTGTGTTCTTTCAGTCGCCGGCAAATGCGCCCAACGAACCACCTCTTTTGAACCAGAACCTAGACAGGAGAACGCAGTGGG
The DNA here is from genome assembly GCA_046757925.1 of Gemmatimonadales bacterium. Classification (GTDB taxonomy): domain Bacteria; phylum Gemmatimonadota; class Gemmatimonadetes; order Gemmatimonadales; family GWC2-71-9; genus JAZDCZ01. The sequence continues at coordinate 49,305 of JBHHZE010000013.1, forward strand.
TACACCATGCCCTGCTCACGATCTCATTCGGGTACGCTCTGGGGTTCTGACGATTGGACTTTTTTGCCGACGGATTGCGCCGTGGTGCAAGTCTCATTCTTTCGGGCGATGCTGAAGTTTTTGGAATAACTCTCCTTTCACTCCGGATAGCATTGATTGCGGCGGTCCTCGCCAGTGCGATCGGCGTTCCCCTTGGGTTTCTGGTCGGCACAACCAAGTTCTCCGGACGTCGAATCGCCATCACCGTACTCAACACAATGTTGGCATTCCCAACGGTAGTGGTGGGCCTCGTCATCTGGGGGTTGCTGACACGCAGTGGGCCGCTGGGCTCGGCGGGACTCCTCTACACCTGGGGGGCGATCGTAATCGCCGAAGTGCTCTTGGCGATTCCCATTGCAGCTGCGCTCACGGCGGCAGCGGTACAGGGAATAGATCCTCGAGTAAGACGAACGGCGATGACACTGGGGGCTGGGTTCTTGGGCACTCAGGTGGCGGTCGCCCGGGAAGCCCGATTTGCCCTGCTGGCTGCCGTGGTCGTGTCGTTCGGACGTGTGCTGGCGGAGCTGGGCGCCGCAATGATCGTCGGTGGTAACATACGATACCACACCCGGACCCTAACGACCGCGGTTGCACTCGCAACGTCTCAGGGCGATTTTGCGCTCGCCATGGGATTGGGCCTCGTCCTCCTAGGTCTGGCCTTTACAGTTAACGTTCTCTTGCAACTACTTCAGGGTCACGGTGATGCTTAGCGCACACCATCTCGAGCACCACTATGGTGGCAGGACCGTGCTGGACATCGACCGGTTCGAACTCCCAGCCGGTACCATCACCGCGCTTACGGGTGCCAACGGGTCGGGAAAGAGTACGCTGTTCCGAATCCTCGCTTTTCTCGAGCGCCCACTGATAGGCGCGATCTACCTCGAGGGGAAGCCAATTTCGACGGCAGGCGAGCGGCGGCGGGCGAGACAAGCTATAACACTGGTCGAGCAGCGTCCTTTCATGTTCAAGGGCACCGTCCTACAGAATATGGAGCGGGCCTTCCAACTACGGGGTGCTAGTGTTGCACGTGCTCGTGAATCGATATATTCGGCACTCGAGCGGTTGGGCGTGGCGGATCTAGCCCAACGTCGCGCGCGGTCGTTGAGTGACGGACAAGCTCAACGGGTCGCGATTGCCCGAGCCATCGCACTCAAACCGACGGTGCTCCTGCTGGATGAGCCTGCCTCCGCCGCCGACCGCGCCGCGTCCGCACAGCTTTTCAGGGTCCTGGGGGAGGAGATAGCACTCGGTACGGCAGTTTGCTTCACATCGCATCAACTCGAGGATGCGTTCCGTTGGTCGGAGCGACTGATCTCCCTCACCGATGGGCGGGCGGGCGATCTCACTCCCGAGAATCTTTTTCGGGCCACACTGCCGGAGGGCTCGGGCCTCCGCAGCGTTCAGGTGGGCGGTCTTCACCTCAAGATCGTAACCGACAAATCCGGGCCCGTAACCCTCGTCCTGCCGGCAGATGAAATCACAGTGAGTCGACACAAGCTGGAATCGAGCGCACGGAATCAGTTCGAGGGGCAGGTAACCCAGATTTCCGATAACGGTCGCGGGGGAGTATCCCTGCGTGTCGACGCCGGCGTAGACCTGGCAGTGCGGGTCACGCGAGAAGCGCTGAACGATCTGGATATCTCCCTGGGATCGCGTGTCGTATTGTCCATCAAGGCGACTGCCGTGCGCGTGGTCTGATGCCTGCGTAGATTCCCACATGTCCAACGTGCTCCTAACCCGCGTCGTAAAGTTCTCTGCAGCTCATCGGTATTTTCGCCCGGACTGGTCGACCGACCGAAACCTGAAGGAGTTTGGAGCATGTGCCAGCGAGCATGGACACGGGCACTCGTACGAATGCAGAATCACGGTGTCAGGCTCACCTTCCGACGAAACATCGATGGTGGCCGACCTAGCCCACTTGGATGCAGCTATCCAACAGGAAGTCGTGCAGCGATTCGACCATCGCCACATCAACTACGACGTGCCGGAGTTCGCGTTTGGCAAGCAGATACCCACCGTTGAGGCCTTGGCAGTCTTCATCTGGAATAAGATGGTGGATCGCATGCCACCGTCGGTCAAACTGGAGTGCGTTCGCATACAGGAAGAACCTTGTCTGTATGCCGAGTACCATGGAGCAGGCCCTTGACCGGAAACCGGAGGTAGATCTATGCGTGGTGCTGTGCTGGCTGGAGGCACCGCAAGTCGCTTTGGCGGCATTCCGAAAGGACTCGAATCCGTTGGAGGCGAGCGGATACTAGACCGCGTAGTCCGATCGCTCCAGGATGCCACGGGCTCGGCGCCGCTGCTGGTCGCCAACGCGCCGGAAGCGGCAGAGTGGCGTCCAGACCTCGAGGTCGTGCCCGATGCAATACGCAATTGCGGGAGCCTTGGCGGGATCTATACCGCACTCACAGCCGGTGAGGGGCCGGTCCTCGTAGCAGCTTGGGACATGCCGTTCCTCACCTCAGATCTCTTGACCGCACTCATGGAGGCGTCAGCCGAATTCGATGCCTGCCTGCCCGCCGGCACTGGGGCAGCAGGTTTGGAGCCTTTGTGCGCAGTCTACGGACCGGCTTGCAAGGCCCCGATTCGAGAACGCCTCGCAGGAGAAGACTTCCGCGCATCCGGGTTCCTCGACGACGTCAACGCCGGGACACTCGCACTGGAGAAGGTCTCGCAGCATGGAGACCCAAGCACATTGTTCTTCAACGTGAATACGACGGCTGACCTCGCCACCGCGCAAGAACTCTGGCGCAACCAACAGGGTTAGGATGCGCTCCAAGATCACACCCCGCGAGGCTGCCAACATCATTATCGACTCAGTCCGGCCACTCCCGGGCACGACGGTCACACTCACGGGAGCCCTCGACCGTGTCTTGGCGAGGGACATACACAGTGCCATCGACGTACCTCATTGGGACAATTCGGCAATGGACGGCTACGCCGTCAGAAGCGAAGATATTCTCGGACGATGCCCCGTGGCATTGAACATCATAGAGCGTGTTCCCGCCGGTGCATCACCAGAGAAGATTCTGCAACCCGGGGAGTGTGCGCGCATCTTCACCGGTGCACCTGTACCGGCTGGCGCCGACGGGGTCGTGAGACAGGAACACACAACGCCACTAGATGACGGCCGCGTAAGAGTAGACGAAGACACTGACGCCCGTGGAAACGTCCGCCGCAAGGGCGAGGACATCCCCAAAGGCAGCTTGGTATTCAGCCGCGGCACTCAACTCGGACCCGCACACCTTGGCGTCCTCGCGTCAGTTGCGGAAACCGAGATCTGCGTACACCGGGCTCCCGTGGTTGCAATACTGGCATCCGGTGACGAAATCGTTGACCCAACCGAACGGGACAGCATCCTGCAAGGCAAGAAGATAGCGTCGTCGAACACGTATACGCTGACGTCGATGGTGCGGCGTGCCGGTGGTGAAGTGTTGCAGCTGGGGATAGCTCCGGACGATCCCGCTGAACTTAGACGGTACGTTTCCTCTGCGACCGAGGCAGACTTTCTCATCACAACCGGCGGCGTCAGCGTGGGCGAGCACGACTATCTCAGATCCGTGCTCGAAGACATGGGAGCCGACATACAGTTCTGGCGAATCCGGATGCGACCTGGTGCACCTGTCGGTTTTGGCCTGCTACATCAGCTCCCATGGTTGGGATTGCCCGGGAATCCCGTGAGCGCGATGGTTGGATTCGAGCTGTTTGCACGACCGGCTATACGGCGGATGCTCGGCCACGACCGACTGTTTCGCCGTGCCGTCACTGTCACCACAGAAGAACCAATCCATCTTACTGCCCCGCTCCGTCATTTCCTCCGGATCGCCGTGCACGAACGGCACGGCAAATACTACGCTAGTCTCACCGGAGCCCAAGGGTCCGGAATTTTGAGTTCGATGGCTCGAGCCGATGCTCTGATGATCGTCCCAGAGGACAGAGTCGATGTAGATCCCGGATCCGCTTTGAGCGCTATCCTTCTGGAGGAACCCCGGCACGTCAGCACCGTGCCATTCTGAGAGGAGTTATTCACATCCGTTTGTAAGTAGGACCCGACCCTCCCTCTCTTGGCGTCCACCTCGGGCCCAGAACATCGGTTGCCTTACAGTCCACGCAATTCGGTGGATTCACCCGCAACACGCCGTCCGATTCCTCATAGACCGCCGCCGGACACACATGCGAGTAGAACCGTGCGACGTCTGCACCCACCGCGTCACCTACCATCAGATGACTCGGGATCGTGTCGCGGGTTACATTCCCCGACTTGAACACACCGTCCACTTTGTTGAAGGTGATGCTGCCGTCCGGTACGAACGCATCCGGCGGTGTCACTTTTTTTGCCACGGCGGCATCCTCATCCATGTCGATCCTACTCCCGGGAAAACGCCCACCGGTCAGGGTCATCAATCCAGCTCTGATCGCACCGCTATTGAAACCGTTCTTGAAGGCCAAGCGGACATTCCTCGTTCGGTAGAGATCGCTCAGGATGTCGGACTCGTTCACCGCCCTGTCATACTGCGCTAGCTGTGCCGCCGACACGTCATCGGCTTTGAGAGCCTCGAAGATCGCACGTGCCGCAAGCATCCCCGATTGCATGGCGTAGTGAATGCCCTTGAGCGACGGCACGTCGACGTAGCCGGCGGAATCGCCAAGTATCACTATGCCGTCACCGTGGCGTCGCTGCGGGAGCGAGTAGTATCCACCCTCCGGAATAGTCTTCGCTCCCCACTCTATCATCTCGCCACCCTCGAGATATTCACGTAACAACGGGTGAAGCTTCATTTCTTGCAACAACCGATGTACGTCCAGTCCCGTGCTACGATAGTCGAGTCCAACTACCAGCCCGATGGCTATGAGATTGGGCTCCAAAGGATACATGAAACTTCCACCAAAGGCGTCCTTGGGTAGCGGCCACCCCATGGTGTGAACGATCTTGTCGAGTCGTTGCTTCGTTTCCCACAGTTCTTTTACACCCAGCGCAAATATCTGTGGGTTATCGGACTTGATACCTTGCCACTCGATGTAGGCCTGCGATAACATGCCCCTGGTGCCCTCGGCAAGCGCCGTAACCTTGGAGACGATGTCCGTCGGCGGCATGTAATTGGACCCGGGACTACCATCACGCTCCAGACCCGACGCAACGGTCCGCACACCTATGACCCTATCACCATCAACCCGCAAGGCTCCCACGGGAAAACCGGGGAATATATCTACTCCTGACTCCTCCGCTCGCTCACCCAACCATCGCACGATTTCGCAGATTGAAGCGACGAAGTTACCATGGTTCCGCATCGTCGGCGGGGTGGGCAGCCGTGTTCTCCCATGCTCGGTCAAGAGATACACGGATTCCTTTTCAACCGGAGACCTGAACGGAAAGTCCGCATCTCTCATCTCGGGGAAGAGTTCACGGAACGCCTTGGGGTTTACGACCGCACCGGACAACGAGTGTTCTCCTAGAGCACCGGCCTTTTCCAGGACCCCAATACTGACTTGCCCGACACCCCCCTGCTGCTCGTTGTCCCGCTTGACGAGGCGAGCCAATTCGATGGCGCCCGCCAGTCCCGCCGGTCCCCCCCCCACGAACAGCACGTCCATGTCGAGTCGCTCATCGTCAGGCGGGTCTGAGAGAATCAGTTGGTCTAGCGGGAGACCAGGCTGATGCTTTGCCGGAACCACTGTCGCGCCCGCCACGGTCAGCCCGCGCGAAGCTTTCTAATCTCCTCGGTGAGCTTTGGTACGATCTCGAACAGATCGCCCACAATGCCGTAGTCGGCCACCTTGAATATCGGAGCGTCCTTGTCGCGATTGATAGCCACGATGACTTTGGCCGTTCGCATCCCGGCAATATGCTGCGTGGCCCCTGAGATCCCGACCGCGACATAAAGGTTCGGGCTCACGGTCTTCCCCGTCTGGCCCACCTGTTCGGAATGAGGGCGCCAGCCAGCATCCACAACCGCGCGGGACGCACCCACCGCTCCGCCAAGCGCTTCCGCCAACTCTTCCACCAAGTGAAAGTTTTCCGGCTCCTTCAACCCTCTTCCCCCGCTCACCACAATCGACGCCTCAGCAACATCGAGCGTAGCACGTTCGGGTTCTTTGATCGCAGTAGTCTTGGCGGCGGACTTCTTTCCACCCTCGAACGCCGCAACGCGCTCCACTGAAGCCGTCCTCTTGGCATTGCCGGGCAAGAAAACATTCGGCCGAACGGATGCGACGAACGGCGACGATGTGATGCGCAGCTTGAGAAGTGCCTTACCGGCATAGACCGGTCGTGTGACAACAATGCCGCCGGTGTTCGATATGCCGGTGATGTCCGTCGCCAGCGGACATTTGAGTCGCGCCGCCACGCGCGCCCCCAAGTCTTTACCCATTGCGGTTGCCGCCAAGATTATGGCTCCATAACCCACGGATTCCGCCAACTGGGACGCGATCTGGGCATAACTATCCGCCTGATACAACATGAGTTGGTCGTCGGTACAGAGGAGGATCTTGTCGGCATCCAGATCCTGGGCGTCGATGCCTTCTGGGCCAATCACGAGCGCATGGACTTCACCGCCCAGCTGCACTCCGACACCGCGCGTAGCCGCGAGGACCTCGTGCGAGACGCTCTTGATCGAACCGGCCCGCTGCTCCAAAATCGCTAGCACGTCCGCCATCAGAGCACCTTCCCTTCGTTACGCAGTGCGTCAATCAGCGCCGGCACTGCCTCGGGGCCTTCTCCCACAATTCTCCCTTCCTTGCGCGCGGCGGGGACCGTCAGTTCCACAACCTCCAGGCCACCTGCCGCGAGATCTACGTCCTTCACCTCTAACGGCTTCTTTTTTGCCAGCATGATCCCCCGCAACGCGGGATAGCGTGGTTCATTCAGTCCCTTATCGGTGGTCAGAACGGCCGGCAGCGAGAACTCTATTACTTCCATCGCCCCTTCGATCTCTCTCTCCGCCGTGCCCTTACCGTCGGTCAGCGAGAGTCGGGATATCGCAGCAACGCACGGTAAGCTCAGCAGTTCGGCCACCATGGGACCTGTGGCCTGGCTGTAATCATCGATAGCTAACTTGCCAAACAAGATCAGATCGAACTCACCGGCCTGTAGTTCCGAGGCAAGTGCACTCGCGATTACGTACGGGTCCAGCGCGGTTGCGTCGGATCTCAACAGAATGCCGCGGTCGGCACCCATAGCCAGTGCCGTGCGAATGGTCTCCTGCGATGAATCAGATCCCAGAGATACAACAACTACCTCTCCGTCTCCTGCAGTGTCCTTGAGCCTCAAAGCTTCTTCCACCGCAAATTCATCATATGGGTTGAGAACGAATTTTACACCGCCTTCGTCAATCGACCTGCCGTCAGCGGCTATTTTGACGCGGGTCTCGGAATCCGGTACCCGCTTTATACAAACAGCAATCTTCACATCAACCTCATTGCCAGAATCGGAGTAGTTATAGCTGTCGGCGGGTAAAGCAAGTTCAAGTTACACGGGCGGTTGCAGCGTCGCAACGCGGCCTTAGTCAGCAAAACCTGCCTTCTTGTGGCTGCCGTCGCAAAACGGCTTGTTTGCAGACTCTCCACAACGACACAGCCACATCTCGTCGCCCGATTCCACCACGTTACCCGAAGCGTCTCTGATCTCCACTGCTCCCTTGACATGGTACGGGCCGTTCTTGCTTATCTGAATCTCTACCATCTCGTGCTCCTCGTGAGGTTAGTCATTCTTCAATTGCCAGCGCCGCCAATAGCTCATGGTATTCTAGGGTGTTTATCACGTCGTTCTTCCCCAACCAGGCTCTCCTAGCCTGTTCGACTCCATATTTCATCAGATCCAGGTCACCAGCACTGTGCGCATCAGTACTGATAACGATTTTCAGCCCGAGTTCCTTAGCGCGCATCAGCTGAACATCACTGAGATCGAGTCTGTTCGGGTGAGCGTTGAGTTCGACTGCAACGTTGTGTTCCGCGGCACATTCCAGGACAGTGTCCAGATCGAACCTCATGGGATCCCGTCTATTGATTTGCCGACCGGTCGGGTGCGCCAGGATGTTTACTTCGGGGTGCCGCAGGGCTTTGGTTATCCGATCCGTTTGCGTTGCCGCCGGAAGATCGAATCTCGAGTGCACCGAAGCGAGAACCAGATCGAGCGCCGCCAGCATTTCGTCTTCGAGATCCAGCCGACCGTCGGCGAGAATATCGACCTCCATGCCCCGCAATATTTTCACCTCCGGATGACGCTCGGCAACTACATCTATCTCGACCCATTGCTGTCGCAGCCTCGCCGCATCCAAGCCTCCGGTCATTGCAAGAGCTTGGCTGTGGTCGGTGATGGCAAAGTAGTCATATCCACGCTCAGCACATGCCTCGAGCATCCCTTCGATCGTCTCCTTCCCGTCGGACCACGTGGAATGCATTTGGAGATCACCTCGGATATCACTCATCGTAACGAGCTCGGGGAGTTTATCCAGGCTCGCAGCTTCGACCTCGCCCCGATCTTCTCTCAGTTCGGGCGCGATCCAGCCGAGCCCGAGAATCTCGTAGATCTCTTCCTCGGTAGGCCCTGCAACTCGTGCAGCGGTGTCCATATCGCCGCTGAGCTCGTTGCAGAACATCTCAGAAAGCCCGACATCTCGAGACTCGGCGATGTCGCATATTCTGGCGTTGTGCTGCCTAGAACCGGTCAGATACACGAGGGCCGCACCGCTGGCTTCCGGCAGTACCACATTTAGATCCACTCTCAAACCCGAGCTTATTGTACCACTGGCTGCCGCGTGCGAGTGGGCCTCAATCCGCCTCAAGTTGGGTAGCCGTGCGAAGCGCTCCACAACCGCCTCAGGCTCGGCGGTAACCGCTAGTAGATCGATATCTCCCACTCTCTCACACCGCCGTCGGAGGCTGCCGACAATGTGAATTCGTTGTACCGCGGGATGCTCGCTCAGCCGCTCAACGATAGGCACAACATATCTGTCGGCGTCATCTATCTTCGTACGTTCGCGGTGCCTACGATACCTCTCGATCGAGGCAACGATCGTCGCTTGGGTCTTCTTACCGAAGCCTGCCAAACTTTCGATACCACCAGAGGTGGCTGCACGCTCCAGCTCATCTATGGTAGTGACGTCGAGCTGCTCCCAAAGCTTCTTGGCTCGCTTGGCCCCGAGACCCGGCAGGTGCGTCAATTCGATGAGGGTGAGCGGCACCTCTTTGGCGAGTTCCTCGAGTGTGCTCGATTTCCCGACTCTCACCAGTTCTTCGATGTGCCTGGCCATGTCCTTCCCAATCGCCGGCAACCCGGTCAGGTCCGCACCGGCTTCAACCATCTCCCGCATCGGCTCCTCGTTGGCCTCCACTACCTCGGCAGCATTGCGATACGCCCTGATTCGGAATGGATTGGAACCTTTGATCTCGAAAAGATCGGCCAAGTCACGCAGTACCCGAGCGATCTCAATGTTCTCCAATTAGCTCTGTACTCCCTTCTCACGCAGCAGCTCTACGAAATCCCGTTCCTCCAACGTCTTCACCCCCAGCGCGAGCGCCGTGTCATATTTGGAGCCGGGGTCCGTCCCCACTACGACGTAGTCAGTCTCGCCGCTCACCGCCGATGTGACACGGGCCCCGAGCGCCTCCACCAACCGCTTCGCCTCGCGCCGCGGGAGAGTTTCCAGATTTCCCGTGAACACCCACTTCGTCCCGGACAGAGCTCCGGTTGTGAGCGCCTCGGTCTCGATCACCTCTAGTTTCTCCAGCAGTTGGTCCAGCAACTCGGCGTTCCGCGCCTCGTTGAGGAACCCTGCAATCTGTTCGGCCATCCGCGGACCGACGCCGGCGACCGCCTGGAGATCGTCGATCGACGCCTGTCGCAGCTTGTCCACCGACCCAAAATGGTCCGCCAGGTCTCTTGCAACTGTGACACCGACTTCAGGAATACCCAAGGCGTAGAGGAATCGGTGGAGTTCCACCTTGGAGGCCCGCCTGATGGCTGCAACGAGACTGTTGGCGGACTTGGCCGCAAACCCCTCGAGATCCAGGAGGTCGGCCGGTTGGAGGTCGAACAAATCCGGCAGCTGCCGGACCACACCCACTGCAACAAATAATTTGGCCGTCTCCTCGCCGAGTCCTTCTATGTTGAGCGCCTCTCGGGAAGCCAAATGCTCCAGGCGCCCGGCGAGCTGCGCGGGACAATTGAATTGGCTGGGGCACACGGTGAATGGCCCTCGTTCAACCAACCGCGTGCCACATGACGGACATTGGAGCGGCATTCGGTAAGGTCTTGTCCGTTTCCGGCCCGGCTCTACCACTCGCTCCACAACTTGGGGAATGACGTCACCGGCCCGCTGGACTCTGACCAGATCCCCCTCCCGAATATCCTTGCGCACTACCTCCTTTCTGTTGTGCAGGTTTGCCCGGCTGACAGTCACGCCGCCCAACTCCACGGGACGCATGATCGCTCCCGGTGTGACTACGCCGGTCCGACCGACACTGGGAACGATTTTGAGAACCCGAGTGATCTCCTTCCGCGGAGGAAACTTGAAGGCAAAGGCCCAGCGGGGGTGGTGCGACGTGACGCCGAGCTTCTCTCTCGACCGCAGATCGTCGAGTTTGACAACCACACCATCGATTTCGTACTCGAGATCGTCGCGCTGGGCATGGAGGCTGCCGTGGTACTCTATGATCCCCCCTACAGAGTCCACTCTACGTGGGAGCTCATTGACTTTGAGACCCCACTCTCCCAGGGCAGTCAAGACATCCCACTGGGTGGCGATGTCCCCACTCACTTCCCCCAGTATGTCATAGACGTAAATGTCCAGTGGTCGGGAAGCCGTTACTGCAGGATCTAGTTGCCTGAGAGCTCCGGCCGCAGCATTGCGCGGATTGGCAAAGGGAGACTTGCCTGCTGCTATCAATTGTTCGTTCAGCTCTTCGAAGGAGTCGAGACGCATGATGACTTCGCCGCGGATCGCCACGGACTTGGGCACCTCTGTTCGGTGACCGCGCAATCGCAATGGCACCGCTCCTATGGTGCGCACGTTTTCCGTGATGCCTTCGCCAGTGGAGCCGTCACCTCGGGTAGACGCCCGGACCAACCAGCCGTCTTCGTAGACCAACTCAACGGAGGCACCGTCCAACTTCGGCTCTACCACGTACGTGGTCTCACCTACCGCTTTCCGGACCCGCGCGTCGAATCTCGTGAGCGCATCCTCCGACTCATCGGAATCCAGGCTCAGCATTGGGGCAACGTGCTCTACCTTGGCGAACTGATCCAGCGGCGCGCCACCTACCCGTTGTGTAGGCGAGTCTGGCGTGACGAGCTCGGGATATCGGGCTTCGAGTTCTTTCAGATTGGCGAACAGCCGATCGTATACGGAATCTGCGACCTCTGGCCGGTTCCTCACATAGTACAGGTAATCGTGATGACGGATCTCGGTCCTGAGTTCTCGGATCCGCCGGTCGATATCGGAGTCGCTCATTTCGTCATTTCAACGCCGCTGGTACCGGGTTCGTTGGCAACAAAATGTAGCATACTGAGTGGGTGCCCACAGGCCCCACCCAAGACTGGCCCCAACAGAGCATCCAGTCTAAGTTGAAGGCTCCCGCAAATACGGTAGGTACAAATGAGGCCCGCTTGGTTGATGCCGATATTCCTGATAGCAGCCTGTGGTGGATCCGCAACCCACCGGCCTCCGGTAGTACGGGACAGCGCTGGTATCACCATCGTCGAAAACCTGGATCCTGTCTGGAGCAAGGCCGACCGCTGGGCGGTCTCCGATGAACCCATAGTGGACATCGGAACCGCTGACAAGTCTTCGAAGAGCTCCCTGGAACGTGCCGTTAGCGCCGTTCGACTGGCAAACGGCACAATCGCAGTCGCGAACGCAGGGACTAAAGAGATCCGCTGGTACGACAACGGCGGCAACTACCTACGTTCCAGCGGCGGCAAGCTCGGGGCGGAAATCGAGTTTGTAGGCATCGAGAAACTCGATATACTGGTGCCGGATTCCGTAGTGGCCTACGATTTCGGAGCCCTGCGGATATCGGTCTTCGACAAAGACGGGACGTTCAAGCGGGCCACCAGCGTAGTCGTAGCTTTTGGATCGCCGCCGGGCTCGCTTCGGGGAGCGTTTGCCGACGGTTCTCTACTCTTTGTGCGCGGACCCAAATCCTGGGTTCGCTCGCTGATCAGATCCGGCCAGGCACCAGACGGCCTGATGCGCGGCCCCGCCGACGCGTTTCATTATACGAGCACCGGACGATTCATCCGCATCATAGGCAGCTTCGTGGGTTCCGAGCAGTTCTTCAAAAGGGGCAAGCGGTTCGTCCGCGCATCCGCCAGACCCTTCGGCCGAGATGCCTCGTTCGCGGTCGCGGGCAATCAGTTCTACGTGGGTTATCAAAACACCTACGAGATAGAACTTCGTGACACCAACGACTCACTCAAAGCTGTCATACGCCTACAGCGCAGGAATCGCAGCGTGTCTCCAAAGGACGTGGAGACCTTCAAGCAAAACGCCATGGTCGGTGTCCATGAGAGGAATAGAGACGAAAAGATTCGGCAACTGGAGGCATTCCCATACCCCGATTCGATGCCCGCCTACGGTGCGATCCATACCGACCCGGACGGCAACTTATGGGTTGCAGACTACGAACCCTTCCCGGTCGAAGCGCTGGGATGGACCGTGTTCGATGCGGATCACAGGATGCTAGGCAAGGTGTACGTACCCTCGCGCTTCTCGATCTATCAGATCGGAAACGATTTCGTCTTGGGTCGTCTCATCGATCCCAAGGGAGTCGAACACATTTCAGTCTATAGACTGGAAAAACCAGTAGCGCGCTAGACCTAGAGGACCTGCGCGGCAGCTTGACCGTTCGAGCCTGAGGCGTCGAGAGTCGTTCTGAGAACCATCATGAGGCCCAGCAACATTGCGAGCGCAAGCACGGAGCTCGCCACGAACGATCCGCTCATTCCAAAAGCTTGGACGGCGACTCCCACTATGACCGGACCCAACGTCTGACCGAGCCTCAGCAGAGTTCCGTTCAGGGCCATGAATGCGGCACGGTATTCAGAAGGAGCAAAGCCGGTCAGGATCGTCATTATGCTTGGGATATTCAGACCGTTTGCGACCCCGAATAACAAGATAGGAAGCGCTAACGACCAGAGAGACCGTGCGAACGGGATTCCAGCGAGGGCCACGACATAAAGCGCAAAGCCAACCTTGACCAGTATCCGGGATCCGAAGCGTTCGGAAAGCGTACCCACCTTGAACGCCGTAATCGCCGTAGCGACTGAAGCGAGCGACATGACGAGGCCTATGAAGGCCGGCGATGCTGCATACGAACTCGTCAGCAGAAAGGGAAAGTAGGTGAGAAATGATCCATAGATCAGCACGAACGTGATGACACTGGATGCGAATAGAGCGAGTACTTGGGGCTGCCACACGGCCTTCAGCGTGACCGCAATGTACTCGCGCAGACTTCCTCCCGCCTCAGGCTCCGGATTGTCCAAAGCGAGCAATACTGCCAAGGCAACCGGCAGTGCGAGTAGCGGGAGAAAGAAAGGATAGTACCACCCGAGGAGAGCGAGACTGCCGCCGATTGCCGGGTAGAGACCGGTACCTATACTCAACACGCTCGCGTTGTACCCCATGGCGGCCGACCGGTCGTGTCCGGCAAAGAGATCTGCAACCATTGTGACGTTGAGTGCTCCAAGCGAAGACGCACCTATCCCCTGAAGGAACCTCAGGCCCAGCAGCAAGTTGAATTGGCGGGCAAAGCCGCAGGCTGTACCAGCCACGGCAAAGAGTACCAGAGACGGTACCAGGACCTTCTTGCGACCGACTCTGTCGCCCAACACTCCCAATACCGGAGTGAAGAATATCCCTGGCAGGGTAAATGCCGCGATGAGAAGGCCCGTTGTCTGAGGTGTGTTGCCGAACACGTAGGCGATGCGCGGGAGAACCGGTGTTACGGTGGACACGCCGAGCACCGCCATCAGAGTTATGCCAAAGATGACGTGCAGGTTGGTGTCGCGCAGGAGATGTCGCTCGCGCGGAGCGGACCCGTAGGTGCGCAATTGCGCCAGGCTGCTATCCTCCCGGCTTCTTGGGCAATATGATGGCCGGTCCCGGATTGGGCCGGATCCCGTGCTCGTTCATACCCCGGTAAAGATCGGGCAACCGTGTGTTGATGATCTCGTTCAACCTATCGACGAGCTTCGGTACCCTTTCCCATGCGCGTTCGATCTGCCACAACTGGTCCCCCGTGGGACCGGCAGTGGCGCCGTCCACGGCATTCGAGAGCCGGCTGTCGCGGCGGGCCCGATTGACCTCTCCGGTGATCCTACGGAGTTCAGATCGAAGGCTGTCTGCCTCGTCGACGAGGGCTTCGGGTGCAAGGTCGCTCGCTTTGAGCAACTCTTGCGCCGACGATACCTGCTTGTTCAGCTCTTGTAGCGCTCTGCCGGCTTCCTCCACGGATCTTGCCAACGCATAGAGGCTCATGAGAGCTTCCTGACGCGCCAGCCGCTCCGCGTGAGAGATCGTGATCCTGGGATCCCCTTTGATAGTCAGGGGCGCAGTCGATGTTTCACCAGCCGCTTCTAACCTCACCGTATAACTGCCGGGCATCACACGCGGCCCTCGCGCTGGCCCAAAGAAACCGCCGCGCTGTCCGCTCGTGTCTTCACTTGGCGGAGCGAGCCGCAAATCCCAAACCACTTCGTGGATACCCGCCGTAGCCGCTACTGCCAACTCATTGACCTTCTCACCTGTGGCATCCAGTATAGCGAGTGTGGCACCGCTGTCGCTGCTGGGACCGGGCCGGCCTGCGGACGGTCCCCCTTCCGCCGATCCAGCCGCTTGCGCCGCAACCGGCTGTGTCTCGCCCACGTCCTCTCTCAGATAATACCTGATCAATGCACCGTCGGGCGGATTCGGAGCCGAGTAGTTTGCCGCACCGAACGGCCAACCACCTCTCAGTGAGTACATGGTCGTGGGTCTAATCGGAAACAGGTATGCGGCGGAGGCCAAGACACCATTCGACAGCTTCTCCAATGGAGTAACGTCCGGCATGATCCAGATACTACGGCCGTGAGTACCGATCACCAGATCATTGTCGCGCGGGTGGATCTTGATGTCGTCCACCGGAACCGTCGGCAGGTTGTTCTTGAGCCTCGCCCAACTCTCGCCGCGGTCGAGTGAGAAAAACACCCCGATTTCGTTACCCGCGAACAACAGATTCTCATTGCGCGGGTGCTCGACTATCACGTTGACACACCAGCCGTCGGGCAGCCCTTTGGAGATCGACCTCCAGTTTTGCCCGTAGTTCTCACTGACATACACATGTGGCTCATAGTCGTCATTCCGATGACCGTCGAAGGTTGCGTACACTCGACCCTCGCTGAACCGTGACGGCACCAACCCGCTCACGTAAGTCCGCTCCGGTACGGTCCTGAGCTTTCCAGTCAGATCGGTCCAGCTCTCACCGCCATCCCGCGTCAACTGTACGTTGCCGTCGTCCGTGCCGACATAGAGAACCACGCTGCTCATGGGGGACTCGCCGATTGTCGTGATGTTCCCGTACGAAGAGATACCGTCGTTAGGGGAAAGCATGGGTTTCGACCCTAGGACACCCATGATACTCAGCGTAGTTCGGTCGGTATGCTTGGTGAGATCTGGACTCACTTCCACCCAGTTCTGACCGCGGTCGGTGGATTTGAGCAGGATGTTGGAACCGATATAGACGGTGTTGGGATCGTGTGCCGACAGCAGAATCGGGGTATTCCAGTTCCACCGAAAACTCCGCTCCCCATCGACGTTTTCTCCTTCACCCGTGGGCCGCGCCACGGGACGAATGCGAACACCTTCTCCCGTGGTGATATCGACTCGCCCCAGGTTGCCTCCCTGGGATTCCGTGTAGACGATGTTGTAGTTTGTCGGGTCGACCAAATTGTAAAAGCCGTCGCCACCCCAAACGTCGTACCAATCGCTGTTACGAATTCCATACGTCGATAGAGTTCTGCTGGGTCCGCACCACGAGCTATTGTCCTGCATACCGCCACACACGTAGTACGGGTCTCTCATGTCCAGACCTATCCGATAAAACTGCCCGATCGCCAGGTTGTCATACATTCTCCAGGTGCGTGCCCGATCGAACGATGCCGACACTCCTCCGTCATTTCCGATTATCAGGTGATCCGAATCATTGGGATCGATCCAAATGGCATGGTGATCTACGTGGATCGTACTGGCGCCGTCGTTGCGGAACGTCTTACCCCCGTCCTCGGAAACCATGAGCGGTGTCGCACCCAGATAGATTCTTTCCGGATCGCTGGGGTCGATACGAATCTGACTGAAGTACATCGGGCGTGGATTGACGTCGCTCATCCTTTGCCATGTTTCACCCCTATCGGTGGAGCGGAATACCCCGCCCTTCCGGTTCCCGCCAGCCTGTCGCCCGAACCTGAATCCTCGAGTAGGATCTCTCTTGTCGGCCTCGATTACCGCATA
>JBHHZE010000014.1:0-63369 GCA_046757925.1 Gemmatimonadales bacterium
CGACTGTTCGGCGAGTTTCTCATCAACGCCCAGGGCGAGGACGTGGTGGCGGGCATCCGCGACCCGGAACCGATTAGCGCCATGGAGCACCGCCTGCCCGAAACGTACCGCGAGCTGCAACGCACGCGAGAACTGCTGGAGCGGCACTACCAAGACATGCAGGATATCGAGTTCACGGTGGAGCGTGGCACCCTCTACCTGCTGCAGACGCGGACCGCTAAACGCTCGGCGGCCGCGGCGGTTCGGGTTGCGGTGGAGATGGTCGAAACTGACGGCATCATCGACCGTCGAACCGCTGTCTGTCGCATTGCACCAGCCAAGCTAGACCAGTTGCTACATCCCACCATCGATCCCGCGGCCAAGGCAAAGGTGTTGACCATCGGACTGCCGGCTTCGCCGGGGGCTGCCGTGGGCCAGGCGGTATTCGATGCGGCGAAGGCCGCCGAACTGGGCGATCGAGGAGAAGACGTGGTCCTCGTGCGGCGAGAGACGAGTCCGGACGATTTCCACGGAATGGTGGCAGCTAGGGCGATTCTCACTTCGCGCGGGGGCATGACGAGTCACGCGGCTGTGGTGGCGCGCGGTATGGGCAAGTGCTGTGTTGCGGGCGCCAAGGAGCTGGAGGTCGACGAGGTAGGCGGGTTTTTCGCGGTCAACGGGACGACTATTCGCGAAGGCGAGTGGATCAGCGTGGACGGCTCCACCGGCCGGGTACTGGCAGGCAGGGTCCCGTTGGTGAAGCCCAAGCCGGGCCCGGAGTTCGAAAAGCTCATGAGCTGGGCGGACGAGCACCGGCTGCTCAGGGTTCGGGCCAACGCCGATACACCGGAGGACGCGAAACGTGCGCGGGCTTTCGGGGCCGAAGGCATAGGTTTGTGCCGCACCGAGCACATGTTCTTTCAGGACGGCCGGATTTCCGTGATGCGGGAGATGATCCTCGCAACCGACGTGGAAGGCCGCAAGTGCGCTCTGGCCAAGCTCTTACCGATGCAGCGGGAGGATTTTGTGGGGATCTTCCGCGCGATGGACGGCTTGCCCGTCACGATCCGTCTGCTCGACCCACCACTGCACGAGTTCCTGCCGCGGGAGGCGGCGGAAATCGAAGAAACCGCCGCCCAATTGAGGATTCCGGTCGCTTCACTGCGTCATACGATCGATGTCTTGACCGAGACGAACCCGATGCTGGGCCACCGCGGCTGCCGGCTGGGGATCACTTACCCCGAAATCAGCGAGATGCAAGCCCGGGCTATCTTCGAAGCCGCCTGCGAGGCTCAGGCGGCGGGGATCGAGGTGCAGCCCGAGATCATGGTGCCACTCGTTGCCGCCCGGGCAGAACTCAAGCTGCAGTCCGAACTCGTGCGGCAAACCGCGGAACAGGTTTTCGCGGAGAGCGGATGCCGGGTGGATTACCTGGTGGGTACGATGATCGAGCTACCTCGTGCCGCCATAACGGCCGACGAGATCGCCGAAGTGGCAGACTTTTTCTCGTTCGGGACGAACGATCTGACGCAGACCGTATTCGGGCTGTCGCGGGACGACGCGGGGCGATTCCTGCCGCAGTATTTGGAGGCGGGTATGCTGGCAGACGATCCGTTCCAGACCCTGGATGAGCGAGGTGTGGGCAAGCTCGTCGAGATGGCGGTAAAGCTGGGCCGTGGGCGCAACCGGGGCCTCAAGATCGGGATCTGCGGCGAGCACGGGGGGGATCCCCGATCTGTCGAGTTGTGCCACGAGATCGGCCTCAACTACGTGTCGTGCTCTCCCTTCCGGGTTCCGATCGCGCGGCTGTCCGCCGCGCAAGCCGCGCTCAAGAGCTAGGGCACCGAAGCACAATCTCACGCCCGTCAACAGGAAATGTGGATAACCCCTGCTCCGGTGATTCGGTTCGCTCTCACCAATCGGACATATCTCATGTTTCACCTTATACACGACATGTCAACTCGGCCACAGTCAATAGTTTAGATGTCGGCACTTCCACAAGATCATAGGCTCAACCTCAGATTCTGGAGTTGGCCATATATCGCCCGCTCCGGTAAGTCGCACTCGATCCCCCACCTTGACCGGAAGAGGTTCGGTCTGTGCTTCCGCCAATCGGGGGACGAACGCCAAACCCGCAACGAGGACCAGCAAACGACGCAGCTGTAGCACGCGGTGATAAACGCCTGATGTGATGCGAACTCGTGCGCCGGGTTGGGGGAGCCGCCAGGCCAATACGGTGGAATCGGGAACGAACAGCGAAGCTGATAGAGCGGCTGGTGCGATGGCGGCGGAACCCGTCGCTTAAAAGAGACGGGTTGTCTTTCCTCAAAAAATGATGGAGGCGCGGGGAGTCGAACCCCGGTCCGAACCTCGATCCAAAACCGCATCTACGTGCATAGGCTACGCTTTGAGGTCTCGAGCGGCAGGCACGCAGCCATCCAACCGCCCGACAAGCTCTCTAAACTCTCACACGGGACCCGAAAGCAAAGCCCAGCGCCAGCCCGAATTTGCGATACCCGTGCGCCGCCTCAGGCGAGCTGCAGACACGAGCAGGTGCGCAGCAAATGCTTACGCAGCCAGAGCCAAGTCAGAATTGGCAATTGTGTTTTTTCCCAGTTGTTTTACCAGGAGACTGAGAACCTGGACACGCAGCGGAGTTTTCACCAGATCCGTCGAATCCGGTCGCCCCCGATTGCACTAAATCTAGCCACCACTACCGGTTAGCATCAAGCCGGCCGGCTATCTCTGGCTTGCGGCCACCTCGACGCGGTCGCGGCCTGCCTCCTTGGCACCGTAAAGTGCCATATCTGCCGCCGCCAACAGATTGTCGATATGCGATACGGTCTCCGGCAACGATGCCAACCCCACCGAGCATGTGAGCCTCATCTCGGCGCCGGCCCAGTTGAGCTCGGACCGGTGGACCGCCAGCCGCACCCGCTCCGCCACATCGCGAGCTACCTCCTGAGGGGTCTCCGGCAACCACAGAGCGAACTCTTCGCCCCCTATCCGCGCCGGTACATCACCGTCCCGCAATGCGCGGCCGAACACGTCCGCCACATGCTTGAGCGCCGCATCGCCGGCCGCGTGCCCAAACCCGTCGTTGAGCTTCTTGAAGTGGTCCAGATCCACACACAACAGCGAACCACTGGTAATCGACTGATCGTGCATGGCCTTGTCCAATGCGCGCCTATTGGGCAGACCGGTCAACTCATCGGTGAGGGCCCTGTTCTCTGCCGATTCCACGGCCCGCGACCGGCCAAGCCGCGGACCGGCGTTGGCGGCGAGCCACGCGACCCGCTCGCGGATCGGCGAATCCAGCCACGAAGTCGACCCCATCACCACCACGCAGCCCACCCCCTCCCTGCCATCCCGGAGCGGCAAGGCCACGCCAGGCTCCTCTCGCTGCCTCCGATCTCCCAGAATCGAGCCGAACAGCTCGTGTGACGTAGCCCCCACGATGGGCACGTCACTCACGCACGCCCTGCCGGCACAGGTATCGGGATGCACCTTGGCGCCCAGCAGCCTGCGATCAGCCCCCGTCGAGACTGCCGCCACCGACGCCGCTTGCGTCACGGGATCGCGAAATACCAGCGCTGTCGGCTTGCCAACCGTCTGCTTCACAGCTTCGGACACCTCCGCCGCAATCCCCTCGAGCGATTCGGCGCCGCCGGCCATCCACTCGCGGAGCTCGCGCGGGGCCCCAAAGGCCACCGCACGGTTCCTCTGGACCCGCAAATCGGCCAAGAGCCGGCGCAGATCGGCCGTCGCAGTTTCAGCACGTTGCTCGTCATCACCTCCTTCGAGCAACATCGACAGGCCCACCTGGCCATCACCCACTGCCACCAGCGTCTCGTCCTCGTTCACGACGTGGACCCGCCCATCACCCATCCCCAGTTTGGCCAACGCCACGACGCGATCGAGCATGGCCACCGAAGGTGCGGCGTCACCGTCCGAAACGACCGGCTCGGTATCCGGCATGACTGCGCACACGGCGGTGGCACCGTGGGCGCGACGCAGTAGATCCAACAGGTGGGGAACGTCGCCGGAACAAAGATCGCGCGCGGTCCTGCCCTTTGGACCGCGCAACAGACCGTACGCTATCGCACCGGCAATCGCCCCTGCGCCGAATACGAAAACGAACTCCACAACTGTGGTCATACCACTGCCGTGTTGGGCTTGAGGTAGTCGCTGAAGATCCGTTCGATTTCCGACATGGACTCTATCTGGTGCAGTCGAGCCCTGAGCTCACCAGCGCCCGGCAGCCCCTTGGTGTACCAGCCCGCGTGCTTGCGGAACTCGAGTGCGGTTCGACGATCGTCGCCCTTGATCTCCAGCTGTAGCTGCGCGTGCCTCGAGGCCACCGCGAACCGCTCCGCCGCGCCGGGGAGCGGTCGCGGGAGATCTCCCGACAGGAGCGCACGCGCTCGCTGAAAGATCCACGGATTGCCGAACGACCCCCGCGCGATCATTACCCCGGCGCACCGCGTATGCCGCCACATGGCGTACGCATCCTCCGCACACTTGATGTCCCCGTTTCCGATTACCGGGATGTCCAGGGCATCTGCTACTGCAGCGATTTCGTCCCACTCGGCAGAGCCGCGGTACATCTGGGCGCGGGTCCGTGGGTGGAGAGTCAGCATCTCGGCACCGGCATCCTGGCAGCGTAATGCCACCTGAACCGGATCCCGCGTGGCCTCGTCCCAGCCACTGCGAATCTTGACGGAAACGGGAAGGTGCGTAGCGCCGCGAACGGCTCGGATGATACCAGCCACGAGATCCATGTCCTTGAGACACCCGGAACCACCGTTCCGCTTGACCACCTTCTTGACGGGACACCCAAAGTTGATGTCGACGAAATCGGGAGCGTAATGCTCGGTGACGAGCTGGGTGGCCTCCGCCATCCCCACCGGATCGGCTCCGTAGATCTGGATGCCGATGGGCCGTTCGTCGGGGGTGAAATAGGCCCCATCGTGAACGCTCTTGATGCCGCGCCTCAACCCCTCGCACGACAAAAACTCCGAAACCACCACATCGGCGCCGAACCCCCGGCACAGGCGCCGAAACGGAGGCTCTGATACACCCGCCATGGGGGCCAGAAAGAGCGGGATCTCATGATCGACAGAAAACGGGAACTTCATATGGTGGAAACAATAAAGTGTGGCAGCACCAGCGGCAACCATCGTTTGACAGCCACGTCATGGTTCCGTTAGGTTTCCGCCCGTCTTTCTCCGGAAAACCATTGTGCTACTATGCATCTAACGGACTTCTTTTCACCTGACGCAATAAAGTTGCAACTCGAGAGCACCACGAAGGATGATACCCTGAAAGAACTCATCTCGCTGCTCAAGTTGGATGAGAAGTCCGAAGGCGTGCTCTACAAAATGCTCAAGCGGCGCGAGAACTTAGGCTCGACCGGGATTGGACAGGGCATCGCCATTCCACACTGTCGCTCGCTAGTGGTCAGCAGGCTCCGGGTCGCCTTTGGTCGCAAGCCCGAGGGGCTTGATTTCAAGGCGATCGACGACAAACCGGTCTTCAATCTGTTCCTGATAGTGGCGCCGCCACTCGAGGTCTCGAACCAATACCTACCGGTGTTGGGCAAAGTGGCCCAATTCGCCAAGGAGCCCGACGTCCCGGACAGACTGGCCGCGCTCGAAAGTCCTGAGCAGTTTCTGGCGCTGTTGCAAGAGAAAGCCATCTAGACTAAGACCGCTCCGGTCGGACACTCGAGCGGCCGGCGGTTTTTCACCACCGTGCCAATCACTCCCACTCGATGGTGGCCGGTGGCTTGGAACTGACGTCGTAGACCACTCTGTTGACACCTTCGACCTCATTCATGATCCGGTTGGCGATACCCCCGATCACCTCGGGTGGAAACGAAAACCAGTCGGCTGTCATACCGTCCTGACTCGTGACCGCGCGGAGCGCGACAACGTTCTCATATGTTCTTGCGTCGCCCATTACACCCACCGACTGCACGGGCAGGAGCACGGCGAAGGCCTGCCAGATATCGTCGTAGAGCCCGGCCTCCCGGATGCCGGCAATGAAGATCGCGTCGGCGTGCCGCAGCGTTGTCAACGCCGACTCACTCACGGGACCGATGATGCGTATCGCGAGACCGGGCCCTGGAAACGGGTGTCTGCCCACGATGTCGTAGGGTAAGCCCAGTTCCCGTCCGACCTCCCGCACCTCGTCCTTGAATAGCTCTCGCAGCGGTTCGATGAGTTCAAATGGAAGATAGGGCCTCAGTCCTCCGACGTTGTGATGCGTCTTGATCGTCGCCGAGGGGCCGCCGCGCGGCGAGACCGACTCGATAACGTCGGGATAGAGCGTCCCCTGAACCAAGAACCCGACGTCGTCCCCAACCGATTTCGCCGCTTCCTCGAACACGTCGATAAAGGTATGGCCGATGATGCGGCGTTTTTCTTCCGGTTCGTCCGCACCGGAGAGTCGTTCGAGGAATCTTGCCGCCGCATCCACTACGATCAGCCTGATTCCCAGATTGGCGCGGAACTCCCGCTCCACTTGTTGGCGTTCGCCCATGCGCAACAGCCCGTGATCCACGAATATGCATGTGAGACGATCGCCCAGAGCCTTGTGCACCAGCGCGGCGGCAACGGATGAATCCACGCCACCGGAAAGGCCGCAGATGGCGCTCCGCGAACCAACCTGTTGGCGTATCGCCTCTATCTGATCCGTAATGAAGTGGCCGGCCGTCCAGTTCGGCTCGCAGTTGCAGACCGAGAAGACAAAATTCCTGAGCATTTCGGTACCGCGTACCGTGTGCACTACTTCGGGATGAAACTGCACTCCATACAAACCGCCCCCGGTCGATTGGAATGCGGCTACCGGACTGTTGCTGCTGGAAGCCGTAACTTTGAACTCAGGCGGAATGCTGGTAACCCGGTCGCCGTGACTCATCCACACCCGAACTCGGTCACCGGTTTGGAATCCCGAGAAGATGCCGTCGGCGTCGCGTATTTCGAGATCCGCTCGTCCATATTCGTGCTTACCGGAGTTCTCGACGTCGCCGCCCACGGCCCGGGCAACCAGATACATCCCGTAGCACACGCCGAGGACTGGGATCTGCAGGTCTAGAATCCCCTCGTTCAGTTGTGGGGCACCGGCATCGTACACCGAGTTGGGGCCACCGGACAAAATGATCCCCATGGGGTTCGACTCGCGGATACGATCGGCCGACTCATCGGGCGAATGGATCTCGCAATAGACATGCTGTTCGCGCACTCGTCTGGCGATCAGCTGCGTGAATTGCGAGCCGAAGTCGATGATGAGGATGCCGCCTGCCAGGCTGCTCATCTACTTGCCCTCATCGTACGTCTCCCAACACAGCTGGTCATCACTCACTGCTTCTCCTCTCATGAGATCCCGCACACACTCGCGCTCACGCACTATCGCCCAGCGGTTACCGTCCGCCATCACTTCGGCCACTCGCGGTCTCGAATTATATGTGGAACTCATCGTAAACCCGTAGGCTCCCGCTCCCGAGATGGCGAGCAGAGCACCGGGCATCAGACCGGGGAGCTTCTGGTCGGTTCCCAAGAAATCTCCGGTCTCGCACACCGGGCCGACCACGTCGTACCGATTTCCGTCAGATTCGGGTCCGGCGCCAACCACGCTGATCCGGTGTTGGGCACCGTAGAGGCTGGGTCTCAAGAAATCGTTCATTGCTGCGTCCACCACGGCGAACTTGCGCCGACCCGACTGCTTGCAGCGGATGCATCGCGTTAGGATCCATCCGGCGTTGCCCACCAGAAACCGGCCCGGCTCTATGGTAATGGGGAGTCCAGATGCCTCCCAGAGCGGCCTCACCGCCTCAGCAAAGGCGGCCGGATCGAGGCGCGTGTCGTCGACGTAGCCTACTCCCAAGCCGCCACCCATACCCAGCGATCGCGGAGCCGGCATGCCGGAGGCCGCGATTTCGTCCACCAAGGCCACCAACCTCTCAGCCGCGTCGCGGTAATGCCCGGCGTCCATGATCTGTGAGCCGATGTGGACGCCAAGACTGCAGAAATCCAGGTTCTCGCGACTCGTGCTCCACTCGACGAGGTCCAACACATCAGCGAGCGGCACACCGAATTTCATCCCGCGCTCTCCCGTCTGCGTATAGGGGTGGGTGTCTGTTGCAACGTCGGGATTCACCCGCACACCGAAATGCGCGCTTGCGGCACGTTCGTCGGCGATGTCTGAGAGCAATTGCAACTCGCTCGACGACTCCACGTTGATGAGACCCACGTTGGCATCCAGTGCGGCGCCCAGTTCAGCTCCAGTCTTACCGACGCCGCTGAATACGATATCGGATCCGACGAACCCGGACTCACGTACCCTCACCAACTCACCGCCCGACACAATGTCCGCTCCCGCCCCTAGTTCGCGCATGAGCCTGAGGATGGAGAGATTGCTGTTCGCCTTGACCGAGTAGTGAATCCGGTGCGGGATGCCGCCCAGCGACCCGGTCAGTTCATTGAAGTTCTTTCTGATTGTTCGGGCATCATAGACATAGACAGGTGTGCCCACTTCTTCCGCAATTCGTCGAAGCAGATTCGGGGGAGGCTTCAATATGCCTTCGCCCACACCGCTTCGGTTACCGACTTCTCTCCGCACCACACACACGTGGTTGGGACCTCATCGCTCCGGAATTCTTCGTCCGGCAGCACTCGCACAGTTGCCTTGGTCGCTTCTTTGATTGCCGTCTCACATCCGTCCTTACCGCAGAAGCCGCCGTAGGCGAAGCCGCCCTGCCCATCCATCAAGGAGATGAGTTCGTCCTTGGTAATCCCCCTGACGGAGTTTTGCTCGCGCCGTTCCCGTGCCGCATCGAGAAGCGCTTGCTGGGTCTCATCCAACACGGAACCGACCGTGTCGGCCAGCGACCCCAAGTTCACCGTTTCCTTGTCGCCGCCCGCGCGTCTGGCGAGCACAGCCTGCTCCTGAGCGATGTCTCGGGGCCCGATCTCCAGACGAACCGGTACCCCCCTGCCCTCCCACTCGTAATACTTTGCCCCGGGTTTCATATCGCGCTCGTCCAGTTCCGCGCGCAACCCGTGAGCTATGAGATCGTCTCTTGCACGACCAGCGACCTCCAACACCTCGGCCCTCTGCTCATCCGATCTCCAGATCGGCACGATCACCACCTGTGTCGGCGCCAGCCGCGGCGGACACACCAGCCCCCTATCGTCGCTGTGGCTCATGATCAAACCGCCTACCAGCCGAGTCGACACGCCCCACGACGTACTCCACACGTACTCGAGTTTTTCATCCGCCGTCTGGAATGTGACGTCGAACGCCCTCGCGAAGTTCTGACCCAAGTGGTGCGACGTACCTGCCTGGAGCGCCTTGTTGTCCTGCATCAGTCCCTCGCACGAATAGGTGCGTACCGCGCCGGCAAACCGTTCCGAGTCGGTCTTCACACCCGTGAGCACCGGCATCGCCATCCACTCTTCCATGAACTGGCGGTAGATCTCCAGAATAAGACGAGCTTCCCGCTCGGCTTCTTGTTCGGTGGCGTGTGCCGTGTGGCCCTCCTGCCAGAGAAACTCGGTGGTACGCAAGAAGAGCCGCGTGCGCATCTCCCAGCGCACTATGTTGGCCCACTGGTTGATGAGAAGGGGAAGATCTCGATAGCTCTGAATCCACTTACCGTACAGAGAGTAGATTATGGTCTCGGAGGTGGGACGTATGACAAGCGGCTCTTCCAACTCTTTGCCACCACCGCGTGTAACCACCGCAGTCTCCGGAGCGAATCCCTCTACGTGCTCGGCTTCTTTCTCGAGGAAGCTCTGTGGGATGAACATCGGGAAATACGCATTCTGGTGTCCGGTCTCCTTGAACCGGTCGTCCAGAGCCCGCTGCATCAATTCCCAGATGCGATACCCCCGAGGGCGGATCACCATGCATCCTCTTACCGGAGAATAGTCCGCCAGTTCGGCACGCATGATGACGTCATTGTACCATTGACTGAAATCTTGGTCTCTGGCAGTTATCCGTTCTTGCGCCATTAGCTCCGTTTATCCCTTCAGTGCCCAATCGTATCCATCGACCAAGGTGTCTAACGCGACACGCTCTTCCTCACCGGTTGCCATGTTTCGCACCACGGCCTGGCCGGCCTCGCGTTCGTGGGGTCCGATGATGACCGCCTTGCCAGCCCGTCTAGCGGCTGCAAGCTTGAGTTGTTTCGCAATCGACTGAGGTTTCAGACCGAACTCCACTCTGATTCCCACATCCCGCAGCTCGTGTGCAAGGCCGAGCACCGCAGGCATCTCCTCCAGGGTGACTGCCACCAGGAACGCGTCCAGTAACCCTTCGTCTGGTGGCCCTGCCTCGTGTTCTTTCAGGAGTTCGCCGAGCACTACATCGCCCATCCCAAACCCGACGGCGGGTAGATCGGGCCCGCCGAGACTGGCCAAGAGCCCGTCGTATCGGCCTCCGCCGCAGATGGCGCGCAGGGACTTCCCGGCGTCGAACAGCTCGAACACGATCCCCGTGTAGTAGGCGAGCCCTCGGACGATCGAGAGATCGACCTCGACAAACTCTCCGAGGCCCATCGACTCCAAGGCTGCCGTGCACTTCTCGAGCCCCTCACCGGCCTCTCGGCCCGAGGGAGTTTCGCCCAATGCATCCAACACGGCCTTCATTCCCTTCAGGTCGCCCACGGAAAGCACCCGCTCGGCGACCTGGGTGCCGGCACCTGTCGCCGTCGCGAATCTCTCGGCGAGAACTTCTCTGGGATCGCGATCGATCTTGTCGATGACTTGAAACGCTTGGGCGACCTGATCCTCGTCCAAGTCATGCACGTCGAGCAACGCGCGGACAACGCGGCGATCCGACACCTTCACGCGCACGTCCTTGGAACTCAGGCCGAGCGCGCGCATCACGTCCAAGGCCGCGGCGATCAACTCGGCGTCGGCCAGTGGACCGGCCTCGCCGATGATGTCCATGTTGAGTTGGAAGTGTTCCCTCAGCCTACCCCTTTGTGGTCGTTCGTAGCGCATTAGCTGCGGCATCGAGAACCATCGGATCGGTTTTTTCAATGCGTTAGCGCGCGCGGCCACCATGCGCGCCAGAGTCGGCGTCATCTCCGGCCGCAGGGCCACCTGGCGGCCACCCTTATCCTCGAACGCATACAGCTGGCCCACGATTTCCGCACCACTCTTCTTCACATACAGATCGAGCGGCTCGAGTGGCGGACCGTCATATTCCTCGAACCCGTAGCGTCGCGCTACGTCCCGCCAAGCTGTAAATATGTGATCTCGGAATGCTGTTTCGGCCGGGTAGAAATCCCGAAATCCCGGCAAGACTTGGGTTTGCATCGGAGCAATCTACCCGAGGGGCTGGAACCCGGGCAAGCGGGCCAGCGCATCCCCAACGGTGTGAAGCGACCCGGTGACGAGCACAGTACCGGCATCGGCCTGAGCGGCCGTTAGCGCAGAGTCAAAATCTTCCCGCACCTCCACGTTCGGAAACCGCTGCTTCACGGCGGCGAGTTCGACTCTGCGTTGACAGGGAGCCGACGGTGGAGTCGTCACGTAGATATCATCCACGTGCGGAAGCAGCAGGTCCAGCATCGTCTCCCAGTCCTTATCGGCCAGCACTCCGAATAGGGTCCCAAGCGGCCGCGGCAACTCGTCGCACTCGAGTTGGGCAACCAACGCCGACATTCCGCTGGGATTATGGGCCACATCGAACAGCCATTTGCCACGGCGGTCGTATCTACCCGGCAGCCATGCCTTCGCAAGCCCCTGGACAACCGCGCGCCGCCCAGGGCGCCAACCTGGCGGCAGTTCCGAGAGGACCATCTTTGCAACAGCGGCGTTGCGCGCCTGATGGGCGCCTATCAGTTCGAGCTTGCCACCGTACCTCTCGGTGCGCGGCACTTCCCTCACTACGGCACCCAGCCGTTCGGCTTCCGATCTCAACAGCGCCGCCAGCCCGAGATCCATTTCACCGACCACGAAGGGCTTATCGGGCTTCGCGATACCCGCCTTCTCCTTCACTATGTCCGTGGCGGAATCCCCCAGGTAGTCTGTGTGTTCAACCGCAATGTTCGTCACCGCGCTCACCAGTGGATCGATAACATTAGTGCTGTCGAGCCTTCCACCCAACCCCACCTCGACTACCGCTATGTCGGCGCCCCGTGCCGCAAAATCCGCAAAAGCGATGGCAGTGATCGCCTCGAAAAAACTTGCACCCGTAGCCACGATGGCGTCACGCAACTCATTCGTCCAACCGATAAGCGCCTCGATCGGTATCGGCCGGCCGTCGACGATCGAGCGCTCCCGCACGTCGACCAGGTGGGGAGACGAGTAAATGGCAACGCAGTACCCCGCACATCTGAGGGCGCTGCTTACCATGGCCGCAACCGAGCCTTTCCCATTGGAACCGCCTATGTGGATGGACGGAAAATGCGTGTGCGGTTGCCCCAATACTTCCAGTAGTTCCCGAGTGGGACCGAGGGACCACTTTATGCGACCCGTCGTACGGCCGCAGAGGAACTCCACGGTATCACGATATTCTTCAACCTGGGAGTGCAACAAGGTTGGGACCACCTTAGCTGGATTGCTGATTCGAAGACGGCCGCTAGCTCAGCGACGGCTCGTCCATAGCGAGCATGAGGCGTAGCAACCTCGCGGTGGTCTCCTTCAGTTCACCGCGCGTCACTACGCGATCCACCATGCCGTGATCGACCGAGAACTCGGACGTCTGAAATCCTTCCGGCATGTCTTGGCCGATGGTCTGCTTGATTACACGTGGACCGGCAAAACTGATCAGGGCACCCGGTTCTGCAATGTTCACGTCTCCCTGCATGGCGTACGACGCCAAGACACCACCGGTAGTGGGGTTCGTCAGGATCGATATATAGGGGAGACCTTCCTCCCTGAGCTGAGCGATCAGCGCCGATGTCTTCGCCATCTGCATCAAGCTCAACACTCCCTCCTGCATACGGGCACCGCCGGATGCCGAGACGATGACGAGTGGGGTCTTCTTCTTGATGCACCTACCTGCAAGCCGGGCGATCTTCTCGCCAACCACCGATCCCATGGATCCCCCCATGAACGCGAACTCCATTACCGCAATGTGCAGGGCCACCCCCGTCATTGTGCCCGAACCTGTAATCACGGCCTCTTGCGTGCCAACCTTCTTCTCGGCTCGCTCGATGCGTTCAACGTATCCCTCAAAGTTTAGGCCGTCTATTGACCGAAGTTCGCCAAACATCTCAACGAAGCTGTCCGAATCGGTCAAGATTTCGATATACCGGCGGGCACCGATCTTCCGGTGATAGCCGCATTCAGGACACACCTGGAGTGCCTTATCGAATTTCTCCGAGAGATCCACCAATCCACACTGTTCACACTTGTCCCACACATCATGCGGGATCTCCAAACGCTCTCGCGTTGGCCTGCGCTGTTTACGCTCCTTGCGAAACCAAGACATTCAGTATCCTATCGACTTGGATGGCAGGACTCGAATGTCGCCGGGAAAACCTCGCGGCGCCAGTCTCGATTCATGCATTCAAGTAACCTGCAAGTTGCGAGTCCCATGCGACCCTCAGTGCCAATCCAATCGCAACGCAACAGGTTACCAGAAACGAACCACCATAAGAGAAGAACGGTAACGGGATTCCCGTGATCGGCATGACGCCCACGGTCATGCCGATGTTCACCACTATATGCGTGATGAGTAAGCTAACAACACCGAACACCAGGATTCCGGAGAAGGGATCATTCGCCTTATGTGCCACCCTGATGAGTATCGAAATGAGAACGGCGTAGATGACCAATGCGAATAGCACGCCGATGAACCCCGCCTCCTCCCCGACCACCGAAAAGACGAAATCGGTATGCTGAGCCGGCAAGAATGCCAGACGCTTCTGGGTTCCCTCCGTAAATCCTTTCCCCAGGAGGCCCCCGGATCCAATCGCAATTTTCGACTGAATGATATGCCACCCGGTTGCACGCGGGTCTATCTCTGGGTTCAAGAACGACAGCAGCCGGTTCTGCTGGTAGGGTTTCAGTTGATCCCACAATCCCAACGCTACGAGCCCCATGACCGCATTGGAGAACCAGACTGTCAACCCATCCAGCAGATACGGCCGTGTCCAGATCACGAATATCGTGATGAACACTATCCATGCGCCCCACGAGACGGTGGAGAATGCCAGCATCAAGCTGATCAACGGGGACGCCAACAACAGGAGTAGTGCAGGATTGACACCGGCCCAGAAGAGTGCACCGAACAGGATCGCCACGAACACGATTGCACTGCCGAGATCAGGCTGAAGCCCAACCAACAGAAACGGGACGCCAACGATCAACCCGGCGGGCGCTGCTTCCCACAGTCCCGCCGGCGGGTGGCGTCGGCCCCCAAGATGCCGAGCTAGCATCAGGATCGTTGCAAGCTTCGCCAGTTCCGCAGGCTGACCCAGCCGAATTCCGCCGATCGCGATCCATGATCTCGTGCCAGCCGCCGTGCCAGCCCCTACCCCAACAACCAGGGTCATCACGAGAAGAAATAGAGAGAATCCGTAAACGATCGGGGCAACCCACTCCAGCAACCGAGGGGACACTCTAAAGACAATCACAGCTGCAATCACGCCAGCAACGAGCCACACTAGTTGCCGGCGCCAGATGTCCGTTACCGCCGACGGCACGTCGGTCTGTCCTGCAGAATAGAGGGCAGCAAACCCCATCGCTATCAATAGCACCGTGGTGAACAGTATTGGCTTATCTAGACTGCGTCTGATCATGGGCACGCAACAGCGATGTGTCGGGCAGGAGAGGACGGGGCACGGGGGCAGAGTCGGCTGGTAGCACGAGCTCCAATTCCCTCTCGTCCAATTCCGGGGCGCTGGGTCCGAGGAGCTGGTGGGCGATGATGCGCGTTACCATCGGTGCGACGCGCGAACCGTGCTCGGCGAATTCAACGATCGCCCCGACCACGATCACGGGATTGTCGGCAGGCGCGAAAGCAACGAACCATCCGTGATCGGGGCCGTGCGAGTTCTGGGCGGTGCCGGTCTTCCCCGCAATCTTGAGATCTGCAATCCGGGATCCCGACGCCGTGCCCGTCTGTACGACGGCCACGAGTGCATCTCGCAGGCCCGAAAGCGCAGCGCGAGACAGGCCGAGCGATCGGAGATGGCCGCTGCCTTCACCTTTGACCAAGCGCGGCTCCGGAGCAGACCCTTCTGGATTGGCCAGCATGGAGTAGAACCTCATCATGTTGCTCAAGCTCTGCGCGTTCTCGCCCTGACCGATAGCCAGGTTCAACGTTACGGCAGAGGTCCATCCCCGAGGTCCAAACCGACGATTGTAATACTCGATCGAGCCCGGGAACTCGGGTATGGCTTCACCGGGCAGGTCGATGCCGGATCGCTGACGGAAACCCATCTCGACGCCGTCGTGAAGCAGGTTCGGCAGCCTGAGCTTCAGACCCAGCTGATAGAAATACACATCACAGGAATACTGTATCGCTTCTCTGAGCGTAATGTCACCGTGTCCCTCACGCTTCCAGCAGCGGAAGTAGCGGTTGCCATACTGTAAACCGCCCCTACACGGTTCATCCATATGCGAATCGAGTGTGACTATGCCTCGTTTGAGCGCACTGGCCGCCACGGCAAGCTTCCAGGGGGATGCCGGAGGATAGCGGCCCTCGATCGCCCTGTTGAACAGGGGCTGATCGGGTGATCCCGACAACGAGTTCCACTGGCCCGGATCCATGCCGCCGACAAAAAGATTGGGGTCGAATGACGGAGCTGAATAGAGAGCCAGGACCTCCCCGTTTCGTGGGTCCATGGCCATCACCGCACCACGTGCCCCATGCGGAAATACAGCTGCGACATAATGTTGTAGCCCGATGTCCAGAGTGGTTCTGAGCGTATCGGGCTGTCTGGGCTCGAGGGTGGATTCGTCCGCGAGATCACGTACGGTGCGGCCCAGTGCGTCCACCTCGATAAACCGCACGCCGTCCTCGCCCCGCAGCCGGCTGTCATAACTACGCTCGAGTCCGTCACGCCCAACTATTGTGCCGCCGCGAGCTCCGGGCACGCTGCCCGCCGACAGTTCTCCCTCAGTGATTTCACCCACATAACCGACGACATGGGCCACGACGCTGCTGTCCGGATACCACCGCTTGGGTTCGGTCTGGATGACGAGCCGAGGGATTCTGACCCGGCTTTCTTCGAGCGCGGAAACGAGATCGAAGGGGGCATCCCGCCTGACCACTGCGGGCTCATAGGGGGTCCGGCGAAATCGTCTCACGATTCGCTTGACGCTGCTAGAATCCAGCGTCACGTAGCTCGACAGAATCTTCAGGGTGGCCCGCAGCGAGTCGATTGACGACGCCATCACGGCTATCGAATAGCCGGGAACGTTATCGGCCAAGACGACACCGTTGCGGTCCGTGATCAACGCCCTCGGCGCCGGGAGCGGCACCGGCCGCAACCGGTTCTCCTGAGACTGAAGCTCGTACCTGCGTGATTCGAGCACCTGCGCTCTGAAGAAGGCGGCCAGCAAGACACCAAATGCTACAAACATCACCCACCGGCTCGCCTCGGCGCGTTTCGCAACTGCATGGGGATGGTGCCAGTTCATTCTCGAATTCTAATGTGTAACCAGTTTCGGAAAACCAGGAGCACTACCACGCCCGCCAGCGAGGTGGTCAACGCCGACAGCGGCGACCAATAAAACAGCTGCCACAGCAGCGCCGAGCCTTCCGCGTGGCGTCCCACCACGAGCACGAGAACATCCCGGGCCCATGCTCCCACAAAGAAGAAGACTGCATTGACGAACAAATTGTCTGCGAAGAAGACAGCCTTACCCCAGGCGGCGAAGTAGCCGATCACAGTGTGCGACAGGGCCCCGGCACCGAAGGCAGCGGGCGAGAGAGAGTCTGCCAACAGCCCAACCAGGAAACCTGCGATCGCTCCCTGACCGGGTCGTGCCCGGATGGCGTACACCAGGAGGGCAAGCAGCAGAAAATCAGGTGCCACGTGTTGGAGGAAGGCGCCGCCGGCGAAGGGCCGCAGACCGAAATGCAGCACCCCGAGGAGCAGCAGAACAAGTGCCATGTGCAGCTGATCCCGGTCGAGCCTCACGGTACTTCAGTCCGAAACGCGGCCCCGATGTCCTCGCCTCTCGCAGTAAGGATAATCACATGTGACACGGCGGCCGGGTGGACGGCCGGTCTCAGAATGTATGTCTTGGACCAACCGGAGCGCTCCGGCCCCTCCGCTATCACCGTACCGAGGGGAATACCGCGGGGGTACACACCGCCTCTTGCGGTGCCCAAGCCCGAGGTATAGATGCGCGTCCCGATCGGCACCTTGTCCTTGTACGGGACGCCACGCAACTCCATCAGGCGGGTACCGGGACCCTCGCTGCCGCTTGGAGCTACTATTCCGAAGACCGAGCCGTCCTCTGCCATCGCACTGGCACGGAAGTCAGGGTGAGTCCACACCAGAGCAACGGATGTTCCGCTCCCCACACTCAGAATCACTCCCAACAATCCGGCCGGAGTAATGACCGGGTCCGACTCATGAACCCCGTCCGTGCGCCCCGCCGAAAGCGTAAGTGTGAGTGCGTCGCCAATCCTCGTTTGCCGCAGTATCTGAGCAGCTACGTGGGGTGAGGCGACTCTACCGGACAACGACACCAGCTCTCTCAGGCGTGCATTGTCTTCACGCAGGGCGTAGATGTCGAGCGCCTCGAGCGCCGCTGAATCTCTCTCCGCTACGATCCTCTCGACTCTTTCGCGCGAGGTTCGGATCAGCAGGGCCTGGTTCTGGATAGCTAAGAACGGTGCCAGCACGGTGCTGGTAATCCCGGACGCCACGGCCCGCTGGGCACCCACCGGCGAAAGGCGTGCAGCTACCGAGAGAATGATACAGACGACGAAAGCGAGAGTGTCGCGGCGCGACGCGAAGCGCTCCGGCGCGAGGATCACTGCTACCTACGTCGTGAGCACCGAACGGTACTTCTCAGAGTCGTCGAGGATCCGGCCCGTCCCCCTCACCACGCATGTCAGGGGATCTTCGTCAACACGAATCGGAAGCGATGTCTCTTGTGCCAAGACCACGTCCAAGCCACGTATTAGAGCGCCACCTCCGGCCATGACGATTCCCCTGTCAACGATGTCACTTGCCAGTTCCGGCGGCGTGATCTCGAGAGCGCGGCGTACGGCGTCCACAATCTGTTGGACCGGTTCCTGTATCGCCTCGCGTATCTCACTCGAGTGAATCCTCACCACCTTGGGGATACCCGATACCAGATCGCGTCCCTTCGCCTCCATCTCTTGCTCGCCGTCCACAGGTGCCGCAGACGCAATCTGAATCTTGATCGCCTCAGCCGTGGGTTCACCGATCAACAGATTGTAGTTCTTGCGCATGAACTGCACGATTGCCTGATCCAGTTCGTCACCACCGGTCCGAATGGAAGTATCACTTACGATTCCCGACAGTGCGATCACCGCGATTTCTGTGGTACCACCCCCGATATCGATAACCATATTCCCGGTCGGTGTTTCGACCGGAAGTCCAACACCA
Organism: Gemmatimonadales bacterium; assembly: GCA_046757925.1. Lineage (GTDB taxonomy): Bacteria > Gemmatimonadota > Gemmatimonadetes > Gemmatimonadales > GWC2-71-9 > JAZDCZ01. The sequence goes on from JBHHZE010000014.1 coordinate 18,536, forward strand.
ATGGCAGCCGCCATGGGCTCGGCCACCATGTACACTTCCTTGGCGCCCGCCGAGTGGGCGCTATCTCTGACGGCGCGCTTTTCAACCTCGGTGATCCCGCTGGGCACGCAGACGATCACCTTGGGCTTCACCTTGAACACCTGCTTCTGGATAATTGTCTCGAGGAAATATCGCAGCATTTTTTCGGTCACATCGAAATCTGCGATTACACCGTCTTTGAGAGGGCGAACCGCCTGGATCCCATCCGGGGTCCGACCCAACATCCGCTTGGCTTCGAGTCCTATACCCTTGATCTTCGAGGTCGCCTGCTCCACAGCTACCACCGAAGGCTCGTTCAATACGATGCCCTCTCCTCGCACGTACACTAGCGTGTTAGACGTGCCAAGATCTACCGCAATCTCATTGGCCGGCAGCCACGTTTCCAAGGATAGTTTTGGCCAGCGCATCCGTTTTTCAGCTTGTTATGTGAATTGTTGGGCCGATCCAACACCGGCGACCAACGGCTGGTGGCCCAAACATAACTGATGCCGTAAGTTATGACAAGATAGGTACTTACCAGTTAGAGCTCGGCAGATACTTGAGCCAGCTCCAGATCGAATGCCTCCGCCACCCCGGGATAGACAACTTTCCCCTCGATTATGTTGAGCCCCAGGGCCAGCGCCTGGTCATCACGGCACGCTCGCCGCCATCCGGCTCGGGCTAGACGACGGGCATACGGTAGGGTCGCGTTGGTCAGGGCAAGGGTGGATGTCCGCGGTACTCCGCCCGGCATATTGGCGACACCATAGTGCAGCACTCCATCCACCATGTACGTCGGCTGCTCGTGCGTGGTCGGCTTTATAGTCTCGATGCAGCCGCCTTGGTCGACGGCTACGTCCACGATAACGGCTCCGGGCTTCATCAGCTTGAGATCTTGACGCAGCACCAGTTTCGGAGCCTTGGCGCCCGGCAGCAGCACCGCCCCTATCACCAGATCCGCCTTTGGTAATTGGTCCAGCAGATTGAGACGGTTGGAGTATACCAGGTCGACGTTCGCCGGCATGACGTCTGATAGATACCGCAGCCGGTCGAGAGAAACGTCGAACAGTGTCACGTGTGCGCCGAGCCCGGATGCCATCTTTGCCGCATTGGTTCCGACTATGCCACCACCGATTATGATCACCTCGGCAGGCAGGACACCCGGCACGCCCCCCATCAGGAGACCTCTGCCCCCGTAATGCCGCTCCAGGTACTTGGCTCCCTCCTGGACTGCCATCCGGCCTGCCACCTCACTCATGGGAATGAGCAGAGGAAGTTCGCGCGAAGGCAACTGCACTGTTTCGTACGCTATGGCCACGCACTTGGAACCTATCACGGCCTCCGTGAGGCTCTGGCTGGCTGCGAAATGGAAATACGTGAAGATCACCTGACCCTCGCGCATCGCCGGCCACTCCGAGTCGATCGGTTCCTTGACCTTGACTATCATGTCAGCCGAGGCCCAGATCTCGGCCGCATCGCATATGCGCGTGGCACCCACCTTCCCGTACTGCTCATCGGAGAAACCGCTTCCCTCTCCTGCAGCCTCCTGGACGAGTACGGTGTGGCCATCAGCTACCAGGGCTTCCACCCCCGCCGGTACCACTGCCACTCTATTCTCGTTCGCCTTTATCTCCTTCGGGACGCCGATAACCATACTGTTATGTCGCTCGTTTCGATTAGTTGGGACCGAGCCAAACAACAGTCTGGCGGTCCGGATCTAGGAATTCCCTGGCGACTTGTGCAACCTGTTCTAAGCTCACGCCGTCGATTTCGGCCAAGATCTCATCTATGGTTCTGTATTTGTCGTCGAATATCGCACCCGAGGCCAGGCGATACATGCGGGCGGACGGACTCTCCAGGGACAGTGTGACCTGGCCTTTGAGCTGCTGCTTGGCTTCACCCAGGCGCTCAGGAGCCAGGCCGTGCACCGCTAGTTTAGCCAATTCCTGCTTGATCGCGTCCATCGCCTGTCGAGTTCTGCGAGGATCCGTACCCACGTAGACACCAGTCACCCCCGTTTCGCGGTAGAACGACTGAAACGTGAAAACCGAATACGCCAGACCCAATTCTTCTCGAATTCGCTGGAACAGGGTGCTCGACATTCCCGAACCAAGCACTGTCGTGAGCAGTATGAGCGGATACCGCCGCTCATCGTTGAACGAGAATGTATCGGTGCCCAAGACCAGGTGGGCCTGGGCCGTGTCACGCTCCACCCTGCGTTCGGTTCGCTGGGCCGGCGGTACTGCGGCAACCTTCTGTGGCTCGGGACCGGCATCAAAACTGAACCATCCACACTTGGTCAGTAATTTGAGGAGGAACTCATGTTTCACGTTGCCGGCAGCTGCGATAACCACGTGTCGCGGATGATAGGTGCGTGAATGCAGGGCCTGGAGGTCCTGTGATTCCAACGCTGCCACAGACTCCCTGGTACCCAATATCGAAAACCCGTAAGGGTGATCGGGCCACAGAGTTTCGGAGTGCAGCTCGAAGACCAGATCGTCTGGCGTATCGGAGACCGAGTTGATTTCTTCGAGAACTACTTGGCGTTCCAGGTCGAGGTCGGAGGGCCGCAACGTGGGATTGCGAACCATGTCGGTGAGAACATCCAGCGCTCTGGGCAGATCTTCATCGAGCACGCGGGCCTGGTAGGATGTGTGGTCGCGCGAGGTATAGGCGTCGAGGGAACCGCCACGAACCTCCAGCTCGAGCGCAATATCTTTGGCGCTGCGCCGCCTCGTGCCCTTGAACACCATGTGTTCCAAGAGGTGGGACACACCCATATTGCTGCGCTGCTCGTGGGCTGAGGCGGTGGTGACCCAGATGCCTACCGCAACCGACCGAACGCCTGGCAACAGTTCCGAAAGAACCGTCACACCATTGCTCGCCTCAGTGCGATAGAGCCGCTCGTCGAGCTTGGCCGTCTGCATTGCTCGCTGTCAGGAACTCTGTTTGACCGTGTCCGGCTTCTCTAGCAGAGCCTTTCTGGAAAGCCGCATCTTGCCGCGAGAATCCACCTCCAGCAGCTTGACCTTTACCGTGTCGCCCTTCTTGACTACGTCCTCAGTACGGTTAGTCCGCTCGTGCTGAAGTTCCGATATGTGCAGCAGGCCTTCTACGCCCGGGATGATCTCCACGAAGGCTCCGAATTGGGTCGTGCTCTTTACCACACCCTCGTAGGTTTTCCCGACCTCGGGCTCCTGCACGATGGCCTCGATCATCTGACGTGCCTGTTCACCACCCTTACCCTCGAGCGCCGAGATCGTCACGAGCCCTGTGTCATCGACGTTTATTACGGCTCCCGTCTGCTCCTGGATCCCCCGGATGATCTTGCCCTTGGGTCCGATGACATCCCCTATCTTTTCAGGCTTGACTTTGACCGTAATGATCCGCGGCGCGTATTGGGACATCGTATCGCGGGCCTGAGCCAGCGTCTCGCTCATTATGTCGAGGATGTGAAGGCGCGCCTTCCGGGCCCTCCCCAGAGCGTCCCGCAGGATCGCGAGCGAGATGCCCTCGATCTTGATGTCCATCTGGATTGAAGTGACCCCCTCCCTGGTACCCGCGACCTTGAAGTCCATATCGCCCAGGTGATCTTCACTGCCAAGTATGTCGGTCAAGACGGCTACTCTATCACCTTCCTTGATGAGGCCCATCGCCACACCGGCACAGGGCGCCTTTAGCGGTACCCCGGCATCCATCATGGCAAGCGAGCCACCGCACACGGTGGCCATGGAAGACGAACCGTTGGATTCCAGAATTTCGGATACGACGCGGATCGTGTAGGGGAAGTCGTCATAGGACGGCAGGAGCGGTTGCAGCGCGCGCTCGGCCAGGTTCCCATGGCCGATCTCACGCCGGCTGACCCCACGCACAGGCCGCACCTCACCCACCGAGAATGACGGGAAGTTGTAATGCAGCATGAAGCTCTTCGTCGTCTCTTCAGCGATATGGATGTTGTCGATTCTCTGCTCGTCGGCGACGGTACCGAGCGTCGTGCTCACGAGAGCCTGGGTCTGACCCCGAGTGAAAACCGCACTTCCGTGGGCGCGAGGAAGGAAGCCGACCTCACACGTGATCGGTCTAACCGTATCCAAACCGCGTCCGTCCACACGCTCTCCCTGATCCAACACCTGGCGGCGCATCGTGTCGTACTCGATCTGGTCGAAGACGGCCCTCGCATCGTCCAACTCGTCTTCAAATTCCTCCGACAGTTGCTCGAGCACGTCGTCGCGCACCGCAGCGACCGCCTGTGCACGTTCGGCTTTCTCGGGCTGGTTGAGCACTCTTTCGACACGATCTCCGGCGAGTTCGCCAACTTTCCGGACGATTTCGTCGGAAGGCTCGTGAGCCACCCATTCCATCTTGGTGATCGCAGCCGCCTGGACGATCTCGTTTTCCATTTCGACGAGCTGCGCTATGCCGGATTGGGCGAACTCCAACGCCTCCGCCACGGCTTCCTCGTCGATCTCGTGAGCTCCACCTTCGACCATCATGAGCGAGTCACTGCGACCGGCCACAACTAGATCCATATCGCTCTGGTCGAGCTGCATGAACGTGGGATTCAGCACCCATGCGCCATCTACTCGTGCCACGCGGACGCCGGCGACCGGGCCCGACCACGGAGCATTCGACAGCGATAGCGACAGCGATGCAGCCGTGAGACCCAGAATGTCCGCATCGTTCTCTTGATCGGCTGACAAGACGTAAACATATACCTGGACTTCGTTCTTGAATCCCTTGGGGAACAGCGGCCTGATCGAGCGATCGATCAACCTAGCCGCCAGTATCTCGGCCTCACCCGGCCGTCCTTCGCGCTTGAAGAAGCCCCCGGGGATCTTGCCGGCGGCATAGCTCTTGTCACGGTATTCGACTGTCAGGGGGAAAAACGGGAGATTGCTTTCGCGATCCGAGACTGTTACCGCCGAGAGTACTAGCGTGTCGCCAAATTGGACCACCGCACTGCCAGCCGCTTGCTTTGCGAGGCGCCCGGTTTCCATTCGATAGGTCCTCCCGTCAAAGGACCGTTCTACATGCTTTACCATTTCTTTCCTTGTGAGAGCACTCGAGAAAAAGCAGAAGCGCCCGAGGTGCTCATCTCGGACGCCTACGTGTAACGTCCAACGCTCAGCGCCGGAGACCGAGTTCGGCGATCAGCTTCCTGTAGCCTTCCAGGTCGGTCCCCTTGAGGTAGTTCAACAACCGCCGCCTCTTGCTCACCATCATCAACAATCCCTGCCGTCCATGGTGATCTTTCGGATGCATCCGGAAGTGGTCGGTCAAAGCCTTGATACGCTCGGTCAGCATTGCTACTTGAAGCTGTGCAGATCCGGTGTCGGATGGGTGTCGCTGATACTTCCGGATCACGGCTGGCTTGTCAAAGCCCATTAATTATGTATCCTCCAGAGAGCGGGCTAGCGCGCTCGATAAGCTCGTATTTTATGATAGCATAGGAATTTAGCTCCTCACCTGCACGCTGTAAAGACCGCTAGAATGGCCCTCGACTCAACGGCACTCATAGGTCGCTCCATCGGACCATATGTCCCCCACCGACTGATCGGGGCCGGGGGGTTTTCGTGGGTCTTCGCGGCCCACCATAGCGATGGCCGCGAGGTGGCGCTAAAGGTTCTGAAGCCGCGCTACGCCGGTGACAAAGAGTTCGAGACCAGATTCCGCAACGAATCCGACTTCGCTTCTCAGCTGACACACCCCAACGTTGCCCGCATCCTCGACATTGGACAGGATCAAGGGTTCACTTACTTCTCGATGGACCTATATCCCGACTCCCTCACCTCCCAGATCGAGCGCGAGGGTACCCTAGGCGAGGCCGCCCTGGTCAGAATAGCCACTGACGTCGCGAAAGCCTTAGCCTTCGCACACGAAAACGGCATCATTCATCGCGATATCAAGGTGGACAACATCCTCCTGAACGAACGGGGTGACGCGGTGATTTCCGACTTCGGCATCGCACGGGCCGTTTCCGGATACGTCTCGGCAACCGGGGTCAACATGACCATCGGGACCCCACAGTATATCTCTCCCGAGCAGGCACAGGGCCGCAAGCTGGATGGGCGCAGTGATCTTTACGCGTTGGGGGTCACTCTCTACAAGGCCACGACGGGTGAGCTGCCGTTCCGGTCCAGTGATTGGTTCGAACTGGCTCGCATGCACGTGGAGGACCTGCCAATTCCGCCAAGAGAGAAAAGACCGGACATCTCCGCACGGTTCGAGCGAATCATATTGCGCTGCCTGGCCAAACATCCGGACGACCGCTACGAGTCGGCGAAGGTCCTGATCGACGAACTAAACCACATCGCCGACAAGTTGCGGCGGACCAGTATGTTCGGCACGGCCCCAATGGACATCGATCCCGCATTCGTCGAGCAACCGCGCCGACTGAAGTGGCTGGTACCGGTGGCCGCGGTTGCAGTGGTGGTGATCGTAGCTGTGTTGGTGCTGGTCCTGGGCAGGTGAACCTACCCGACCGCGGTATCAGCCCCGGAAAACGCGAAACAAATCGTTGGTGATCGCCAGTGCCATGATCCCCAGCAGCAGAAACAGACCGACCTGAGTCAACCTCATGCGGACGGTCAACGAGAGAGGCCTACCCCTGACCCCCTCAGCCAGGAGGAAAAGCAGGTGGCCACCGTCGAGCACGGGGATCGGCAGCAGATTCAGGATGGCCAGGTTGACGGAGAGAAAAGCCATGAAATTGAACAGGGCGGCTATCCCCAGGCTGGCGAACTGACCGGCGGCTTGTCCGATCAGGATTGGCCCACCCAGTTCTTTGGGTGAGACCGAGCCCACTACCATTCCCTTCAGAGTGAAGAAAACGAGCCCAGCCATCTTGCCGGTCTCACGTGCACCCTGCACCACGGCACCGCCTATCCCATAGCGGACGTGCTTGAAATCGGCCTGTCGGCCGATCCCGATCCGTCCCGCCTTGCGGGTTTCCCCGGTGATCGGGTCCTGAATGCTCCGCTCGGCAGGCACGACGGCGACGTCCAATATGGAGTCGGCCCTGAGGACACTCAGAACCAGCGAGTCTCCCAGACTCCCTTCCACCGCACGCACGAGATCGCCCCAAGAGGGAATCGTGTCGCCAGCAGCCCGCAGGATGAGGTCTCCCCGCATCAAACCCGCTCGAGCAGCCGGCTGACCCGGGTCCACGATGCCGACCCGAGGCTCCCAGAGGGGTTCTACGGCCTGCAAGATCCTTTGCCGGTCGTCCGTGTCGATTCCGGGAATGGGAATGGACACCGGTGCGACTTCCCCGGAAAACTCCAACAGGAGAGCACTCGACGTCGGATCGAGCACTCCCTCCTGGAAGTCTTCCCACGAGCGGGCCGTGTCGCCATTGACTCGAATGATCCGCGTGCCGAACGGGAGTCCTGCAAGCGCTTCGGCAGCGGCTGGGAGGACGTCGGGGTCCACTCGGGCGATCGCCGTGTTGGGATCTTCCACCCGGCCCAAGAAGGCCGCCATGCCACTGTACACCACCCAGGCGAACAGCGCGTTCATGATCACACCGGCGGAAATCACGAAGACTCGGGCCCCCAGGGACTTGCTCTCGAAGAGTTTCTCGGGCGGGTAATTGTCCTCCAGCGCACCACCCTCGAGCGCTTCCATGGCCTCTTGTTCTTCCCGACTGGCCATCTTGACATAGCCGCCCAGCGGGAACCACGAGATCTGGTAGTCGGTCTCACCGTGCCGGAATCTCACCGGAGTGGCAGGACCAAACCCGATTGAGAAGCGGGGCACGCCAATGCCGACTAACTTTGCGGCAATGAAATGCCCCAGTTCGTGGACCAGTATCAATACGCCGAGTACAAAGCCGAACGCGGCTATGGTCAGCAGCATTCAGCACCCGTCCTCTGGCGTGCCCAGCGGTCGGCTCCTAAGATAGCTGCCAAGTCATGGGCCGGGGTGGCGGTGTGTTGCTGCAGCACTCGACCGATCACCTCCGGAAGCCTGCCGAACTCGATTCTCCCGTCGAGAAAGGCCTGAACAGCGACTTCGTTGGCCGCATTGAAGACAGCCGGCGCCGTTCCTCCGACGCGACCTGCTTCTACGCCCAGCGAGAACGCCGGAAAGGCATCTTTGCGCAGGGGCTCGAAGGTCAGGTGCCCCTCCTTGACCGGATCGAATCGTGGAATCGCCGAGTCCTCTAAGCGTGCGGGGTGTGTGAGGGCGTACAAGATCGGCAACTCCATGTTGGGGGATCCGACCTGAGCCAGTACTGAGCCGTCGACGAACTCGGTGAACGCATGTACGATGGATTGCGGATGGACGACCACATCGATGGACTCATACCCCAGACCGAACAGGTGGTGCGCCTCGATCACTTCGAGGGCCTTATTGACGAGGCTGGCGCTGTCCACGGTAATCTTGCGGCCCATCTGCCACGTTGGGTGCTTTAGCGCTTCCGCCACCGTAGCCTGCCTGACGCGTTCTGCCGACCATTCTCGGAACGGGCCGCCCGACGCCGTCAGGATCAGCCGGGCGAGATCGAGTTCGGGTCTACCGGTGACGCACTGAAGCACCGCGCTGTGCTCCGAATCGACCGGTACCACTTCGCCGCCGTACCCCCGTGCGGTTTCCAGTACCAGATCACCGGCCATTACGAGAGTTTCCTTGTTGGCCAGAGCAACGCGCTTGCGGCACTTGAGTGCCGAGAGTGTCGCTTCGAGGCCCGCGGCACCAACCACCGCGTTGACCACGATGTCTACATCCGGATGGGTCGCCGCCTCGATCAGACATTCCGGTCCCGAGCAGTGCACGCCGCTCGGCCGTCTTCCGTTCGAGCCTCCCGTCACGACTCCCACGAGTTTGGCCTCGACCGACTTCGCCTGCTCGAGCACGAGGTCGGCCGCGCCATACGCAGTGAGCGCAACGACGTGGAAGTGTTCTTTCTGCCGCTGCAGAACCCGCAGGGTACTGCTACCGATCGAGCCGGTAGAGCCGAGTATGGCGACGCCGGTACTCATATCGTACCATACAGTCTAAGTATGATCGCAGCTACTGGTAGCGCCCAATAGATCGAATCGAACCGATCGAGCACTCCACCGTGACCCGGGAAGAATGCGCCTGAATCTTTGACGCCTGCCTCACGTTTGAACAACGATTCGGCAACATCGCCCACCTGTCCCAAACTGGAAACCACGAGACCCAAGACAATGAGTTGCCACACGGGAAGCGCGATCCCGACTCTTTCGAGTATGAAATGACCGTATACCGGAGCCACGATGAAGCCGCCGCCGACACTCCCACTTATGGCCCCGGCCCATGTCTTATTTGGACTCAGGACCGGTGCCAGCTTGGCCCCCCCGATCCAGGACCCGAACCCCATGGCGAGGCTATCACAGATCCATACCACTGCCAGCGGAAGGAAAACCAGCCACGTGGCTCCCCATGAAGTGTACGGTGCTTCCGGGTGTCTAAGCAGTATTGCGAAGGCTGTCATCCCGCCGGCGTAGAGCGCGCCGAACACGGTGACCGAAACGCTGGCAAGGGGTTGTTCGTCCGGGCTCCTAGTTCGCATCGCGATGGTGAGTATCCCGATGACCCACAGCGATATCAAGAACACAAACCACTCCGGCCCCCAACCCGGACCGTCCGACGACACTCCAAAGGCGGCCAAGGCGGGCAGCGCGGCTCCCACCAGTCCGATCACCTTGAGCGCACGCACACCTCCAGCCTCGGCGAGGCGGTAGAATTCCGACGCCCCCACAACACCGAATGCCGCCAGTGACAGAGTAAGTGCCCATCCACCCAGATACACCACTGCCAGAGCTGATGGAATCACCACCAGTACTACTGCAATTCTAACGACTAGGTTCGAAGAAAACACAATGTTCAGATGGCCGTCACGGGAGGCTGGGTGCTTGTCGAGCGCACTCAGACTTCCATGATTTCCCGTTCCTTAGCCTGCACTATGGAATTGATCTGCTGAACCGCGTCGTCGTGATGTTTTTGGATTTCCACTTCAGTGCGGTGTTTGTCATCGTCGGAGACATGCTCGACCTTCTTGACCTGGGAGATGGCCTCAGTCCGCGCGTGCCGAATGGCGATCTTACCTTCTTCCGCCAGCTTGCGTACGATTTTAGCCAGCTCCTTACGACGTTCCTCCGTCAGCAGCGGTAGCGGGACCCGAATGATGGTCCCATCGTTGGACGGGTTGAGTCCCAAGTCAGCGGTCAAGATTCCCTTCTCAATCGCACCAATCAGGTTCTTGTCCCAGGGTTGCACCGTCAGCAGCTGCGGTTCGGGCGTGCTTACCGATGCCACCTGATTCAACGGCATCTGCTGCCCGTACGCATCGACCTTGACCGTATCGAGTAAGCTGGTCGTGGCCTTGCCACTGCGAATCGTCGCGAGTTCACGATTGGTGTTCTCGATCGCCTTGTGCATCAGGCGCTTGGCTTCTTTGGAAACTTCCTGCAGTGTTTTCATTGTACGATTGTGCCCACCCGCTCGCCTTTGAGCACGCGGGCGATGGCACCCCGCTGGTTGACGTTCATTACGACGATCGGCAAGGAGTTCTCTTTGCATAACCCGAACGCATTCGCATCCATAACTTGCAAGCCGCGTACTATCGCGTCCTGGAAGCTGAGTTCTGAGATGAACTTCGCATCAGGGTCCTTTCTTGGATCGGCGTCGTAGATGCCGTCGACGCTCGTCGCCTTGATGAGCAGATCCGCCTCGATCTCCAGAGCACGCAACACAGCGGCCGTATCGGTGGAAAAGTATGGGTTTCCCGTACCCCCCGCGAACAACACCGTTCGTCCCTTGGCCAGGTGTCGTTGGGCCCGACGGCGAATGTACGGTTCGGCCAGTTCTTCCATCCTAATGGCCGTCATGACGCGGGTATCGATTTCCTTACGTTCCAAAATATCCTGAACCGCCAGTGCGTTGATCACGGTCGCCAGCATTCCCATGTAATCGGCCGACACACGGTCCATCCCTTTCTGACTCGCCACCGTTCCCCGGATGATGTTTCCACCACCCACGACGACCCCGAGCGCTACCCCCGTGGCGCGGACCTCCTGGATCTCGTCAGTCAGACGGTCCACCGCTTCGAAATCGATCCCAAACGCTGCGTCACCGGCAAGGGCCTCACCCGATAACTTGAGCAGCACCCGCCGGTAACGGGGTTCAGCCATCACTCTCCTCCGAGCTCGTAACGCACGAATCTACGAACCACAAGCTTCTCACCGAGTCTAGCCGACGCCTGAGTAACGAGTTCCCCGACACTCATCTTATCATCCTTGACAAACGGTTGCTCTAAGAGTACGCGCTCCTTAAAGAATTTCTTGAGCTTGCCATCGATCATTTTTTCCCTCACCTGCTCGGGCTTGCCGGAATCCGCCACCTGGGCCTCGATAATACCTCGCTCCCGCGACACGATGTCCTGCGGCACGTCTTCGGACGATACCGAGATAGGATTGGCAGAAGCGATATGCAGAGCCAGATCCTTGGCAAGGCCACGGAAATCATCGGTGCGCGCCACGAAATCGGTTTCGCAATTGAGCTCCACCAGAACGCCGATCCTCCCGTTAAAGTGCACATAGCTGCCAATGGCACCTTCACTCGCAGACCTACCGGCGCGCTTCTCAGCCTTGGCGACGCCTTTTTGCCGCAACAGATCCACCGCCTTCTCCAGATCGCCGGCCGTCTCTTGCAGCGCCTTCTTGCACTCCATCATCCCGACACCTGTGCGGGAACGTAACGCACTTACTTCCTTCGCGGAAACCTTTGTAGCCATCAGACAATATCCTAAGTCAGAACTTCGTTGTTGGTTTATGCGAAAAACCGCCGCCGTCGAGCACTATCGGTGTTCGGCAGCGGCGGCGGAGATCTAATCCCTCGGGATCCGTGATTATTCCTGCCCTTCGCTACCCGCTTCCCCGGAATCGACCGATACAGCCTCTTCTTTCGCCGGCTCGGCAACCACTGCCTCTGCCGCAGGCTCCGCCGTAGTCCCTTTCGGCTCCGGGGTCTTGCGGACCTCCATTTTCAGTCGTGCCGCAATGGCCTCGGGCTTCGGCCTCCGTTTGCGTGGGCGACGGCGGGCCTCGTTCGGATCTCCCTCTAACGTATCGGTGCTGTACGTACTGTACGGTTCGGCTTCGACCGCAACCTCCCGAGCCGGCACCTGTTTACGCACTTCCACTATGAGATCCACGACCGCCTCCGTCAACAACGATACAGACCGGATAGCATCGTCATTCCCCGGGATTGGGACGGTAATCAGATCTGGATCGGCATTCGTATCGACAATAGCGATGACGGGAATAGAGAGCTTGTTGGCCTCGGCGATAGCTATCCGCTCCTTCTTGGCGTCCACCACGAAGATCACTCCGGGAAGCCTGCCCATGTTCTTGATGCCCTCGAGATTGCGGTTCAACTTGATGCGCTCTCGATCGATGTGGAGTCGTTCCTTCTTGGTCAAGAACTCGAATGCGCCCTCTTCCTGCCCCTGCTCCAATTCTCGCAACCGCCTAATCTGCTTCTTGATCGTATGGAAGTTGGTTAGCGTACCGCCGAGCCAGCGTTCGGTAACCCAATGGCCGCCGCACCTCGCGGCCTCGGATTTCACGATCGTGCTGAGCTGCTTCTTGGTACACACGAACAGTACGTTGTCACCCTTGAGAACCACTTCGCGCAGCAAATCCTGCGCGGCCTTGAGCTGGCGCAGGGTCTTCTGTAGATCTATGAGATAAATCCCCGAACGCTCAGCAAATATGAACCGGCGCATCTTGGGATTCCACCGCCGGGTCTGATGCCCGAAATGGACGCCTGCCTGCAGCAAGTCTTGTAGTTCTGGTTGTGCCATCTACAACTCAAATCCTTGGGTTATTCGTCCACTGTCTTCGTCTTCGATTCCGATCCACACTTAGCGGGGACACCCCGAACCAAATCCAACAGTGTGAGAGGTTTTCGAACTAACGTCCTATCGTTTGGAGAACTGGAACCGCTTACGTGCGCCGGGCTGTCCCGGCTTCTTGCGCTCCACCGCTCTGGAATCGCGGGTCATCAACCCATGAGCGCGGAGCTTCTTACGGTGCTCTTCGTCGGCAACAACCAATGCCCGGGCGATGGCCAGCAGAAGCGCGCCAGACTGTCCGGTCATGCCGCCGCCGCAAACGCGCGCCTTTACATCGAATGCGCCCAACGTGTCCGTTACTACAAACGGTTGCTGAATATGCTGAATCAGAGACCGCCGCGGGAAGTAGTCGCCCAACGTTCGTCCGTTGACGTTCCACTTGCCCGAGCCCGGCGTAAGGTACACCCGCGCAACAGCGGTCTTCCGCCTCCCCACCGCATGCCATCTGAGTTCCGGTTGTGCCGCAGTAGTCATGTCTTCACAGCCCTAAAGTCGATGGGAGACGGTCTTTGGCCGGCATGTGGATGCTCCGCGCCGGCGTAGACCTTCAGTTTCTGTCTGAGGACCTGCTTCCCCAACGCACCCTTGGGCAGCATGCCATAAACCGCTTTCTCGATCACACGCTCGGGGTGCTTCTTGAGCATGTCCGAAACCGCCACGAATTTTTCGTGTCCAACGTACCCGGTGTGGCGGAAATACCGTTTCTGCTGGAGCTTGCGTCCGGTGAGCCTGACCTTCTCCGCATTGATCACCACCACGAAGTCTCCACCGTCCATATGCGGAGTAAAGGTCGGCTTGTGCTTGCCTCTAATCAACTTAGCAACGTTGCTGGCCAATCGCCCCAACACCACGCCGTCCGCGTCGACGACGTGCCAGTCGTGCTCCAGCTCACTCTTCTTCTGAGAATAGGTCTTCATCAGTCTCGCCAAGCGAGTCCCTCTTGTTCGTGGTAACCGCAAACTTATATAGCCACTGAACTTACCCCGGCACTTTTGCCCGGTCAAGCCTCGATCTTCACCACGGCAAGCACTGCTCCTTTTTGGACTGCCTGACCCGGGACCACATGTATCGAATCGACGGTGCCGCTCGAAGGAGACTTGATCTCGTTTTCCATTTTCATCGCCTCCAGAACTACGATACCGGCCCCAACCTCGACCGGCTGGCCCTCCTCCACCTCGACCCGCAGCACCAGTCCCGGCATAGGCGCGGTGATCACTCCGCCCTTCGCTCCACGCGATCCGGCCGGGGTCACTTCACGCAGAAGACAGGCAGCATCGTCCTCCACCGTAACCGAGTGCGTTGTCCCGCCAAGAGCGACAGACCAGGCGGATTCACCCCGCGTAATAGCCACGATGGTGGCTGCGCGGTCTATCACCAATCTGTGAATCGGCACTCCAGGGGCTGCGATCATGGCCGCCGCGATCTCGCAGCCATCCACCCGCACCACATCCCCGTCGAGTTCGACTTCAAAGACCTTCGCCCCCACCGAGACCGTATACCTCACCCGCTCTCCAGGACGACCAGCGTCTCGACGTGGCTGGTTTGTGGAAAAAGATCGTATGCGGTGACGGTGCGGATCCCAAGCGCCGGCATGCGACGGAGATCGCGCCCCAGTGTGGCCGGATCGCATGATACATAGGCTAGACGCCGGCCGGATCTCCCCGCTCCCCAGCCGTCCAGATCGTGCGACACAGACTCGTGCAATCCAGCTCTCGGTGGATTCACTACTATCGCATCGGCCTCCGGCAGTCGGCACAGGGTGTCCTCAACTCTACCGCAGAGACGCTTGACGCTGCCCCGCTCGGTACCGCTTCCACCGAATCGCTTACGTCCCCACTCAACTGCGCTCCGGTCCGCATCCACGCACCATACGTCGGCACCGGCGCAAGCGAGCAGCTCGCTGGCGTCGCCCACGCCGGCATACAGATCCCACACCACCCGGCCGGCAACATTCCCCAGCCCTTCCACTGCTTCCTCGCACACCCTGCACGCCAATTCCAGGTTCACTTGCTCGAAGGCAACCGCCGGAAACCCGGTCTTTCTGCCTGCCACGACACGTGCGGCCCCACGCTCGGGCTTCCGCCAGACCGAAACCCCGGCATCGCGCAGCTCTTCAGCCAGATCGCGCCCATTCCACACCGTTTCACCGCCTGTGCATATCACATGCAACCCACCTTCCCTATCCTCCCGTAGCACCAGCGACGACATCCCCGCTGGGAAAAAGCCTTTGCGCTTCTTCAGCTCGCCCCACAGGTTCATGATCCGCTGCCGTACGATCAGGCAGTCTTCCAGATCAAACACTTGTCCGGGGCGATCGTACACGTGGAGACCGATCCTCCGATCCGACACCGACAAGCTGATCTTCGAACGATAGCGCCATGGGTGGGAGGGAGCGACAATTGCAGGATCGGCGACTTCACGCCGCCCGATGCGCCGGAGCGCATCCCCCACAAGAGCACTCTTGGCAGAAAGTTGCGCGGCGGTCGAAAGATGTTGCAGCTGGCAGCCCCCGCACTTGTCGGTCCGGTAGTGCGCGCACTGTGGTTCGACCCGGTCGGGCCCCTGGGAGTCGAGTCCAACCAGCCGCGCGCGGGCGAAGTTGCGCTTTTTCGCCGACAGTTCTATCTCGGCCCGGTCGCCGGGCGCAGTCCGGGGAACGAAAACCACCAACCCATCGCCCATCCGTCCGACGCCATCCCCGCCAGCGGCGATCCGCTCTATGTCGACGGTCGCGATCACCGCAGGCTACTGCGGCGCGCCGCCACCAACCACGGACTCTCGGCGCTCTTCCCCGGGTTCGATGTGCTTGCCGCGGATCCGTTCCGTGCGGCATGCTCCGACAGCGCAGCGGCGATGGCAACCGCTTGCAGTTCGCTCTCAGGAACAGGTTGTGCCAACAGGGCAGTACCCACGTTATCAAGGTACTCGATGTCGTAGTCTCCGGCCTTGAAGTTGGGCTCGGCCATCACTCGACGATGAAACGGCTGGGAGGTTGGAACTCCGACCACAACCAGTTCGTCCAGCGCCCCCTGCATGCGAACGATCGCGCTCTCTCTATTATCGGCCCAAGCGACCAGTTTCCCAACCAACGAATCGTAGTACGGGCTCACCTCACTACCGGAGTCAATGCCGCCGTCCCAGCGGATACCGGGTCCACAGGGAAGGCGGAGGTATTCGACCGTGCCGATAGCCGGAAGGAAGTCATTGAAAGGGTCTTCCGCTGTGATGCGACACTCCAACGCATGGCCGCGCGGTACCATCGGCCTGCCCGGCAAGGTAGTGGGTCTCCCCAACGCGATGCGCAGTTGCTCGCGCACCAAGTCGACGCCATAGACAGCCTCAGTTATGGGATGTTCGACCTGGAGCCTAGTGTTCATCTCGAGGAAGTAGAATTCACCGTCGGGTGCCAGCAGGAACTCGACTGTGCCGGCGCTCCAATAGCCTACCGACTTAGCGGCTTTGACGGCCGTGCGACCCATGGCGGCCCGGAGTTCCAGGTCCACCGCCGGAGACGGAGATTCCTCGATCAGTTTCTGATGGCGCCGTTGAATCGAACATTCGCGCTCTCCCAAGTGCAGCGTGTTCCCAAACCGATCGCCCAGCACCTGGATCTCGACGTGGCGCGGTCGCTCCAACAGACTCTCTACGTAGACGGCGCCGTTGCCGAAGGCAGACCGGGCCTCCGACGAGGCACGCTCGAACTGGCTCTCGAGATCACTGGCGCGAGCGACACGGCGCATCCCCTTACCCCCACCTCCGGCTGAGGCCTTGAGAAGCACCGGGTAGCCGATTTGTTCGGCCGCAGCCGCCGCGGCCGCAGGAGTGTCGGTCGGTCCATCTGAACCGGGCACTACCGGCACGCCGGCCTGAATCATCTGACGGCGCGCCTCCGTCTTGTTGCCCATCAGGCGCAGGGCACCGGGTGGGGGACCGACCCAAGTCAGTCCCGCCCGCTCCACTGCCTCGGCGAATTCCGCACTCTCGGCCAGGAAGCCATACCCAGGATGAACGGCATCGGCTCCCGACTGCGACGCCGCCCATAGCAGCCGCTCGATGTCCAGGTAGGATTCAGCAGGCGGCGCCGGACCGAGTTCCACTGCCTGGCCTGCGAGCTGGACGTGCAGGCTGGAGCTATCGACCTCCGAATAGACGGCCACGGACTCCATCCCCACCTCGTGGCAGGCTCGAATTATCCGCACCGCGATCTCTCCGCGATTTGCAACGAGTACTCGGTTCACCGCGGCTCTCCCAAGGGTAGTTCCTTACAACGGAATATTTCCATGCTTCTTGGGCGGATGACCCTCGCGCTTGGTCAGCAGGGTCTCGAGCGCCGATATGAGACGCGGGCGTGTCTGCCTCGGATCGATGACGTCGTCTAGGAAACCGCGCGATGCCGCATGGTAGGGATCGGCGAACTTGTCTCGGTAGTCGGCCACAAGCGCTTCGAGTTCTGCAGCGGGATCGTCCGCAGCTGCGATCCTTTTCTTGAACAGGACCCATTACCGCAATCTCGGCAGTGGGCCAACCTACGTTGAAATCACCTCGCACTTGCTTCGAACTCATGACATCGTACGCACCGCCATACGCCTTCCGCGTGATCACCGTGAGCTTGGGGACTGTCGCTTCGGCATAGGCATAGAGCAGCTTCGCCCCGTGCTTGATGATGCCGCCGTGCTCCTGATCGACGCCCGGCAGGAAACCGGGTACGTCCTCAAATGTAACGAGAGGGATGTTGAACGCATCACAGAAACGAATGAACCGCGCGCCTTTGAGAGAGGCGCTGGTATCCAACACTCCCGCGAGAACTGCTGGCTGGTTCGCCACCACACCGACCGGATGTCCATTCAACCGCGCGAATCCCACTATGAGGTTTCTAGCGTAGTTCTCATGCACCGGCAAGAACGCGCCGTCGTCGACCACATGTCCTATGACCTCCGCCATGTCATAGGGCTTGTTGGGATTGTCGGGAACGATGCCAAGCAATTCTTCGTCAGACCGGTTCACCGGATCATCCGAACCGATCGTCGGAGGGCTGTCCAAGTTGTTGCTGGGCACATACGAGAGGAGTTGGCGAATTCCTTCGAGGCATTCCACTTCCGAATCGTGCGCAAAATGCGCCACACCCGACACTGATGCGTGTATGTCAGCCCCGCCAAGTTCCTCGGCGGTCACCTGTTCGTGAGTGACGGTTTTGACCACGTTGGGCCCGGTCACAAACATGTAGGAAATTCCACGAACCATGAATACGAAGTCCGTGATCGCGGGACTGTAGACGGCACCTCCGGCACATGGCCCCAGAATGGCACTGATCTGCGGAACCACGCCGGAGAGCTGAGTATTGCGGAGGAAGATGTCGGCGTACCCCCCCAGCGATACCACGCCCTCTTGAATACGCGCGCCACCCGAATCGTTGAGCCCGATCAGGGGGGCGCCGTTCTGAACGGCGAGATCCATGATCTTGCAGATCTTCTCCGCGTGAGCCTCGGCGAGCGACCCACCGAACACCGTGAAGTCCTGCGAGAACACGTAGACCAACCGGCCGTCGATCCTCCCGTATCCGGTGACCACTCCATCGCCCAGCGGCTTGTTGTCCGCCAAACCGAAACTCGTCGCTCGGTGCGTCACGAACCGATCCAGTTCTACGAAGCTACCGCTATCGAGGAGGAGATCGAGGCGCTCACGCGCGGTGAGCTTGCCCTTCGCATGTTGCTGCGCTATGCGATCGGCGCCACCGCCCAACTCTGCCTGGGAAGAGAGTTGGTTGAATGTCTCGAGTTTTTTTTTGATAGTCACGGACCCGTAGTGTAAGAGAGTGTGGGCCTGCTAATCCAGTTGGCCGCGGCCTCTCACTCGGTGGGGCCGTCGGCCTCGCGCTCTGCCTCGGGCACGGCCGATACGTCCGGGTCGCCCGCGGCCGAACCTGCCTCCCGCTCCGACACGATTCCGGGGGCCTCGTCGGCGACCTCTGCCGCAGTCTCGGAATCTGTAGCTCCACCGCCGTCCCCATCCAGACCGTATGAGTCGTCCGGTGGCGGGGGAGCGGCTTCTTCAACGGGAGGTAGCTCGCCCAATTCGGTGATCGCCAGAATGATGCGGTGATGAATGGGATCGACCTCCATCACCTTGAGAGACGCACTCTGTCCTCCCCTGACGCAGCTCTCGGCTGACTTGCCGTCAGGGATCGGTAGCTGTGCCTCGGGTACGAACCCTTCCAAATCGTTGCCCAGATCCACTATCACACCTTCATCCTGAAATCGCACCACGTGTCCATCCAGCTCGGTCCCCACCGGGTAGTCTTCACCGATCTTGAGCCAGGGATCTTCTTGGGCTTGCTTGAGACCCAGGGAGATCCTCTTGTTCTCGGTATCGATATTCAGAATGACGACATCGACGGTGTCGCCCTTCTTTACGACTTCGGAGGGGTGCTGCACCCGCTTCGTCCAAGACATGTCTGAGATGTGGATCAGGCCGTCTATGCCCGGCTCGATCTCTACGAACGCACCGAAAGACGTGAGGTTCCGAACCTTGCCCGTAATGCGCGTGTCGAGCGGGTATTTCATTGGCAGGACCAGCCACGGATCCTGCTCGGTTTGCTTCATGCCGAGAGATATTTTTTCTTCGTCGGAGTCGACCTTGAGAACAACCGCCTCGATCGTCTCGCCGATCGACACGATCTTGGATGGGTGCCGTACATTGCGGGTCCAACTCATTTCGCTGATATGCACGAGGCCTTCGATTCCCGGCTCGAGTTCTACGAACGCACCGTAGTTGGTAATGCTCACCACTTTGCCCTGCACGCGGGCACCAACCGGATACTTCTCGACCACGTTCTGCCACGGGTACTCTTGCAGCTGTTTCAGGCCCAGCGATATCCGTTCCCTGCCCCAATCGATATCCAAGATCTTGACATCCAATTCCTGGCCCATCTCCACTATCTCGGACGGATGCGAAACCCGACCGTAGCTCATATCGGTGATATGGAGCAGGCCATCCACTCCGCCCAGGTCGATAAAGGCTCCGAAGTCGGTAATGTTCTTCACTATTCCCTTGCGAACCTGGCCGACATCCAAGTCCTTGATGAGATGCTCTCTCTTGTCGGCGCGCTCGGCTTCTAGGATGACTCGGCGGGATACAACGATGTTGCGGCGTCTCTTGTTCAGCTTGATGATCTTGAATTCGAGTTCCTGACCCAACATCTCATCTATATTCGGAACCCGGCGGAGAGCTATCTGGCTGCCGGGAAGGAAGGCGTCCACCCCCATTAGATCCACCACCACACCACCCTTGATCTTCTTCTGCAAGTTCCCCTTTACCGCTTCGTCACTCTCATACGCTTCGCGAATCTTCTCCCACACGCGCATGAAGTCGGCTTTCTTCTTGGAAAGCACGACTGCGCCTTCTTCGTCCTCCAGTCTCTCTAGGAAGACTTCAACTTCGTCTCCTGGATTGATCGATTCGGGCGACTTGAACTGCTCTATGGGCACCGCACCTTCGGACTTGAATCCCACATCGAGAATCACGTGCGTGTCAGTTACACGAAGAACTTTCGATCTTACGATTTCGCCTTCTGCAATACTCTGAAGCGTACCCTCGTAAAGTGCGAGCATCTGCTGATACTCTTCATCGCTATAGTCCTCGTCGTAGAGATCGGGACGTACGCGAAGCGAGGTCGACTCGGCGGATACCACCGATGGTCCAACCCCGGAAGCGGTTGTAGTTTCTTGCGGCTCGTCTGCCATTTGCTGGGGGTTCCGACACTCCGTTTAATAGCCAAACGCCGCTTCCCCTAGCGGGACGCGGCAAGCCACGAAGCATAGAGCAGGCATCTAGCTATGTCAAGCTAGGAGAACGCTTTCCGAGCTTCCGACACAACACGTTGCACTTGCGCGTCGAAGGTCATTGCGGACGTGTCGACCCTTATTGCATCGGCGGCTTCCGCCAGCGGAGCCACGGCTCTGCTGGAGTCGGCCGTGTCGCGGAGATCCTGCTCTGCCGCGACGCGGGCGATGTTGGCCGCGTCCACCTCCTGGCCCTGCTGCAACAGCCGGCGGCGCGCCCTTTCCTCCCGGTTCGCACTCAAGAAGATCTTGACGTCCGCATCGGGGAAGACGACGGTTCCGATGTCGCGACCGTCCACCACGACTCCGACGGGATGGAGTGCCGCCGCTTGCCTCAGCGTCTGATTCACCCAATCGCGAACTTCCGGAAGCGCAGATACCTGTGACACGCGGGTGGTGACCCGCTGCGTGCGCACCTCGGCCGACACGTCCACTCCTGCGATCCCCGGACGGAACCCCTGTGCGGTGAGGTCCAGCCGGACCGGCAGCGAGCGGACGAGCGCGACGATCTTCTGGCCCGACAGATCGATACCAGCATCGAGCGCCGCGAGCGTCACTGCCCGATAGAGCGCACCGCTATCGAGGTGGGCCAATCCGAGCTCCCGTGCGACTGCCCGTGCGGTCGTCGACTTCCCCGAACCCGCGGGCCCATCTATCGCAACGACCCTACTGCGCATTTCCCGCTGCCTGGCGCAGATCGGCAAAGAAGCGAGGATAGCTGATCCCGGCGGATTCCACTTCCGAAAGCTCGATGTCACATCCTATGGCCGTACCCAGAACGGCGAAGCTCATGGTAAGTCTGTGATCTCCAGCAGTATCCACCAGTCCCCTTAGCGGTCGATCCGATCCTACCACCACCAAGTTCTCGCCCTGAACCTCCGCCGTCGCGCCGACAGTCCGAAGGTTCTGGGCAATCAGTGCCAGTCTGTCGCTCTCCTTGACTCGCAACTCTCCCACAGATCTGAAGGTGGTTTCGCCGGAAGCCCGGGCGGCCAGCACTGCGAGGAGGGGGATTTCATCGATCAGACTCGGAATCTCACCGGCCACGACCTCCGTACCGATCAATGGCTGCGGTCGGACGAGGAGGTCAGCAACGGGTTCTCCTGCCACTTCTCGGGGATCGAGCAGTTCTATCCTACCCCCCATCCTCTGGAGCACGGCGAGGTACCCGATGCGCGTGGGGTTGACTCCTACGCCTGCAATCAAGAGTTCGCCCTTTCCGGCAAGGAGCGCCGCGCCTACCAAGAATGCCGACGACGACGCATCGCCGGGAACGGCCAGATCCAGATCTCCGACGCGGGGCCATCCCTCGGGCGCGCCGACCAGGCTGACCTCGGTACCGCGCACGCGAAGGTCGCAACCCAGGAACTGCAATAGCCGTTCGGTGTGATCGCGCGACCGGGCTGGCTCGACTACTGTCACCGGCACGCCACCGACCAGTCCAGCCAGCAGGATCGCGCTCTTGACCTGGGCACTCGCAACGGGTGTCTCATACACGATCGAGCGGAGATTGCCGCCTCGAATGACCAGCGGGAGACCATCACTCCCCTGCTCGCTGACCGTTGCACCCATCGCTACGAGTGGGTCGGTCACCCTACGCATCGGACGTCGTCTCAGCGATGCATCCCCCGTGATTCTCGCGCTGAAGTGGTGTCCTGCCAGGGCGCCCAACATGAGTCGAGCCGTGGTTCCGGAGTTGCCACAGTTGAGCACGGATGCTGGTTCAGACCAGG
The DNA here is from genome assembly GCA_046757925.1 of Gemmatimonadales bacterium. Taxonomy (GTDB): domain Bacteria; phylum Gemmatimonadota; class Gemmatimonadetes; order Gemmatimonadales; family GWC2-71-9; genus JAZDCZ01. The sequence continues at coordinate 41,008 of JBHHZE010000014.1, forward strand.
AGGTTCCTCTCACCTCGAGCACCCGATCGATCTCCAGGGGACCCACCTCGCACCCAAGTTGGCGTAGCACTCGAGCGGTGCTCTTGGCGTCCGCCGAAGTCAGTGCTCCGGCAATCCTGCTAGTGGACCGTGCGAGCGACGCAAGGATCAAGGTCCTGTGAGTTATACTCTTGTCGCCCGGCGGCCGGATGGTTCCACTCACCCTCACGGCTCCTGACGCCTTCTCCACTTGTTTCCGATCTCTAGCCAATCCCGCACGGCGTGGCCGTCGCCCGCCGACAGCGCCTCCCTCAGGTTCTCCAGCTGTCGGTCCAAGCCGGCCAATGCGTCGATGACCGCGCTCTTGTTGAGCAACAGAATGTCGGTCCACATCTGAACGCTGCTGTTCGCCAGCCTGGTGGTGGAGAGTGCACCTGGTCCCAGCGAAGCCCCCCGTGGGCCATCCTCTGATAGGGCGGCGGCGAGAGCCGAAGCGACAGTCTGGGGAAGGTGACTGGTCCAGGCCAAGGTCGAGTCATGACCGGCGGCATCTACCACAATCGGATCGGCGTCCATCACACGGCGCCAGAAATCCACCACCTCACTTGCCGCTGTGTCTCCTCCTGCCAGCGGCGATACGTAGACCACCTTACCGCAAAACAGATCGGATACTGCCGCGTTAAAACCGCTTCGATGCGTACCCGCCAATGGGTGGGAACCAGCGAAATGTTCGGCTAGTCCGAGGCTTGTAGCCGTCTCCACCACGGGAGTCTTGACGCTTGCCACGTCGGTCACGTAGCCCTGCCGGTCTCGAATCACTGCTGCGAGTTCGGTCAGCAGTGTCAACGTGGCCATGGGCGGAGCCGCAATGACGCTCAGATCGGATACTTGCACCACTTCTTTGGGCCCCGCTGCGATTTCCGTGACCGCGCCGGCACGCGCCGCTTCCACACTCTCCCTCGTGGCAGGCGAGAATCCCACAACGCGTTTCACGCCCGCCCGCACTGCCTGCCACGCTACCGAGCCACCGATGGCACCGAGTCCAATTACGCCCAGACTATCCGGTTTCATTTCCCGTTATCGTGCGAAGTAGATGCCCAACAACGTCACCATCACCGTACCAAACGCATACCACGCACAACGTCGCGATCCTCTTTTTGCGAAGCGGAAGCCCAAATGTATCACTGCGGCTAACGGCGCCAGCAAGAGGGACACAACCCCGGCCAACAGAAACCAATGCGTCCACGCCGAGAATGGGGCCAACCCTCCCACGTGATCGATGACGACCGCCAAAGTTACCAATATGACGGCTAGTGCCTCGAGGAGCACCAGCGCCATAGCGGCTGGCCGGTCACCATTCCGGTCCGGTTCGATTTCAGAACTGCGCGAGGCCATTAGTTCCCATTCTGTAAGCACCATAAAGGAGGAGGCTTACGAACAACATTTTGAGTGCGCGCTGATTGAACCAGCCTCTTACGTAAGCTGCTACGCGGGCGCCGACCAGAGTTCCGATCATGGCCAGACCCACTGCGTCCACCGGTAGATCGCCGCGTACCGAATAGACCAACGCCCCGGCCGCTGCGGTTATCCCTATCATGTAGGCGCTAGTGGGAACCGCCTCGTCAAACTCTCGTCCGAGCAGGAGGTGGAGCACGGGCATGTTCAGAACGCCTCCGCCTATGCCCAGCAATCCGGAGGCAAACCCAGCGCCGAGTGACCCCGCTGCCGCGTGTGCATGTCGTTCCACCGCTGGAGCGGGATCGGACCTACCACTCGATTGCGGTCGCCGCGGCCACATACGCATGGACAGATACACCAGTAACGCCGAGAACGCGAGGTAAAGTGGAGCGGAAGGAATATGTGCAGCGATCAGCCCGCCCCCTACGGCACCACATACAGTAAAGAACTGCAGCTCGGTAGCCAACGGGAGATCAGCCAGCCCGCGCTTCACGAACACCACCGAACTCGCAACGGATGTCGCAACGACACATACCAAGCTGGCGGCAACGGCGTTACGAAACTCGAACCCGGAAATCAGCAAGAGGCCGGGCACGAGAATCACTCCACCACCTACGCCCAGCAGAGCCCCTAACGCGCCACCGGTGAATCCTATTACCAGAAGTTCAAGCGATGCCGACGCAGGCCCCCTCTCCCCTCGCGAGCCCTTGCTTCACTCTATGTCGGATTTTAGTGCCAGTAAGCCCTGACGGGCGGCATCGCGAACCGAGCGGTCGCGGTCCTTCCGAAGAGATTCGAGCGCGGTCACCGCGGCCGCACCACCGGCCAACACAAGTCCCTCTACGGCCGCTCGCCGGGACTCGGAAAGATTAGGGCCAAATAGTTTCCCGCTCGGACGACATATTTTGTTCAGCGCCTGTATCGCGTCGGGTGTCCCAATGCGACCAAGTGCTCTGTAAAGTTCGGCCCTGATGCTCTCTTCCTCCTCAGAATCTGCCTGATTGACCAGCGGCATCACCAAAGCACCCAGGCCGCCTCCGCCAATTTCCTTAGCGACCGCCATACGAATTCCCGGGTCCGGGTCTCGCAAGATCGTTCGCAGATGTCTGACCGTCGCACGGTTTCCAATCCGGGCGAGCGCAATTCCTACCGACCGCCTCACCCTCGCATCCTCATGCTCAACCACCTTACCCAGCGCAGGCACCGCATCATCGATCCCGAGTTCCGCGATGAGATCGGCCACGTTGCGAACCACGTACCACTCGTGGTGGTTGAGCATGCTCACTATGTTGTCGGTTCCCTCCTCGATGTTCCGGAGCGCGGCGAGAAAAGCCCGGCGCTCAGCAAACGTCGGCGCTGCCACCAGCATGTCCAGCAGGAGTTGAGTTGCGTTCGTGCCGGCGCGGACCATCATTGCCATCACGTCATCGGCGTAGAGAGGATCGAGCAACAGTTTGGCGAGCGGGCGGAGTACTTCGGAAGCGAGCATCCTCCTGAGTGCCACTCCGTAACAAATGCGGATGTCCTCGCGTGGAGCCTCGGCCTCCTGTCGTATCACGGCCATAACCGCCTCGATCGCACCCTCCACTTGGTTGGCCCTGACAGCCTTCATCACACCCTGAGTCACGACATTGAGACCCCGAGACAGCTGAGCTCCCGCGGCCAAGTTACGCATTCTCTTGACGGCCGCAGCCAATGAGATCCGAGACGCCTGGATGCTCTGGATCAACTCCTCGTAGGCCGCCCCATCGATGGCGGGGATGACGCGCAGATCCTCCTGAGAGACACTCCCATCCCCCGCCTCGGGCACGCTGCTCGGGTCAAGCGCCTCCAACGTCTCGGTCGCCCGCAAGTTCCGCCGCGCCTGAGCGCTCCTCTCGCCCTCGGTGCCGAGGACCCAGACTCTACGAACTTGAGCTTCCTGTAGTCGCCTCTGTATTCCACCGCCGACCCTCGGGCCGGCGGAATCCTCTGCCAGTATCCGCAGGAAGTGCATGACATCGAGTCCCGAAACACGATGGGCCAAGTGGACCTCCGCAACGTCGTGCGCCCGCATACTCCGAATGAAATCGCGCAGCATCGGCAGGTCGGGCGGGATCACATTGCCCTCGACCGTGACCCGGTTACTCTCGAGTCGGATGGTCCAGCTTCTACGGCTGGTTAGATCTGCAAGCGAACGCAAAGCTTCTTTTTGAGCTGCGACGTCTCCGGTCCGGTCGCGCAAGACGCCGACGAGCCGTGCCAGCAGCATGATCAGCGTATGTTCTTCCTGCATGAGCACAACATACTCCGCCCCAGCCACGGCGGCAAATCCCACGCGCCTCGCTTGCGGATCGCCAGGAAAGTGTGTCTTTATTGATAGATATCAGCGCTACTCCGATAGAAGAATGCGACGGCGATGGATCAAGCCACCACTCAATCCCGCGTAGCTTTGCGACCGCTCGATAGCAGGAGCGACTACGCGCAGTGCGCCGAACTCCAGAGGCAAACCTGGGGCCGTAATTTCACCGAAGTCGTGCCGCCCGCAATGCTCATGATCAGTCAGAAAGTGGGTGGCGTGTCTGTTGGAGCGTTCGACAGCGCCGACAACCTGGTAGGGTTCATCTACGGGATAAGCGGCGTGCGTGACGGCCGACGCGCACATTGGTCCCATATGTTGGCGGTGCAACCACACATGGAAGGCCGTGGACTGGGCAAGCGCTTGAAGTGCTACCAGCGACAACTGCTGCTGGAGAACGGTATCGAAGTTGCGTTCTGGACATACGATCCACTGGTGGCGCGCAATGCCCACCTAAACCTCAACAAGCTCGGCGCCCATGTCATCAGGTACGTAACCGACATGTACGGGGAAGATACGGGTAGCGATCTCCACAGTGGATTGGGGACAGACCGCCTGATCGTACAATGGGAACTAGCGGACCCTCTGGTCGAACGTATTCTCGCGGGCGACCGCGATGACCATGGCTACAGTGACGGCACTCCCATCGTCAACGCGGACGCCGATGGACTCCCGGTACAGCCGGATCTGACCGACAACTCCGCTGTCCGGATCGAGATCCCCGAAGACATCCAGCTCCTAAAATCCAATGCAGCAGAACGCGCACTCGCCTGGCGAGACACGACCAGGAGAGCGTTCCTGTCGTACTTGGACCGAGGTCTGTCGGTCACTGGGTTCCACCGCGATCCGACAACTCGGCGTTGTTTCTACGCACTGAGCACCTGACCTCCGTGAGCATCAATATTCGGAGCATCCGCCTGCGCGAAATCACGCTGCCCCTCAAGGAACCGTTCAAAATTTCATCGGGCGAGGTAACCGTTCGGCGGATCCTGCTCGTCGAGATGACCGACGCTGACGGTGTGTCGGCTTGGTCGGAGTGCGTGGCCGGCGAGTTTCCGAACTACTCACCGGAAACGATTGCAACCGCATGGCACGCCATCCGGGAATGGGTGATACCGCGCGCGCTGGGTAGGGATCTCGACCACCCGGATGCTGTCAGCGCCGTTCTCTCGGAGAACTTCAGAGGCCACAACATGGCAAAGGCCGCGATCGAGATGGGTGTCTGGACGCTCCACGCCGAGCGTCTCGGCGAGAGTTTGGCGGCGACACTGGGGAGCACGCGGAATAACGTCCCCTGTGGCATTTCGATAGGGATCCAACAGGATCCCGCCACGCTGGTCGAGAAGGCCCAGCAGGCGTTGGCCACGGGCTACCTAAAACTCAAACTCAAGATTCGACCGGGAGCCGATATCGACTACGTGAGCGCCGTACGCGAGGCGCTGGGTCCTGCGGCACCGCTGATGGTCGATGCCAACAACGCCTATGTACCAGATGATTTCGATCACCTGAAGAAGCTGGACGCCCTCGACTTGATCATGATCGAGCAGCCGCTCGCGTGGGACGATCTGCTGCATCATGCACGGCTACAACAAGTGATGAAGACACCCATCTGTCTCGACGAATCGATTACGGGCGTGGGCAAGGTAGAGGAAATGTTGGCGCTGGGCAGCGGAAGAATTGTCAACATCAAAGCCGGCCGTGTCGGAGGGTTACGAGAGGCAAAGGCGATTCACGATCTCTGCGCGCTCAACGGGATTCCCGTCTGGTGCGGTGGGATGCTGGAAAGCGGGATAGGCCGCGCCTACAACGTTGCGCTTGCCTCGCTTCCCAACTTCTCCATTCCCGGCGATATCAGCCCGAGTTCACGCTACTGGTTACGAGACATTGTTACACCGGAGTGGCGGATCGGTGCTGACGGAATGATGACCGTGCCGCGAGCCAAACCGGGGATCGGCGTGACGGTGGACGTGGACACGATCGACGATCTCACCGTCCGAACTGAAGTTGTCTCAGCCCCCCGCTAGGGTTTGAGCCCAGGTTCATAGTTCGTCACGAACTCAAGAAACTTGGAAACCGCAATCATGTCACCACCGACAAAGCGTATGCTGTGAGCGTCGGTTCGTTCCACTCCGGGGAGATAGGCCAGGAGTTGTGAGGGACGGTAGTTCTTGAACCGCACGTCGAGCCGCACGGGCGTGGATAACACGAACGGCTTGAAGTCGCTCAGGCGCCGAATGGCCGCAGTCACTTTGTCACCGATCACCTTGTAGGCGGCTGCCGGGGTCAAGCTTCTCGCTGCATGGAAGCTGGTGTTCCACTTCACCACCGCCCCTTCCAGGTCGCCGATCACAGCCTGGGCCTCAGCGACCGCGGCGTCACCACCCGAGATCATGATCACCGGGACGCCGAAATGCCCTGCGATCGCGGCGTTTATACCGGCTTCCGGAACCGATTTGCCGTTCAGCCTGACATCGGCCAAGTTGGCACTGGAGATCGTATGGGCTCTCACACCCAGCGGGTTCGTCGTACTGGCGTGATATCCGATGAAGACAGCGGCATCGAACGTAGAGTCGATACCCTCCATCATCATGAGCGGCCGCGGCCACGACCGCACCACGGTCACGTCCTCGGGCAACATTTCGATCAATAGATTCTCGCCGTTCCCGTGCGAGTCACTCACCACGATCTCGGCGGCGCCCTCTTGCCGGACAGCAGTGATTGCCGCCAAGACCTCGCGCGTCATGAATTCTCGGAATCGCGGGTACTCGAACCCACCCGGACCCAGCTGATCGCCGGTGACCACCCCAACGACGCCTTCCATATCGGCCGAGATGTAAACCTTGAGACTCTTGACCTGCGAACGCGCGGGCGTCGAGAAGACTGCGATGGCCAGCAGTGCGGCTACGACACGAAACGGCTGCGTACGAAACATGAGCTGCTCTCCACAGAGGATCGAGACAGCATCAATAATCGCGCGATGCCGGGCAAACCGCCACTCGGACAGCGTATCTCAGTTCGCACCGGTACGTGATTGGGCACCTCACGTGCCTGCAGTGTCCCTGCGCCTGCCTACCGCCTCTTGCGGACCAGATAGACGCTTTCCTTCCCGTATCCAAACGGCTCCCTGTTGACAGGAGCGATCAGTTCACCGATTTCGGTCCCCCGGCCGCTCAGCACCACAACTCTGCGCGCCGGCGTACGCCTCGATTTCGTATTCGGAGTCTTCGTGTTCCCCGTCATAGATACCTGATTGTGCGTCACGGTCGTTGTTCCGGTCGCCGAGCTGGCTGCGGTCTTTTGCATCCATCATGCCGCCGGCACGACTGTCCCCTATCGCCAATGATTCGGTTACGTTATGGGTGCCCATCCACTGGGACGCCCCTGTACGCTGTCCGTGGATGCGGACGGGTGTCTCGTCTCCGAGACATCGCGATATCGAAACTCACCACATTGAGAGAACGGACAGATGCGTCATCGACCGATCAAACGTTCTGCTGGTTCCATTGATACTCTTTGCCGGAAGCGCCCAGGCCGGACAGATCGGGACGACCTCCCGCATGCCCCCGCGCCCGATTCATCCGCCCCAATCTTTTCATCGGGCAGTGGAACGCGGTACCCGAACAGATTCCGGCGAGCCCGGAGCTAGCTACTGGCAACAGCGCGTGAATTACGCGATTGCGGCGTCGCTCAACACCGAGAGCGCCCGCATCCGAGGACGGGAAACGGTAACATACTTCAATAATTCACCGGACACGCTCAATCGTATTCTCTTCCACCTGGCCCAGAACGTTTATGCGGCTGGGGCGACCCGGAATCGCAGCGTACCCATCACCGGTGGGGTCACTCTGGGCAGTGTAAAGGTCGCGGGCCAGCCGGTGGTGACCTCCCTCTATAACGAATCGTCGAGATACTACGTAGAACCCACATTGCTGGTCGTACCACTCCCCACACCCCTTACGCCGCACACATCGACTGCTGTTGAGCTCGAGTGGGCATACACGGTCCCGCCGGCCCCGACATTCCGCAGCGCGAACCTCGACAACGATGTCTTTGCGGTGGCCCAATGGTATCCTCGTGTCGCGGTGTACGATGACATCTACGGCTGGGACACAACTCCGTACCTAGGGGATGGTGAATTCTACCTCGAGTACGGCGACTTCGACGTATCCCTCACGGTCCCGGCCGGCTGGCTCATCGCCGCAACGGGTGTCCTGGTGAACTCAGACGATGTCTTGAGTGCCGGAGTGCGCCGGAAACTCGACATGGCGGAGCGGTCCAGCGAGGTGGTGCACGTCGTAACACCGGGCGACGTGGGTGCAGCTACACTGGGCTCGCCGGGCGATGAACTCACTTGGCACTTCACGGCGCACGATGTGCGTGACTTCGCCTGGTCGACCAGTCGCAACTACGTCTGGGACGTTGCATCCGGCGATGGGGGAGTGGTTTCCCATGATGGTGGGGTCGATGGAAGCCAAACACGCGTGGATGGACGAAGGTTTCGTCAGTTATTGGGATGAGCTGTCCTCGGCGAAGTTTTGGAACGACGCAGCTCCACGCTGGGGGACCAACCGCTTCTATCTGAGCTTGGCCGGGAAAGAAGACGAGGTCCCCATAATGCAGCACACGGACCTGGTGAGCCCGTACGGCGCACGCACTCTTGCCGCCTACACCAAGCCGGCTGTGGTGCTCGGCGCGCTGCGGTCTGTGATAGGCGACTCGGTGTTCCTGGCGGCGTTCCGTGAGTACTTCAGCTCATGGCAGCTCAAGCACCCGCAGCCGTGGGATTTCTTCAATACCGTGGAACGTCATGCCGAGGCCGACTTGGATTGGTTCTGGCGCCCCTTGATGTTCGAGACCGATGTCCTGGATCAAGGTATAGTCTCCGTCACGCCGGGGGCGAATACGACCACGATCGTGGTGGAAGACAAAGGGTACGTGGTGCTACCGACTCCCGTGTTGATCACGTTTTCGGACGGATCCTAGCAACGTCGGACGATCGATTGGGCCACCTGGTTACGGGAAGGTCGCCGAGTCTCGATACGTGTGCCGGGTCGTGTAGTGGAAGTGGAACTGGACCCGGACCGCCTCTATCCCGACGTGGACCGAACGAACAATGTTTGGGCCGCCGGTCGCTAGCTCGCCAGTGCTCAACGTTGCACTTGAGGGCGCTACTGTTCCTGCTCCGTAGGCCTGACCAGTAGCTCGTTTATGTTCACGTGTTCCGGCTGGGTCACGGCATAGAGTATGGCTCGCGCAATGTCTGCCGAAGCGAGTTTCCTCTTATCTCCCCAACGTTGGGCAAACCCCGCGACCGTTTCTTCGTCCGTGATGTGGTCCGTCAATTCCGTATCGACTACACCGGGTTCTATGTCGGTCACTCGGATGTTATCGTTGGGCGACAGCTCGAGCCTGAGGCCCTGTGAAATCGCGCGCACGGCAAATTTGGTCGCACTGTATACGGTGCCGCTGTAGAAAGGGCGCCGTCCCGCGACGGAACCTACGTTCAAGATGTGCCCGCTCCGCTGGGCGAGCATCGTGGGAATCACGGCTGCCACACAATACAGGAGGCCTTTCACATTCACATCGATCATGCGCTCCCAATCCTCCACACACAGCCTGCGGATCGGCGACAGCGGCATAATCCCAGCGTTGTTTACCAGGATATCCACCCGGCCGAATGTCTTCACCACCTCATCCGTCGCGGACTCGACCTGGCGTCGATCAGTAACATCGGTCCTGAGCGCGATCGCCCGCCCTCCGGCTGAGACGATATCATCGACGAGAGCGTCCAAGCGCTCCGAACGCCGTGCGACCAGCCCGACTGCACAGCCTTCGGCCGCCAACAACGGCGCCGTGGCAGCTCCAATACCACTCGACGCTCCGGTCACGATCGCCACTTTGTCGCACAATGCCCGCTCAGCCATATTGTCACTCCGGTGATCTCTAGTGGTCAAAACGTGCCGCCCCGGTCCGCGGGGCCCCCAGATCAATAGAATTGTAGATCTGATCGCCGGCAAGCGCGTTCCCTCCGTGCACTTGACGCGCAGGGCCAGTTCCCGGTTGGTTATTGGTCTGGGAAGTGGTAATCTCAGCGATCTGAACTCACCGTCAAACGGCACTGCGAACGAACGAAGATGGCATTTCTACAAACAGTGATCTACGGCAACTCGATTCAGACATGGATCGTGGGGCTCGTCCTCGCACTTCTGACATTCGTTACGCTTCGGATATTAGTTCGCACGGCGGCTAAGCGCATCGCCATTCTAGCCGAAAAGACCTCAACGGATTGGGACGACCTCATTGCCCAGGTAGTGAGTCGCACCAAGATCCTCTTCTTGCTAGTCACGGCGGTTTTCGTGGGCAGTCTCGTGCTCACTTTGCCAGCTGGAATAACCCGGCTGGCAAACGGGGTAGCGGTAATTGTCGTGCTGATCCAGGGCGGGATTTGGATAAGTGGAACGATCACCTTTCTCATAGGCCGCTACACCAGGCGGCAGATGGGAGATGACGCATCCAGCGTCACGACCATGAATGCGCTTGGCTTCGTAAGCCGCCTCGCGCTGTGGACCGTCATCCTGCTGCTCGCTCTCGACAATCTCGGAATCGACGTCACGGCGCTGGTGGCTGGACTCGGCGTGGGCAGTCTGGCCGTGGCTCTCGCCGTACAGAACATCCTCGGCGATCTATTCGCATCGATAACGATCGTGCTCGATAAACCGTTCGTCATTGGCGATTTTCTCGCTGTTGACGATTACAGAGGCAACGTCGAACACATCGGACTCAAGACCACGCGGATGCGCAGCCTCTCGGGCGAGCAAGTCGTAATGGCCAACGCAGACCTCTTGGGAAGCCGCATCCGAAACTACGGAAGATTGTTCGAGCGCCGCGCCCTGTTTACAATCGGCGTTACGTACGATACGCCGCGCAAGAAGCTGATTGAGATTCCCGGCATCATTCGAGAAGCCATAGAGTCTCAGGAGCACACCAGATTCGAGCGATGTCACTTCAGAGATTTCGGCGATTTCTCACTCAACTTCGAGACCGCGTACTATGTCCTCAAGCCGGCATACAGTACGTACATGGAAACCCAGCAGGCAATCAACCTCAGAATTCACGAGCGATTCGAGGAGGAGGGAATCGAGTTCGCCTTCCCCTCGCAGACACTCTATCTGGTAAAGCAGGACAGCTAGCTACCCGATCCTCAGTTCGCGCTGTTGCGATCGTACTCGATGATGTGCTCCCATTCGTCCGGATCCGAACGAGCCACGACGGCTACAACCGGATCGGTATCGCTCATGTTGAACACCTCATGGGGCACGCCTGGCTCGATGAATATGAAGTCTCCTGCTTCGTTCTCCATCGTCTTCTTGCAGCCGGGTCCGTATTCGTGCCTGACGCGACCTTGCAAGATGTACAGCATTACTTCGAAATCCACATGTATGTGTGCGTAAGCCACCCCGCCCGGGGGTATGGTAGCCACGTTCATGGACAGTTTCTTGGAACCCACATTCTTGGCTGACATTCCGAGCTTGTACTTGATTCCGTTCCATCCGCGGCAGATCTCGCTGCCCCTGATTACACTGATGCCTTCCTTACCTTCGACCGGTGCAGCCAGGTCTACGGTGGACTGTGACATGCTGTCGCTCCTCTGGATCGATCGTCAATAACATTCTGGCATATGCGGTTACAGCGAAGGGTGTACGAGTACCGGTTCCGAGTCAAGAGCTGCAAGAGCATCCCCGACTATCGCGTCTCAGATGCTGAGTTCGGTGATCCGCGCGGCGCAGGTGCCCCCGCGGCCGGAACCGAATGTGAATCCCACGAGTGTCCTCAGCCACATGGGGGATGTGTTGCCACCCGAGGATCCCAGCAAGCCACGCTCGAGGAACGTGAACATCGCCTTGTCGCTGGGGCGCCGCACGAGAGATTGCTCGGCCGTAACCAACCAACGCTCGTAAGACTCCCCGGGCCCGAACACCACCTTTTGAAGATTCACGCACGGAGCCAGCGTCGCGAATATCGCGAGGTATTCCCAGCGAATGCTACGTGCCGTGGACTCGTCAGTTACGGCAAACTGTATGGTTCTCAGCTCGTGCTCCAGGTCCGCCCCCGCTCGCTTCGCCAGCACGGCTCGTTTCGGCACCCGCTCGATTCCAGCCAGGACGTGCTGCAACGCCTCGGCATCTTTGGCTCGACCGGTCACCACGTATAGCTGTTGTAGCGCATCTCCTCCGGTCTTTACGACACGAACCCCCAGTAGCCCGTCAATCACCGTCGGTCCGTCGTCAATCAGAGCGAATCCAGCCGCAATCACTTCCCGCACCTTGCGCTCCGCTAGACGGGGTCTGCTACGCAACAATTCCCATACAGCCTGGGCCACGTGTGCTGAGACAGCCTGCGTCATGCCGGCGAACTCGGGAATTCGCAGCGCAAAAGGTGACAGTGTATCGGGGAGCGGAAGCGTGTACCTGGTACCGATGATATCCGTCCCTGACGCTGCTGCCAGGATCTCGAACTCGCGATGTGCGGGGTGGGATGCAACCTTCTCAAGGTACGCCCGCTCAGTTCCGCTCAAGTCGCGGACACGGCCGAACAGCCCGAGCGCCCAGTTGCGGCGTGGCACCGTCGCACTACCAGCCACCGTGTCGTCACCAACCGGGAACCAGCGCTCGACATACTTACGCTGGGGCCGGTGAAGTACGCCAGTGGGGTCCCACTCGGTCCCGACCCACATGAGCGACAGTAGCGCCTCACCGGCCTGTTCCGCAGTCACGCTACCATCTGGTGGGGCGCTGTAGGGCCTGAGCAATTCCGAAACCGCGAACCTCGCTTGACTGCGACTGAAGTTGGGCACTGCGATGGACGTTATGACCGTGCCAATCGCTCCCGTGAGGGTGAGGGTCGCCAGAGGCACCACCACTAGGCCCGCCAATACCATCACGCCGGCTGCCATCCAACCAAGGCCCTTCGGTCGACCGCGGACTCCGTGACCGAAGCCCAGTTCACTCCACACCTTCCCGGCTCGCTCATTCCACTCGACCACCTGTATGTGTATGTCCCCTTCGACTGCACCACGGATCTCGCGGTCCGAACGTGCCGGTCGGGACAGGAGATGGGCCAATGTCCGGGCGATGGCGCCTATGATCGCCAGTAGCAACGAGGGCGCGAGCACCGACAGCCAAATGGATTGCGGCCCGATCCACCCTCTGGCCGCCGCCATCGTAGACAACGCCAAGCCCAGCGGTGCCCACAGCACGGCGAGGAGATACCCAACCACTCCTACAAGGCGTACGAGAAGAAGTGTCCGGCGTTCGAGGGGCGAGAAGTGCGAGTAAAACCGAGCGCCCTGGATCAGAAAACCCGCATCACGATTCTGATCGGTCACCGTCTGAAGGAAGGCAATCCACTGATGTCCCTGTTTGCTCGCTCGCGCACCTGCTCGCAGCAGTATCAGCAGGCGTCCCCACCCTGCCACCACCACCGCGATGCCCACACCACTCATGGCCACCGGAATCCACCAGTTGTTCCCAAACGGACCCAGCTTCCAGAACTCGTAGTCGGTGGCCATCGACCACAACAAGGGCGCAATTAGGGCGACGTCTCCCACCGCAATGACAATGATCGCGGGCCATAACTTGCCCTGGACTGACTCGAGACCTGGTGGCGGCCATGACATCAACTGCCGCTCGGAGTTGAGCTGCGTCGAGTCCGTGGAATCCGGCTTCTCCCGTGGTGGCAAACCAGACACGCTCATGTCTCCTGGCTGTCCTACTTGGTTATTATCGGCGCGACAATGGTATCACCGTGCCAGTAAACACAAGTCTGAGGGGGACTGACGCGACAGAGTTCGTGTGCGATATCCTCGAACCCCGCATCACGCAACAGATTCCGGTGGGCATGCGAAAAGTCCGATATTTCGTCGGAGTAATAAGTGAGCACGCCGCCCTTCTTGAGAACTCTGTAAGCATGCTCGAAGAACGGATAATGATTGCAGTGGACCTCGTTTTCATTCAGCGGATAGGTGTCGAACAGAATTCCGTCCACGCTCTCATCGGCGATAGACGGCATCACGTCCTGCCAGAATCCGAACAGGGGAATCACCGATTTCCGATATCGTGTGGCAAACTCCTCGAGACAGCGGAACACGTCTCGGTTCGCCTCGACTACTATGTGCTTCCTCACCCCATGGCTCTGGATGAACGTGGCAGCTATTCCCATGCCGAAACCGACCTCGAGCACTACCCCGCCATTGCTGGACGCGATCTCCCCCAACCGGCGCATATACGGCGCTTCCCAGTCCTCCATGACGGGGTGACCACAGATCGACAGCGTGCCGTCCGAAAACTCGGCTTTAGCGTTCGCCCAACCGGATGCGGCGTGCGCAAAGCCAATTTCCAGGCGCGCACTATGGCTTGCGTGCCTGACGTCGGTGGGCTCGAATACCCGCATTGGTCACTCCGCGCTGAGGGTTAGCGCACAAATCAAGGTCACTCATCCGACGGTGGTTCAGGGTGCAACCCGCATGCCATGGGCATCCGTCGGGTGCCCGTGCTTGACTGCTACCGCCAGATGGTGAACCATTCACGCCAAGATGCTAGACAGACTGTTTATTCTCCAAAGGACCGACATCTTCGGCGGCCTGCCCGACAACGTGCTGACCAGTCTCGCTACCTATCTCGACGACGTCAACGTGGAGGAAGGTGAGACCATCTTTCGTAAAGGCGACATTGGCAAGTATATGTTTATCGTGGTCGATGGCACCATGCGGATTCACGACGGTGAAACAACCCTGGCTATCCTCGGCCCGGGTCATGTCTTTGGGGAAATGGCCGTCCTCGATTCCGAAATCCGCTCGGCATCGGCCACCGCAAGTGAGGAGTGCCGGCTGCTGCGGCTCGATCAAGATCTGCTGTATGAAGTCATGGCCGGTAATGCCGACGTGTCCCGGGGCATTATAGACGTTCTGTTGGAGCGATTCCAGTAAGCTACTTCTTCGACCCCTTCGTCCACACGACGATTACTCCACACAACGCATCCCTGCCGCTGTCAAAGCGCTGCGGCACCGTCTGACGCGTATAGATCTCGATTCCAACCATATCATTAGGCAGCAGCTCGTAGTCCGGACCATATCTGCCGACCTTGTCGATCGGGCCCCACCACTTCCCGTCGACGAACAACACGGGTGGACATTGTGCCGAGGGCTCCCGTCCCTGACGAAATCCGGCACTCTCCGAGCCGCTGTGCGAACCAACGATCCGCACTGTGCTATGGCGCCGGCTGGACCTGATGGTTGGGTCATCGGCGTTGCTGCGTCCACCGGTGGGGATGAAGTGCTGTCCCTCAGCAAAACCCTTGGCGTCCACACTGTCCGGGTCGAAGTCTATGACCTTGACGGCCTTCACATTGATCAGAACGTCCGTAAAACGCTGCCCTCCTCTACCCCGTATGTCCTCCTCGGTGAGGAACACACCTTTCCCTTCCTTGCGCCGCTGCTCGAACCCCTCCAGCCCGGTCTCCGCGTTCTCCGCCACGAGCCTCACCGTGAAATCCACGGTTTGATCCTTATCGATCTTCATGGGTGCAGAGTCCCACGTCGGGAACCCGGCACCACCTACCCGCAGGGTGTAAGTCCCAGCCTTCGGGCACGCGAGTTCGTAAACGCCATCCACATCGGTCAGGTAACCACGCTTTATGGCACCATTCTTATCGAGCAGTACCAGCGACACATCCCCCAATGGCTGGCCATTGAGAGCATTGAGGACCTTGCCTTTTATGGTTTGGGCTTTGGTGGGGGACGCCAGAGACAGAGCCACGACAATAGTGAGCACAAGACGGACGACACGCATCTCAACCTCCAAACGACGGTTGTATACTATCAACTTACATAACTGCCCGCGGAATGGAAACCAACCTACCGGGCCTCATTTCAGCGGTTTGAGCGAAATGCTGATTCTGGACACCCTCTCACGCCCATTCACGGTCACTCGGTTCTCAACAAGCCTTCGTAAGATCAACTGTATCATGCTCCTAGCCACGGACACCTGTTCCGCTATCAACCGGAACAGGTCGGCCTGCTCAAACCGGAGCAACCGCGTCGTTTGCTCCGCAATAACGCTAGCGGTTCGCGGAGCCGACTGCAACACCGTGAACTCCCCGAAAACCGTGTTTTCGCACAGGTGGGAGAGGATCCTACCGTCATCCTCGACGCGGACACTGCCGCGATCCACCACGTATAAGCAGTCGCCGACCTCACCCTTGCGAAACACGGCTTCACCAGCGCCAATCTGCAGGGGTCGAAATTTGGGCACGATGCCGGCGAGCACCGCCTGTGGCATCTCGCTAAACAGCTCGACAGATCCAAGCCGC
This sequence comes from Gemmatimonadales bacterium, assembly GCA_046757925.1. GTDB lineage: Bacteria > Gemmatimonadota > Gemmatimonadetes > Gemmatimonadales > GWC2-71-9 > JAZDCZ01. The sequence goes on from JBHHZE010000014.1 coordinate 57,149, forward strand.
AAGGTCTGTCGGACGAGCTCGGAACCTCCAGATCGAGCCGCTGCGGACATTTGCAGGACGGTCGCCACGTGTCGGGCGCATTCCCGGGCCCAAAGACCGAACCCCCGGTGATCGTCCGACAGAATGTATTGGATCCACTCGCTGATCCCGCCGCGTTCGACGGGCAGGTGTTCCATCAAGTGAGCGAGGCGCCCGGCAATGTCCCGCTCATCCAGCACTGGCATCACCAGATGTCTGAGATCACCTGATGCGAAGTTTTCCACCAGTTCGATTGCGTAGGCCTTCCGCTCTCGGTCTCCGTCGGAATAGTTATCCCACGCCACTATCGCCTCGCTGGACGGATAGAGGAACGACAGCAGGAGGAAGATTCGGTGCCGGATGAGCGAAATCTCGTAGTCCAAGCTGCTGACCAAGAGCGCAGCCTTTCCCTGATCGCCGACGGCGGCAACGACGACGAACCGCAGGGTTGCGTCGCGTATTTCCCGCCGGAGAAGTTCCTCGATCCGGCGGCAATGATGCTGCTCCGCCTCGAACGGGCAACCGGCGAGAGCGACCATGGCTGCGTGCCGTTCCTCGGGATCCTCCAAAGATGTCAGTTTGAAGAGTTGTTCTGCAGCCCGCGATCCCCTGATCAGACCCAGAATCCTCAAGATTCCCAGCCGCGGGTGCTGCCCGGCAGCAACGCGTGAGAATCCTTCGACGAGACTGTCAATAGCGGCACTTCCGCCCTGAATCAACACCTGAGTCGCTACGGCTGTCAGCTTTGGATCGCTCAGGCTCGCGACGATTCGTGGCCACGCTTCGGGGCTACCAATGCGACCGGCCGCGACCAGTCCCGAACACCTGACTCGGGGATCGGGGTCGTCCAGCAGCTGCAGAGATTGTCGATGGAAGCCCGAGATCCCAGCCTCTGCCAGCACCTCTGCGGCGAAAACCCTTCGATCTGTTTCTTGCGATTCGATCTCTTCCAACAACCTGGCGCCGGCGTGCACGACACCCTCAATGGACCCGGATCGCAACATTCCGACCAAAGCGCCCTTTCGCACCCCGGTAACTTCGTGGTTCAACGCCTCCAGCCCTTCGGGCGTTTCACCCAACACACAGAGCACTCTCATGGCTTCACCCCTCAGTTCCTCCGAGGCGCTGCCGTCTCGGACTATCTTTCCGATTGGTGCCAACGCTGCCTCGACCCGATACTTTTCGATTCGCCGAAGCGCCTCCCGCCGTACGCGATCGCTGGGGTGCTCCAGGAGCCTCACGAGAACCGCCGGAAGCGTCTCGTGGTCGGATTCCTCGATGAGCCCCAGGGCATACACAACATTCTCGGGATAAGGACTGTTCAGTTGCTCTGTCACCAAGCCGACGACGTCGTCGGTCATTGTGAACGATGACGGACTTATGCGGCGACGGTGCAACGCATTCGCCAGGATTCCCGTGTACTCACGCTTGAGCCCGACGGATACCCCAATCCAGATCAAACAAAGCACCACGAGGAAGAAAGCGAGCAGCACTGCCCCCACATCGAAGAACGCTTGCAGACCCAATAGGACGAGCCCCGACCCACCCAACGCCGCGGCGTCGACGATCCCCTCCATGGTTGCCTGCACAGCGGGTGCGCGATCGCCCAGAGGTTGGTACAGGGTTGCCAGCGATGATCCCTGAACACCGCGGAATACTTTGTCCGACATCCGCGTCAGCGTCATGAGCCAGAATACGAGTCCGCAAGCCCCTTGGATCGCCACCGACCCGGTCAGAGCGACAGTCGAGGCGCCGATCAAAACCATGGCGGGCACGCCGAGCAACCCGGCTGTCACACCGAATCGCCCGATCAATCTCCCCGCTACCAGCGATCGGAAGAGGAAGTTGACGATCGCGGTAACGGCCGAGTAGGTACCAAAGAACCGGGCCAACGCGTCCACGTCGCCGTACTTACTCTGGGCAACGTCGTTGAAGGCATTGTCCACGAAGACATACACCACCGCACTCAAGGCGAAGTATCCGATCATCAGCCTGAGATAGGGGTTCGACCAAGTTACCGGTTTCTTCGGCCGCCCCGGCCTGGCTCCCGGATCGACAGTTCCCAAGCTGCCCTGGTTTGTCCGCACGAGGTAGTGGAATGTTGCGATTGCAAGGAGGGTACCCCCTGCAGAGACCATCAATAGGTTGGGTGGTCCAACCGCACGGACCAGCCGCAAGATCGCGAAACCGCCGAACGAAAACGCGAGCACGTCGCCGGTGGCAACGAGAGTAAACAAGCGCTTCCCCTGTCTGATATCGACGAGTTTCGTGGCTGTTCCCCAGAACGCCAGGTTGGTGAGTGGAAACAGGACGTAGAACCAGACCGACAGCGCCATCGCCGGCCACCTTACGCCACTGAGTGCCAGACCGATCCGGATCAGCAGAGTGAACCCGAGGACGAACATTAGGGTCACGGAGATCAAAGAACGCGGTGCGATGATGCGACTCAACCGCAGATATCCCGTACTCACTGCGATAGTTGCTACCGACGCTATCACGTATACGTAAGCCAGATCGCCCGCGTCATAGTTCTTCAGGAAGATTGCCTGCGAAGAGGTAAGACAAAAGACCCGCGCGATACCTATCACAAACGAGAAGAAAAACAGACCGAGAGCTACCTGTTTCTCTTCCTCTCTGATATTCAGGAGTCGAAGAATACCGCTCACGATTGCACGAACTTGCCATAGGTAATGTGGGGTATGCCTGCCCGATCTGTCAGCCGAAATCCCCACGCCCCACCGGCGATCATCCTCCTATACGTCGCGACATCGTGTACGGACCCTTCCGCAGTGCTGGCAGGGTCAATGAGTTCCGGTTCAACTCTCATATCGTTATGGAGTATGTAAACGGACAGCTCGAACCGATCGACCTTGAATCCCTTGAGGAAATATCCGTTCTGTAGGTGATTCCGGATGCTGATGACATTGGCGGGCAGGACTTCTCCCAAGAGGTGATAGTAGCCTGCGTTCATCGCAAATGATCCCCGCAAGTCTACCAGGCACGACTGGAGTCCATTGCCCCGATAGTCCGGATGTACTCCCGAGCCCGCTAGGTGTCCCACGTGTGTCAGTTCCGGTCCCCGCAGTCCTACTGCCGCCCCATAGTCATCTTCGTCTTCGCGTGGGACATACAGAATGGCGTATGCCACCAGGTGGTCGCCGTCCAGCGCGCCGACCGTACAACCCCTTTCACGAACACATGCTTCAAAGAAGTCTCGATCTCGCACGTACAGCGGAAGTGGACGCGACGCAGCTGCCAGAATCGTCGATTGTAATTCGTATATCCTATCTACATCGTTCTCGTTCAAGAACCGGACACAACATTCGAACGGCCTGCCCGAGCGCTTGATGGTCCCCTCTCGCGTGGTGCTTACCCGCCGGACCTCACTTGCTGACATTCCGCGGAGTGCGTTAGAGAATTGGCCCATGCTTGCGCAGACCATCTATAGAGTGGCTAGTTGCTACCTGCAATCAAGCGCTTGAACCGAGGATGATCGCGCAGGCCGCTCCACAGAGGATCGAGGCGAAGCCAGTTACGAGACAACGGCGACGGCATGCGGAGCAGCTTCTCGAGTTGGTCGACAGCTTCATCGCGCATCCCAACCATGAGGTAGATCTGCGCCAGATCCCTCACCATATCAGCGCCTGCCAGCGCGTCCTTCGATACGGGCATCAGACGCACTGCTGATTCTCCTTCCTGGACCGCCTTCTCTTGCTGTCCGAGCCCTGCGTATGCAATACCGAGTTCCGCATGATAGCGGGGCTCGTTGGGCAAACTACTTAGCCTTGCTTCGAGAATAACGCGGGCCGAATCATAGTGACTCAGTATCGCGTCATGCCTACCCATCCGGCCCAGAACATCGGCCCTGGAGAGATGATAGAATGCCCGATCCATTTCCACATGATCCAGACGAGTCAAGGCGGCAGCCGATGCGTCGTCGAGGATGCGATACAGTCCCCAGTGCAACCAAACTTGCGGATCCAGCGATTTGGGACTGACCCGCTCGGCTTGCTCGAGCGCGCCCCTGGCCGACACGGTATCTCCCTTCCAAGCGATCGCAAGGAAGGCCTTCCATATGTGCGGCCGAAGTTGGTCCGGCGAAAACGACAGTGCCGTTTCGAGAGGGCGCTCAGCCCGGGCGTACTGCCGGGTATAGAAAAACGTGATCGCCGCCTGCACTGCGTCCGTAGCGCTCGTCGGTTCCAGTTCCAACGCCCGACCGATGTTGATGCTCGCATCGCTCCACTTTGCCTGGCGCCGCTGGATCAAACCGATATTCATGAGGATTTCGCTATCGTCGGGCCTATCCTTTCCCGCCAACTTGAATTGTGCCAGTGCTCGACCGTAATCCAAATGGCCGTAATAGTACAGCTCGCCCAGCGCGATGTGGGTCTCACGGAGGTTCGGACTCAGGCTCGCCGCGCTGTCGGCCATGGCCTGTGCCATCGCCAATCGCTGGGACGTCCGGTCGAAGTAGTACCAATAGAGTCGGGAATGAGCGAGCGAAAGCGCCGCAGCCGCAGCCGCAAACCTGGGATCTAAGGCCAACGCCCGCGAGTACAGGCGTTCCGCTGCATGATAGTTCTCCGCACTCGCGGGGCGGTTGAAGTAGTCCTTTCCACGAAGGTAGAGATCGTACGCCTCGATGCTGGCGGTAGGAATCGATTCGATACCATCCTGCTGCCGGCCGGCTAGAGCGATCCCCAAGGTGTCCACTACCTGCCGCGCGATGCTAGACTGCATCGTGAACACCTCGGTAAGGTCCTCGTCGTACACCTGACCCCAGACCGTGCTCGCATCCGACGTCCTAATGAGGCGTGGCCTCACACGAACCCGGCTGGGGACGCCCGCCGAATGTTGCCAGCTGACGGTAGCCTCCAGCAAGTAATCGACGCGCAGCTCATGCCCTATCTCCTGCGCCGTCTTGTCGCTGTTCTTGTACTGGACGGCACTCTGGCGTGCGATGATAGATAGTCCCGGCACTCCCGCGAGCCGCGTGGCGATCTCATCGGTGATCCCATCTGCGAAGTACTCGTCGTCCGCCGCACCCTTGTTCTCAAATGGAAGAACGGTCAGCCTGGTGACATCCGAACCGCCAGTGCCTGAGATGCGTACTATCATGAAAGCTCCAACCAGCAAGATCACGATCGCGGCCACATACCAGCTTGCTCTAGCCAAGCTCCCGGGCCATGCCTTCGTCCCAGCCCGTGCCACCCGGACGGAGCTTTCATGTAGCACCGGCAACGCCGCCGCAAAATCGGATGCGGAGGCAAAACGATCCGCAGGTGACTTGGCAAGTGCCGTCATCACGGCTTGCTCCAACTGTTCCGACACCATCTCCCGCACCACTCTGAGACCGGGAACAGGGTCGACCGCCTTCCGAGCTAAGATCGCCTGGGCCGTGATGCCGGTGTAGGGTGGATTGCCAACAAGAGACTCGTACAGTACGCACCCCAACGAATACACATCGCTGCGGCCATCTATACGCTCCTCAGCGTCTCCTTGCTCCGGACTCATGTACGCCGGAGTCCCAACAGCCAATCCGGTTTCCGTCAATCGCCTCTGCTCCTCCGCACTTACCGCTTTCGCTATTCCGAAATCGGCCAGCACCGCCGTCTCACCGGATAACATGATGTTCTCCGGCTTGATATCACGGTGGATCACGTTCCTGCTATGAGCGTAGGACAAGGCCGCAGCAATCTCGCGGGTAAACTTGAGGGCGTCTGCAAGCGGAAGCTGGTGTTCGCGGTTGAGCCTGGCACGGAGCGACTCACCGTCTACGTACGGCATTACGAAAAAGACAAACCCGTCAGCGTGGCCGGAGTCGTATAGAGGGAGTATGTGGGGATGCTGCAGTGAAGCTACGACTTCTATTTCATGCAGGAACCGCTCGGCACCCAGCGAGGATGCTATCTCCGGTCGGAGAACCTTGACCGCTACTTTCCTGTGGTGCTTGAGATCCTCGGCACCATACACCGTTGCCATCCCACCGCTTCCAATCTCGTTTTCAACGGCATAGTGCTCGGCAAGAGCCGATCTCAGACGGTCGATGGTATCGGACAAGGAGGGGAGGTCTCCAGTGTTGGCGGCCATTAAGGATAAGGCTTGTCCCCATTGATAGCCAGAGCGTAGTGGCGGCGCATGCGTCGAGGCGACGTATGGGTGGGCAGTGGGCAGTAGCGGCGACGCCTGCGGGGCCGCCA
>JBHHZE010000015.1:0-61129 GCA_046757925.1 Gemmatimonadales bacterium
CACAGCGGCGCGGGGTGGAGCAGTCTGGTAGCTCGCCGGGCTCATAACCCGGAGGTCGTGGGTTCAAATCCCACCCCCGCTACTTTACCGGAATCGGCGGGTCCGCGGTCGCGCACCGCCGGTCCGCCGATCCGGCTTTAGGGGCGGTTAGCTCAGTTGGTTAGAGCGCTACGTTGACATCGTAGAGGCCACAAGTTCGAGTCTTGTACCGCCCACCAGCGCCCATAGCTCAACTGGATAGAGCGTTTGGCTACGGACCAAGAGGTTGGGGGTTCGAATCCTCCTGGGCGCATCATCAAGGGAAAATGAAAAGGGAAAAGTAGCAGAACTCCGCCAGCAGTTTCCCGATTCCCGACGAAATTTCGGGGCGTAGCGCAGCCCGGTAGCGCGCCTGCTTCGGGAGCAGGAGGTCGCCGGTTCAAGTCCGGCCGCCCCGACTCACCCACTTGGCCGAGCAAGTCGATGACCCAACTGTTCGACATGAGCAAGATCCAACGTGGGGCCCGCCTCAGACGGTCCCCGTTCTTCGAGGCCACGCACCGCGCCGGATGCACCGCCTATACCGTCTACAACCACATGTTCCTCCCCACGGCCTACGACGAGTTGGAAAACGAATATCAGAGACTGTTGAACGACGTCACAGTGTGGGACGTGAGCGTCGAGCGACAAGTCGAGATAAAGGGTCCGGACGGCTTCGCTTTCACCAACCTCCTGACCCCGCGAGATCTCACGAAATGTAAGGTCGGGCAGGGCAAGTACGTCGTGATCACCGACCAGGACGGCGGCATCATCAACGACCCGGTCCTGCTCCGCCTGGGAGAGAACCATTTCTGGCTGGCCTTGGCCGACAGCGACGTACTGCTTTGGGCCAAGGGCGTAGCCTACAGATCTGGCATGGACGTCGAGATCCTAGAGCCCGACGTGAGCCCCCTTCAGATACAGGGACCCAAGTCCAAGGCGGTGGTGCGGGCACTGTTTGGTGACCGCGTGCTGGAACTCAAGTACTACTACTTCCTAGAAACGGACTTGGACGGTATCCCGGTGATCGTGACGCGCACCGGCTGGAGCGGCGAGGTAGGCTACGAGATCTACCTGCGCGACAGCGCCCGCGCCGAAGAACTCTGGGATCGGGTGATGGAGGCGGGTAAGCCCTATAACATCGCACCCACCGGCCCGTCCGACATCCGCCGCATCGAGGCCGGAATCCTGAACCACGGAATCGACATCACGCTCGACAACAACCCGTTCGAGGTGGGACTCGGCTGGCTCGTCAATCTGGAACAGGAGGCGGATTTTATCGGGAAAGACGCGCTCAAGCGAATCGCCGCACAGGGGGTGAGCAGAAAACTCGTTGGGGTAGAGGTCGACGGGGAACCGCTGGACTTGAACGTGACCAGGTGGCCGGTTAGCAATAACGGTACGGTAGTTGGTGACGTGACGTCGGCCGTCTACTCGCCGCGGCTGGAAAAGAACGTCGGCTACGCCATGCTGCCGGTCGAGCTGGCTGCGTTGGGGACGGAACTGCGGGTTCGGGTACCCGGCCGCGAGGCCGGACTCAAGGTGGTGCCCAAGCCGTTTGTGGATCCCACAAAGGAGTTACCCAAGTCGTAAGTACACTCGACATCGCACTCCGTGTCGGGGTATTGTTCTCTACAGTGATGGAAATAGTGCGCGCCAGTAGCTCAGCTGGATAGAGCGTTGGCCTCCGGAGCCAAAGGTCGTGGGTTCGAATCCCGCCTGGCGCACTTCTTCGGCGCACGAAGCAATCATCATCGTTGTCAAGATCCATCGCGGCAAACGTCCTGCGATCGGCCATGGGCGACCACCTCGACCTAGTTTCCAACCGGGCCCAGCATTTTGTTCAGGAAATCGTTGATCGCGGGGATTCGAACTTCGAGCGGCACTATGTGTCCGGCACCTTCACGAAGCACGAGTCGTTTCGGATCTCGCAGGAGCTTCCAGAGTGGGAGTGCACGTGTCAGCCATGGATGCTCTTCGTCGTTTCGGCCGTTGAGCAACAGCTTTGGAGCGTCGATAAAAGGTGCAAAGTTGACGTTGTCAGCTTCGGGCAGGGTGGGCTTCACACGTTCATCGATTCCTCCGCCGATAAACACCACCGCCTTGTACCTGTCGTCGATGGCCGCGAATCCCAATCTTCTACCCAGCGCAAAGGAACAGACCAACGGCCGGACCTGTTTTTAGTCTTGGGAGGAAGTTCAGGGACAAGGGAAGAGGAGGAGTGCTATGGAAGCAACCGAGCACCGCGTTTGGGACCTTCCAACTGAGAGTACCGATCACACACCACCACGGTGTGTGGCGTCGGAGAACAACGCTTCCCCCGCGAGCGCCAAGCGGTCGAGGCTGGGCCTCACGATTCTCACGGCGACATTGGTAGCCACGCCCGCATCCGGGCAAGTCGACCTCGAGGTACCCGGGCCCGTGAGTGGCCACCCAGTTACCGCTGAGGCAATCACGCCCGCTGACGTATTGGCGCGAGTAGAGCTGCTGCGTGACGAACTCGAAATGATCCGCTTCGAAATGGGTGAGCCGAGGGCGCGGCCAGCAGATCTCGACGTGAGCGACGCGTCACCCCGGGATGTCATGTTCCAAGCGTTTACCCTATACCTCAAAGCCAAACAGCTGCGTTTCGAGCTGACCGGCGCACAGGAGCAAGAGGTCTTGTTGGATCAGCCCCGTGAGGTCCGCCCATTCCACACGTGGAAAGTCGTAGAACTCGCATACAGTCGGACTCTTCGCGTGAAGCAAACGCTGGGCATTCAAAAACGGGCGCGTGAACGGGTGCAGGACTCCACTACAACACCAACCGACGTATTTCGCGCGATCTCCGCCGCCAACTTACAGTTCGATCTGTTGCTCAAGCAACAACTCTCCGCGGCAGACGTATTCCGTCAGGTCACCCAGGCGCGCCACTATGCTGCCCGCCTCTTGGGGCAGTTCCCCGGGGCTGAAGTGAGACCGCGCCCCCGTGCGTTCGAACACGGCAGAAGGCCGGTCGATGTCTACAACCGGCTGGTCGACTGCTATGTCCACCTGCGCAACATCGCACGCAATTCGGGAATCGAGACCCTGAACCTTCGGGTATCGAAACTGGACGCCAGGGTCGACGATCCCCTGCAGGTCGCGCCCAGCGCGGTCTATAACCTCGCGGTGCTGCTCGTTTCCGAGCTCGCCTACCTACATCAGGCGCTCAACTTCAAGGATGTGCCGGTGCCGTCGCTCGATCTCGGTTTCAAGCTGCCTGCGGATGTGTATTGGCAGGCAGGGAACCTCTTGGATCAACTCACCGATCTCGACGCGCACGTGGATGCTAACCGCACCTGGCTCAATAATTTACAGATCCGCTGAACTCGTCTGCTGCCTAGTGTTCGAGCCCGGCCACGCGGTATGTCTTGCCTTCGGCATCCCACGCCAAGAAGATCCGAGCTGGACGGCCCCCTGCTCCACCCCTGAGCGCCGTTATCGTGAGCGTCGCGATCGATTCCTCGTCCGACGAATGACCCCGCCGATCCCGCTTCTCCCCACTGCCATCGGGTGACTCCAAGACGATGGCTTGCCGAACGGACTCGGCTGTCGCAGGCGATTCCCCGCTCCAAGCGATACCCGCCGCCCGGTGCTCGAACTCCCACCGATAGGCCGTCCCGGCGCCGTCCCATACGCCATCACGTATCCCCAAGTCATCGAAGTTGATGACGAGCTTCATTGCCGGCTCCGCGCGCCGTACGACTCCCACGTTCTCGATCGGTGTAACCCGCGAGTACCAATGGGCCACCGTGCGGTCACGCCGGAAGATCAGGATCTTGGCCAGGGTGTCGGCAGCCGTAGAGTCAGACAGCCCGCCTGCCGCCACGGCGGCGCGAATCTGCTGATCTGTGAAAGCTGCGACCAGCTTCGAACCCCAGTAGGCGTCGCGCAGTGTGGTTCGTGAAAAGGCCGCGTTCGGCCACTTAGGCTTCCATCCACCCGGGTCGTAGGCCTCCGTCGGCAGCCAACCGATCGACGGGTGAATGAACCGGCGCACATCTAGGTCCAACGGTAACCGATAGAACCCCAGGCTAAACAAGCGCCCAAGGGTCGGGCCCAAGTCGAAGTTGTGCTCTCGACCCGCACGCGGCTCTTGCGGACGCACCACTCTGCTTCCGAGCGTCTCGCTGAAATCGATCAAGTAGTGACGCAAGAACTTCCCATCGGTCCAGACATCCTGAGTGTCTGTAAACCGTATTCCCACATGGTTTATCCAAGCCGCCAACACCGCAAGGCCGCGTAGTTCGCGCCGGTGCTCGTGGTAGTAGTAGTCGTTCGGGTCGTCTGACCGGCGGCCCTCAAAGTGGAACGGACCCTTTGGAACTCCCGGAAGCATCCTACGCGCCATAGCTAGAAAACGTCCATCCGAAAGACGGTCGAGCGATGACAGGAATCGCGCCAGATCCATGGGTTGCATCCACTGCGCGCCACCCTGTGGACCGGGAATCCGCGCGCCGGGATCCAGCACGAGCTGAGCCCCGTCGAACACGACAATGTAGTCCTCCGCTGTGTTATACCCGGCTGCAAAGAGGAGTCGTGAGGAGATAACCTCGGCCGCACTTGCGAGATGCAGAAAACCCAAGGGATCGAACTTGAACACGTACCGCTCTCCTCGGACGTCACGGACAATGAACCCCGGATTTGGACCCCTCGTCTCCACATCCACGATCGTAAGAACCCCGCTCACGTCCGGGGCACGCGTCGCCGGTCCACGTGCTACATCCTCGGGGGAAAGACGATAGTATCCGTTGCGGTGTTCGAACCAGGCAGAGTTCACGACATCGTCGAAATGGGTCACGTTGACAGCTTCCTGGGACGGGCCCATCCAACGCCTAAACGTGAACAGGTTCACGAATTGGTCGATGATCGCCGCGTCCAGTAGATGCGAGGACTCTAGCGACTGTCGATAACGGGGCTCAGAAGCCGGCAGCGTGTCTGCGTAGGGAACCGGCTCCGGGCGCAACGGGTGCGACAGATTGCCGCCTCCGCATGCGGTCACCGCACAGACGACCCACAGGGCTACACCCGGGCTTGCCCGCACTACTAGAAGCTCCACACTGACTTTGCCACGATTTGTGAGCCTTCGGCACCAAACACCACGTATGCCCCGGCAGCCAGGCCCCGGTGCTTGGCCACGCGCAAGCCGAAGCCATAGGACGAGCGTAGGTCCGAGACGCTGAAAGCATCAATACTCCTCGCGACCGCGCCTTCGTCGAAGATCAGGAACGCCTCGACACGACTCCGTCCAGAAATGTTCTCCCAGATCCCGTAGCGCCATTCCGACTGGATCGAGAGGCCGAACTTATCACGGAACCGACCGGAGCTAAAGCTCCGTGGGCCATTCCCACTGCCTCCGAGCCGGACCAGGTGAAAGAACGGAATGCCCGATCCGCCGTCAGCCACGTTGAGCGCGCCAATTGCTCGGACAGCCAGCGTCTGGGACGAACTCACCGGCAGGTAACCACGGAACTCGCCATTGAACCGATGGAAATCGGAATCGGTCCCGTCGATGCCGCGAAAGATCTCGGTGCCACCGCTCAGCAATATCCCGGTATGCCTGAATCCGATCCGTCTAACCGAGCCGAGCGCCGATGACAGCTCGAACCGAACAAACTTGGTCCGTCCGATAGAGCCGAATGGTGGGTCGAGCGCAAATGTGGCTTGGAGATCCGGCAGACTACCGTCGTTGCCACCATCTACGCGGTTGTTCTCAATCCCAATGCCCAGCAGACCCTTGACGGGACCCAACGCAAGCCACCCCCGCGTTACTGCCTCCTTTTTTTCGCGTCTAAAGTCCGAACGATCCTCCTCGCGGCTGTCCTTTCCGATGCCCCAGAAATTCCCCTGCGCGTCTCTACGAAAACTGTACGCGACAAAGAGACCGGTGCGGTCCGCAGGATCGCCAATTGCAATGCCTACCCGATGCAGTGTCGACCCTCGAATCGAATAGCCCGACTCGAAGAACAACGGGTCAAAACGATGTAGGACGAGATCGATAGCGGCTCCGCTACGAGGCCCTATCGAGCGGATTCGCGGAGTGAGCCCCCACTGCGATAGCCCACGAACGAGCCTGACCGGCAGGGGTGGAGTGGGCAACGTAACGAGACCAGCCAGTCCGGCCGCCGATTGGACAGCCAACTTGGCCGGGAAAAGCCCGATCTTGAAGGGAAACTCCACGACATTGACCGCGTCGGCCGGGGGCTTTGGCGGCGGACGCTGTAGAGCTTCGCGGATAGCAGCAGCACTGTCTACGGAAACCGTTTCGCCAGTAGCCTCCTGGGCACGCACACGGGAAGCGACCGAGAACGTCAGCGCAACTCCGAGTACGGCGCGGGCGCTGACCCGGACGTAATCGCTCCCTAACTCGGGTCGGGACCGGGAAATATCACCTCCATCCTCATAGGTCGGTTGACTCTACGATAAACTCGCGCGCGGGCGAAATAGTTCGCGCGCCGGCAACTCAACTACGGAGTTGCCTAGGAGGGTCCCTTGCCGGCCCACTCGATTTGGTAGGGGAGATCCTAAGCGGAGACCTCTACTGCTTCTTGCCCTCAACGAGCTTCGTCATGAGCACTCGCAGGCTGTCCTCCGAGACCACGCCACTTGCATAGACCATATGCGTTTCGAGTCGCAGTACGCCGACAACGGTATCACCTGCCGTCGCGTTCACGACCAACCGACCAACCCGCGACGGCCCCGGCGCCGTGGTCGGCGCGGGGTACGACTCGATGGTGAACGGCGTGAGCGAGTCGAGCATCTGGACTACGCGAAAGCCGGGCGCGCCCTGATATTCGGTTTCGAACATCTCCCTAATCGGGAGCCCGTCGATCACGATAGGCCCCCGTGCCACGGTGGTCGGGGTCTCTGGAGTTGTGGTGTCGCTAGCCTCCGGCGTCGCTTGCGTGTCCGAGGGAGCCTCGACGGGAGCGGTCACTGTTCGAGCGGTGTCGGCAACGGCCGCAGTCGTATCGACGACAACGTCCGACGTTACCGCCTCCGCGGCGGCAGTATCGGTGCGGGCTACCACGCCCGGGCTCTCGGCAGTTGTGTCTACAACCGCACCTGGCACCTCGGCGACAAGTTGCTCTGCCGCCGTGGTATCGGGTACCGCTGGCAGGCCCGAGACAGGTATCGTTGTCGCCGCCGACCCCGTCACAGCCTGCCCTTTGCCACCACCAACGGGAATCACACCGGCCATGGCGAGTCCTATCCCCGCCAGCAGCCCCACCACGGCACCGCCGGCCCCAAACACGAAGCGTGACCTATCGGGCGCGGGTACCGGCAGGATCGGCTGCCGCGTAAAAGCCGGCTCCGCCGGAACGGCGATTGGCTGGCGCGGCAGTGTTTCGGGCTCGTACGCCGCTGGAGGCTCGGGTTCGAACGCGGCCGGAGGCTCGGGTTCGTATGACACCGGGGCTTCTGGCTCGGCGTGAGCCTCCCCCTCCGACGACACCGGAGCCTCGCGCTCATCCTCAAACGACTCTGGGGCTGCCGGTTCCGGCTCAGCCACCTCGACAACCTCAGACTCGGGCTCGTGGGGCTCCGGCGGCTCCGGTTCGAAAGCAGCGGTCGGATCGAACTCTGGGGCCACCTGAGGCTCATGCTCGAACGGCGTGGTGGCAAATCCTGCGGACGACTCGCGTTCGGCCACCCGAGGAGGTTCCGGTTCGGGAACCGGTGGTTCTTCGGGCTCGCTGGTCGCAGGCTCGTCGGCCGCGCTCTCGAGCTCGCCTGCAGCCTCATCCACTACCTCCATGAGTTGCGACGAAAGGCGCCGGGCCGCCTGCTCGGTCTCCTCCGCTTCGCCCACAGCCAGTGACGCCAGGAGGCTCTCCAACATCGGTTGGATCTCCTCGCTGGGCCGGCCCGCCAGGTTTTCCAGCGCGTCTGACGCATCGGGCAGTTTGGCCTCTTGTGCATACTCCGCCAACACGTCCCTTGCAGAACCAACATGTCCCGAATCGACGAGGATACCAGCGTATTTCACCGGTGCATCGGCATACTCGTCGGGCATCAAGCGCCGGAGCTTGACGCAGAGGGCGCTCACACGCTGGGCGGCACCTTCCTTAGCGTACAGTTCGGCCGCCTGTTCGTAGGCGACCCGGGCGTCCGCCGTACGCTCCAGCTTGAGGAACAGGTCGCCCACCTTGACGTATAGCGGAATGACTTTCGATACGGCCGGCGTGCCCTCGACGTGCCGCAGAATGTGCTGGTAGATCTTGAGCGCCTTATCGAACTCACCCTTCTGCTCGAGGGCGCGGGCCTGATCCTTGAGTTCTGAAACGGTAGCCACGGAAATGCCTCGCTTGATGTCCACCCAGATACTATCACTCGGCGGCTTGTCCCGCAGGGCGCGCCGGGCGGCTGTTTATCCCAATTTGCCTCAAACGTCGGCGTCCCGCCATACCTGCAGATCCGCGCGGCTTGCGGCCTCGTGCAGCGCCGACAATCGGTTTCTCCGACATGCGCTCCGGTCCCCTATTCGCGCCAATCCCGTCTGAAGATCAGCACGTGCCCACAGTTGTTGCATGCCTCCACGTGCCACAACACGTTGACCTCATCTGAACCCATACCAAATCGAGAGAGAGAACCGCGCCCCGCGTACGAGTCGGTCTCCAAACGAGTCACATACACTCCGTTCAAGCAAACACTACAAGTGCGATCCGGCACGGATCTGCGCTCTGTGACCGGCTGCTGGCTAACAGACATCTTCGCTTACCCCTCTAAGTTTGGCGTTCCTGGATGTAGTTTTCGGTTTCCATAGATTAACCCTGGTACGCGCGCGCGGAAGGATCCTCGAATGCCCTCGAGGCAGCTGCAACTAGACAAGTACTTGCGGCCTACGCCGAGCATCGATTGCGACGATCCGGCTGTAGCGGATTTCGCAGAGCAGACGGCGGGAGGCGGTGAGACCGAGGTATCCAAAGCCGTCGCGCTCTTTGAGGCCGTGCGCGACGGCATCCGCTACGATCCGTATCGAGTCGATCTGTCGCTGGAGGCCATGCGAGCGAGCGCGGTCCTAGCCCGAAAGTTTGCGTTCTGCATCCCCAAGGCAACCTTGCTGGCCGCCTGCGCCCGTGTCGTGGGCATTCCAAGTCGACTCGGCTTTGCCGACGTCAAGAACCACCTAGCAACGGAACGGCTGAAGCGTGAGATGCAGACCGACGTGTTCACCTTTCACGCCTATACCGAGCTTTTCCTCGAGGGCAAGTGGCTCAAAGCGACTCCCGCGTTCAACAGCTCCCTGTGCGAACGATTCAACGTGGCGCCGCTGGACTTCGACGGACGCGACGATGCGCTGCTCCAGCAATTCGATCGCGAGGGGAACCGCTACATGGAGTACCTCACCGACCATGGCCAGTTTGCCGATCTTCCCCTGGACAAGATCACCGCTGCGTTTGAGCAGCACTATCCCTCGTTGATGTCCGGCGGCGCCTACGGTATAGACGGGCAGTTTGAGCAGGACGCGGTGGTGTAGCGGTTTAGGGCGGTCTGGGGTGGTCTAGGACGGCCTAAGGGAAGGCATTGGCTAGTGGCTTCAATTCCCGACCCGGGCCCTCAACTCCTCGAACCAATTCGCCACGACAACAAGAGGAACGGACCCCGTTCCCGCTTCAACTCCTAACGCTCGGCCCCGATCATCGCCGCGAGTTCCGGCCGCAATACCTTCAAGGCGACCTTGCGGTTGTGCTTCATATCGTGAGCCAGATAGACGCTCGCCATTCCGCCTTCGCCCAAGTGGCTCTCGATGCGGTAGCGGTCGGCTAGCGCCGTGGTCAGCTGGCCGGTTATGTCAGGCATGACAGGACGTGAGGATACAGAGACGGTGTCTGATCGGCTTCAGGACAGGCATGAGGACCCTAAGATGGCTGCTAGTCCGTCCGACGGCTAGGGCGGAACGATCGGAAACCGCCTCAGTCCCCAACATTATGCAAGGACGGTCGAGCAGCTTACACCACTCGACCGTCGTCCCGCTGCTAGATTGCCGGCTTGCTAGAAAATGAATCTAATCGCAAACTGTGCCTGGAACTGGAGAACCAGGTTGGAACCCAGCAGATCTTCCTGCCCAAATCGCTGGTTCACCGAATACAGCACGCGTCCGGTCGAGGAATCGTATCCCCGAGGATTCAACAACTCCTGGTTGGAGCCAAACACGCCGGTGACGCGGCCGAGTCCGCAGATGCCGGAGGTCGGATCGAAGTCCTTTGCGTTCTCGTCGCAGAACAGTCGCGAGATGCCGTTCAGTACGTTGAACAAGTCCATCTGAATCTCGGCGCGCTGGCCGCTCGGGAAGTTGAAGCCCTTGGTAACACGAATGTCCAGGTTGTGAGTCCAGGGGAACCTGCATGAGTTTCGCTCAATGATCTTGCCCTGGAAGCGGCTTACGCAGTCGTTGTCGCTCAAGAGCTTACGATAGAGGTCGCGCTCACCCTGCTCCGCAGCCGTGCCCTCTGAAGCCAGCGGCAGGTTTTCCGGGGTGAAAATGAACGCACGATCGTTGCCACTCAGCCCATCCCCGTTTATGTCGTCATCACCCTGAACGGTCCACGGCCGGCCACTCTGACTCCGCCAGATCGCGCCGATCTGGAAATCCAGCGGCAGTCGCGCCTGGAGAGTTGCAATGAAGGTGCTCGTGCGGGCAAAGTCACTCCGTCCCCACGCGTGGTCGAAATCGCCCAACCCACCGATCTCATTGGGCCCAAATGCGCCAGTCGTCGGACTGGCGTATCCACCGCCGGCCGTGCAGCAGGAGTAGGGCGAGTTGTCCCAGGCCTTGGTGAACGTATAGGACGCCGTCAAGTTCAGGTTGCTGCTGACCTGGCGCGATGCATCGATCGTCGTAATGAACGACCGCGCCCGGCCATCGTTGAAGTTGACCAGCACGTCGCTGAACTGCAGATTGCGCCGGGACCCCAAGCTGTTGCCGCTCGTAGGATCGAACTGCGCTTCCGGCGTAAAGACCCGGCGATTGCCCTCGCCCGCGATCGTGAACTGTGCGTCCCGCAGGTTCAGATTGCGCACGGTGTACAGGTTGGTAGACTGCGAGAACAGAAAGTCTACAGACACCCTTGTCCTGTCCCCCAAGGCCCGTTCGTAACCGACGTTCGCCTTGATCGTCTCAGGTAGCTCGAAGCCCTTGTTCCACAGGGTGAACGTGGGTACGCCACCCGCCTCCGCGGACGCACACGTGCTCGGATTGTCGAACCCGTTGATACGCCATCCGGAGTAGCCCGTCGGCTGCGGCGGAGCATCGGGATCGCCATCGATAATCGAGCCGCCGCAGATAACCTCCTCGATGGGCCGCTCGGTCTGTAGTACGTTGCCGCCGACAACACCGGGCACTCGACCGTAGAAGTAACCGACGCCCGCCCGAACCACGGATCGGCCGTCGCCGTTGACGTCGTAGGCCAAGGCAAGTCGGGGCGACACGTTATCGGCATCGGTGGGCGCGAAGCCCGTCTTGAAGCCAAACGCCCGCTCCACATCGACAATCGGCGTGGGGCTGTCACGGAAGGTTTCTTGTCCGTAGCGCAAGCCCAATGTAGCCGTGAGCTTAGGCGTGACCCTCCACTCGTCCTGAACGTAACCCGCCCAGTCCACCACATCGAACTTCGACGTGGGAATACCGCCGCCCTGTTGAATCGGCCTGAAAAACGAAGACGGCCGGAAGTTCTCGAAATCATCCAGGTTCGCGAACACGAACTCTCCGGCACCTTGGAATCGCGATCCGAAGTTCTGGAACCGGTTCAGGATGTGGGTGAAGAGGAAGTTACCGCCAACCTTGATCGTATGGTTGCCATAGATGCGTGTGACGTTATCGATGATCTGGAACTTCGTCTCTTCCAGGTTGTTGTTGAATGATGCAAACGTGCCACCATATCTGATGCGTTGTCCGTTGGACAGGTTGACCGTGAGAGTCGGCCTCAGATCTTTGCCCTGGCGGGGCCGGCGTTCGTTGGAGACCTGTAAGCGTAGAACATTGAAGGTGTTATCTCCCAATACGGAATTGAGTTCAGCAACAAACGAGTGTGAGCGGTCGATGATCTTCTCCGCTCTGGAGCGGCCGTACTGGAAATCGAAGTTGGCGTTGAACTCATTGTCGTTGCTGAACTTCGAGAAATTGTGGCGCAGGGTGAGCCGGTGATTCGAGTTGAGCGACCAATCGATTCGGCCGAAAATCGTTATGTCATCGTTGGTCGTCGAGAAGGGGTTGTACCCGGCCCGTGGGCTAGCAATTCCATACTGACTCTCCAAGATGCCAAAGTACCGGTCAACTTCATTGAAAACCACCGGGTCTTCCTCTGCTCCTCCAGGTCCGAACCGGCCCTGTGAGATCGTCAGCTGCGGCTCCCGTCGCCGCTGCCCATCCACCGATAACAAGAAGAAGGCTTTGTCACGGATGATCGGGCCGCTGACGCGCCCCGAAAACTGTTGCACGTTGTAGTTGGTAGTGATCTCCGGATCGCTGGCGTCTTGGATAAACGGCCGCGCAGTAAGTTTGTCATCTCGGAAGTTTGCGTAGAGAGTGCCCTCGAATTCGTTCGTTCCACTCCGTGTGACCACGTTGACGATTCCACCCGAGAATTGTCCATGCTCCACATCGAACCCGTTCGTGATGATCTGCAGTTCCTGTATGGACTCGAGCGAGAAGACGAACGGCGTTCTAGATCCTCCCCGGTTCTCACCAAAGAACGAATTGTTGGCATCCACGCCATCGACCTGGATACTGGTCTGAGAGGCACGCTGACCGCCGATGGCAAATTGGCCGCCTGTGGTCTCACCGGGGTCGGGAGCAACCAGACCGGAGAGGTTGACGAAGTCGACGAAGTCACGTCCCAACGACGGAAGTTCTTCGAGCTCGGCGGTATTCACCAATTGCGTTACCCCGCCCTCACTGACGTCGATGGACACCGGTTGAGCAGTCACCGTCAATGCCTCCAACGCGACCGCCGCTGTTGTCAGCGTAAAGTTGGTGGGCGATGCAGCACCCAATGTCACGGCAACGCCGGACGCGGTTCTCGGCTGATAGCCAATGATTCGGGTGGTTACGTCGTAAGTCCCGGGCGGTAGCAATCGGAGAACGTAGAATCCGTCATCCCCTGTTCGGGTGATGCGTTCGAATCCGGTTCGCACGTTACGGGCCGTGACCAGCACGTCCGCCACGGGCCGACCCAGATTACCGTCCATAATCCGGCCGCGGATGACGCCCGCAGTTGTGACATTCTGCGCACGGGCTGGAACTGCCTGGGTTAGCCCCAGAAGCACGACGGCGGTGACGGCAACGAGGAATCTGATTGGTCTCTTCATGATGACCGGATTTCCGTTAGAGGTCCGTTGGTTGAGCTGATGTGACTTGTGCCCGCGACGATAGGTGTCAAGCGTCAGTTGCACGATACCACCTCCATATCGGCCATGTCGGTGGAGCGCAGGAATATCTGGCCGCCTCCTCCGAAGTTGGCACCGAATCCTTGGAAGTTGTAACACGTGCCGACCGTGAAAATTGTTGTGAGACTGTTGCGATCGGCCACACCGTCGTCGACGCGGATGATCGTTGCCCCACTTCCGTCATCTATCTGACCGTTCTGGATATTCAAGGAGCCGGATCCGAACTGTGCGATCAGCTGCGCCTTCTCAACCCGGATGAACGCACCCTGAATCGGATCGGTGAAGTCGGCACCGGACGCGGCAATAGCGGCGGTCGTTACCAACCGCGGCTGGGGGTCGACGACGGCGCCGGGAAAAACGCTTCGCAAGATGGGGTTCAGGAACTCGAAGTCGTTACTGAACTCACCTGTATTGGCGCCAATCTCGATCTGGTCTCCGATGTTGATTCCCTGGCCCTCCAGGGCCCCGGAGAAGATGAGCGCTCCCGCGGTGGCATCCTCTATGTACGTGCGGCTCGCATCGATCTGGCCCGGGAACGAGGTCACGATACCCTTGACAACCACAAAATCACCACCCGACCCCAGTTCCTTCGCAGCCGCGATCGTAATGAGGCACCCCGGCCGACCGGCCAGTTCAGTGAACTGGGTCTCACCCAAGAAGATCGTTACCTGGAGCGGATTCTGGCAGATGTTAACACCGGTCGGAACCGTCAGGGTATCGATCAACATATCGTGGGTTCCGGCGGGCAGCCCCGTAAAACTGAACCGACCGCTGGCATCGGACTGGGTCGTTGCACCAGCGATGGTCTGACCAGTGCCCCGTTCTTGTATGGCAATGCCAAGTCCATCGAGCGCGAAATCCCCGTCAGATGGGTCGAATATGCCGTCTTCAGACGCATCGAAGAAGGCAAGGCCTTCCAACGCACCCATCCCTTCAATCTTCAACGGCGGGTCGATGTCGGTATCGCATCCCACCATCGCTACAAGAGCCAGGCAGCCGACCAACCCGACGTGAGAGCGGAAACGCATAAGCATGTTGGAATCCACTGAAAGTTTTCCTCGTTCCCAGTTCAAAGTTCCCATTGACACTAGTTCACATCCTGCGGGTCTCTAAGTTCGATGCGAGCAGCCAGAGCATTGCGGTCATCTGTTCCCAGCACGCCCGTCACGGTCACACTGGCGCCTACCGTCCAATCGGCAGACGCGCGCCCGTTGCGGCTATCGACAAACACCGTGAATGTCGTGCCCGAGCCGTCCGTCAGAAACACCATGTGGTTGTCGAAGCTGAACACCTGCACGCTGTCGACCGTACCCGAAACCGATACGAGTTCGCCCTGGAAGCTTCCGGCATTGACTTGGGCGCCTGTGACGGATCGCGGCGCAGGAACCGACTCCGATCCGAGGGCGATTACATCGGTGACGGACGAGACCTGCGTTTCACCCCGGAAAGCTCCTGCCGTACCCACCACCAGAATCCGGTCACCTCGCTGGAGAGTCCCGGCAACCGAGTTGCCGTCAAACGCCGAGAGCCCTGCCGTACCGTCCTGGAAGAAGTAGACCCGGCTGTCCCACGGTTGCTGCCACGTGACCACGCCCTGCACGGCAACCACCTGACCACCCATGCCGCGCGCTGAAGAGATATTCGTTCCAACATCGGTCGTGAATCGGGCCTCGATACGCGGTGCTGGCGTGTTGCGGTCATCGGTTCCCAAGACGCCCACTACATCGTAATGCGCGCCAACTACCCACATCCCGGCGGTGAGCCCGGTTCTGTTGTCCGCAAACACCGTAAACACGGTGCCCGTACCGTCATCGATCGATACTGTCTGGGTGCCGAATCCATCGACGGCGACGCTGGTGACTGATCCACTCGCCTTGACCAGCTGACCCTGGAACTGCCCGCCGTTTACTTCGGCGGCGGTGACGGACCGCGGAGTCGGCAACGTCTGCTGACCGAGTACGGTCAGCTGACTGATCGAGGATATCTGGGTCTCGCCCCGGAATGCCCCCAGCGTGCCCGTTATCTGTATCACGTAGCCTTCCTTCAGCAGGGGTGCATTCGAGTCGAACACCGAAATGCCACCCGTACCGTCCTCGAAGAAGTAGACCCGGTCATCCCATTGCGCCTGCCAGGTTACGACGCCCTGGAGCATGACGGTCGTTCCAGCTGCCATCCCACGTGCCGCCGCAATGGTGACGGACGATACAGCAACAGCCATGTCCGCAGGTTTTCGCAGTTCGATGCGCGGAGCTATGGCGTTCCTGTCGTCAGTGCCAAGTACTCCCGACACCTGCACGGTCTGACCGACCGTCCATCCGGTGGACGCCTGCCCCGTCCGACTGTCTACGAACACGGTGAAGATCACTCCGGCTCCGTCGGTCAAGAACACCATGTGGTTGTCGAAGCTGAACACCTGCAAGCTGTCTACCGTACCGCTTACGGTCACGAGTTGGCCCTGGAACATGCCGGCGTTGATCTGGGTACCGGTGACAACCCGCGGAAGTGGTACCGCCTCATTCCCTAGTGGGAAGACCTGCGTAACCGGGGAGATCTGCGTTTCCCCTCGGAACGCACCTACAGTGCCGACCACGCGAATCCGGTCGCCCTCGGCAAGTGTTCCCGCCACGCGACTTCCGTCAAATGCCGAAATGCCGCCGGTAGCGTCTTGCAGGAAGTACACGCGGCTGTCCCACGACTGCTGCCACGTCACCACGCCCTCGATGAACACGGACGCCCCGCTCATTGTCCTGGCATCGGCGATGGAGGTGACCGCACCTCCCAAGGCAAGGTCACTGGGCTGACGCAATTCCAGCCGCGCCGATAGGGTGTTACGGTCGTCGAACCCCAAGACACCCTTGAGAGTCACGTCCGTTCCCACCGTCCAGTCAGTCGAGGCGATGCCAGTGCGGCTGTCGACGAATGCGGTGAATGTCGTTCCGGCGGCGTCCGTGATGAAGACCGTGTGGTTATCGAAACTGAATATCTGTAGGCTGTCGACCTTACCGTCGATCGTGACGAACTGTCCTTGGAACGAGCCCGCATTGATCTCGGCGCCAGTAACCGGCCGGGCCGTGGGCTCACCGACAGCACCTAGTGCCTGCACCGTCACGATGTTGTTGAGCTGCACCTCGCTGCGGAAAGAACTCTTGGTACCGGTTATGCGGATGCTGTCGCCGATCTGCAGCCCGCCCGTAGCTTTGAACGCGGTTGTGTCTCCGTCGAATACGGCGATTCCTGCCGTGCCGTCCTGTAGGAAGTACTGGCGATTATCCCACTGCGCCTGCCAGGTCACCACTCCCTCGAGAGTAACCGTCCGGCCGTCGGGCAGATTCCGCGCATCCGAAGTGGTGACCAACAACTCGCCCGTGAATTCGATCGGCAAGCTCGCCTGCACGTCGGCCGCCACCGTAACAGATTGGGTCACCCCCCCAACGATAGTCATGCTGGGAAGGGGAATGATCTCGAGCGTGTAATCGCCCGGACGAAGCGTATCGAACATGTACGCCCCGGCCGCATCGGTCGTGGTCTGTCCCACAGTGTCGCCCGCGGTTCCCTGTCCGGAGAAAAGAGTCAGCTGTATTCCGGGCGCCGGCGTATCGTCGGCCGCGTTGAACACCGAGTCTCCATTGTCGTCGCGGAAAACCACGCCCGACAGTACGCCCGGAAGGAACGCATACCGGAACTCCGCCTCTATAGTCCCACCCTGAAACGGAGCTGCGATGGTCGGTTTGCCGGAAGTTGCCAGGACCGCGCCGGTCGGAGCCGCCCCCGACACCGTTATCTCGTAGCTCCCGGGAGCCAGTTGGAAAGTGGCCAGGCCGCTGGCGTCGGTATCCTCGGCAACCTGAGTTCCGTCAGAGGTCACCGTTACCGTTACAGAGGCGATAGGGACGTCCACGCCGGAGTCAAACGAGCCGTTGCCGTTGGCGTCCACGTACACGCGGACATTCAGTGTGGAAGCGGTACCCTCCACTAGGCCGATCTTGTCGTCGTTGCAGCTGACAGCACTGATGACGGCGATCGCAAGCGACAGTCCTAGGAAAGCGCGATTCATTCGGTGCTCCGGAACTCGTGGTCGAGGAATGCGAATTGGCCTGCCGAAACGTCCACCCAACGCTATCTTCTGAATAGTCTCATCGATATGGAAGGAGTCAGAATGCAACGGCGTCACCGGCTGGGGTTCGGCATCTTTAGCAAAAATTACCCTCTGAGTTACGCACAAGTACCGTACTCGTCAAGGGCCGTGATCCGACGCGTTCGACCCCTTCCGCTGATCCTCCTCCTGGCATGTTCTGGTGGGGGAAATAGCTCGACGGACCCGGGCGATCGGACCCCGTCGATCACCGTGTTGGGCGTGGCGGACGGCGACTCACTGGCGAGTCCGGTCACGGTCACGATTTCCGTAGACGTGGGCACCTATTCCGCCGAGTTGAACGGCGTGACCTTCGTTTCAGGTCGCACCCTAACCGATCCCGGCGACTACTTGCTGACAGTTACCGCTAGGAACGGCCAGGCTGTGGCCACGCTCGAACTGCGGTTTACCATACTCCTCGGTGGCGAAACGCGCCTGATTGTGCGAGTGCTCAACCTGGGTGAAAACGAGGCCGGAGGCGGTGGCGACGCCATCCTTCTCACCGACTCGTCCAGCGCCGGGATGCGCCACGTGATCGTCGATGCCGGACCTGCCGGCGTGGGAGCGTCAGACCCCGGCTTCGTGGCCCGCCGCCTACAGCAGCTGGGTGTGGATACGTTGGAAGCGATGATACTCACACACGCCCACACAGACCACTTCGGCGGGATGTCCGCAATCTTGTCCGAGATTTTCGTGCGCCGCTTCTTCTATAATGGACAGATTCGGAATCTTTCGTCCTACAGCACGACCATCACTCTGGCGGGGCAGCGCGCAGGGACCGTCATAATCCCAACAAACGTAAACAGTTTGACCTTGGGGTTCGGAACTTCACCGACGGAGCTCGCCGTACTGCCACCGTTTGCAACCTTCCTCGGCAACTCTAACGCCGATGGCAGCCAGATCAACGAGGGGTCGCTGGGCACCGCAGTGCAAAAAGGAACCTTCCGGATGTTCCTGACGGGCGATTCCGAGGTGGCGGCCAATCTCAGATGGCGAACTCAGTTCTCTCAGCTGACCCAAGCCCTGACTGTCCTCAAGGTCGGACACCACGGTGCCAACGACGCCACATTCGACAACGGGTTCAACGGGAATTCGGCCTGGCTCACCCACACTGCCCCTCAGATCGCCGTGATCAGCGCGAACGGGGTCACCCATCCACGCCTGAACGCCACTGCCAAGTTTCTGTCCCTCGCAACAACGCGGACGTATTGCACCAACGTCCACGGAGACATCGAGATCCGGGTAAGCGAGATTGGTACGTTCCAGGTTACTGTTGAGCGCAATGCCAATGCCAATTGCGTGGCCGGAAGAGATGCATCCACGTAGCATATATACACACAGGATTTCGAGATTGGCTGAACCGCAGGCTGGGAGGGAATCATGAATCCAACCGCGACACTTCAATTTCGTTGGGCCGCCCTGGCCATGCTCCTGGCCAGCCAGCTCTATGCGCAAGAGACGACTTTGCTGCGTCCGGCCCGGGTGTTCGACGGGGTCTCGACGCACGAGGACTGGGTCGTGTTGGTCGAGGCCAATCGCATAAAGGCTGTCGGCCCGGCTAGCGCTATCGGTCTACCGCGCAGGAGTCATGTTGTCGACCTGGCAGGCACCACTCTCATGCCCGGCCTGATCGAGGGTCACTCTCACATCCTGCTCTACCCCTACAACCAGAAGTCCTGGACCGATCAGGTGCTGAACGAGCCGCTCGGCTTGCGTACTGCCAGGGCTACGGTGCACGTGCGCGAGAGCCTCATGGCCGGTGTAACCACGATGCGGGATCTGGGGACAGAAGGAGCGGGTTACGCCGATGTCGGGATCAGGCAGGCGATAGAACAGGGAGTGATCCCGGGACCACGCCTGTTTGTAGCAACCAAAGCAATCGTGACGACGGGTAGTTACAATCCCAAAGGCGCTCCCGAGCTTTCACTTCCCAAGGGGGCAGAAGAGGCGGATGGCTACGACGATCTCGTTCGCGTTGTGCGCGACCAGATCGGCCGTGGTGCCGACTGGATCAAGGTCTATGCCGACTACCGCTGGGGCCCGAACGGCACTGCGCGACCGACCTTCACGCAGAGAGAATTGGAGGCAGCTGTACGCGTTGCGGAGAGTTCCGGACGCCACGTCGCGGCACACTCATCCACCGCCGAAGGAATGCGCCGGGCGACGCTCGCCGGAGTCAGAACGATCGAGCACGGTGACGACGGCACACGTGAAGTCTTCGCGCTCATGGCCGAGCACGGTGTTGCGTTGTGCCCGACGCTCGCGGCAGGCGACGCAATCCTTCAATACGGTGGCTGGCGCAAGGGAATCGACCCAGAACCCGAGCGCATAGCGCACAAGCGTGAGAGTTTTCGCCTGGCGCTTGAAGCCGGTGTGCAGATCTGTTTTGGTGGCGACGTAGGCGTCTTCCCACATGGCGACAACGTGAGGGAATTGGAACTAATGGCCGAGTACGGCATGTCCACTATCGACGTGCTCACGGCCGCCACGTCCGGCAACGCCACGGCTTTCGGAATCGACGATCGTGTGGGCCGAGTGGCCAAAGGGCTACTGGCTGACATTATTGCAGTGAATGGCGATCCGACGCAAGACATTTCGGCGTTGCGCAACGTCGTGTTTGTGATGCACGGAGGAAAGATCTACCGCCAGGAGTAGAGCCCGCTGGTTCCGCGAGCGGGCCGAAGGCGGTTGATCAGGAGTGGTGTTGCGGGTAGTGCATCGCAAGAACCAGGGTGCCTAGTGCGCACCACCGCCACCCCTGATGGCGCGGCCGGGAAAGACTCCGCTCAAGAGACGCCCCTCACGAACGAGGAGCGTTCCACCGACCATCACGAACTCAACACCACGGGAAGGGGCATCCGGATTGTCGTATCCGGCCGCGTCTATTACGGTCTCGGGGTCGAATATCGTCATGTCAGCATCCATGCCGGCCTGGATCCGTCCCTTGAGCCGCATCTCCGGCGCCGCACCTTGCAGTCGTCGTGCCGGCAGTACGGTCATCTTGGCGAGCGCCTGCATCAAAGTGAGTGCTCCACGTTCCCTGACATAATGACCCAGCACGCGTGAGAAGGTCCCCGCACCACGCGGGTGTGCCGCTACATAGAGGAACGGAATCCCGTCGCTAGCGACCATCACATCTGGCTGAGAGACGATCCATTCGTTCGTCTCTTCCTTGCGGCCATGAATCACCACCCAACCACCAAGTCTGCGATATTTCCGAAACGTTGATGAAGTGAGACGTTCCGTTGTTCCCGCCCACTGAAGCCGGGCATAGGCCGTATCGTCAAGCCCCTCCCACGAGTCGAACAGGGCCGATTCGATCAATGTTGAACTCGCCGTGTACGGATATGCCTCGGTTGTTACATCCAGACCACGTTCGCGGGCACCTCGAATCATTTCGAGCGCCACTGGCGCCACCTCACCCGCACTGCTGTTCATGTGCACTATGTGAACGGACGCCCCGGTCGAAGCCGCATCCGCAATCACTTCCTGAAAGGCACCCAACACACCACCTGAATTGGCTCCGCGAAGGTGTACGTATGCCGGAACGTCGCGCATGGCGGCCAGTTGAAACATCCGTAGAACCTCGGTGCGCGATGCTCCAGGAGTGTACGTGATTCCGAAGCCGATCCCCAGGGCACCTTCATCAAGGCCGTTGCCGACTAGACGGCTCAACTCGCCAATCTGCCCATCCGTCAAGCTGGTATAGATGTGCTTGCCGCTCCAGATGCGCATGCCCTCTCCACTGGGCGGAAGCACGGCGAAGTGTCCGATGTCGACACCGGTCAGCAGCTTGACCCGAGCGCCCGGATGGCTGACAGTAGCCCCGTAATTGATCAATGAGTGTCCTTCGCGCGACGCCAGCCACGCCCCAACGGGATACACGCCGATTTCCATCTCCAGCGCAGTTGTTACGCCATCGAGGGCCTGCAATCGGTTACTCACTGAATCCTGACCGTGCGCGTGTAGATCAACAAACCCTGGCGCCACCACTAGCCCGGCTGCATCCACCGTATCATGCCCGACGATATCGGCACTCGTAATGGATGCAACGCTTCCGCCAGCGATCCCTACATTGCGAACGGCGTCCAACCGTGTTGCGGGATCCATTACTCGACCGCCAAGAATCACGGTATCGAAAACACGCCCGCCGTTTGTCGATGTGCACGCAACAGCAAGGAATGTAGAGATTGCAACAACAGTGGTAGACTGGATCATTTTCTCGATTGACCCTCCCGCTTCAACGCTCGACATTCAAATGAGACACACACCACTCGACGGAACGTGTCGTCCGGTCGATTGGATGCATGCCTTCTCGGATCCTACAATGGCGACGAACGTCGGAATTCATTCCCCCCCGTCTGAGCACCCGCCCTACAATAATCGTGATATTGTCGCTACCACCGGCATCGAGCGCATCTTGCAGCAGATCCTCACACACTTGCCGAGCCGAGGTCATGTTGATCAGACGATCGCGGATTCGGTCGTCCGACACATGCTTCGTGAGCCCGTCGCTACAGAGAAGGCCGGGGTGCGCCCAGCCGGCACGCATCCTGGTTACCACCGGCGCCGTCTGCTTCCCACCAATGGCGCTCGAAAGAACGTGCTCCCAGCGGGTCCCATGGGCCGCGGTTCTGGTTAGCACACCCTGATCGATCAATTCCTGGGCCATGGTTTGGTCCCGCGTGATCTGGATCAACTCTTTATCGCGCAAGATGTAGAACCGACTGTCCCCGAGTTGGAGCACGTAGGCTTGGGGCCAAAGACCCAACCATAGCGTGAGGGTTGTGGCCATGCCTCGGCGACCGGGGTCCTCATCGGCCTTTCTGAGCACCGTCTCATGGCATTGGATCGCTGCCTGCTGCAGTGCGTCCAGAAACTCCTGTTCGTCATTCGTGTCAGCAGCATAGTAGCACCTGAGACTCTGCGACACGTACTGCGCAATCTCCTCGAGCGCGGTACGGCTGGCATCCTCCCCACCCCAACCCGAACCTACACCATCGGCCACCATGGCCAGGTATGCCAGGCGTTCACCTTTGACGGGAAGCTGATCCACGTTTGGCAGGCTAGTGTAATGAACCTGCATTTGTTTCCGCAAGGAGCAAATCAAGAAGTGATCCTGATTGGTCTTGCGTACTTTTCCAATGTGCGTGAGCCCGAAGACGTCCAGGTCGCTGTCCAGCGGCTGGTTTCCTGTAGAAAGCTCGGCATGGCTGGAGTCATCAGGGGACATGATGGTTGCCTCCTATTGCAGGCGCTACGTGCTTACGGCGCAGACATGGGATCGACTATTGTCGCAAATTGCATCAGATTCCCCAGGTTCGCGAGGTCCAACCGTGGGGATGGGATCTCATGCCGGTCCCGTCGCAACTTTTTCGCCACATCAACCGTATTTCGCATATGACCATCGATTGGGAGTTCGACCGGGAGCGTAGACTGCTGAACCTCAGCGTACCAGGTCGTTGGCCTGACCTCGAAGAAAATTTTCGCTTTCTCGCCAACGAGTTGCCCAAGGAGACGCAGGATCCCAGCGTTCGCGTTCTGGTCGATCTGCGCTCGGTAGAGGGAACACCCAGTGAGTCGGAGATACGGGAGTTCACCCATCGCCTAACTGAGCGTCGCGGTTCTGTCCCCACAAGAAGAGCATACCTGGTGTCAGACGATGCCCACTATGGCATCGCGCGGATGACCGCAACTTACGCCGAACTGGGCGGCCTGGAAGCCCGGGTGTTCCGTCAGGAAGATGCAGCCCTGGCGTGGTTGCTGGGGAAGACTCCCCAATCGAGATCAGAGAAAAGAAAACAGCCGCGAGGCCAGGTAGATCACGGTTGTGCCCCCCAACAATCCCAAACCTAGATATGTGAGGAGAAGCATCGCGTCCCCCGGTCGGTGTTCCTTGGGCACGGCAATCGATGTCACCGCACGCAGGTTCAAATACCCCAGTACGGGAGCCGTTGCAAACGTGAAGATCGTGGCGAAGTCAATCATTGGAGTGAGACCGTCGGTGAAGAGGCTCAGCCCAACCATGTTCAGACCACCGAAGACAAGCATCGCGAGCCAGTAGCTTCGTCCGAGCGAGACATCGACACCCAACTCACTGTTTGCAACTATGTTCCGCACACAACGCTCGATGGCGCGAGGAAAACCGTCGATTACGACAAGTGTCGTGGAGAAAATCGTCGTAAGCACGGCGACCATCACCAGCGGACGCGTGACACTCCCAAGTGTCCGGGTGTAGAGTTCAACGAGTTGAGTGCTGAATACCGGTCCCGCCTCGCTGAACTCCTGTCCGGATCCATACATCACAGTCGCACCCAACAACAAGAATGCGAATGCGAGAACGGCCGTACCCGCGTACCCGACCTGAAAGTCCAACCGTGCGAGCGCGACGCTCGTCCGTTTCTCGACTGTGCGATCCTTGGCGAGCGTCCACAGCGAACTCATTACTGACACCTCGACCGCCGACGGCATGAAGCCTACCAACGCCAGCAAGAATCCCAGACGGATTCCAGTAGACGGTAGAGGCCAAATACCGATAGTCGACCAATCAGCTTGCGGGGCTGCGACAGCCGCCGCGACCAACGTCGAAACCGCGAGGGCCGCTACCACGAACTTGACCGCATAATCGAAGCCGCGGAATCGACCCGCGACCAACATAATCACGCATCCACCATAAACCGCTCCGCCCAACATCCACACGGGCCAGTCGATGCCGAACGCAAACCGCACCAGGAACGACATAAAGAGGAGAATGGCGAGTTGATGGATCACGGCCGTGACCAGCGTCATCAGGAAGTACAGCCACAGAGCCCAGGCCCCGATGTCCCGGTATCCCTCCACCAAACTCCTACCCGTTGCGGCAGCGTAGCGCGGACCGTACTCGAAGAAGGGATACTTGAGGACCAGGGCAATGAGGATGACGCCTGCGAGACCGAAACCCGCCATCGCGCCAGCTCGGGTCGACTGGACCAGGTGCGACACGCCGATTGCGGCCGCGGCCCACATAAGACCGGGGCCGAAGGCCTTCCAGAAACCATGGACTCTATCTTCCACATCGCCCATTCGAATATTCTAGGCCCTCCGTTGGACTCCTGATACCCCGTGCGGAACCCTTGACCGCCCGCTGGCGTATTTCACTAAAGGGCCGCAGATTGGACTCGGGCCACCAACACCGCCAACTAAGTGATGACACCCGGAGGGAAGCATGTCCCACCGCAGGAAATCAGTCATGGGGATCGCCGCCGCGACACTTGCCTTCAACGCCTGCGGATTGAGCGGGGGAAGCCAGAACCCGGCGCCCGAGCAGCAAATCACATTGTCCGTCAAGAACCAGAATTTCTACGATGCAACCCTCTACGCTGTTTGGGACACATACAACTTTCGAATAGGCCGAGTGGCGAGTAACGAGACCCAGACCTTCACGATGGCCTGGCGCCCGCAAGATCTCAGAATCTCGATCAATCTGCAGTCGGTGGGTTCGTATCTAACCCTGCCGATGACTGTCGCCCGGGGAGATGAGTTAGAACTCTATATTGAGCCTTCGCTGGACAAGCATATCCAGCTCCTCAAGGCCGGTCGAGGCCCTTGATAGGCTAGCGCGCGCGCAGCCAGATTGCCACGACTCCACACTTGGCGTTGCCCTTGCCGCGGAACAGCTGGGGGATGGTCGACGAACCGGTGTACACTTCGATTCCGCTGATGGCCGCCGGGATCACGACATCTATGTTAGGGGCGGAGGCGTGGACGCCGTCGATGTAATACTGGACATCGCACAGTTCGAAGCCCGTACTCACACTGGGGACGCCGCGTGTGCTCGAAACAGATCCGTTGTTGAGCACCCGAAAGCCGGGAATTCGTCTGATCACATCCGAAGTCAGCGACGGATGATAGAGCTCGATGTCCTCGCGCGTGAGGAAGGTTCCTTTCTCAGCGTGCATCCTGTGGTAGAAGCCTACTTTGGACAGTTTTGAGTCGAAAATCTTACCCTCGACCGTGACAGAGTCCAGCTCGGTCACGAGCGGCGACAACTGGATGGTGCCCAGGTCCACTTCCACCTCCTGTACCACCACGATCTCTGCCTGGAGCAGGCCGGCAGTGTATCCAGCACTCCGGAGAAACAACGTAAACAGCCCGTCCACCACGCCACGCAGCACAAACCGTCCCCGGCCATCTGTTGCCGTCCGAACATCCTGCTCCAAGACGATCACGTCAGCGCCGGGCAGGGGAGCCCCAGTCGCAGAATCCACGACAACTCCCACCAAGGTAGCTTGTTGCGCCAGCAGGGGACCTCTTGGACCAATCCCGAGGCCAACAAAACAGGCGCTGAGACAAGCGATCGGACGCATTTCACCCCTCCCAAGGGCCGTTACGTAATATATCACACGTGCACAGCCCCTGCACCGCTGTACAGGCCCCCCAGCGACCCGGACATAAGGAACAATCCACCCTGCCCCTGTGTTTACTTCGGAACATCCGACTCGAGAGCCAGCAAATGGATAATAGCCGTAGCTTCAAGATCATTCTCAGCGCACTGTTGGCAGCCGCCTGCGGCGGTGGCGACGGTGGGGGTGGCAACCCCACCGATCCAGGCGGGTTCTCGGCGGACTGCACGGTGCCCCAGAACGCGATTTTTGACGGGGGTGTGGCCCGGGACGCCATTCCGGCGCTTACCACGCCAGAGGTCGTTCCAGCGGCCAATGGCGGCTTCCTCTCCGATACTGCTCGGGTTCTCGGCATGGTGGTAAACGGCCAGGCACGAGCCTATCCGTTCACCGTCTTGTGGTGGCACGAGGTCGTCAACGACACGCTGGGCGGAGAGCCTATTCTGGTCACCTACTGCCCCCTCACGGGCTCCGGGATCGCTTTCGATCCCAGAGTCGACGGCCAAGTCCGCAATTTCGGAGTATCGGGCCTGCTCTATCGGACCAATCTCACGATGTTCGATCGAACCAACGAAACCCTGTGGAACCAGATGTTACTGTCTGGAATGTGCGGGCTGGACCGGGGCAAGTCACTCGCCAGGATGCCGATCGCGGAGACCACCTGGGCCGCTTGGAGGGGCTTACACCCAAACACTACGGTAATGACACAGAACACCGGGTTTAGGGATCGGCCCTACGGCGTGTATCCATATGGTGCCTACAAGGACGAGCACAACGCGTTTATCTCGTTTCTGACCTCTACCGACCGAGCTCGCATCACCGATGTGCGGCCACCCAAGGAACTCGCCATCGGAGTCTTAAACGGTTCGTCTGCAAAGATTTATCCGTTTGGTGTGCTACGCAACGCCGGTGCTGCGACCGTGGTCAACGACGTGGTGGGAGCGACACCCGTTCTGATCACTTACGTCAGTTCGGGCAATATTGCCTTGGCGTTCGACCGACGCGTTGGGGGACAGACGCTGACATTCGATCTCGTGAGTGCAGCCCCCCTGCAATTCACGGATCAAGAGACAGGTTCCACGTGGGACGCAACTGGTGTCGCTACCGCCGGTTCGATGGCTGGCGAGCAACTGGGGCAGATCGCGGACTCGTACCTGGCGTTCTGGTTCGCTTGGTCGGTCTACTTCCCCGATCGCGAGCTGTTTCTGAACTAGGGGGACTGCTTCACGCCTGGTTTCACGGGCGGAAAATCATCCCCCTCGATCTGGCCTCGGCAAAAGAGACGTCTGGCGGAAACAAAGTACGTGAGTCGAACACGGCTCCTCGAACATTCGCATGATCCAAGTTGGCGTAACTCATGTCAGTGCCGCGCAGATTGGCCCTGCGCAGGTTGGCGCCCGACAGATCTGCATCGCGCAGAATCACGTCCGCCAGGTCCGCTCGGATCAAGTGCGCGCCTGCGAGCCTCGCCTCGGTCAGATCGGCGCCCTGGAGCTTTGCACGATCCAAGACCGCATCCCGCAAGTCCGCCTTGCGGAGATCGGCTCGTTCCATCTGGGCGTTGCGCAGGTTCGCTCCGTTGAGAATCGCCTCTCGGAGTTTCGCGCGCGTCATTCGCCCCGCGTGGAGATCTGCACCGGTGAGGTCGACTCCACTGAGTTCGGCCGCCCGCAGGTCCTTGCCGTGCAGGCCGCCGCACTCGCCTACATAGCCGGCGTTATAGCCTTCTTTTCCTGCGCTATTGACACACTTGCCCTTGTGGTAGCGAAATACTACATCTTGCTGGGCCGCCGCAGCCGGCGCTGCGGCAAAGCTTCCACCAAGCACCATCCCGGCCACCACGAGGGACATGCTCAAGCGACCACTCCCTGGCAGCGCCAGCAAACTTCGACCCGGGCTACGAAGTAGCCAACAGAACCGACGGCGTGTATTGTTCATCATTACTCCAAATCTACTGGTGAGATCTTATGGACGCTACTACTTTCGAGCGGCACTACCCGTCCGTCGCAGGACGGTTCCGAACAATCGTTGCACTCATGGCGATGGTCGGCCTGGGCGCGTGCTATCAATATGTCCCCCTCCGGCCCGAGGCGCCCTTACCGGATCCGGGGGCCGAAGTCCGCTTCAGACTCACCTCACCGACAGAACTTCAGTTCGGCGCGACCACGGTACACGACGCGAGCCGAATCGAGGGCGTCGTCTACCAGACCAACGCGGACACAATCGGTGTTTTCTCGCGCTGGATCCGCTCAGCCTATGGGGGCAGGTATGCCGCCGAGGGCGCCGTTGTTTTTTTTCCCATGGACAGCATCGGCCTGCTCGAGCAACGCAAGCTAGTCCCTGCAAAGACCGCCCTGGCGGTTGGCTCAGCGGTTGCCGGACTGGCGATTGTCATCACCACGGCGGTCAATGGTGGTGGCGGCGGGCCTGTTGGACCTCCGGGAGGTGGTACCGAAGCTCGGTTGGCAACCGGGCCTTTCACCATTCGAATTCCAATCCCCTAACCGCGCCCAACGCACTCCCACAAACGCAAGAGGCGGGCTGCGCAGTGCGCAACCCGCCTCAATTCCTTCACCAGCTCCCAAAACCACTCATGCGGTCACTTACCGGGACACGCGAAGTCCGGGTTGAGGAAGCAGTTGGCGTCCAACTCGATCTTCGTGATCGGCAGGAACGTACCCGGCGAAGTCACAGCCGAGCGTGACGGTTGCCACATTGCCGACTGGACACCGAAACGATACATGTCGTTGAGTCGTCTTCCCTGAAGGAACAGGTTCACCCGGCGTTCATGGACGAGCATGTCCTGGGCGGTCGGCATACCGACGCCGCCGTCGACCCAGTCGCTCATGCCACCCATGTTACGAACGGTGTTGACGTTGGACTCGAACGAATTCCCGCCGGTTACGACACCTCTTGCCAGCGCGTCTTCGGCCATGATCAGATACATCTCGCGAGCCGATAAAACGGTGAGATCGGCGAAACGTTCCTTTGACTCGAACTGGGTCATGATCGCGTCGAGCCGAGGATCTCCAACTCCGTCGATCGGATCCTGGAGTTTGATACCGCGGTCTGCGGCAGTCACATCGCGAGTGTTGTCGTCCGACGTCACGAAGATGTAATCGTCACTGAACCGCAACTCGAGCCGCGCGTTCACCTGCCAGCCAGTATCGTTCCACACCGTGGCCGATCCATAGCTGAACTGGTATTTCCAGTCCGTATTGTCTATGGCCAAGGCCGCCTGAGCATCTGCTACCGCAGCTGCATCAGTGACCAGCGGGCTACTGATGTTGATCGGCTTGGTGCCGACGCGCATCCACACGCCCTTCGCGTGCTGCGTACGGGCGCGCATCGCCAGCAGGTTGCGCTCCAAGTCGCTGCCCGACCCTCCTACGATGGCAAGCGCCTTGCCAAGGTAACCGATGGCGGTGTCATAGAGCGTGCTCATGTTGGCCTCGCCGATGGGCGGTGCGGATTCCCTACGATCCGAAAGATCGAAGTCGTCCATCCAATCGGCGATGTTGGTGTAGGAGATGGCCGCATACAGATAGGCGCGCGCCAGCTCCGTGGGGTCCTCTAGCACACCGTCGGCTTGGTGCTGCTCGAGGATCGAGATGGCGTTGTCCGCCATCCAGCGCCCCTGGGCGAAGAACGGGAACGCTCCGTCCGTGAACTCGTTGGCCGGGTTGTCCGGCGTACCGAATTCCAGTTCCTGCCACGCATCCCGCGATCCTATCCAATGCAGCTCGTCACCGACAGTGGAGTACGGTGCCAGCATGTATCCATAGCCTTGCTGCACCGTAAAGAGCGCACCGTTTGCGACGGCTGACGAAGCGACCGGATCCAGCAGATCGTCACCGCCCACATTATTCGGATTCGAGACGTCGAGCAGAGTGTCGCAACCACTCAGGCCGGCCCCCATGGTGAACACGAGCACCAGTGCACACCAGGAAGGCAGACGCCTCTGAATTTGAAATTTCCGTACTTTCATATCTCGTATTCTCCTGTTGGCACTAGGTCAGAAGCCAAACTGAACGGCAAAGGTGTACCGCTGGGGCAGCGGCAATCCAAACGCGTCGACGCCATCCAAGAAGTTGCAATCACGTGACGCCGAACCGTTACCCCCGCACCGTGAGATGGCGTTCATTTCCTGGTCGATGCCGGTGTAGCCACTCCACTTGTGGATGTTGCGGCCGGAGAACGTCAGCAGCATGTTGGACAGCCCCATCTTGCTGACGATTCGCTGCGGCATCGTGTACGTAATACTCAACTCCCGCCATTTCAGAAAATCTGCGTTCTCGATTGTGTTGAGTCCGCTGAACGGGGCCAACGCTTTCAGATGTGTCGCCCAATCCATGGCGGCTGCGAACCGAGCGTCAGCGTCATTCTGTGTCGCCGGATTCGCCAAGGTCGCCTCGACCTGCGCGGCCTCTTTAGTGTTCCGCCCGATGCTCGGGTTCGACTTGCGGAATGCGTCCGTCAGGTTCGTGACCTTATAGTTCCCGACCTTGTACTCGAACGTCGTGTTGACCTGAATGTTGCGCAGAACGGTCAAGTTGAATCCGAACGACCCCTGGAAGTCCGGCGTGGGCTTGCCCAGCGGGTGATCTAGCAGATCACCGTCGCCGTCATCGTCTCTGATGAGCGGATTCATTGCCGCACTGCTCAGGGAGATCGTCGGATTGGAGGTCAAGAAGCTCTTGAGCTCTGCCTCTGTGTCCGGTGCGCCATCGCCATTGGTGTCGAACGGCACGGTCTGACCTGGCGTAAAGTCCACCAGCTTAGCGCCGAAGTACGCACCCGGAGCGAAGCCTTGCTTCAGGAAGTTACGGTACCGTGGATAACTACCGCCTACCTTGATCGGTGGCGCGGCACCCATGCTCTTGATGATTTCTTTCAAGTAAGACGTGTTCGCGAAGAATGAGAGTCCGATATTCTCTCGATCCAGCGCAGCCCAGTCGACCTTGACTTCGACACCTTTGCCTTCCAACCGTCCGATGTTGTCCAACTGCGACTGCGTGAATCCTCCGGTTACCGGGAACTGCCGGGCAACCAGGGCATCGCGAGTGATCCGCTTCCAGTAGGTAAAGTCGATACCGACCCTGTCATTGAACAGGCCCAGTTCCGACCCGACTTCCCACTCCGTCGCCTTCTCGGGTTTGAGATCTTCGTTCCCCAGGTTCTCCGGCTGGAGTCCCGGACCCTCCGATGTAGGACCAGGGCTGAAGGTCGTAAACTGGTCGAAGAAACCCGGTTGGAGGCCGGACTTACCGACCGCGGCTCGAACGCGTAACGTGGAAAACAGACTGCTGTTCCAGCTGCTCATGTCGCTCAGGATGACCGAGATACTACCCTTGGGATAGAATGCACCGGTCGTGTTATTACCGAACGCGCTGTTGCGATCCCAGCGACCACCACCCGTCAAGTATATGAAATCGTTGAGGCCAATCTGTTCCTGACCGAAGATTCCGACGTTCACAGTCTTGAGTCGGTTTTCGCTCAAGCTCTGGTTCGCTCCGGCACTGGCTATCTCGAGACCCGGGCCCGGGAAGTCCGTACCCCTGCCACCCGAAAACTGATCGCGGTTCACGAAGCCCTGACCGCCCCCGGTGAAGCTCGAGGAAATGTTGCCGTAACGCGCGGTCCACGTGCCCTTCACATCCAGTGTGAGCTCACGGTGGTTGCGTGTGCCGATGGTCTTGAATCCATTCACGTTGTTACCGGTGAACTTGTCCAAGTCATAGCCGAAGCGGGCGAACTCGAACGACCGTCCGTCCGTTACGTCAACACCGAACGTTGCTTCGATGTCCACCGACTGTGCCGCCTGGTATGTGAGTGTGAAGTTACCGTTGAAGTGCTCCGCATCTTGCGCAGTGATCTGCTGCATCGACTCGCGTACCGTTTGGAAAGCAATCTGACCCGTAGGATTGCCCGACACTGCACACACCGGTGTGGTCTTCCCAACCATTTTTGTGCGGTCGATGTCTTGCTTGCCATCACCGTCGATGTCATCGCAGCTAGCCAACTCAGGCTTTCCGAACATCGCCAGAGAGGCGACGCCAAAAATGTTGTTGCCATTGTTGGGCGTTTCGTGGCGCGAGTCGGTAAATAGCCCGCCGACGCGGAAGCTCAGGCGCTCGCGCGGGAAAATCGTGAGGTTGAAGTTCCCCTGGATTTTACGATCCAGATCCCGGGCCGGCCCGAGCTGTTCTGCACCGAAGGGTCCATTGTCGTTGATGAGGCGGGTTGCGACAAAATAATTCATGCTGTTCGTCCCACCCGTAACACTCCCCGAATAGACCTGCTGGTGTCCGGTCTCGAACAGGTCCTTCGTAAACGTACGCTCGAACACTTGGAATGGCTTGACCGACGTGCCAAACAGCTCGTTGATCCTGTCGGCCTGGGCCTGATCCCGTGCAAACCCAGCGTTCGGGTGATACACATCGGGATAGTTGGAAACACCCTGTTCTATCCGGAACGTGAACCTGGGCTTACCCTCGTGTCCCCGCTTGGTGAATATCTGGATCACACCGGACGATGCTTCGCTGCCGTACAGCGTGGCGGCGGCAGCACCCTTCAGAATCTCAATGTGATCGATGGACTGCGGGCTGATATCGTCCAGTTTGGAAGCGGAGCCCGCGTTCGAGGAAACGCCGTCCAGCCCGCCGGCGTTGTCGATCCGCACTCCGTCGACGTACACCACCGGCTCGTTGGACATCGAAAGGCTGTTGGTTCCCCTTATCCGGATGCGAGCCCCAGCCCCCGTCAAACCACTGGACGGAAGAGCTTCCACCGAGGGCTCACGTGCCGCAAGCTGCTCAGAAAAGTTCTGAACAGGGGCATTTTCCAGCTTCTTCGCGTCGATCGTCGCGATCGTATTGCCCAGCTGCTTTTTCTCGACCGCCGCACCGGCCCCGGTCACAACCACTGCATCGAGGGCAATGACCGATTCCCTGAGTTCAAAATTGATCTCTGCCGGTAGCTGGGCCCGCAAAACCTGACTCACGGTTTGGCTGGCATATCCGATAGCTCTGACCTGAATTCGGACATTCCCGGCGGGCACACTCGCCAGCTCGTAATTGCCTTGCTGGTCGGTTGTAGTTCCGATTCTGGTACCCACCACCAAAACCTGCACGTTGGCCAGCGGACGCTTTGTGACGGCAGTCGTGACCTTTCCGCGCACGCTTCCCGTCCCCTGCGCCTGCACGAAAGTGGCGGTGCTCATAAAGAACACCCCCAGCAATCCGAACAGGAGCAATCTTCGCACGAATCTGTTGGGTTGCATAGGTTCTCCTCTCTACATGAGGTGATGATTGAAGAATCCCGCAGGCGATCCGTCAAATCAAGCAAGTCTTTTTTGCGAACGGCCCCACACGCCCGTCGGTCCCCTGTGACCGACGGGGAGACGGACGTCACGCAAACTCCCGGCTTGGAGGGGGCGGGAGCCCGCGAGGATTTTCGTTAGACTAAGCCCCGGTACAGACCCTGTCAAGGACGTGGCCGAGTGTCGTCTCTGGCAGAACCCTTGAGTGCCTGCTCCAAATCCTGGAGAAATCGCTCCACCAGGGGACTCTCTGGTGCTACAACAACCGCTCTGCGAGCCACTTCGAGTGCCCTTGCCGTCTGTCCCATGCTGATCAGCGCGGTCGCGAGAGCCACCCTAGCCTGCACCATTTTGGGCGCCAAGCGGATTGCCTCCTGGTAACTGCGAACGGCAGCTTCGGGATTGCCGCCCTGAAACAAGATATTGCCGAGGTTCGCGTGCGCCCTAGCCGCGTCGGGTTTTATGGCCAGCGCGCGCCGGTACGCGGCCTCCGCCCCGCCGGGATTGCTCAGACGCTCCAGAGCTACCCCTAAGTTCAGCCAGCTATCGGGATCGGTAGGATCCGCCGACGCCGCCTTACGCAGCGACTCAGCCGCGTCACCCGGAGCACCTGCCGAGAGCTGGGCCAAACCCATGTTCCTGAGCACGGTGCCATCGTTTGGCCTGATCTCTAAGCCCTTCTGATAGCTCGATATAGCTGACGGCCAATCGCCGGAAACGGCGTAGAGGTCGGCGAACGTCGCGATCGCCATTAGCCAGCGGTCCACCAGCCGCTCGCGACGCGCGCCGGCCGCTGTGATGGCGCGAGCCAGAAACCTCCGGGTCGCACGATCGTTGCCACTCACAAGATGGAGAGCGGCAAGCGCTGTCGCACGCAAGTCCAGATCGCTACTCTCTGCAAGGGACCTGAGGGATTGGATAACCCCCCGGGGAGGATCGGGCATATCCGGAATGACGTAGCGTCGGACGAAAGTCCCCAGTCCCACGATTTGAGCGAGTGGGTGGTTCGCCCCGGTGTCCAGCAACTCCGCTGCGGCCGCCTCGATATCAGGGAACGGTTGCGACCGGACCTGGGCGGCCACTATGGCACGATGCGGCTTGATCTCGCCGTACCATTCATGCGTCTGCTTTTCGAGTTCTGCTACCGATCGATCACCGTGACACTGTACGCAGGCTCCGGTGATGCCCAGCCCCGCATCGAACGCTGGGCGCGGAATGGCGATAGTGTGATCGGAGCGCGCAAACCTCACCGCATTCCCTAGCTCAGGATGCTGGAAGTACGGCATGTGACACGATACGCACCGGCTACCGGCGGAATTCGTGGGATGGTGCGTGTGCTGCTCCACACGCCCCGTCTTGCTGGCATGACAGTCCAGACACTGACCATCACTGAACCGACTCTGCAGCGACCGCCCCCAGATGTCTCTATACCCCTGTCCGTGCGGCTCGTGACAATCGGTGCACGTCATAGACCCATCGAGATAGCAGGCACTGAAACGGTGGTTTCCCTGATACGCAAAGGATCGCACACGACCATCGGGAAACAACGGCGAGTCACCTAGAAACGGGAGCCCCAGCGAGTAGCGCTCTTGTAGTGGCTGTCCCGGCAGATATCCGGAATGCATCACGTCCTTGAGTGCATGACACCTGAAGCAAACTTCCAGTGACTCATCCTTTGAAAGGGTAGCCAACGAAGCGAGCCCAACGTCGGCCGAATCGCTGATCTGTCCCGTTTGGGCAAGCCGGACATGGCGCCGCCCAGGACCATGACACGATTCGCAGTTTATTCGGAGACTGGTCAGGCGAGTTTCATACCTCATCGATGTAGTGTCAAACCCGAGACTGATCTGACTCCCGTGACACTCTTGACAGTTCGCATAGTGGGGCGTCGTACCCAAAACCCGCATCGGCGGCCAGTCTGCACATTCCAACAACGACATCTTAGGAGTAATCGGCACCCACCCCTGATTGGCCCGCGTATTGGTATTGCAGAACCACACACCCTCACGCTTCACAAAATCGAACGGCAGAAATCGAACGGTGCCGTCCGGAAATGCCGCAACGAACCCCTGGGTCCCACCGCCGACCATGTGACCACCACCCACCACACCGGTGACAGTGAGCACCACCGGATCCCTGTCAACTTCGGTGACAGTGAACGTATAGCGTCCGTCTGGAGAAACCGCCGGGACCACCGTAGCGTCCGAGAAACGGATGGCGACTCCGTCGAACCGCGCGATCACGAGTCCCGGACTGGGCACGCCACCCGCTCGACCATGGGTGGATGTCTGCCACTTACGGTATTGTTCTCGATGGCAGCTGCCGCACGCCTCTGCTCCCACGAAGTCGGCAGCCTCAACCACGGTCTCGGAATGCACGGCCGGAGGAACGTGTAACTCGATCGGACTGAAAAACGACCACCATACAGCTACCGCCGCTATGCCCGCCAGCCCAAGTCCCCCGCTCGACAGGAGCGTGAGACGCCGCGTCCGCTGTCCGGACCGGCGATCCGTTGGCGGCGTAGCCCCGGGATGTTGCCGCTTGCGATTCTTTCGCTTCCTAGGCACTCAGTCGGATCCGTCCCTGGACCACATCGGGCCTACACATTGACACAGTTCGCGCATGTAACGGACCAATCCCCAGATGGTCTGGGGCGCAAGCGTATGTCCGAAACCCGGCATCCGATTGCTGCGGTTCATTATGCGCCCGCCGGCAAATACGGCATCGTACAGAACGTCATCCGACCGGGTACTCATGTACGCACTGTCGGCGTGTACCACAGGACGTACCGGTAGGTACTGGGCATTCGGACCGTCGCCTTCGCCCGTTACACCGTGACAGGGGGCACAGTATTGCTGGTAGGTCGACACCGGATCCGCAGCATCGCTATCCGAACCGGAGGCCTTTGCCTCCACCGCCACCCGACTCTGGGAACTCGGAGACCCGTTCCCAGAACCGCGCTCTGATAGGTATGCGACAATCAGCTGAAGAGTTTTCTCCGGCATCGGTGTATAGGTCATGATCGTGCCGGGGACAGCCGTCTTGGGGTCGTGAAGCACGGCCGCAATAAACTCGCGTGTCCGCCGACCTCCCACATCCGACAAGTCGGCACCGATTCGGCCGCCGTCTCCGTCGAGGCGGTGGCAACCCAGGCAGGACATCCGCTCCCGTATCAGATACTCAGCCTTCTTACGGGCAAACGCCGACAGTGAATCACGCTGGTCCGGCTGGCCGACACTCGGAGACTCGGCACCGCCAGCAGCCAGTACCGCCACCCCGACTACCACGGCACCGAGGACGAAGCGGCCGGTCAACCGCGACGTTGGATGACCTCGATGACACCGGCCGGATAACCAGTACCCCAGCGCGTGGTGGCGTCACGGGGAGGAATGAAACGAACCTCCAGCACGGTCTCTATCATAATAGACTGCATTCGGTCGACATCGCCGGCTCGTACGTTATCTATGAAGAGAGGCGGCAGTCCTCTTCCACCCCGTCTCTGAAGCCACGTAGGCCTGAGGCGACGGACCACGTCATACAGGTTGCTCTCCGTGGCTTGGGCAAGTTCTGCGGCGGTGATGACCGTGCGGGACGACGACCTTGGCGTAGTCGTTGACGCCCCGCCTGCGGCACACCCTGCGAGTACGGCTACGAGTAGGAGCGAAGAGCACTGGCACCTCATGAGACCTCCGAACAGACCGCTGTTGGGTCCTTGAAACCATTACCTTGCGCCCGTGACGGCAGCGGACGCGGGTAGCCAATCAACGAACCGACACGTATTCTTAACAAGCCAA
The DNA here is from genome assembly GCA_046757925.1 of Gemmatimonadales bacterium. Taxonomy (GTDB): domain Bacteria; phylum Gemmatimonadota; class Gemmatimonadetes; order Gemmatimonadales; family GWC2-71-9; genus JAZDCZ01. The sequence goes on from JBHHZE010000015.1 coordinate 37,057, forward strand.
CCTACTGGAGAAAGGCGATGACCGCTACTACGCACGGGACACTACTCGTTGCCGTCACTTGCGCCCTCGGAGTTGCCGCATGTTCGGGGGACAGTTCAACAACCACAACCCCAACACCCGTCGCAACACCCTTCGTATCGGTGAGCAACGGAGTGCTTCACACCTGCGCTCTTACGAACGACGGTAGCGGGTTCTGTTGGGGATGGGGGGAACGTGGGCAGCTTGGTGACGGCAACACTAAGGACCGTAGTTCGCCCGTCGCGGTGATTGGTGGTCTCAACTTCAAGACGTTGGAAGCCGGTGGCGGCCACACTTGCGGCCTCACAACATCGGACGAGACCTTCTGCTGGGGTCTGAACCAGAGTGGACAACTCGGTATCGGCACCACCGTTAACATAAGCCAACCTACGAAAATCTCAGGGACAGTCACTTTCACCCAAATAAGCGCGGGTGCCACCGAAACGTGCGGCCTGACCGTATCGGGAAGTGCGTTCTGCTGGGGATTCAACGGCAGCGGTCAACTGGGTGATGGAACGACTACGGACAAGCAGACTCCAGTCGCTGTATTGGGAGGGCTCAAGTTCGCTTCAATCAGCGCGGGGAATTTCCACACGTGCGCCTTGACCGACGCGGGTGAGGCCTACTGTTGGGGTAGGAACACCTCCGGACAGCTAGGGGACGGTACTAACACCAACACAACTGAACCTGTTCCGGTGGCGGGTGGCGTAGTCTTCAAGAAGATTGAAACCGGCCTCCAGCACACCTGCGGCATTGCGATCAATGGTGATGCGTATTGCTGGGGGAAAAACTCCTTTGGACAACTGGGAGACGGGACTACCGGGGGTGCCCTCCTGCCCAAACGCATACTTGCCGGCATGAGCTTTGTGGATATCAGCGCCGGCGGTTCTTACTCGTGTGCTGTCACCAACACTGGTGCAGGCTGGTGTTGGGGAATCAACCAACTGGGCGAGTTGGGATCAAATGCGGGCGTAGTCTGCACAGATCCGTCCGATCCAACAGGCGCGACTCAATTCGCCTGCAGCCCGCAGCCGGTTGAAGTTGATGGAGGCCTGGTGCTGGTCGCTATCAGCGTCAACACACAACACACATGCGGGCTCACCCAAAGTGACGGCGTGTGGTGCTGGGGTTTGGGAGACCGTGGGCAGCTCGGCAATGGCAAGAGCGGCAATGTTGTGAGCTTCGTACCGTTACGTGTCTTGGGCCAGTCCTAAAAGGTGGGAAGCTCAAACACCGAAGCTTCAGTGTAGAAGTAACCGGCTGTACCGCGACAACTTAGAACACCCACGTCGCAATTGCACCGACTGCTACGTACCGGTAGTTCGTATCCCCGGTTGCGAACGTCGATGCGCCGGAGCGAGAGTAGATCACCTTGAATCCCAGGTCCCGGCCGGGCGCGATGGCGTAGGTCACACGTCCGTCCAATCCGACCGCGCCATCCAACGACCCACCGGATCCGATCTGCTGCAGTCCGGGCGCAACCTCCAAGACGACCCGCCAAGCAGTGAAGTCGTGCCGCCAGCGGACCGGCGCCTCAATGAGCATATAGAAGTCCGGGTCAAAGTATCCATCATTGATGTCGCGTTCGTATCCGAAGGCGCGGAACCGCCCGCCCACATCCCAGTTGGCCGTGATTTCACGGTTCACCGAGAACCTTCCAAGCGTACGACTGTTGTCTTGCGTGCCCGACAAACTTGCACCCGCAATCTCCGCGGTAAGGACCCAGCCGGTACCCGGTCGTGCTCCGGCGACAGCGACGAACTCGGCGATCGAGACACCACGCTCAATCAGCAGGGCCGTGGCGTCGACAGGGGCACGTCGGTAAGTAACAGAACCGTTTAACCCGTACTTACGAGGCGTCGCAATGCTGGCAAACCCGTTGAAGAAAGTCCGGCCCGTAACGCCGTTCGATCCACTGGCTCCGACGCCTCCGCTCAGGCTCCAACCCGGAACGAGATAGCCGGAGATGCTAACGGTGGCACCTCGGGCCCTCCGGTCAGGGACTCCTACGGGAAATTCCGCTTGCCGCAGGTAGCCGTCGAACGCCACAGCAAGCCGCTGGTGCGGGTGCCAACCGGTTCTCAACTGGAACGTGGTCATGTCGTTGCCGTCGGAGTCGTTCTCACGAGTGATCGCGGCCCGGGCGCGGGGCCCAAGCAACGAGTGGAGTTCCCGTTTCTCATCTCCTACCGCACCGTCCGCCGTCGGCTCGGACATCCTTTGCGCAACTTCAAATGCCTCGGGGACCCGGCCCTGCCAGCGGAGCGTCTGGGACAGACCCGCCACTGCGTCGAGGTCGCTGGAGTCCAACCCAATAGCCCGACGCCACATCCCTTCGGCCGCAACTAGATTACCCATCCACGCAGTAGTCCGCGCCAGACCACGCAAGGCTGCGGCATTGGTCGAGTCTTTGCGTAACATCCCGCGGTAGATGGCTCGAGATGAGTCCAACTCCCCCGACCAACCCAACGCCCGCGCCAGCCCAAGTTGCGCACGTCGCCTTACCGCACCGGGGTTGGGGGCCAGGCCGAGCAGCTTGTGATACGTATTCAACGCAACCCCCGTTTGACCGGACCACGATGCCACCTGCGCTCGCACTTCGAGCACATCCATGCGCCTCGGATTGTCTTGCAATAAGGAGTCGAGCACCGTGAGGCTGCCATCGAAGTCACCCCGCCAAGCCATGACGCGGGCGCGATCTACCCTCACCTCGACGTTGTTGGGTTCGACGGCCGCCAGTTGCTCTAGCAGGGCAATCCCTTCGCCATACCTATGATTCCAAGCGAAGATCATACCCATACGGTACAGAGCCTGGGGGTCGCTCGAGTCGGCCGCCAGCCGCCTGGCATAGAGGCGTTCCGCCGTCGCAAGATCCCTACGACCCCAGGCGGCGTCTGCTGGATCTCCCTGTGGCGCGGCCGCCCAACCACTCGACGCGAGCCCCAGCCCAAACAAGACCGCTGTCCACCATGGCCGGATCCTCGTCGAGGATGGTATGCGATATGCAGTCATATTACAGCGTGTAGCATCAACACGGCTTCATCAATTGGGTCGGCAGGATGGAGCTGTAAGCATACCTGCGAGTCCGCCCCCGGGAAAGCCTATCAGGTAGCCTGTTGCAGAACGGACCCGGATGTATATTCCGGTCCCGGGAGTGAGGCACACGAGGCACTTGCAATGACAAACTCCGGCAACAACAAAGCTCCAATCTCGAAGAGGCTGTTAATACTGTCTCTCTCAGCACTGACGGTAGGGTGTGTCGAAACCAACTTGACACAGCCGGGTGCGGACTCCAATCCCATAGTTGTCAACGAACAGGAAGCGCACTTGGTCGTTCAGAACGACGCGAGTTCATTGCGCAACCGCGTAACAAATTATGGAGGGGGACAACAACTCGCGATAGTGCCCATCGCCAACGGTGCCGCACCGAATGCTGCACCCAGCACCCGAGGCGACGACGACGAAGATGATATCCGACTGCTGCTCGTGGCAGACGTCTCCGCTCCCGTGGTGAACGGCATTACGCTTCAAGCCACTCACGTAGTCGTCCGAGGCGACAGGGCCCTGGTCTCTTATAATGTACAGGGAGCTGAAAGGGCGGGCGGAGTCGACGTGTTCGATGTTTCGCATTCGGGCGATGTAACTCTTGTTTCCGAGGCCTTGTTTTCCGATACCGATGTCGGTGCCCTGGACCTGCACGAGCGGCAGTTGTTCCTGGCTACCTCCACCAGTGACCCGGCGTTCGATTCGCCGGCCGTGCTGGAGGTCATCCGCATGGAAGCGGGTATGCTCACCGACCAAACGCGGAGGGTTGATCTCCCCAGTTTTGCCGGGACCGGGGTCGCTGCGCACGGCAACTCGGTGTTCGTAACGTCTGGCACCGGTGGTCCCCTCGAGGGTGGACTCACCTCGTTGGATCAGAACACCCTCGAACTCAACTTCTTCGCTGAAATTGTCGACGCCCGCGCCGTGGACATTCATGGCAGCGAGGTGGTGGCGATGCGCGGTACACCCGGCAAGCTGCTCATCTTCGATACGCGGTCGGGCGCGTTGAAACGGTTATTTGCCACAGGTGGTGCGAACATTCCCGAATCGAAGTCTACGGTACAGGTCGCTCGTGGACTCATTTTCTACGCTGCGGGGGATGAGGGATTGCGAGTGGTAGATTTCAAGAAGGGCACTATCGTTGCCGAACTCCCCGTACCGAGCATCGATGGAGTAGATCCGGCCGATGCCGTCACCAACGCGGCTTCGATTCACGGCAACCTGGTGTTCTTGGCAAACGGTGGCGCGGGCCTGTTCGTGGCACGTGCCAACAAGGATCTCGACGACGACGAGGGGGAGGACGACAACGGCAGCGGGGGTGGAAAGAACAAGTCGTTTGCAATCGAGATATTGGGACGTGTCGAATTTCCCGAGGGGGAGTCGGCCAACTTCGCGGGCGGTCGGGGCGATTTGTTGTTCGTCGCCACGGGGCGGGGAGGCCTCAAGATCATCAGAATCGCAAAGGACAAGTTGAACGACGACAAGGGCGACGACGACGATGATAGCGATGACGACAATGATAATGAAAACGACGGCAACTAGGATTCGAACCCCTCCCGGCGCATCTCACCCCAGTGCTTGAAACCCCATAAAGCATTCCAGAACCCCTTGAGTCGCCAAAAAACAGTGATCTGCCGGTAGCCGAACGGTTCCACCAGTGAATACCACACCAACCGAAGTAGATCCGAAAAGCGGCGGTACACGCTGAATGTAGTTTCCTCCAAGATCACCGCGGAGAGGCTGAGGATCACCTGATATCCCAGCGCCACGGCAAGGAAGAGCAACGCGTATTGCAAACTGAGTATCCCCAGCGCCATTCCCGTAATGGTGAGCAGATACCCCACGACCTCGGCTACCGGCGCCAGCATTTCACCGAAGAAAAAGAATGGCATGGTCACCAGACCGACCCGCCCGAACTTGGGATTGAGAAGCAGTCTCAGGTGGCCCGCCATAGTAACGATCAGGCCGCGGTGCCACCTCTCACGTTGGCGCCCGTGTGTCCGAAGATCTGACGGCACTTCAGTCCACGCTACCGGATCTGGTACGAAGGGGATGTCGTATGGAACACCTTCCCTGCGCAGGTGCTCGTGCAATCGTACCACGAGATCGAGATCTTCGACCACGTTACCGGAGGTGTATCCTCCGATGTCCAGGAGGTAATGCCGCTGGAACAGACCGAAAGCCCCCGATATGATGAGGTTGCCCCCCATTTTGTTCCAACCGAGCCGTCCGAACAGAAACGCTCTGAGGTATTCCGGTACCTGCACCGCAGATAGGAACTGGCGTGGCACTCGCGGCTCGACCACGTGGGCATGTTCGATCCGGCATCCGTTGGCAACACGGATCGACCCACCGGCCGCCGCCACGTGCTCGCCCAACAGGAATGGACGCACGAGTCGCAGGAGAGCATCTCGCGCAACCAACGTGTCGGCATCCACCGCCACCACCAACGGATACCGCGCGGAGCTTACCGCCGCGTTCAGCGAGTCGGCCTTGCCGCCGTTTTCCTTGTCGATCACGAGCAGCTGACTCCGTGTGCGCGATCGATAGAACGCTCGGATCGGTTGCGTTTTGATTCTTCGAGGAAAGGCAGGAGGTACCTCGTAGAGATCAAAGCTATCACGCAGTCTGCGCATCGTCTTGTCATCCGATCCGTCGTTTACCACGATGACTTCGTGTTGCGGATACTCGAGCGCCAGTTGGGCCGCCACACTTTCTGTAATGCTCGCCTCCATGTTGTGCGCCGGGATGACGATCGAGATCGGCGGCAGCGCCTCCGATCCCACCAGCGCTTTGAGATCCTCCAGGCGCATGATGTTCCAATGCTTCCAGATTTCAGGCACGGAGAGCAGGAGCAACAGTGCGTAGAAGGAGTTGACTGCAAGGAAATACCAGATGACCGCGTGATCGGCTGTTACAACCAGGGAGACGAACAGATCGTACATCCGGTTACGCCGAGTAGTCCTGCACTGCAGCGTCAGTAAGCCGCAATACATAGGTAGCCATCTCGCTCGCGTAGCGATCGTCGCTCGCAGCCACCGAATCGAGATCTTGGACGCCCTGTGCACCTAGTCGCCGCAGCGCAACCGCGGCCCGGAGCCGCACCCACCAATTGGAATCGTATATTGCTTGGCTAAGCGCCCCTGACGAGCGCCCATCGCCGATCATGCCGAGCGCCGTCGCCGCGCGCGTCCGAACTTCCCATACCTCATCGCTGAGCAATCCTTCCAGTACGGTACGGGCACACTTGTCACCGTAGTGGCCTAGCGCCCGTGCTACCGCCCCGCGTACGCTCTTGTCCTCGTGCTCGGCCAAGGACAACACGTGGTTTTGCAGCTCGGGCGCAGCCAGTGTGCCGGCTAACCTGACCAGGTCACATAGTTCAAACACCGATCGAGGAGCCGACAGCCGGCGTTGCAACACGGGGACCAGCGGTGACCCGACGGCGACCAGTTTATCGAACATGTACTGTCGCACCACCCTCCGGGCACCGACGGCTTGGCCGAGCACGGCATCCAGCAGGTCTGGATCGTGGAGACGTGATGCAATGGAGATCGCTGCAAGTTGGACGGCCGCGTGGCTGTCTCCAATCAACTGTCGTGCGGTCCCGACATCCTTGTCAGTACCCACGAGCGCGAGCGCTCTTGCCCCCATGAGGCGGCGCCACCAAAAGCGTGACGTGACGAAGCGAGTAGTAACTGTCAGATACCAGTGAGATTGCCTGACGGCCTGCGAGACAGAGCCCCAACAAGCGGCGCTTACTGTGGTGGCGTATTGCTGCAACACGACAGTCACGTTGTCCCTTCCGCACCTATCGATTTCTCCTGCCAGGTCCCCGTGTGGCCGTCTACCATCCACAACCTCCCGGATTGCACGACCCAACTGTAGCCGTTCGAGTTCCCGCTGGACTACTCGGATCGAGTCACGCCAGCGCCGGAAAATCAAGAACACGAACGTAGTAACGAGGAAGGCACCCTGTCCCACAGCGAGCACAAAAAGAAGAGTACGCATACGAGACGGCTAGCAGCGCAACTTCAAGAAGCCACTCAGGGCGCGGGCACGAAGGGTCAAGCATGCCGGATCTGTCACGGCTCACCTCAGCAAAGATGTTTCGGCATGGTTGTTCGGCGAATCCACAGTGCCGAGCAAGCGAAGATTTGCAATGCGCCGGGAAAGATGCACGCCCGTGCCCCGGAGCGCGAGAGGCTCCGGGTTCCTACACTCAGTTCCTCAGGCTACTTTGTCTGCTCCAACAACCACAGGAAAACCGATGGCAGGAGTATCATCGTTCGATATTTCGACAGGAGCAGATCTCCAGGAAGTGGATAATGCCGTTAACCAGGCGCGGAAGGAGATCGCCCAGCGCTACGATTTCAAAGGCACGCGCTGCACCATCGACTACGACCGCAAGAGCGCGTCAATCACATTGGAAGCCGACGACGACTACCGCCTCAAGGCACTCTGGGATGTTCTGCACTCGAAGTTGGTACGACGCAAGGTGCCGACTAAGAACGTGACTGTCAGCGACCCCGAACCGGCCGCCGGTGCGCGGGTGAGACAGCGCGTCGCGTTGCAGCAGGGCATCCCAGCCGACACCGCGCGGAAGATCGTCAAGGACATCAAGGATCAGAAAATGAAGAAAGTGCAGGCGGCAATTCAGGGAGATGAGGTGCGGGTGTCGTCACCCTCGCGCGATTCTCTTCAGGCCGTAATTGAATTCCTGCGGGGCCAAGACTACGGCGTAGAGCTGCAGGTCGGGAATTATCGGGGGTAAGGCGTTCAGACCCTGGGATCCCCCCCAGCACCGACGAATGTCGATTCGACCGCCCACACCCCCGGTCCACCGAAGGCAATGCATACCAGCCCGCCAATGAGTGCCACATGATACTCGAATCCATAGGCCAGTGGCACATTCGGGACCGATACGATGAAGAACCCCTGTTGCAGATGAAACATCAACACGACGACCACCATCTCGCATGCCAGAACCAGCGCCGCCAACCGCGCGTACAGCCCGGCCAGCAGGGCAATGCCACCAAAGAATTCGACCAACGTTACGAATAGCAGCAACCAGTCGGGAAGCGTCATTCCCACCATTCCGAGTATCTCGCGCATGAACGATTCGCGTCCGCCGATCAGATTCATTCCTCCGTGCAACAAGAAGATCAAGCCGATAGCGACCCGCAGCACGAGCAATCCAACCTCGGGTCTGTTCCACTTCGTCATCGTACTAACCTCCGTCTCGGGTCAAGACCTGACACTCATTCATTGGCACTCAGGCTTCGAACGAACTCCGCAACCGCCTGGAGTTCCTCGGGTTTCAGTAGCTTACCGAAGGCCGGCATGGTGCGCCGGCCATTTGTAATGATCTCTCGAAGTTCTTCATCACTGTATTGGGCCATGAATTTGGCGTTGGCGAGATTCGCGGGCCGTGGGTTGAGGGCAACAGCAGCCGGTCCGTCTCCCTTGCCCTTTTTTCCATGGCAGGCGCTGCAGTTACGCTTGAAGATCTCGGCGGCGTCGATCTGACGTCTCGAGACTATACGGGCGTCGTCTCCCCGTAAGGCAACCGCTCCATCACGTGCTGCCACGGTGGTTACGAGCCCTGCAGCGAAAAAAACCACGAAATTCAAGACCCTATGCCGACTCACACTCGGCTCCTTTCGCCGCGAGCTGAACCTTATTCCCAATAGATCGCGCACGGCCCCCCGGCGCTCAATGCTGCGCTCGCCAGAATACGGTGTTCTATGTAGGTGAGGGTGACTCAGACACATTTAGAGTATAGCATGGCGATGCCTGTCGCTGCAAAGGCCGTATCGTGAAGCGATCCCACACGCCTATGGACGTTCCCCACCGGGCGGCCCGCTGTGGAACATCATTGCCGGGATCCACCGGAGGGAGTCGACAGGTGGGAAAGGGCGAGGAAGCGGCAGCCAACGCTGTCCCTGACTTGAACGTGCCAATGTCGTATCTTGAGTAGGCCAACGACTTGGAGCCAACACATAGCCGCCATGGGAAATCCCTCACCTGACCTCTCGCGCCTGAGAATCGACCGCGATCGGCCGTCGGCTGGTTCTCGACAAGCACTCAAGTTTTCTGTTGGACTAGCCGTTGTCGCTGTCGTGATCGTCGGAGCCGCGTTTGTCCATTTGCGGAGTGGATCCGGGATCGAAGTCACCGTTAGCCGGGTGGAGCTGGTTGGTAACGGTGGTTCCGGCACCGTTGGGATAACGGCCAATGGCTACGTCGTCGCCCGGACTAAGGCTTCTATCTCCTCAAAGATCCCTGGGAGATTAGAGTATCTGGGAGTCTCCGAAGGCTCGATCTTGAAGAAGGGCGATATAGTGGCACGGTTGGAGAACCGCGATTACGCCGCAGCGCTCGCCCAGGCCCGGGCCGAGCAGCTCAGTGCGGAAGCTTCGCTCCGTGAAGCAATCGCGGTGCGCGATCAGCTCCGGCGTGACGTCGTCCGGGCCGACGATCTCTTGGCTAGGAACCTGGGTTCCGCGCGAGAAGCGGAAGACCTCAAGGCGCAGCTTGCTGCTGCGGATGCCCGTGTGGGTGTCCAGGAAGCTCGGGTAAAAGGGGCCAAGGCTGCCGTAGCAGTGGCCAATGCCAATCTCGAGAACACGGTGATTCGGGCACCGTTTTCAGGAACTGTGCTCAGGAAGGACGCCGAGGTTGGAGAAGTTGTCGCACCTGCGGCCACTGGAGGGGGCCTCACGCGCGGAGCCGTTGTGACCATGGCGGATTTGGAGACGTTAGAGGTAGAGGTCGATGTCAACGAAGCCTACATTGCACAAATCCATGATCACCAGAGGGCTAGGATCGTTCTTGATGCGTATCCTACGCTGGCATTTGGTGGGGCCGTGCGCCAAATAGTTCCTACGGCGGACAGGCAGAAGGCTACGGTGCAGGTGAAGGTCAGCATCTTGGACCGCGACCCACGAATCCTCCCGGAGATGGGCGCCCGGGTGGAGTTTCTAGAGACTAGAGATTCAAGCTCGAACGCGGGCGCGTCACCCCGCATTTTCGTGCCCTCGGAGGTGGTTCGGAACATCGGCGGTGAAACGATAGTGTGGGTCGTACGTAATGGGACCGTGAGCCGGACAACGGTCGAGGCAGGTCCGGTGTCCGGTGGCCGCCGCGAAATTCTGTCGGGCCTCTATGGCGGCGAACAGGTCGTGTTGAATCCGCCGGACGCTCTTCAAGATGGAGTGAATGTGCATGTCGTCACCAACTAGCGAAGCGTCAGACATGAGAACAGAGACTGGGACAGATACTCGAGCGCTTGTCCAGATTTGCGACCTCGCAAAATCTTACCGCCGCGACACTCAGCGAATCGACGTATTCGAAGACGTCAACCTGGACATATGTGATGGTGAGTTTTTGGCGCTCATGGGGCCGTCGGGAAGCGGAAAGAGCACACTACTCAACATGATCGCCGGACTGGATAGTCCTGACACCGGGTCGGTCGTCGTGGCGGGACACGATGTGACACGGATGTCTTCCAGACAACTGGCCGCGTGGCGATCGACGCATATTGGTTTCATCTTCCAGTTCTACAACCTTCTTCCGGTCCTCACCGCTCTCCAGAATATCGAACTGCCGCTTCTGCTCACCAACTTGTCGAAAAAGCAACGTCGAGACCACGTGATGGCGGCGCTCGAAATAGTCGGACTAGTTGACCGCGCCGAACATTTTCCTCGACAGCTTTCGGGAGGTCAACAACAACGCGTCGGAATCGCAAGGGCCATCGTCAGCGATCCCACGATCATACTGGGTGACGAGCCGACCGGCGACCTGGACTCCAGATCGGCCGGAGAGATACTAGTGCTGCTGGAGCAGCTCAATTCGGAATTCAATAAGACCATTCTCATCGTCACTCACGACGCGCACGCGGCGGAACGTGCACACCACGTAATGCATTTGGACAAAGGAGTGCTGCATCGATGAGATTCGCACACCTAGTCTGGGTCAATCTGCTGAGAAATAAACGGCGTACCATCCTGACTACCGTCAGCGTGGCTGTTGCCTTTTTCCTCTTCGGCACCCTCCGCTCGGTACTCACGACGTTGGACGCTGCGACTGAAGTGGGAAGCGAGGCTCGCTTGGTCACGACCAGCGCAAGCGGCATCACGTTTCCATTACCACAGGCACATGCCCAGCGATTGCTGGCTACCGACGGTATCAAGAGTGTCTCTTGGGCCAATTGGTTTGGCGGCTATTATACCGATCCCAACGATTTCTTTGCACAGTTCGCCATCGAAGCGGAGAGCTACCTCCCCATGTATCCAGACATTCAGATCCCGGAGGATCAGAAGGCGGCGTTTCTAAAGGAACGGACAGCGGCGATTGCGGGTGTAGGACTCATGGAGAAATACGGCTGGCACGTCGGACAGACCGTCACACTCAAGGGAACAATCTTCCCCGGCGATTGGGAGTTCACAATTCGCGGCGTGTACACACCGGCGAATCCGAGTTACGGTGACGCTACATTGTTCTTCCACTATAAGTATCTCTACGAAGCCACGGACGGTCGCATATCTCCTGGATGGTACGTGCTCGAACTCGAGGACCCCGACCGGGCAGCGGAAATTGCCAGCCGAATCGATGCATCCTTCGAAAACTCCAGTGCGCCGACAAAGACGGAAACTGAACGGGCCTGGCAGACTGGGTTTGTCACAATGTGGGGGAATGTGAGCTTCTTGGTCCGCTCGATCGGTACAGCGGTGTTCTTCGCAATTCTCTTGGTCGCAGCCAACACGATGATGATGGCAGTGCGCGAACGCGTGAACGAGGTAGCAGTCATGAAGACGCTTGGATTCCAGAACGGGACCCTGTTCGGGATCGTGTTGACCGAGTCCGTCATTATCACGCTGATCGGCGGTTCGATCGGTCTGTTTGCGGCGAGAGCCGCGTTCAGCGGCAACAACACCATGAACCAGTTTTTCCCGGGCTTTGGAGTCGAGTGGAGTACTATTGTGCTGGGCCTGGCTATAGCCACGTTACTCGGCTTCGTCAGTGGCGCTGTACCCGCATTGCAGTCCGCACGGTTGTCGGTGGTGCAGGCATTTCGGCGGATCGCATAGGAAGTCTACGGTGAAGATCCCGATCATATACAACATGCGAAGCCTGAGACAGAGGCCGGTATCGACGATCACCACAGCTCTCGGCATGGGGCTCGTCGTGGCCGTTTTCATCGCAATGATGGCGCTATCCAACGGATTCCGTGCCGCCCTGGCGCGTACGGGATCCACGGACAACATCATCCTGCTCCGCAAGAGCGCGAACCAAGAAATGAACAGTGCGATCTCCCGAGACGGAGCAAGGCTCGTTGCCGGCCTACCGTTCGTTGCCACCGGCAGCAACGGGCTTCCCATGGTGAGTCCCGAAACGTACGTGGTGATTCCGCTGCAACGTGCGAATGACGGTGGGCTCGCCAACGTGGTTGCCCGGGGAGTCAGCCCACGAGCGTTCGACGTACGGAAGGGCGTTGAGATCACTAATGGTCGGCCGTTCCGCTCGGGTGCACGTGAGGTCGTCGTCGGTAAGACATTCATTCAGAGATTCGAGAACTCGGACATCGGTGACAAGCTCGAGTTCGGCGGGGAGGAATGGACTATCGTTGGCCATTTCGAGGCGGCTGGTTCATCATTTGAGTCAGAGATCTGGGGAGAGAACGAACAGTTCATGCCCGTGTTCCGGGGACAGGTGTTCCAGTCGATCACTTTCCGCATGAGAGATCCCAGCGCCTTCGAGGATGCCAAGAACATCCTGGAGAACGATTCCCGGCTCAACGTGGACGCGTTTCGCGAACTCGAATTCTACGTGAACCAGTCGACGCTACTGAGCCAAGTGTTGAGTTTCATTGCGGTCTTTATTGCCACCATCATGGCAATCGGCGCTGTGTTCGGAGCTATCAACACCATGTACGCGGCAGTTGCATCCCGGGCTCCGGAGATAGGCATGCTGCTGACACTCGGCTTCAAACGCCACAACGTGCTCACGTCATTCCTGGCCGAGGCGGGACTCATAGCGTTGTTGGGCGGTGCGATAGGGTGTATCGCGGCACTACCGATCAACGGACTCGTCACGAGTACGACCAACTGGAACACGTTCAGCGAGATTGCGTTCGCCTTCCGGGTGACGCCGAGCCTGCTCGGTGCGGGGATGGCATTTTCGGTGATCATGGGACTCCTGGGTGGTCTGTTCCCGGCGTGGAAGGCGGCGCGTCAGAACGTGGTCGACTCCCTACGGCAGGCGTGACGAACCGGCTTTAACCCTCAATATCACCAGGAGCATTGAGATGTCATTCCAACAATTAGCAGAGATAATAATGCCGTTCCTCGGCGTGTTCGGAGTGGGTGGCATGGTACTCCTGGCCATGAAGATGCGCTACGACTTCAAAGCGCGATTACACGGAGGGCGTGATCGGAGTGTGGATGAGTTGCGTGATGCCGTACAGGAGTTGCGGGAAGAAGTACAATCTCTGCATGGAGGCCTGGCGGAACTCTACGAGCGAGTCGAGTTCACTGAACGGATGCTCACTAGGAGCAATGCGCCAAAGGACCGCCCTGATCATGTGGCAACGCCCGTGTAACCTCTAGCGCAGTCTTGTGTATCTTTAGACGAACGCCAGAGGACCACGTTAGTGACCATACCAGGCTGTCTACGATCAACAAGACCAGGCCGCTGTGCCGCCGCAGCGATACAAGCGGCCGTCGCACTGACGTTGGCCACGGTCACACCGGCAGCGGCACAGACGATACAGGGCGTCGTCATCGACGAGCTGAGCGGGAGAGCGGTGCCGTCAGTCGCAGTGCTCCTATTCGATACGGATGGAAAGCTGCGGGCCGGACGAGTCAGTGACTCCACTGGCGCCTATACCATAACGGCCCCGTTGCCAGGCAAATACTCGGTCCGAGTTGAACGAGACGGGTATGCGGCGCTGTCTACACCACCTATCGAATTGGCGGCGAGCGACAACATTGAACTGGAGCTCAGGCTCTCTAGAAAGGCCACCGAACTAGATCCGGTAACGGTCACCGGCAAAGCCGAACGTCCGGCACCGGGCCCACTCGCCGATTTTTATCGCAGAAAAGAGCGCGGAATCGGCGCTTTTGTAACACGCGAGGATATAGAAGCCAGGGGAGTACCGGATTTCACCGACGTCCTACGGAACGTGGGCCACCACGTCCGGATTGTTAGTATGCCGGCTGGGGTGTCGCAAGTATTCACCGTCCGATTCAGTGGAACCGGCGGCGCTCAAGAAATATGTCCACCGGTAGTTTACTACGACGGCTTCAAGCTGGGTTCGATAGACGAAATCAACCCGGATCAATTCTTTATCACGTCAGACATCGAGGGAATAGAGGCGTATGCACGGCTCTCGGTCCCACCGGAGTTCCAGGATCGGGATTCAGGATGTGGAGTGGTTGTTGTGTGGTCCAAGCGGGGACCGTAGAGTTAAGACCTCAAACCCGAACAAGACCGTGGAGACGAAGTGACTCTAAGCGACAGGCAGGTCGAGCTGTGCACCTCCAGCAAGTGGGACTTCTCAGATCTCACGGCCCTGTTCCTCAATTGCACGCTCAAACGAACACCGGAGATGTCTCATACACAGGGCTTGATCGACATCTCGCAGGCCATAATGGAAAAGAACGGCATGGCCACGGAAGTCCTCCGGCCGGTAGATCACAACATCGCATACGGCGTGTATCCGGATATGAAGGAGCGCGGCTGGGATCGAGACGAGTGGCCCGAAATCTATGAAAAAGTCAAGGAGGCCCACATCTTGGTCATTGGCTCTCCGATCTGGCTCGGCGAGAAGTCATCCGTGTGCAGCAACGTCATCGAACGTCTCTACTCCTCGTCAGGTGATCTCAACGAACACGGGCAGTACGCCTACTACGGACGAGTCGGCGGGTGCGTGATCACGGGCAACGAGGACGGCGCCAAGCACTGCGCGATGAACATTCTGTACTCTTTGCAACATTTGGGTTACGTGATTCCACCTCAGGCAGATGCCGCCTGGCTCGGCGAGGCGGGCCCGGGACCGTCGTACCTAGACCCGGGTTCAGGCGGCCCGGAGAACGATTTCACCAACCGCAACACCACGTTCATGACGTGGAACTTGATGCACCTGGCCCGGATGATCAAAGACTCGGGCGGCATACCGGCGCACGGCAACCAGCGCTCGCAGTGGGACGCGGGCTGTCGCTTCGATCATCCGAACCCGGAGTTTAGATAAGGAATGTCGAACCGGTCAGGTCCCCAATAGATCGCTGCTACTTCGAAGTTCCTTGTTGGATATTCGATATTCCTATGGCTCGTAAACCTCTGCCCCGGGGAACGTGAGCGCAAAACCGTACCACCGGGTGAAGACTTGTTGTGGGTAATCCACCTCGCGCTTCTCGCCACCTGCACCGAACAACACGCCCTTGCGAATCACCTCGCCCGTGTTCAAGTGCAGCTCGTCATCACGCCATTCTGCTGTCGTAGCATCGGTGAACTGGGCCACCAAAACGTGGGACGTCGGTTCCCGATAAACCAAGAGTCGACGGCCCTGGAACTCATCCAGCACCATGTTGTCATGCGCCGTAACGAACTCCATTGCGTAGTACCGTGCGGTGGAATCGGCCCATACACCAAGGCCGATATCCATGGTGGGCCGGCGTGTGTCTTCTTTGTCTATAGTGGACCTGAAGGCGCCGCGCAGCACCGGCACGCGGTCGAAAAAGGACCGTATCCTACCTCCGCCCCTACCCCTGCGGCCAAACCTCCGCTGTGGCATCTGATCGGACAGGGCGACTCGGAGATCGGGATCTGCAGCGAGAGCTTGTTCGACGGCAGTGTGCAGCAGGTTGCCTACCTCGAGCTTGGTACCGGCGAGTGGCCCGTACACGCTCTGGCCCGTAATGTGGTTCCAGTACGATTCCGACTCACGGTCCCACATGAGGAAGAGGCCGTTGTAGAGACCGCGGGCCTGGAAGTGGTGCACCTCACCGTTCACCACAGGAGTCAAACTGACCCCGGTATTGCACACCACTCAGAACGACACCATCCAGGGCTCTCCAGCCATCTCACCTTGGGCGATGTGATGGTACGCCATCTGGCTGGTCACGAGGGCGAGCCGGCCCTGCTTGCGTTCGAGAACCAAGATCGGCGTGTCCTTTTCAACGCGCCCGCTGCCGAGGGCATCTCGCAAAGGCAGTGTCTCTTCTACCTGAAAGGGCTCGAACCGCCCGCCACCCAGCCGAGCTCGGTCGATGTCGAAACCGGGTACGGATCGGGATGCGCTGTCCGGCTGCTGAGATAGCACCGCGGTGGGCATCATCACGCTGACGAACGGAACGAGTACGGCGGTGGACGCGATGCGTGTCACGATTGACAGGCGCTTGGTCGATTCAAACACGTGGTCCCTCCTTCTACTACTTCCTTATACGATCATCCGCAGCAAAACGTTAAGCCTGCCGGACGGCCTTGTAGTCGTACTTGGAATCCCACGCCGCGTTCCCGAACAGGTCGAGAACACGACGCCTTTTCCTGCTGGCGACGTGTTCCGCCAGCGCTTCGTTGACGCCGGCGCGCTTGGACCCATGCTTACCCAAGCGCTTGGCCGGTTTATCCAAGCGGTCATCGAGACCTAGGGTTGGTTGCCCTGAGACAGACTTCTTGCACATATAATTACCCAATGCCCACACATGACTCCAAATCAACACCCTGCGATGCGGATACTTCGAACACCCGACGATAGGTTTGTAGACCTCCCCGGATTTCCCTTTGAGCCGAACTATGTGGAGGTCCAGGGACTCCGCATCCACTACATCGACGAAGGAGACCCTAAGGCCGATCCGGTGCTGATGATGCACGGTGAACCGTCCTGGTCGTTCCTCCACCGCCACATGACACCGCCGCTCGTCACTCAAGGATACCGGGCGGTGGCGCCGGACTTAGTGGGCTTCGGGCGCAGTGACAAGCCGGCTCGTGTGAGCGACTACACTTACCAGCGACACGTGGACTGGATGACCGCATGGCTCGAGGCGCTGGACCTCAGGCGGACAACACTCGTGTGCCAGGACTGGGGATCGTTGATCGGGTTGCGACTCGCGGCCGAGCATCCGGATCGGTTCGACCGCGTGGTGCTGGCCAACGGCGCACTGCCAACCGGGAGTCATCCCGGCCCGCTTGCTTTCCGCATCTGGAAGGTGCTCGCTAGGTGGACACCGTTGTTTCCCGTGAGCACGATAATACGGGCGGGCACGCGCACGCGACTCACGCCAGAGGTGCTCGCGGCGTACAATGCACCGTTCCCCAGCGAGAGCTACAAGGCTGGCGCACGCGCATTCCCCAGGCTCGTACCGACACGTCCGGACGATCCCGCCGCCCCGGCCAACCGCGCGGCGTGGGACGTGTTGAAAGAATGGCAGAAGCCGTTTCTGACGGCGTTCAGCGACGGCGACCCAATCACGCGCGGTGCCGACGCAGCCTTTTGCGAACGCGTCCCCGGCGCAGTCGGTCAGCCTCATACAACCATCGTAGGGGCCGGCCATTTCCTGCAAGAAGACAAGGGACCCGAACTTGCGAGCGTGGTACTACAGTTTATCGACGGCTAGACAGATCGACGGGCGTTACTTGCGTGATATCACCACGGTCGGCCTGTTCGCGCCCAGCGGCTCGAACTCATTCCGGGCGAACCCGGCGCTACAGAACATCGCATCCAACTCGCTGCGTGTATAGGCTTCGCCACGCTCGGTGGTCGCAAGCATGACCAGTGCGAACGACGCGGGATAGGGCGGCGATACGCGATCCTCGTTGGGCACCGCCTCGAGCGTCACGGCTCGTCCCTCGGGGGCCAAGCCATTGCACACTTTTCGTAGTAACGCCTCGCATGTGGCGGCGTCGAAGTGATGCAGAAAATTCATCATGAGAACGATATCGTACGGACCGCCCAGATCGAGGTCGAACGCGCTCCCGGACAGCATATCGAATCGATCTAGCACGCCGGCATCGCGTGCGTTGTTGTGAGCGACCGTCAAGACATTTTCCCAATCGAGCGCGACCACCTGAACATCGGGATCCCTTTTCGCGAGTTCGATACCATATAGTCCGTGCCCCGCGGCTATGTCCAGCACTCTACCGCCCAGTTCACTCCGAGCTTCCAGTAGATCCGCAACCTGTTCTGCATTCACACGGGCCAGCGGCTGCATCGATTTGGCGAACTTTACCCACACTGGGTGCTCGGGGTCCATCGTGCCGGCCTCACCCAGTATGGTCCCACCATTCCTGACCAGCGCCGCCACGTCGTCGAACGCGCAGGCAAACTGCGGCGCGTTCAGGAACCCGGAGACCGACCCCAGGTACCCGGGAGCGTTCTTGTCCAGGAACGCGGCGGCCTCAAGTGTGAGTCCGTAACCGTGCAAATTCTTGGTGAGAAATCCCGCCACCACGAGATAGTCACACAGACAGCGTACACCACGCTCGGCAGTG
Source organism: Gemmatimonadales bacterium (assembly GCA_046757925.1). Classification (GTDB taxonomy): domain Bacteria; phylum Gemmatimonadota; class Gemmatimonadetes; order Gemmatimonadales; family GWC2-71-9; genus JAZDCZ01. Next base: position 55,612 of record JBHHZE010000015.1, read on the forward strand.
CCGCAGCGCACTGCTATCGCGGACGCGGTCGATGCACCGTCACCGATGGCGGTGAATAGTTCCAGCTCGATAGCCCCCTTCAGCGCGGCCGACTTCTGGTAGGCCATCAGGGTCTCGATGATTACTTCGGGCGATGGTGAGTTCTGTTTCACTTTTTCCTCTTACATTCACCCTATGCTAACGCAGTTTCACATGTCACTGTCAATTGCTACCTACCTTCACCCTCAACTCCTCAAACCAGTTCACCACGATGTTGATCCGCCGCGGCGCCGACTCCGCCGGCGTCTTGATGAGCAGGAACCGGCTTCCATCCGGCGTCACGTCATAGCTCCAGGTATTGCCCGTCTCGCTCGACCAGCCAACGTACCTTCCGGTGAACAGCCGATGCGGGGTATTGGCCTCGCCTGTCGACAAATCCACTTTCGTCGCCATCATCGCATCGCCGTTGCGATACACTAGCTCGACACCGCCTTTGGTCCACATGGGCTCCGTGTCACCGTCAGTCGATACCTGCACCCGGCCAATCGCCGGATCGGGATAGGACTGCAGGTAAACCTCTCGCCTGCCCGATTCATCCGAGTCGTACGCCATCCAGCCGCCGTCAGGTGAGAACGATGGATGCACGAGACTGAACTGGGTTTCGAGATAAGACGTTGGCTCGCCTGCGTCTAGCGGTACGAGCCAAATGACGTTTCCCCGCGGCACCGCCCGCGATACAGCCAATGTCTTTCCATCCGGCGAGATCGAGCCAGGGTTCTTGTCGTATTCGTCAACCAGCAACGGCTCTTCGCTCTGACTGGCGTCGGCGGCACGCCAATAGAGATCGAAGACGGGCCGCTCCGACTGATAGATCACCCGCCGGCCTGACTCACCGCCAGCGCAATCCCGAAATCGGCCACCAGCGCCTGGCCGTCGTGGATCAGGATGTTTTCCGGTTTGATGTCCCGATGGATCACGTCGTGCCGGTGCGCGTAATCCAGCGCCGATGCCACTGACCGAGTGATCTCGATCGCCTCGTCGATGGCCAATTGTTTCTCACGGTTCAGTTTGTCCCTGAGTGTGTCCCCTTCAACATACGGCATCACGTAGAACAGGAACTCATCGGCATCACCGGAATCGTGCAGCGGCAGGATATGGGGGTGCTGCAGGTTGGCCGTCACCTTGATCTCGTTCAAGAAACGCTCGGCGCCAATTAGCGCAGCGAGTTCCGGTCGCAACACCTTGAGCGCTACCTTACGCTCGTGCTTGATATCCCGCGCCAGGTAAACTGTCGCCATACCGCCCTCACCGATATGCTTCTCAATCAAGTAGCGCTCGGCTAGGGCTGTGGTGAGACGCCGGGTGAGGTCGGTCATACGATCATGCTGAAGTGTGAAATGTGAAAGGTGAAAAGAAAGTCAGTCGCTGTCGCACGCGCTGAAAGACCGGGAATGACCGAACCGCAAGGCTAACGGCCGCGGTGAAAAGCGACGGAGTAACGGACAGAGTGCTCATTGGTCGGGCATAAGATGGTTCCTAAGCGCAGCGGGCGCCAGCCTGGGCCGCAGAAGGGCCCTGGGCCAGCCAAACCCCTCGGCATTTCACTTTTCACACTTCACTTTTCACTTTTCACCGGAGCACCCCTCCCCACTCCCCCCTCCCCCCTCCCCACCCTACCTTACACTCCATGTCCACGGGCCAGCTTTCGACCCTGCGCCAGACTATCCCGCAGCTCTGGAAGATCCTTTCATGTCTGCAGCCGACGTTTCGACTAGATAGTGTCGCCGAGGCAAACGCTGAGTTCATTGGAAAACATGAGTTTCGTGGAGTACTGTGGGACGTCGATGGAACTATCATGGCGTACCATGGATCGGATGTAGATCCCGCGTTCCCGCACTTGCGCAGTCTGTTCGCTAACGGACCAGCTCGTCACGCGATTCTCTCCAATTGCGACGAGCCTCGCTTTGATGCGCTAGCAATTATCTTTCCCGAGATCCCGATCGTGCGCGGATACGCGACACCTGCGGGTTCAGTCTTCCGACATAAGTGGCGCGGGGAGGACACGCACACGGCAGACGCAATCACGGCGATCCTTGCTTCAGGTGGAAGGCAGTTGCGGAAGCCGGCCGGTAGACTGGTGCGATATACCATGGAGTTGCTGGAAATCGACGATCCCGCCGCCGTACTGCTAGTAGGCGATCAATACCTTACCGACGTAGCCTCGGCGAATCTGGCCGGCGCACGCGCCGCTAAAGTCCCAACATTCCGACGCGACACGTTTCCCCTGTCTATCCGCATGAGCCAAAGGCTCGAATGGTTGCTTTACGCTCTTGGCTCCGCTATTTTCTCCAGCGGTTGAGTAATGCCAACAATATGTCTCACTCGACCGAACCGGCCCAAGTCCCAGTAATCTCCTTCGGCGTTGTAGCGGGCCTCGCAGCGGTCGAGTTCACACTCCACTTGGCCACGAACGCGCTCGGACCGTATGAGTTCCATAGAGATGAGTTCCTCTACATGGCCATGGGCGAGCACCTCCGCCTTTGGCACATGGATTTCCCGCCGTTCATCGCAATGCTGTCAGCGGTAACGCGCTGGATTCTGGGGGACTCGCTGGTCGCACTGAGATTTCCTCCCGCACTCATGAGCACTCTGAAGACGATTTTGCCGACTTCTGTGACTCGCGAACCTACACGGGTTACGTGACGCATCCATTCGCCGTCACATGGGAGAGAGACGTTAGAACTTATGTCTGTCGCGGGCCGCGCCAGACACTGCAGCAGTTGTGGCCCTCCCTGGAGGGGCGGAATTAGCCGCAAGAAAGGCCGGGTTGCGCTATCACCACTGCCTATGAAACTTTCCCCAGCATCCATGGTTAAGATCATATGGAATGCCAGTGAGGTAGGAACGGTGAACACCCTCCGTTTGATATGGTCGACTGTAGCAATCTTAGCTATCGGTCTAGCAGCCCAGCCCGCCCAAGCCCAAACCATTCGCGGCACGCTGGTCGACAGGACGACAGGCAACCCGATACGCGGCGGCTTCGTGGTCCTAATAAAGGACAGCACTCAGGAACTCGGACGCGCGCTGACCGACTTGAGAGGGGAGTTCTTCCTACGACTGGAAGAAGCTGGGCGGTACAGGCTCAAGTCGGCGGTGATCGGAATCCGAACGGAACTCTCCGGTCCGATAGACGTAGGGCCCGACGAAGTCGTCGACTACCGCTTCGAGATATCCGCCACGGTTATTTCGCTCGACAAAATAGTTGTCACGGGCGAGCGAACATGCAAGACCAGTCGCCCCACGGGGCTTGCAGCATCTACCCTATGGGACGAAGCTCAGAAGGCGTTGAACGCCGTTGAGTGGACCCAGAATCAGGGCACGCTGCGGCACCGACTGGTGCAGTACCGCCGCGAACTCGATCCTCAGAGCCTCGAGATTCGCGAACAGGAGTTCTCTTCCGAAGAAGGCGTGTTCAACGGGAGTCCGTTCCTCGCCGCCACGGCCGCCGAGCTCGCGAAAAAAGGATTCATCCAGCGAACAGACAAGAACGGCTACTACTATTACGCTCCGGATGCAGGCGTCCTACTGTCAGACGAGTTCGCAGACCTCCATTGCTTCTCTGTCACCGAGGACGTTCCTGAGGAGCCGGGTTTGTTGGGACTCCAGTTCGAGCCCGTCGCCGGCCGCAAGCGATCCGATATCAAAGGCGTTCTGTGGCTGGATCAGAAAACGGCCGAACTCAGGTTCTTAGAGTACAAATACAACTGGCTGCCGTGGGATATCGACGATTCCCACATCGGTGGGCGCGTCGAGTTCGAACATCTTCCTACGGGCACTTGGATCGTGCGCCGCTGGTGGATACGCATGCCGGATGTCCGCTATCGCCAGGCAACTATCTATCGCGGTGCGGATCCATATCTATTGTCGATCAGGGAAATCGGTGGCTGGGTGAACCGCATACAGACTGCGGGTGGAGAAACAGTGAATCTCGGCCGTGCTACACTTGAAGGCGTCTTGACCGGCAGCGTGTCCGACTCCGCCTCCAAGGCTACAATAATCTTACTGGGGCCGGATTATACAGAAACGCACACCGACAAGAACGGCAGATTCTCGTTTCGGTATCTAACCCCGGGCGCATACGGCGTGACCGTCGCTGCCGAGCGGACACCCGAGTTCCTGCCTCCGCCGGGCGAGCTCATGCTTTCAGCCGATCAGCAAGTGACAATCAGCCTCACAATTCCAAGAGCGTCCGCCAGGCGCAGTCTGATCTGCCCGGAGACAGATACCCTGTCGGCCACGGGGGTGATCTCGGGCCTCGTACGTGACGCCGTAACACGGCGTCCACTGGGCGACGCTCGCATCGCGTTCTCCGGTAATCGTATGGTCGCCGCATCTAGCGGTGAGCTGCGTCGCGAAACCGTGCATGTGGAGACGATCTCAGATTGGACGGGTTACTACAGAATCTGCAACGTCCCGTCGGGTGTAACACTCGACTTGGACGTCACGCTGTCGGGTTGGGAAGCGCCCAACCTCGGCACGCGCCTCAGCCCTGGAAGCATGTCGCGGTTGGACATCTTGCTCACCGCGGCAGATCCCCCGCGCGGTAACTGAATGCTCGCCTAGTCGCTGCCCCATTTGGTGGATTCGAGCAAGCGCGCAGTCTCTTCCGACGCCTCAACATAACGTCTTGCATCACTAGAGATCGCCCGAATCTCTTGGCTAATCTCGCCGCTGTCGAACGAAACCTCTCCGGCGTGAGACTTGAGGTTTGCGACCTGGAGCCAGAGCGTCTTGATGAGATCCACGAGCTGGGCTCGTCGCTGCTGTGCAGCTTCCAGCTGTCGAATGAGAGTGACGGCGAGTTTCATTTGTTCCTCTATCAGCGCCCTCATCCGTCGCTGCCCTTCACTCTCCGAACCAGAAGCCTCGCCCAAGGATGAAAGTTTTTTCTCCAGTCGACTCTGCTCCTCTGGATCCACATCTCGCGCCAAACTATGGATCTGTTCATCCAGGCTCTCGATTACCTTGAGAATCTGTTTACCGGCGGAGGCCGCGTCGTCCACGATCTCCCGCACCGAACCATCGAAACCTTGTGCCGCATCCGACATGGCACGCACTTGCGTCGCTGGCGTCTGCGGGACGAGTGAGGCCATCGGCTCCACGCTATTCGGCCGCGGCAGCAGCAGTCGTCGGATGTGTGGCTCCTTCCAGAATGGACTGTCGTCCGGAGCCTGCATGAGCTTCTCGAACTCTCCATAGGTAAGGCCCTCTCGCTTCCTCCACCGGTGCAAACGGAAGCAGGTCCATCCAAAAGCCGATCCAAAAGTGATAGCCACACCAAACGCGACGGTAGGCAGAATTACCGTCAACCATTTCAGGTCGGGAGGTCCGAGCCCGGCTCGCAGCACCGGCACCAGCGTAAGCGGTATGAGACCTACCCAGGCCGACAATACGGCTCTGAATTGCCGCACTGCGACCGGAAGCCTATCCCACAGATCTTCCGGACGTCGGAATCGCTTGGGCCACCAGCCCGTCCACC
>JBHHZE010000016.1:0-60463 GCA_046757925.1 Gemmatimonadales bacterium
TTGTTGGGGTGGGGTGGGGGCGGTCGCGGCGCCGATGGCGACCCCGCTACTGCTCGGGGGGCGTCCAGAATCCCGGACTACCGTATCCTTCAGCCGCCAACCGACTACCGTAAAGCGCCGCATTGAATAGGACGCGGAACGTCCCAAACGGCTGGCCACGCCACTGCGGCCTGAATCCGAGGAGAACCACATGACCTCGACCACGCTGTACATCGAGCGCGGCAGCATACCCCTGCAGGTGCGCGTCCCCCAACAAGTACCCCGAGAGCAACGGAGAACCTTCCTTCTCATACTTGGCCAGAGCCGAACCCTTGAACCCCTCCAGCGTCGTAAATACTGGACTCCGGTCCACAAAGACCTTGGCACGTCTCGGCATGCCCGACATGACCGGATGCGCCGGATCCGTCGTGACCTCGAGAATGGAACCGCTCACAAAGAACTCACTACGACTCAGAGTGTCGACGACGTTCTCGACGGGGAGGTGTAATTGCTGAATCGCGAAGTCGCTCGAAGAATTGAGACACACCAACGTCCCTCCCGAACGCACGAACCGGTCCAGCGCACGAACGCCCGCAGGCCCCAGCCCGCCCGCGTATCGTGGCGGGACCGACCCCTTGGAGTAACCATTCAGAATGGTCGACGGGCGCTCGGCCGGCAGAATGATCACGTCGAAACGATCTTCCAGAGAACCGGCCCACAGATCGGAGTTTCGAAGGTTGGTGAATTCGAAGCCGTACTGCTCAAATAGCCAGCGGGTCCACCCCTCATCCATGCTCGGGCGCCACGGTCGGTAAAGCCCGATGCGACGCTTGATGGGTACACCGCCTCTCCCACTTGCCCGTACAGCACTGAGAGCAAGATCCTTTACCATTTGCCTCTGCACCGCCTCGGATACTCCACCTATGACATATCTGCCGCTCGAACCCGCTACCACATCGTTGCCGGGGGCTCCTGGTTCGAAACGAACTGTTCCTCCTGCCGCCAAAGCACGGTTGATGGCCCGGAAGGAGTTGTTCTGCGCCGGATCTACCACGAGGTCCGGTCCAGAACCGGTCATCCTCCCGGGCGGCGGCACTATCGCAACCGCAACGGAGTCGGTGTCGAACCCGACTCCCGGCGGGCTGTCGAATGCGCTGCCACCCACCTCACCGTCGCCGGACCTTCGCCAATCCACCGGCGTGCCCCTGAGTTCGCGCATTGCCGAGCGGACCTCGGCTGTGAGCGGTTCTGCGGCAGCAGTCACACGTACGTCCATCTGGTACGGGAGTGTCCAACCAGCCGCGTCGTACGGCTGCTCCGGCGGGCCCTTGGGGAACTCCCGCAAGTCCGGGTACGTCTGAACGTCCAATACCTGTCGTGCGAGTTCGGCGAACTCCTGGTCCATCGGGATCACCCAGGTACCGGCTGGATACTGAATGCCGGCAAACATCACGGCACGAGTCAGCTGACTCACTCTCACCCCCGCAAATGCCAGTCGGCGCAACAACTCGACCGCCGCTACCGGATCACGCTGGTCCTGAGACACGAAATAAGCATAGGGCGGCTCATGCTGATACCTCTTGATCACATTCCGACCCGACTGGTAGCGATTGTAGAGCAAGGTCTCCCGATATTTGGCAGCGTACTCGAGCACCGCCATCGATGCAGTACGCATGTAGTCGACGGCATCTTTCAAACGCCACCAACCACCCCGCCAGGGGCTGGGGTACAACGTCTCGGGCCGCAGGTCCCTGGTGTTCCGCGGAAAATCACCGAGCGTGTAGAAATGGGGTGTCGCGTAGCGGTACAGTGCGGTCTCCGTCCAGAACGCGGCGGCGTTTTGGAGCATGGGCATGTAGTCTATGTAGCCGGGGTACCAGGCATCGAATCCCGTACCCATGTGGGTAGCACCTGTTTGCCCGTTGGATTCTAGACCCTGGGCAATGGCCATCCCAATCATGTTCACCGTGCGTGACATCAAAGGCGGTACCTGCGATGCGATCGGCTCGGCAAAGGGCGGAAGCCAGATACGGGTAGGGAACGGCGCGGTCTGGTGATGTACATAAATGATCTGCGGCTCCCAGTGTCTCCAGTTGCGTGCGATCACCCGGGACTCGATCATATTCAGCATGTAAGAGTCACGGTTGTTATCGTGCCCGATGTATTTCTGATATAGCGTCGGCATCCCCGAGACCTCGTAGGGGGTGCCCAGGTTAGAGCGGTACCAGTCAACCACTATATTTTGCCCGTCGGGGTTGAGTGACGGCCATAGCAAGACCACGTCGTTGTCGAGGATCTCCTGAATTTTGGGATCATCGGTGCCGGACACGAGATCGTATGCCAGTTGAATTGTGTGCTGCGCGCCGGCGACCTCGGACGCATGGAGCCCGCCATCGATATGAACGAACGCCTTGCCTTCGCGGGCGAGTGCACGGGCGTCGTCGTCAGTAAGGTCCTTGGGATGTGCCAGGCGCCATGCTATCTCACGGTACCGCCCGACCTTAGCCAGGTTCTCCGGCGTCGAGATGAGCGCGAAATACCAGGCTTGGCCGTTCGACGTCCGGCCTACTGCTACGAGTTGAATGCGATCGCTGGCGGCGGCCAGCTTACGGAAGTAGCCGAGCGACTCATCATACCTGGCGAGCTTGAAGTCGGATCCCACTTCAAATCCCAGAACTGACTCGGGCGTAGGTATTTGGTGTTGCTGGGCAACGGATCGGCCCGGAACGGCGGCCGCTAACACGGCTGCCACAACACACACACTGGATACGGCACTAAACATCGACCCTCCGGGTTCGTCGAATACGCGAAGCGTTCTAAGATGAACTCGAAGGGACGCTACCGCGAGCCCCGTGCTACACTAGGGAGCCAGATTCTCGAGAATCGCGTACCCGAAGATCGTCGCGAAGGTAACTAGCGCAACCGCCGTCACGATCAGGTTGATCGGCCTCGGGGTGAACCTCACCATACTGACGATCGAGCCTCCATCCCTGCGGAACTCGATCGACAGCATCGGCAGCAGGTTGAGGACGGCTGCCGCCAGCGTGCCACCCAAGAAGAGTGCGGGCGAGATCGCATTGTACCCCGGCGCGATCTGGGGGCTTGCAAGGAACCCGATGTTGTCGTACAGCCACGTCAAGCCCAAACCGTATTTGAGGAGCGACGCGCTTGCGAAAAGAAGTCCCGGCAGGGCAAGAACCGTCCCGATCATCGCGGACGTAGCATCAGGCAGCTTGCGCAAAGTGGCAGACATCGGATCGCCCGATAGAGTAACTTTGCAATATAAAGTACTTTGTCTTGCATCGAAAGGCAAGGTGGGGTCATTCCGGCCGGCTCAGGCTATGAGCGCCAACAGCTTGTCGATCTTCCGAATCTCGGCCGCACAACCCAGTTGATGGAATTCCGAGCGGGCGGTGCATGCGGCCTCTCTCGCCACCTCCAACTCACCGCTGTTGAACAGGACGTGCGCCAGATCTCGCCGGGCCGTGGCCACAAGTAGCGGTCTGCCGTGTTCCGTTCCCCACTCCACAACGGTTCGGAGTGTTGTCTCCGCCAGCGCCGCGTCTCCCATGGCCACAAGTGCGGCCGCCAGGATCCGCCGGTCTTCAGCCTCGCCCACCGCATCGCCCAGCCGGGCATGTGCATCCAAGGCTCTCTCAATCTCGCGACGGCCCACTTGCGCATCGCCTGAAAGCACTCGAATTTCGGCATGGCCAGCTAGTGTCTGTGCCTCGAGCGCAACATTGCCGACACGCGCAGCTTCGTGCATGGCGCGGTCGGCCATCTCGAGTCCCTTACCGAATTCCTCTGTGTCGCGATAGGTAATACCGAGATTGTGATACACTACCACTATCCCCCATGGGAGCGATGCCTTCTGAAAAGCCGTTAGCGCCATAGTGTAGGACGCGATGGCCCTCTCGTGTTGCCCCCGCATGTTGTTGATGATCCCAAGATTCGTAGAACATCGTCCCACGACCCCGTTGTCACCTTCACGGTCCGCTTCCGCCAGCGCGTCTTTGAAGTGCCTCGCTGCTTGTTCTATGCGTCCTGACTCCAACTCGATAGCGCCACGTACATTGAGCGCCCTGATCTCAACCGCCCGATCGCCACGCTCACGCGCCAGTTCGAGAGCAGCCTCGACCCATAACGCCCCCAGGTCGTGGCGACCGAGTCGAGCCAAGGAGGTTCCGTACAGCAACGCCAGAGTTTGGGACTCTCGCAGCTGTTGCTCGTCTCCGTCACCCAGATACCGCACCAGTTCGCGGTGCTTCCCCGCCTCGGCCAGTCTCCTGGCGGTCCCAAGCTGCTCCAGAGTCTCTCGCGGAGTCACTAAGTGATCACCAGGCAATCGCGTAATTGGAAAAATGAAGCAGAGGCGCGTCGAACTTGCGGGATTCGAGCCGGTGCTCGACGCCAGCTACGGGAGACCATTCCCCACTCTCGTCCTCCTGCTGCCACATATTCAACAACTGGGTGCGGATCAATTCATCGTTGGGATCGACCCCGTTTACCCCGTCCAGATCGGGATTCGCGTTGTGATAGCGGAACTTGAGTCGCGCGGGTCTAGCGGCGCTGAACGTGAGCCCGGTAGGCTCGAGAGTCAGCAACAAAGAGTCGGAATGTACTGTCAGCGACACCAGCACAGAATCGCCATCTGCTATCGGGGTACCGTTGGGCAGCGATTCCAGTGTGGCCTTGTCGAACTCCAACTCCACGAAGTCCAATACTAGGGCTTCCGGATCCACCACGTTGGGATCTGCTTCGTATCTGATCCGAATCCGCCGCTTCTCTCCACGGACCACCCAAATACTCGCCTGTAGCGTTTCCAGCCGCGGTGCCGAGTCCGCCTGCGTCAGGATGTGCAGAGTACCGCCGCCACCAGCAATGTCGAACTGTGGCACAAACGATTCGATTGGCGGTGCGGTTGATTCACTGCATGCTAACAGCGCCAGACTTGCGCCAAGTGCGATGAATGTTGCTCTAGACATTGGACTTACCCCTCATGCTTATGGTTATGCCGTATCGCCTAGTAACCGGGCTAGGCGTTGACGTGAAATCATCAGTTGTCGCGCAGCCTCGCTCCTGTTGCCGCCGCACCGGTCCAATGTCGCGCGCGCAGCGGCGGTTATTATGGAGTTGAGATCCGCCGGAAACGGGAGCACGCCCTCCGCCGGACCCTCCGGCTGGGACGCAAACACCAGTTCCTTCGGATCGAGGCAACCGGGAGCGGATAGCCACAGGGCCCGCTCCAACGCGTTCTTGAGTTCGCGGATGTTTCCAGGCCAACGATGGCCCAGCAGCCGGGATCGTAGTTCCGCGTCTAGTCTTGGAAGTGGGAGTCCGTGCCGTTGTGACAGGTGCTCCAGCACGTGCCCGGCTATCAGGACCACGTCGTCGCCACGCTCGCGCAGCGGCGGCAAGGTCAGAGTAATAACGTTCAGTCGGTAGTAGAGATCTTCGCGGAACTTCCCGGCATCTACAGACTGCTGCAGATTCTCGTTCGTAGCTGCAATTATTCTCACGTCGATCTTTCTGATCTTAGTGCCCCCCACCCTCCGTACTTGCTTGTCATCCAGCACGCGAAGCAGCTTCGGCTGTAGCTCGAGAGGTACGGTTCCAATCTCGTCGAGGAATAGAGTACCGCCGTCTGCGATCTCGAAGAGGCCGGGTTTCGAAGCGTGCGCATCGGTGAACGCTCCGCGTTCGTGACCAAACAATTCTGATTCAATGAGATGGGAGGGCAGCGCCGAGCAGTTGACTGGGACAAACGGTTCACCCACCCTAGGCCCACCCTCATGAAGCGCACGGGCGAGCAGTTCCTTGCCCGTCCCGGTCTCGCCTGCAATCAGCGTCGTGGCTCCGTCGTGGTGCAACGTCCGCTCCGCCCGCCTGAGTACTTCCTTGAGTGCTGGACTCTCACCTACGATCTCGGAAAACGACGGTGCCATGCCTTTGCGCTGTGCATCCTCCTCGCGGCGGCGTGCTTCGCGGCGCCGCTCCACCGCGGCTGCCAGCGCGTTGCCCAGTATTTCCACATCATCGGGAAGGGCCAGATAGTCGCTGGCGCCGCGGGCAACCAGGCTGGCTGCTATGCGTCTTCCAGGATCTGCTCCGACAACGAACACCGTTAGGGCAGCTGGCCACTCGTTGCGGTCGAGCCAGGCCAACGCCTCCCGCTCCTCCCCGCCCGCCGCGACGATTACCGCACCCGCGTCCGGTAACGCCGTCAGCGGTTCGGCGGGATCGAGCCACCTGATCTCCAGGCCGAGCTCCCCAGCTTGATCCATCCACACCTTCTCGAACGCCTCAGAGAGTCGAACCACCAAGAGTTTCAGCTTGGCGGTACCGACGCTCCGCGACACTCGGAGGGTTGCTGGCTGAGCCACAGCGCCTACGGGAACAGAGGCGGAATCAATGCCGCTCTCCTGGTGGTGGCGCGCTTGTGCACCGTCACGGTTCGCTCTTCCTCCATGTCGATCTAACGGCAGGTTATGGTTGGTGTGGTCGAGCGATGGCAAAGCAAGTGCGGTGCCCATTAGGGATCGTGCGCTAACAGCTTGAATCCCAGTGGCTTGCCAGAAATACCCGGAAACCCTGCTGGCGGTACGATATCTTACAGTTGACTCGTAATGTTGCACATTATGGCAGAGCGGCCGCTCGGCCGACCCCTCCACTGATACACCGGGGGCCAGCCTCACGGCCTCGATCGCTGTAGGATCGGTAAGCTCGAAAGCCAGGCGATTAGAAGCTACCGGAGACAACTACTGTTCCACCCGCGCTCACTGAAATCGACGTTCCAGCCGCAACATTCGGTACTGAATTGCCCAAATCAGAGTTCAGTGACAGCGACGCATCGCCAATAGCGTCCGTTGTGGCCGTGCCGACAGCGGTCCCGTTCACCAAGAACGTAACCATGGCATTCGCCGGACCGTCCTCGACCTGAATCTGCAGTTCCCGCTCACCACCGCGGTCCCGGAACCGTGCTCTCCCGCTCGCGTCCGGAAACGCCGCCGATCCGCTCAGCCGGGCCTCGATACGGGTTTCACTCCGGTTCGCACCTTTGGCGAGGGACGGTGTGGTTGAGAGATCCTGCTCGGGCTGAAGGGTGTCGTTGCATGCGACGAGGCCGGTGGACAATGCCACGGCCGCCAGAGCGAAAATCAAACGTAGCGACATGTTGCACTCCTAACGGTTGAAATGCTGTGAAGGTGCTGCTAGGACAGCCAACCGACGGGGCAACTGGAGTGCCGCGCGTCCCGAACATTCTATGTCATTGACTGATAGGGGATTACGGAAAACCGATCTGACCCTGAACCTGGTTCAGGGAATAACAACTGGTGCGAATCACTCCAATGGAAACGGTGGGTCGGGCGCAAGGCCGGAGCCAAGACCGGCGGGCTGAGGAGCCGTATTCAAACTGGGGCGGGAGGATTCGAACCTCCAACCTCCCGGTTAACAGCCGGGCACTCTGCCAGTTGAGCTACACCCCAAAAAAAATGCCCCCCGGTGGGTCGAGGGGCGCCTATCAAAGAACCAACACTGCTATCCTAGAGACAGCTCCCCCCGCTCGTCGCGGCACGATGATTATTGCTTTGGTTTCGAGTCATCCCTGCAAACATGCCCCAAGCTAACCTGTAAATCCTGATGCTACCAGACCGAATCCTATTCAGGGACCGCCCGATCCGCCTAGGACGATGGCCCCGACGACAACGACTTGACCACTCGATACAGAAACTCCAGGCCGTCGTAAAAGGACTTGACACTGACCCGCTCGTCCTTGCCATGCATTCGCAGGTCATCCATGTCTAGGAATATTCCGGAAAGTCCGTAGGTCGGAATGCCGGCGTTGCGCAAGTAGAGCCCATCGGTCGCTCCGGTCACCATCGTGGGCAGCACACCAACACCCGGCCACATTTCGTCGGTGATGCGCTCGGCCGTAGCCACCAACTCCGGTGTCAGGGGCGAAGGATCACTGGGTCGTGCAACCCCGATCCGCGTGACCTTGATTGCGGGATCGTCGAGCACACGCACCAACGTGCGCTCCACTTCATCGATCGACTCACCTGGCAGCACTCGGCAATTCACAGTCGCATTCGCAGTCTGCGGCAGCGCGTTTTCCGCGTGACCTGCATCGAGCATGGTGGCAACACATGTAGTTCTAAGCAGCGCGTTGAAGTAGGGACTGTGCGACAGCTCACGCACGGCTCCCGTGTTCCCGGGATCCTTCACGACCGCCGCCATTGCACGGCCTACCTCCCCGCTCTCGATCTTGGACATCCGATCGAAGTAGGCCGCCGTGATTTCGTTCAACACCACCGGAAAGTCATAGGCGGCGAGACGGGTAAGGCCCTCGCTCAAATGATAGATCGCGTTGTCTTTGGTCGGGACCGAACTGTGCCCGCCCGGGTTGGTGACCCGGAGATGGAACGTCTGGTATACTTTCTCGCTCGCCTGAATTTCATTCACGATCCGACGCCCGTCACGCAGTTCCCCTTCGCCCCCCTCGTTGAGAGCGTATTCCGCCTCTATCAGCTCTCGATGGTTGCGGAGCAGCCAGTCGACACCGTTGTGATCGCCACCCTCCTCATCGGCCGTCAGGGCCACGATGATGTCGCGTGCCGGCGTAAATCCTTCTCGCTTGTAGCGGATCAGATTCGCAACCCAGATCGCGGCCATCGCCTTGTCGTCGGCCGTGCCGCGACCGTAGAAGTATCCGTCTTGCTCCCGAAACTGGAAGGGATCGAACGACCAATCACTCTCGAGCGCTTCCACGACATCCAGATGTGCAAGCAGCAGTATCGGCTTCAACTGTCCCGAACCGCGAAATCGCACAACCAGGTTTCCCTTACCAGGGTGTGGCTCGAAGAGACGTATATCTTCCGCAGGTATCCCGGCGTCGCGGAGACGTGCGGCCATCGCCTTTGCCGCGTCGGTGGTGCTGCCGACCGAGTGGGTCGTATTGATCTCGATGAGCTGCCTGTAGATGTCGCGTCCAAGCTGCTGATGCGCCGTCAACGATTGATTCTGCTGGCTGGATGCGAATGCCAGCGACGTGTTGAGCGCCAACAACGCGCTCGCCAATTTGAGCCCCCAACTTGTACTCATCCGAACTCCATTTCACATTGACCGGTGGGACCACAGGTATCGGAAGTTGTCCAGCGGGCCACCCGAGTCAAGTGACGCTTCACCGCGTCGCAGGCTGGCGGTTCAGAGTTCGACGCGGCCCTGCGGAGTCTCGATCACTGCGGTCAGTGTCGGAAACTCCGCCCAAACGACACCCATGTCGACTTGGAATGCTTGGAGCATTGGCTGGACCAGGTCCGGTTCCGGATGTGCCGCCCGGAGCTCCAATAAGCTGCACGCTTGGGGCATTTGATCGGCCGGATGGGGAGAGTCGCCCCAGTCGATGAGGAACGGAACCAACCCGTCTCCAGGCAACGGTCCGCCTTGGAGTGTGGCCTCGGGCACCGCCAAGCGCCAGTCCAAATGCGAGCCGTCGGCCCGGGACCGCCCCATGGAGAGAATGGAACCGGGGTCACACCCGGCTGCACGCACCGACGCCACTCGCCGCTCGAGATTGCTCACCTTGGCAGCCCACGTCACCAATTTAGGTTCAGCGACCAGATCGACACCGAAAGGCCTACCACCCGCATGGTCGGGCTGTTGCGGGTCGGGTCCGATGACTTCCAGGTAGCACCGCTTTCCGATCGCGACGAGAAAATTCGCAGTGCCGAACCCTTCGTGCCGACCACCGGCAATGGGATCGATACCGAGAAGTTCGCCGACTACAGCGGCTCCGCGTGCGAGATCGGGCACGGCATATACCAGGTGATCGATGTGGCTGAGCGACACGAGGGCGTCTACTCCGAAGCTGCTCGCTCCAGCTGCGCGAGATGTTGCTCGGTCAGCCGTCCCGTACCGAACAGCGATATACCTGCCGCCCCGTTGGTGCGGGCAAGACGCACCGCTCGGTACAGTTCTTGGGGCTGCAGGCTTGGGACGTAAAGGCCACTGAAGAGCGGTGTCCTCCTGGAAAGCGCCGCAGCACCCTCGCGCGTCGCACTCCCAATCCAATCCACATCTTCGTTGTAGAACTCGTGGTACATCATGGGGAAAACGGCATCCACAGGCCACTCATCCCACGCCTGCCTGACCAGCCTGCGACCGAGTGTGGGCGTGGGGAACACCGCCGTAGAGATCTGCTTGCCTCGCGAGTGAACGCTCTCCGACAGGAGCGATACGAGTTCGGTAAGCGTGTTCCATCGAAACCTTCTCCATTCGACGTCGTTCGATGCGTCGTCCAGTTCCATGGGATCCCGTCCGGTCTCGCGTCCGAACCTCTCCCGACACACGTCACAGTAGCAAAAATCGAATTCGGGGTACTCGCGATCCTGCACGAGCCCGTACTTGGACCAAAGCCCGACAGGAAGGATCACATCGGAATGACGAATGTAGTCGAGGTGTACGCCATCTACTGTAGAGTCGGCCGCGATCTCGGAAACCACGCTGCTGAGATATTCCCGTACGGGATGCCTCGTGGGGCATACCCACTTGTAGTATCCGACATACGGCGGCTTGTCGAGGCTCGATTCTCCTTGCCGATTGATAGTATACCACTCGGGATGGTTCTCTTTGGCCCATTCATCTCCGTTGCGGTTGAGCGTCCAGATCCAACGGTGGAACTCGAGCCCCACGGCGTGCGCTGCGTCCGCAAGCAGCGGCCTGTAACCACCGGAAACCAGTAGCGCCTTGATCCCCGCGTCTTTGAGACGTGTGAACCAACTGCGCCACTCAGCCCGCGTGCGATCACCCCGCCCTTGGACCCATGCCCAGTTCTTGAGTGCCGGCGGCGCGGCGCGACGACCGACGAGGAGTTCGCTGCCAGGTAAGACGCCGATCCCCAGCGCTGCACCGCCGACCGTTCCGAGAAAACGACGTCTCCTCATGCTCCCCGAATTCTATAGTCCCGGTTGGACATGCAACATTTCGAGATTCCCCCAGTCTGTTTCTTTCAGTTCCGCCGTCCTCTCCAATGTTCCGCTTGTTCCAGCAGTCTGACAAGAGCGCGATACCGGTGAGATGCGCGGCCCTGTCCTCTGCGCCGACGCGACACCCGTGATGGCGAACAACTGGTGGTGGGAGCGGTTCCCCGAACGAACAGCTCCGGCTGGCCGCGGCAGCCCCGGCCTGCCGCGAGCCCGGTCCTCTGGTTCACCTCCACAATCTCGAGCCCGCGCGGTCGATGAAACTCCTCACCACCGTAGGGCCCTACGGCATCGATCAGAAACCGTGCGAAGATTGGCAGAGCGGCTCTGGAGCCGGAAAGTCCGATACTCTTTCCATCGTCGAATCCCACCCAAACTCCCACAGCAAGTGACGGAGTGTATCCCACAAACCAAGCATCGCGGTAGTTGTTCGTCGTGCCCGATTTCACAGCCACGGGACCAAGGTAGCCCAACGTTCTCAGAGACCGGCCCGTTCCCCGCTCCACTACACCGCGCAGAGCCGAAGTGATCAAGTAGACCTGGGCTGGGTCATACACCTGCTCCCCACGCAGTTCGATTCCCTCCCGGATGTTGCCGTCGTTGTCCAGCACACCCAGTACGGAGTGGATATCCGACCGGAAACCGTTCGCGGCCATCACGCCGAACGCGCGTGTCAATTCGAGCGGAGTCACCTCTGACGCACCCAGCGCCAAGCTCGGCACCACGTTCAAGCGGCTCTCGATTCCCAGCGCTCGAGCCGTTTGAGCAATGCGTCCAGGCCCAACAGCCAGGCCCAATCTGGCGAAAGGGACGTTGAGCGAATGTTCGATGGCCTCCCTCATGCTCACAGCACCCCGGAATTCATGATCGTAGTTCTGTGGTTCCCACCGCCCGCCGCCGCGCATTTCAACAGAAAGCGGTTCGTCTTGAATCAGCGATGCAAGTGTGAACCCCCGTGCCGATGACAGTGCCGCAAGTGCTACAACCGGCTTGAAGGCGCTTCCAGGCTGTCTGTGCGCCGCTACAGCGCGGTTGAACTGTGACTTGCCGTAGTCCCGTCCACCAACCATTGCTAAGATCTTCCCGGTTCGAGGATCGAGAGCCACCAGCGCCGCCTGAAGTGGCAGCTTGCCCCGCTTCAGCCGAGGGTACCTCCGCTCCAAGCGCCTGAGCCCACTTCGTATCGCGACCTCCGCTGAACGTTGCAGATTCATGTCGAGCGTGGTGAACACAGCCACACCGTTCGCCGGGCGCCGACCAACGGTCGAGACCGCAAGACGCTTGCTCGCAAAGTCAACGAAGTACTGCCCGCCGCCTCGTGTGCTCGGCGCTCTGGTGAGCTCGAGTGACCTTTTCTTCGCTCTGCGATACTCGCGATCGGAAATCGCATCGCGTTCGTGCATGAGCCGCAGCACCAAATTCCGCCGCTCCCTCGCCGCCTTGGGATGGCGACGAGGCGCGTAGAGACTCGGCCCGCGAATAATTCCCGCGAGCAGCGCTGCCTCGCTCGGACCCAGCTGCGTAACGTCCTTGCCAAAGTAGAACTGAGCCGCGCGAGCCACTCCGTGGATGGCCACCGAACCGCGTTGTCCTAGGTATATCTGATTGAGGTAGGTCTCGAGGATCCGCTCCTTGCTATAGCGATGTTCGAGCATCAGGGCGAGTGCCATCTCTCGCAGCTTTCGGATCGGAGAGCGTCGCGGCGAGAGAAACAGATTCTTTGCCAGTTGCTGCGTGACGGTGCTCGCGCCCTGCACGATGCGTTTTGCCCGCAGGTCTGCAACGGTCGCCCGCAGGATTCCGCGCAGGTCCAACCCATTGTGCTCGAAGAACCGCTGGTCCTCTACAGACAGGACCGCATCCACCAAGTGCTGTGGCACCTGTGACAACGGGACCGGTACACGGTCTTCCCTGGATGGACCGTAGGCCGCGCCGATCAACTCCGGCTCGAGGGATAGATATCGGAGACTCCTGCCCCGTGCGTCCTCGATATCCACTATGCGGCCACCGTACCCGATCCACACCGTCGCGACGCCACCCGGGTCCAGTTGCCCCAGATGTCGGAAGGCGTGACGTCCCACGGTCAGTTTGTGTGCGCTCAGGCCATACTCGCCTATCCGTATCCTGGATCGGTGCGCGCTACGGTATCCCAGATTGCGCAGCGAACGCTCGACTCGCTTCGCATCGAGTCTGCCGCCCGGCCGAAAAACTATGGGCCGGGCGTAAAAGCGCGTTGGCGTGTAGAGAGTGTTTTCGTCGATACGTGCTCGGAGTACAGCCTCGATCGGAATGGCCAGGACAGCCGGAATGAGAGATAAGGCAGCCAGCGCAATAGTTTTCTTGACCATGCTCACATCCGTGGAATCGGACACGGGCTCGCGCCCATGGGAATCCGTGTCATGTGAGCACTACGTGAACTGGTTCGCCGCGGTTTCTACCCGCGGAGCTACTAGTGGAGCGTATCCCGGTTCGCGTTGGCGCGCGACTGGTCGCTTTGTGCCGCGCGGCCGACAAAACCTTTGCTCATGCTACACTAGCCGGCAATCCTCACGGGCAACCGCCTGCTACCCCATCTGCCCGCGGCGCCTTCGAATACGCCGGCGCAGGTCAGCCCACAGGTCCTGCAACTGCCGTCGTCGGTGAGATTCCACGCGTGGAGCACATACCAATCCCGAGCGATTAACGTCTCGCCGCATCCGTGGCAGATAGTGCTCCCACCATGAATATCGTGCACGTTCCCGGTGTACGCATAGCGGACCCCGTTTGTAATGGCGATACGGCGCGCCCTTGTAAGGGTGGCTGCGGGAGTGGCGGGAACGTCCCGCATTTTCCAATCGGGGTGAAATGCCGTGAAGTGTACGGGAACATCCGGACCCAGGTTTTCCACCACCCACCGTGTCATGCAGTCGAACTCTCCATCGGAATCGTTCTTGCCCGGAATCACCAGATTGGTCAACTCGAACCAGACGTCCGTCTCGTGTTTGAGATACATCAGGGTATCGAGAACGTTTTGCAGATGCGATTTGGTAACGTTCCAGTAAAATTCCTCTGTGAACGCCTTGAGATCGACGTTGGCCGCATCCATGTAACGATAGAATTCGCGCCGCGGCGCGTCACACACGTAACCCGCGGTAACTGCAACAGACTTGATGCCTCGTTCGCGGCACGCCGCTGCGACATCGATGGCGTACTCGTGAAAGATCACGGGATCGTTATAGGTAAACGCGACGCTGCGACATCCCAACCGCTCGGCTGTTTCCGCCAACTGTCCCGGTGACGCCGCGTCAGCCAGCGTGTCGATCTCGCGCGACTTACTTATGTCCCAGTTTTGACAAAACTTGCAGGCCAGGTTGCATCCGGCGGTTCCGAACGACAGAACCGGCGTGCCGGGTAGAAAATGATTGAGCGGCTTCTTCTCGATCGGATCCACGCAAAAGCCGCTCGACCGGCCGTAGGTCGTGAGGACTATTGCGTCTCCTTGGCGCATGCGCACGAAACACATTCCCCGCTGTCCCTCCCGGAGCCTGCAGTAGCGCGGACACATGTCACACTGAACGCGCCCATCGTCAAGGGCATGCCAGTACTTAGTGCGAACAACGGTTTCTTGGAAGTCGTGCACGGCGTAATCCCTTTAGGTCTCCTCACCCCACGCCTCAGATTCGAAGCCCAGTAGTTCCGCATCGGGAGACGTCCAGCCATCGTCGGGAAGTCCCGCTTTACGACACAGACAAACCAGGAACTGCTCTCGGTCCCAGCCCTGCTCGACAGGCACTCCGGGAAGCAGCAGGCCAGCGTTGTACCCACTCCGTATCAAGAGCCCATGCCTACCCACAACGACTTGATGCGGCTGGATCGGTTGGCAGTCGGTAAGGGCGTTGATGTCGATCCTGATTGCCGGAAGTTCCTGCAAGGTCACCGGTGGGAAGCGAGGATCATCCGTCGCTGAAGCAATCGCCATGTGCGCGACCGAGTCGATCAGCGGCTGCGTCGCGCGGTATTCGCCACGGCAACCTCGTAGTTCCCCGGTTGCGCGCTTGGTGAGCGTCACGAATGTCGCGCATGGCTCGAGCAGGACAGTCCGATCCGTAGCCACCTCGGCAAACTCGCCGGAGTCGAGATAGCTCTCCAGCGATCGCCTAGCCACGTGCAGCAGCTCGCGCTTGTCTACGGCGGTGAGTCCCGCCGCTATGCCCCGCGCGACAGGTGTCGCTCGCTGATCCTTACTCAAGGTCCCACCACCAAGTTCGGGTTCCTCAGCCTGTGGGTTCTCTATACGTGCAATCTATGCCCGGGGACGCGATTTAGGCCAGCGTAGCGCGCCAGCCACATAACCGCCTATCTTCAGCGCCCTATGGAGTTATCGCGTCTCATAGCCTTCCAGCGAGCCGTCGAAGCACGCTTGACCGACCGCGCAGCGTATTTCGCGGCCAAACTGCCCCGCTTGGGCGTGGATGAGAACACTCTGTTGCTGCTGTATGCAGTGGCGATAGGCGGGGCCGTCGGGGTCGCTGTTATAGGCTTCTACCACATTATCAATCTGGTCCAAGGTTTGGCGCTTTCCACGACCGCCAGCGCATCAGAATTCGGAAGCCGCGTTTCCATCTTGGCGGTCGTGTTGGTGGGCCTGGCGGCAACGCGTGTGTTGATCCGTTACGGCACCGGCGATTCGGAGGGGCAGAACATACCCGATGTGATGCGTGCGGTGGCCAAGCGGGGCGGAATCGTGCACTCGTTCCCCGTCGCGATCAAGACGGCGGGTGCCGCTTTGGCGATTGGGACAGGAGGTTCGGTGGGCGCGGAGGGGCCTGTGGCGGTCGCAGGCGCGGCCTTGGGCTCTCGGATCGGTCGCGTCTTCCGCTCGGGACCGTCGCGTCTCAAGGTGCTGGTGGGGTGCGGGGCCGCCGCTGGTATCTCGGCGGCATTCAATGCACCGATCGCCGGGGTGTTCTTCGCGCTGGAGAAGGTGATCGGTAGCTTTGGTGTCACCTCGTTCCCTCCGGTCCTGCTCGCGAGCGTCATCTCGGCTGCGATCTCGCGTGCGGCCTTCGGCAATTCGCCCGTGATCGAGATACCGACCGAGTACGGTGTGGGAGCCCCCAGCGATCTCATTCTCTACGCGGCCCTGGGTGTCTTCACGGGCGTGGCGGCGGTTGTATACTCGCGCGGCCCTTTCGTGATCGGTGACCTCTTCAAGCGCATCCCGGCAGTGTGGGCTAGAGTGCTGATGGGAGCACTTCTAGTGGCGGTACTGGATATCCTGTTCCGCGCCGATCTCTGGGGCCATGGACACGAGAGTTTCAGTGTGGAGATGATCGGTGCGCGCAGCGCACAATTCCTGATTGCCCTAGCGTTTGCGAAGATCCTGGCCACATCAGTAACGCTGTCGGTCACCCGCACTGGGGGCGTCTTTACACCGGCCCTGTTCGTAGGTGCCACACTGGGCGGCGGCCTTGCCACCGCGGCCGCCAAGTTTCTGCCTGGATTCACCATCGTACCAGAGGCGTTCGCGCTGGTGGGAATGGCGGGCCTGGTGGCGGGAAGCACCCATGCACCGCTCACCGCCATCATGATCGTATTCGAGATGACCAACGACTACGCCCTGATCCTCCCGCTCATGCTCTGCGGCGCCATCGCGTACATAACCGCGCGACGGATCCACCCCGAGTCGATCTATTCCGAATGGCTCGTCCGGCGAGGTGAAAACATCCACTCGGGGCACGATACCGCGGTTCTGGAGCGGCTCAGTGTAAGCGATTGCTACGATGACGACCCGGATGTCATCAGCGAGGCAGCGACAGTGCCGCAGATTGTCAAGGCGATCGGATCGAGCCCTCAGATCGAGTTTCCTGTGCTCGACGCGAACCTCGAACTCCTGGGGATGATCACCTACGACGACCTCAGAACGGTACTGAGTGACGCCGACAAGCTGGCACCGGTGGTGCTTGCGGGAGATCTCGCAAAACAGCAATTCGAGTTTGTCACACCAAGAGATTCACTGCGCACGGCTCTGCAGAAGCTCGGGGTTCGGGGTAGTCACTGCATACCGGTGGTGGCGGAGCACCCCAGCGGCCGGCTCCTCGGGCTGATCAGCCGCCAGGAGATCCTAACCGCCTACGACCGGGAGCTCCTCAAGCAGGAGCAGGAATAAGAGCCGCCGGCGGTGCCGCCGCTGCCTGCCTTCTCTCTCTAGCCCCACGGTTTGACATACAACCCGGCCCTGACTAACGTCGGCTCCTACCCTTTTGCATTCGGAGAAGCATATGTCACGCTATTTCGCAGCCCTCGTCGGAGCTGCTGCCGCAGTCGCCGCCTTGCCGGGGGCAGGTACTGCACAGGGCTTTGCCGTGAACGAACACGGCAGCTGTGCTATGGGCCGTGCCGGCACGGGTGTAGCCATGCCATGTAATGACGGCTCCGGTATTTGGTCCAATCCCGCGGGAATAGCCGGCCAGAAGGGCTTCACGTTGAGTGGCGGTCTCACCATTATCGACGCGCTAGGATCGTTCACGGATGACTTGCAAGGCCGCAAAGACGACCTCGACAACGATCCGATTCCCGTGCCGCATCTGTACTTTGTCGCGGGTGTGACCGACAAGGTGTCGGCCGGAATCGGCCTATTCGCACCCTACGGCCTCGGCACCAAATGGAAGACCTCCTTCGAGGGACGGTTCAGCGGGTACGACAATAGCCTCCAGTCCATTTACATCCAGCCGACCGTGGCCATACAAGCGACCGATCGAATTCAGGTGGGTGTGGGATTCGATTTCGTCGTTGGCTTTTTGGAACTCAACCAGCGAGCGGACCTGTCGGAGTTCACGGCAGCCGCCAATACCACGTTCGGGATGTTGGGAATCCCATTTCACACCGATTTCGCCGATGCGAACTTGGACGCCAACGGCGCGACCGGCGCCGGGGCACACTTCGGAGTGATTGTAAAGGCGAGCGACGCCGTGACGTTCGGAGCCCGCTACCTAACCCGGGTCACTCTCGATTACGACGGCAAGGCCAAGTTCAAGCCGATCGCGACCAACATAGTGCTACCGCCCGGCAATCCACTGGCGATCGCGCTCGGTCTCGACCCCACGACCCCACTGCCGCTGGACGCCGTCCTCAATCAGAACAACCTGTTCGCCGCCGGCGCGCCGCTCGGGACCCAGGGGGTCAAGGCCAGCATCACTATGCCGGATCAGGCAACGGTCGGGGTGGCCTTCAAGGCGGCTCCCACGCTCGACCTCCTGTTCGATCTACAGTGGATCAACTGGTCCGAATTCGACGCAATAACCATAGACTTCGAGAACGCCGTGACCCCCGACCGCACGTTGAGGGAGAACTACGACGATACCTATGCAATCCGGACCGGCTTTGAATGGGCGGCGAAAGCCGGACTGGCGATTCGCGGAGGATACCTCTTTCACAACGGCGCGGCGCCGGACGAAACCGTTACCCCACTGTTGCCGGAAGGCTCGCGCAACGAAGTGACACTCGGCGTTGGGTTCCCGATCACGCCCAAGTTATCGGTGAGTCTGGCGTACCAACACATTCAACAGAACGACCGCCGCGGAAGAGTGCGTGAGGCTCCCGCAGGTTCGGTTCCCACCAAGGCCCTGAACAGCGGGCTCTACGAATTCAGCGGCAACTTGTTCGGCACTACTTTCATCTGGCACTTCTAATGCACAACACAATACATGATACCGAGGATTCCAACGTGGCTCGCGGGCGTTCTGGTAAGAGCTTCGCTGGCGCTGCGTTGATAACATTCGTGACGTTGCTGAGCGCCTGTGATTCAGATTCCCTCATGCCACCGCAACCTGCCGGCGGCTCGATGTTTGCGCGTTACGCGGCCATCGGCAACAGCATAACCGCCGGGTTCCAGTCGGGTGGAATCAATGACAGCACGCAGATGCAATCCTACGCGGTCCTGCTGGCCAAGCAGTTCGGACTCACAGTGGGAGAGGACTTCAACGTGCCGTTGCTCAACATGCCGGGATGTCCACCGCCGATCATTGACATCTTCACCCAAACTCGGGTAGCCGGCGGGAGCAGCACCGACTGTGCCTTGCGTCAGATCCCGACACCGACATCGCTCAACAATGCGGCGGTTCCGGGAGCGGCCGTCATCGACGCCCTAACCAATCTGGACTTGAGCAGCGACCCCAATGCGTTGACGACCCTCTTCCTGGGAGGACGGACTCAGCTCGAGCTCGTGCGCGAGGTGCGGCCCACGTTTGTCACCATCTGGCTGGGCAACAACGACGTGTTGGGCTCTCTTCTGAACTCGGGAGACCCGGGTGCCGCCAATCTGATAACCAGTCCAACCGACTTCGCCACCCGATACTCCGCGATGATGGACAGTCTCGACGCTATTGGAACTATCCAGGGCGGTGTCGCACTAGGTGTGGTGCAGGTAGTCGCGGCCCCCTTCGCCTCTCTAGGAGGGGCCTATTTCCTCGCGGCGCAGGTCATCCCGACACTAACCGTGTTGCCCAATTGCCTCGATGCTGCTCCCATACCCGGCTCCACCGATTCGGCACATGTGCTGGTGCCGTTCCCGTTCGGTGGATTGCTGATGGCACAGGCCGCAGCGGGAGTGCCGACCACGCTAGACTGTTCGGTACCACAGGTGGTTACGGTCCCCGAGGCCTTGAACATGATAACGACGGTGGCACAGTACAACACTACCATCCAGGTGGAGGCAGAGAAACGGGATTGGATTTTCCTCGATCCCAACATCTTGCTGCGTCAGTTGCAAGCGGACCCATCGGCGATCAGGCCGTTCCCGGCGTTCGACCCGGCAGACCCCGGGCACATCGTAGCTCCGTTCGGCAGCGCGCTGAGCCGCGATGGCTTTCACCCCAGCGCCGCGACACACGTTATGGTGGCGAACACCATCATAGACGCGATCAACGCGAAGTACGGTCTCAATCTCTTGCCGGTACAGTAAGGCGCAATCGGGTTCGCGCATGAGGCGGACGCGGGAGGTTCGCTTGGTGGACCTCCCGCTTCTGCTTAGATTCCCCGCACAATGAAAACGGGCAAGACCCGCGGGCTCGTATGCCTGCTCGCTATCGTAGCGGCAACGCCCGCTGCGGCACAATATCCAGATACATACGTTTTACCCCGCGGAGTCTTGAGGGCGAGTTTTGAACCTCTGCTCTGGAATTACGACGAGCGCTTCCGAGACGACGGCGAGCGGGAGCCGCTTGGCACCAACCTCACATTCGACTCGGCCGGAGTCAACTTCTACGCGGCGCTGTTGGATCCTCGCAGAGCGATTCGATCGATCACCGGTGACTCCACCTACAAGATCAACGCCGGCAAGTTCCGCACTGTGCTCGATGCCGATGTCAGACGCTTCCCCTTCAATTTCCAGTTGGGAGTTTCCAACAGACTGACGCTCACGCTATCGATCCCGATCGTCACGACCCGAATACAAGCGGGGTTCACTGTAGACAGCAGCAACGCGAATGTCGGCTGGAATCAAGTAGCACCGACTTCCGGCGACGCCAACGCTCTGAGCCAGATATCCACTTTGCTGAGCGAACTCGATGCGTCGGCAGCTGCCCTGGACGGACTGATAACCGGCGGCGGGCTCGACTGTCCGTCGGGAGGACCACAGTGCGCAGCGGCGCAGAATCTGCTCGGTCGCACGCGTACCCTCAAGACCAATCTCACTACAATGACGGGGGTCAACTCTGATGGCACCGTGTCGAGCGAGCTACCGCCTTTTGCACCGCTCGATTCTTCGATCGCCGGAAGGGCGCTCACGTCCGCGATTCAGGGGATCTCGGCAGAACTCCAGGGAGTGGGAGTATCGGGACTGACGGGCACGTTGCCGCTTCCGAGTGCACGACTCTCCGCCGATGACGTGCAGGCCGTGTTGACGACTCCCGCCTTTGGTTACAACGCGTTCCCTATCGAGTTCGCCAAGACCACGCAACGGCTGGGGGACTTGGAGGTTGGAGCGCGCTGGGGCCTCGTGTCGCGGCCATCGCTGAGAGCGGTCGTGTCGGGGATAGTGCGACTGCCCACCGGTCTCAGGGATTCACCGTCCCACTTCCTCGACATAGGAACCGGCGATAAGCAGACGGATATCGAGCTGGGGATGGAGGCCGCGTTCGAACCGGGCTCCGTAGTAGGACTTGCATTGGCCGCGTCCTACAACCTGCAGCTGTCCGACAACCTGACCAGGCGGATCACGCCGATCAACCAGCCCATTGCCCTCGCAAGTACCGAACAGATCGTTTCGCGCAACCTGGGAGACGAGTTCCGATTTCGAGCGTTTCCCACCTTGCGGCTCAACCCGGCGTTCCGCGCCTTTGCGGTGGTGGACTACTACCGCAAGTCCAAGGATACGTTCAGCCTGGGCGGTGGGAGTGGATTCGACGCATCGGTACTCGACAGTCCAAGTATGCGTCGAGTCTCCGTGGGGGCTGGTATTCACTACAGATCGATCGGCCGGGCGAAGGACAAGCTCCCCATCGAGGCCGGCTTGCGCTACCTCGCAGCCTTCAACGGATCGGGTGGGTTCACGCCGAAAACGGCGGGAATGAATCTATATCTCCGGCTGTTTTACCACGTCTTCGGAGGCAAGAAGGAGTAGGTTCGGTTCTTTCGCACATCGATTTCACCTATTAAATATCTGACGTGCCAAGATACGAATACGTGTGCCGGGATTGCAGCGAAGGGTTCGAGGTCCGTGCCTCGATTTCCGAATACTCGGAAGGGCTCTCGCCCTGCTGCTCGGTGTGTGGCTCGACCAACACCGCCCGCACGTTCACGTCGGTGAACGTGCTGACTGCTTCACGCTGCTCGCCGAACACTGCAGCGTCGGCCTGCGGAGCCGGCGGGTTTACCTGAGCGAATTGACGTAGCCGCCCGGTTCCGGGCGGGTGGCAGAGCCACCTTTTCTCAACATCTCCCGCGCGTGCCGGGTCGCAACCGGATCGTGACCCTCACCCAGCATGCGAGCGATTTCCTCGATCCTCTCGTCGTCCGACAGCACCGCGACCGTTGTGGTAGGCACGTCACCCGCGGTTTGCTTGTCGATCCGGAGGTGCCGCGCGGAGCGCGCGGCGATCTGGGGCAGATGTGTAATGATGAGTACCTGTTTTGCACCAGCCAACTGAGTCAGTGCCCGTGACACCGTAACCGCGGTCTCGCCGCCGATCCCCTGATCGACCTCGTCGAACACCAGGGTGGGAACCGCGTCGTGACGGGCCAGCACGACCTTGAGCGCCAGCATCAGGCGCGAGAGTTCTCCGCCGCTCGCCACCTGGGAGAGCGGTCGTGGCTCCATGCCCGGATTCAACCTGACCAAGAACGTCACGACATCCTGTCCCGTTGCCGTTACGTTCTTGGCGGGCTCGAGGCCGATCGTCAACTCACCGTGCGGCATGCCGAGACCCGGGAGCAATTCGGTGACCGCACTGGCGATACGTGACGCGGCTTGCGCACGTCTTTCCGACAGTGCAGACGCAGCGGATTCCAGTTCGGATTCCGCCCGCGCGCGTCGCTCGGTGATCTTCTGGAGATCCAGATCGGCGGTATCCAGCAGGTTCAGCTCCGCGACTGCCTGCTCGCCCGCTTGGATGACATCCGCGAGATCGGGACCGTACTTCTGTTTCAGTTTGAACAGGACACTCCGGCGCATCTCGACCTGGGCCAGTCTATCGGGATCCAGGTCTATCTCACCCGCATAGGTAGTGATCGCACGCGCCAATTCACTCAGGTTCGCCTCGGCGGTGTCGAACAGTTCGCGCCACTCGGCGGTGGTTTCGTCAACCCGTTCCAACTGTTGCAATATCTTGCCGGCTTGTCCCAACTGATTGAGCACGGATCCATCGTCCTCTTCGAGCAATCCGCTGAGCCGCTCCGCCATTCGGGTGAGATCTTCGACGTTTGAAAGTCTGCGCGCTTCGATGTCGAGCTCCTCGTACTCACCCACCCGCGGGTTTGCGTCAGCTATCTCACGCGCCACGTGCCGCAGATAGTCAGCCCTCTTGCGCACGTCCTCGCGCCGGTCGCTCAGCTCTTGCTCCTGTGCCCGCAGCTCAATAACCTGATCGAACGCGATCTTGGTACGCCTAAGTTCGCGCCCTGCATCGGCAAAGGCGTCCAGCATGGCTCTCTGAGATGCCGCATGTAGCAGAGACTGCGATTCGTGCTGGCCGTGGAGATCGACCAATCGGCGCCCTATCGCCGCCAACGCCGCGACCGTGGTTGGACTTCCGTTCGCCCATGCCCGGTTGCGTCCTTCGACGTTGATATCGCGCCGGATCACCAAACGGTCGTCCTCGATATCGATACCCACGCCTTCTGCCAATTCGACTAGTCCCGGCACGTTCCTCACATCGAACGCCGCCTCGACTACCGCACGCTCCGCACCTGGACGAATCGAGTCGCTGCTGGCCCGTTCACCCAACAGCAGCGCAAGAGCGTCCACCAGCATCGACTTGCCGGCACCGGTCTCACCGGTTAAGGCATTGAGCCCGGGCCCCATGGCAAGGGTCACGTCTTCGATAACGGCGATATTGCGAACCCGCAGTTCTGTGAGCATTCAGCTTCGCTCCCGGTCGGTCAGGTCCCCCCATTGTAACTTCGCCCGCATTCGACTGAAAAACCCTTCTTCCGCGAGCCGTACCAATTGAACGACGGATTTGGACTGTCGTGCGACGAAACGGTCCTCGGGTTCCAAACGCGAGCGAACCTGTCCATCATAGGAGACCAAGACCTCATCCCCCCAAGGAGGCACCAGTTGTAGGGATATCTCCGATGTCCCCGGCACTACCAGCGGCCGCACCGCCAACGTGTGGGGACAGATGGCCGTTATGACCAGCGCCTCGACCCCCGGCACGACGATGGGCCCGCCCGCACTCATCGAGTAGGCCGTGGAACCGGTGGGAGTGGCTATGATGATTCCGTCGGCGCTGTACTGTCCTACTTCTTCACCATCGACCATCACTGTGGCACGGATCACCCTGGCTACGCCCGCCTTGTGGACGACTATGTCGTTGAGAGCGGCCGCACCGGAGCGTTCCTCACCATCCGGCCCGACAATGCAGGAGTCCAGTGCGCCGCGCCTCTCGAGTTCGTATTCTCCCCGCGCAAACGCACAGATTGCCTGCTCCACCGTATCTGGTGTTGCCGTGGTGAGAAACCCGACGCGGCCAAGGTTCACTCCCATGATCGGGATCTCGCGTGACGTCAATATCCGCGCGCCGCGCAACAACGACCCATCGCCGCCGAACGTCAGGAGGAGATCCACCGCCGGGGCGTTGAGATCGAGAATCTCCACCGGCTGTTGCCACAGCTCAGTCAAATCGGGTTCGGTCGCTATGGAAAGATCGAGGGCGTCGCGCTGGGCAAGCAACCTGGCAAGGATCGGACGGAGAGATTCGTACCGCGGGTTACCCACGACACCGATCTTCATGCGGTCGAGAGACTCTCCTTCGACAGCGCTGCTCGTACTCGCTCGACAATGCCCTCGGCCGTGAGTCCCACCGACGCAAGTTGCTGCTGGCGCGAAGCGTGCTCGTAGGTCCTATCCGGCACCCCCATGATCCCGACCTGAACGTTCGGAGCCATTTCCTCGAGTGTGGCAGCCATGAGCGCCCCGAACCCGTTCACCACGGTACCGTCCTCGACCGTGATCACACGCCCGTGGTGGCGGGCAACCTCCTCCAGCATCTCTCGGTCGAACGGCTTGATGAAGCGGCAATTCACCACGGATACATCAATCCCGTCGGCTGCCAAGAGGTCCGCAGCCTCCATGGCCGGTTGGCACATCACGCCGACGGCGAGGATCGCGCATTCGGACCCTTCGCGTAACATTTCCCACGAGCCGTATGGAATCGGCGCGACCTCGGCCGCGGGCGGAGCCGCGGAGGGCGCGTTGTCCCGCGGATAGCGCGTGCAGAACGGCCCGCCGTCGTATTCCAGAGCGCAGCGCAGCAGGCCGATCAGCTCGGCACCATCTCTTGGTTGGGTAACCGTCATGTTGGGAACCGCCAACATATAGGCGATATCATACAGGCCCATGTGCGTCTGACCGTCGGCGCCGACCATGCCGGCGCGGTCCATGCAAAAGATGACCGGGAGTTCCTGGATGGCGACATCGTGGATCACGTTGTCGTACGCGCGCTGCAGGAAGGTCGAGTAGATTGCAACCACCGGACGGATGTCTTGCGTCGCCAACCCCGCCGCGAAGGTAGTCGCATGGCCTTCTGCAATTCCCACATCGAAGAACCGCTCGGGCCACTTTTTCTGGAAGATATTGGTACCAGTCCCCGACGGCATCGCTGCAGTAATTGTGACCAGGCAAGGGTATTCGGCGGCTAATTCTGTAATCGCCGTGCCGAAGACCTTAGTCCAAGCCGGTGGCCCGCCGCTCTTGCTGGGAAGCAATTCGCCGGTCACCGGGTCATAGGGCTTCCGGGCGTGGAACTTCTCCACGTCCGGCTGGCACAACGGGAAGCCCCTGCCCTTCTCGGTTATGACATGAATGATCCTCGGTCCAGTCAACCCCTTCACTATATCGAACGTCCTTATCATCGCCGGAATGTCGTGACCGTCGATGGGTCCGAAATATCTGAACCCCAATTCCTCAAACAGCATACCCGGCGACCAAAGGTTCTTGATACTCTCTTCTACATTCCGGGCCAGGTCGACCACCCTTTGTCCACCCAACACCTTGGATGCCCGTTCGATGGCCGCTTTGACGTGCTCGCGAATCCGGTTCGTAATCGGGCTGGCGATAATGGAGCCCAGGTACTTGTGCATCGCGCCGACATTGGGAGCGATCGACATGCCGTTGTCATTCAATACCACGATTAGGTTGCGGTCGGTATGGCCGGCGTTGTTGATGCCCTCATAGGGCAACCCACCCGTCATGGCCCCATCGCCGAGTACGGCCACTACATCGAACGACTCACCTTTGAGATCGCGGGCGGTAGCTACGCCCACGGCGGCTGGAATCGCGGTACCGGCGTGGCCGGCACCGAAAATGTCATGTTCACTCTCCGTACGCTTGAGGAAAGGGGCCAATCCGTCCTTCTGCCTTAGCGTACCCAGGCGGTCATTGCGACCCGTCAACACCTTCCAGGGATATCCCTGATGGCCCACATCCCACAGAATCTTGTCTCGAGGGGACTCGAAACTCTTGAGCAACGCCACCGTGAGTTCCACAACTCCCAGTCCCGCTCCGATGTGACCTCCGGTCTGCGAGACAACATCGATCAGGCGTTGCCGGACTTCATCGGCGAGCTGCTTGAGCTGATCGATCTGGAGCTGCCTAACATCTTCGGGTCCTTTGATTGAATCGAGTAGGCTCATAGACGATATTGATTCGAGTCAGGTTAAGAACGCCGGCTAGCCACGAATCGCGCTAGCGAGTTGAGCAATCCTAAATCTAGCCCTGCCAACGCCAAATGGTCTATGGCCCGCCCGATCCGCTCTTCGGCATATTGAGCGGCGCGTTCCACGCCCATGATAGCTGGGAACGTGGCCTTGTGCTGTTGCCGGTCCTTCCCCGCCGTTTTGCCCAGCTCGCCAGAGGTCGCGGTCGCATCGAGAATATCGTCGACGACCTGGAACGCCAGACCCAATTCGAGGCCGTAGTCCCTAACGGCGGCGATAACCCCGGCATCGGCCTCCGCAGCCAGAGCTCCCAGTACCACGCTGGCCGCGATGAGGGCCCCAGTCTTTGCCCGGTGAATCCGAACGAGTTCCTCGAGCAACGTCTCTCTGTCCTCGCCCTCGATATCCAACACCTGCCCCGCAACCATGCCGCCCGCGGCACCGGCTGCTCGGAACAGTTCGCCCGCCATCTCTCGTATCGTGCCCGCCTCCAACCGCAGCGACCGGCCGCCGGATGCCAGCATTCGGCCCGCAAGCGGTACCATCCGAAACGCCGCCTCAGACGCGACGGGCACACCGAACTTTCTGTGTGTAGTGGGGTGCCCGCGCCTGAGGTGATCATCGTCCATCGACGGCAGGTCATCGTGCACCAATGAGTAGGTGTGTACCACCTCCACGGCAGCGGCGAGTTCGGCCGGATCACCGGTACCACCCAGTTCTCCATATGCCGCGACCAAGAGCGCGGGCCGCAGTCGTTTGCCGGGTCCGGACAAACTGTATGCTATTGCGTCCGCCATCGGTTCGACCATCTCGTCCCTGATGCGGACGCACCACTCACCAATCACGCGGTTTACCGCGTCTTGGGTTTGGGCGAGGAACGCTCCGGGATCAGATATCGATGTCGCTGGTGCCGAGCGTTCCGTCTGCTTCCTCCAGAATGCGCTGTACTGTGAGTTCCGAATCTTCGAGCAACCGTCGCGCCGCCTTGAGACTTTCGACTCCCTGCCGGAACAGCTCCAGGGCTTTGTCCAAATCGACATCCCGGTCTTCGAGCGACCGCACGATGGACTCGAGCCGTTCGATTTCGTCGCCAAACGTTGGCTTGGCGTTACTCATGATGGGGTCCAAGCGCCCTGGCCGCCACTTCGCCATCCGAGACTGTCAGCTGGAAGTCTGACCCGGCAACGAAATCTGAGGTCCGTTTGAGCACGCGTCCATCCCGGGCACGTGCCACCGAATAGCCGCGATCGAGCACCTTGAGCGGGCTGAGCGCGTCGAGGGTCCCGGCAAGGCGGTCGATCAGTCCCCTCCGCAGCGCGATCTGCATGTGTATGGCCGACGTCAGGCGATCGGACGTGCGCGCGAGTCGTTCTCGACCCAGACGCGTGTGGCCAATCAATCGGCCGCTCAGCCGCCTCGCCAGGCCGTTCACCGATTCCACAACGGTCTCGCGATTCGGCACGGCGGTCTCGGCTGCGGCCGACGGCGTCGGAGCCCGCAGATCGGCAACCAGGTCGGTAAGAGAGACATCGGTCTCGTGTCCCACCGCGGATATCGTTGGGACCTTCACGGCGGCGAGAGCGCGCGCCACAGGTTCACTGTTAAACGCCCAAAGATCCTCGCGCGAGCCGCCACCTCGCGTCAGAATCGCCAAATCGACCAATGGAAGTCGGTTCACCAATTCCAGTGCCGCGCAGATTTCGGCTTCGACACGTTCGCCCTGGACCCGTGTCCCCACGACCAAGAGTTCCACCATCGGCCACCGCCGTGCCAACACAGAGCAGACATCGCGCAGCGCCGCTCCGTCCGGACTGGTCACTACCGCGATCCGCTGGGGGTACTCCGGAAGCGCGCGCTTGCGCGCAGGGTCGAGCAGTCCGTCACGCTCCAACGCCTTGCGCGTCTGCTCCAGTTGCAACCGCCACATCCCCTCGGCATCGGTAGGAATAAACCGCTTGACCGTGAGGCGGAACTCACCGCGCTCCTCCCACACGGTGGGCTGTGCCTCGACAAAAATCTGGGTGCCCTCTTGCGGTGACGTAGGAAGCCGTTCGTTGTCACTGCGCCACATTACACAGCGGACCTTGGCACTCCTATCTCTGAGGCTGAAGTACCAATGTCCGCTGCGGTACTCCTTGAAGTCCGTTACTTCGCCGCGCACCCACAGCCGTCCCAGTCCAGACTCGAGAATGACGCGGGCACGCTTTGTGACATCCGATACGGTCAGCGCGCCTTGGTCGGAATCGAGGATAGCGGCCGTGAAGAGGTCTAGTCGCTGGCCCACTGCTTCGCTGCCTGCACGGTATTGTAGAGCAGCATGGTAATGGTCATGGGACCCACGCCGCCGGGCACCGGGGTGATTGCCGAAGCAACTTCCTTGGCTCCCGCGAACTCCACATCACCCACCAAGCGGTATCCCTTCTTGTTGGTAGGATCGTCAACTCTATTGACACCGACGTCGATGACCGTTGCTCCCGGCTTGATCATATCTGCCGTAACGAACTCGGGCTTGCCCATTGCGACGATCAAGATGTCGCCCTGCCTCGTGATTGACGGAAGGTCTGCGGTGCGCGAGTGACACACGGTTACCGTTGCGTTGCCGCCCTCGCCCCGGTGCAGCAGAAGCGATGCCATAGGTCGCCCGACAATGTTCGAGCGGCCCACTATAACCGCGTGTGCACCCGCAATATCGACTCCACTCCTTATCAGCATCTGCTGCACCCCATAGGGCGTAGCCGGCCGGAACGCCGTTGGATCACCAGTGGAAACTTTTCCGACGTTCACGGGATGAAATCCGTCCGCGTCCTTCGTGGGACTGATGCGGCTTAGGATTACACCTTCGTCAATCTGATCGGGCAGAGGAAGCTGAACCAAGAACCCGTGGATCTTGGGATCGGCGTTCAGTCGGTCGATTTGATCGATCAACTCCTCCTGCGATGTTTCGGCCGGAAGCTCGATCGTTTCACTGTAGATCCCGACATCCTCACAGGCCTTGCCTTTCATCCGCACGTACACCTGACTCGCGGGGTTATCACCCACCAACACCACCGCCAGGCCCGGTCTGATACCACCTGTCTCAAGTGTCTCGATCTCGCGTCTCAGATCGCCGCGCATCTCCTCGGCGATTGCCTTGCCGTCAATGATTCTAGCGGGCAAAATCCACCGACCTCGTTTCTCGTATTACGACCACTTTGATCTGTCCCGGATATTGGAGTTCACTCTCTATGCGCCGCGCGACCTCTTCGGAGAGGGTGGCCGCCCCGTCGTCGTTGACGGTGTCCGGGGAAACCACGATTCGCACCTCACGACCCGCTTGTATCGCAAACGCCTTTTCGACACCGTCGAACTCGGTTGCAATGGATTCCACGTTAGTCAGACGTTTCACATAAGTCTCGAAAGCCTCGCGTCTGGCGCCCGGTCGGGAGCCACTCACTGCGTCGGCCGCTTGTACGATGACCGAAATGGGGGTTTCGTGATCTACGTCGTCGTGGTGAGCGGCGATTGCATTGATCACGACAGGATCTTCACCGTATTTCTTGGCGACCTCCACACCCAGCTCTACGTGCGTGCCCTCGTGTTGGTGAGTGAGCACCTTGCCGATGTCATGCAGCAACGCTCCGCGCTTGGCCAAGTACACATCCAACTTCAATTCCGCCGCCATGATGCCCGCCAACCATGCCACCTCCTTGGAATGCTCCAGAATGTTCTGGCCGTACGAGGTGCGGTACTTCATGCGCCCCACGAGCTTGACTAACTCGGGATGCATCCCGCTGATACCCAACTCGTAAACGGTTTGCTCGCCCACCTCGACGAGTTCAGTCTCGAGTTGTTCCCCGACTTTCTGAACCACTTCCTCGATTCGGCCGGGGTGTATTCTCCCGTCCGATATCAAAGCCTCGAGTGCGCGGCGGGCGGTTTCGCGTCTGATAGGGTCGAAGCAGGAAATCACCACCGTATCGGGAGTGTCGTCGATTATTACATCGACGCCCGTCGCGGTCTCGAACGCCCTGATATTGCGCCCTTCGCGTCCGATGATGCGCCCCTTCATCTCGTCACTCGGGAGAGCAACCGCGTACACGCTGGTGTTTGCCGTATGTTCGGCCGCTAATCGTTGGATCGCCAGTGAAACGATTTTCTTGGCCTCGCGGTCTGCCGTTCGCTTGGCATCTTCTTTGATATCTCTGATGGCAGCGGCGGCCTCGCTTCTTGCCACATCCGTCAGCTCCCTAATCAGCTGGACCTTGGCTTCCTCCTGTCCCATGCCCGACAGTAACTCCAGGCGCCGACGGTGCTCCGCCGCAAGCTCCTCCACCGCGGCTTCCTTGCTCGCAAGGTGCTTCTCTCGATCCCCAACCGACTGTTGGCGGCGATCCAGCTCGGACTCCCGGTCGTCCAGTGCGTTGAGCTTCCTGTCGATGAGGGTCTCTCTCTCCTCAACCCTCTGTTGCTGCCGATCCAACTCCGCGCGGCGCTGCTTTTCCTCCCGGTCCCAGGACTCCCGCAGCCTCATGGCCTCTTCCTTTGCGGCCAGAACAGCCTGCGCCTGGGCGGATTCTGCGTCGCGTTGAGCCTCCTCGCGGATCTTGGTGGCGCGTTGCTCGGCCGCCATGCCGACGGCCTCGGCCGCCTTGCGCTCGAAGGCCTTGCCCAGAAAGAAAGAAGCCGTCCCGACGACGCCAACTGCGCCGAGCACGGCCAGAATTATAGGGAGGAACTCGTCCGGTCCCATATCTATCTCCAAAAGGCTGCGCCTGTCCCTACTCGACCGCGCCGCCGCACCTGCAGTTTTGAGAGCCGGTTTAGGGTGGACTACCCCAACGGGATACTGAAACTTACCCGTCCTCTCCGAAGGAGGCAAACGAGCCGGACTGGGAAGCGCGTTTGGTGGGCGGTAGAACTCGGGTCAAATCCGATGCCAATCCGCTCACTCGACGGGCCATCTCTGCTGTCACGCGTCGTTCCTCGAACAGTTCATCAGTTATCGCCAGAGCGGCCAGGATGGCAGCTTTGCGTCCGTCCACGATCGACCCGGACCCCTGGACGTCCCTCAAAGCCTTGTCCACGTGCGCCGCTACCGACCGCGTGTAGTCCGACGGTCGGTCGGACTTGAGGGAGTATTCCTCGCCTCCAATAGTGACGTTTACCACCGTCTTCTTCGTCATCTTCCTGACCGCTCCTTCTCCACCTGCTCTTCCAAGAACTGGAGGCGAGCCAGGAGATCCTCCAACCGACCTCGCACGCTTGCGAGACGGCTCCCTAACTCGGCGTTCTCCGCCTCCAGTTCGTTGATTCTCTGGCGTGACGCCACGGCATCGTGGTCCGCCCCCAGCTCGCTGCGGGCCGCCTCGGCGGTGAGAGCCCTCCGTCTCCACGACGCCAACTCATGGCTCACGAGCTGGAGTATTCGCTCCAGTTCGGCCATCGCTTTCATCTCAGGCCTGTCTTCGCTCGACACCTAGCCGCTCCTTCAATTCGTGAAGTACGCGGGACACCGCCTTGTCCACTTCCTTGTCTTTGAGCGTCCGCTCCGTCGAGCGGAACAACAGCCTAAACGCCACGCTCCGTCCCGATATGTCGTCCGTCTCGTACTCGTCAAACACGGCCACACTTTCCAGTAAGCGTCCCGCCGCCACTCGGGTAGCCTCACTCACTGCACCCGCCGTAATCCCGTGCGGCAGGATGAGCGCCAAGTCGCGCACCACCGCCGGGGTATTGGGAGGCGGTTTGAACAGATGTTGCACCGTCTTGCCGACTGCCAGATCGAACTCGAATCCCCAGAGCGGAGCGCTCCACGCCGGCCGCTCCGGCGACAGCGCGCCGGCCCAACCTCTCCTCTCGCCATCCGCGTCGCGCAAGATCCAGCCGTCTTCGGCACCGACCACCTCTCCCGCAGGACCGCCAGCTCGGGCGGCGGTCTCGAACATATGCTTCAAATCCCAGCTGTCATAGTCGGGCGCCCGGTCCGACCCCGTCCAGTGCGCTGGAGCGCGAGCGCCCGATAAGACACACGCCACTCGCAATGTCTCGATCGGGAGATCGCCCGGTTCACCGCGGCGGAACACCGAACCGATCTCAAACAGCCTCACGTTACGCTCGCTCACGGACCAATTCCGCTGGACAGACCGCACCAGTCCGCCCAGAAGGTCCCATCGCAAATGGCTCTCGTCCTCCGACATGGGATTCAGAACGGCCACCGCTTCCGGCTCAGATGGATCGCACGACACCAACGACATCGAGCGCGCTTCGTTGACACCCATTGCCGTCATGACCCGTCTCACCCGTGCCTTCACGGCTTCCCTTGGATCGTCCGGCACCGTACTCGTACGGTAGGGTCTCGACTCGACTGGAAACTCATCGTAACCTTTGAGCCGCGCCACCTCCTCGATGAGATCCACCTCTCGCGTGACGTCGGGCCTCCAACCCGGCACCTGCACCGCCAGACGGCCGCCTTTGGGGGCTACAACGAACCCCACTGCGCTCAGGTATCGCTCGATCTCCTGACCCGGCACCGGCACCCCCAGGACGTGACTAACACGATCGGGCCTCAGGAAAACCACTCGGCTCTTGGTGGGACTGGGATACACATCAACCGCCGGCTCCCGTTCCTCTCCGCCGGCCAAGGCTCGAATCAACGTAACTGCTCGCCTTACGGCGTCGGCCATCCCCTGAATGTCGGTGCCCCGCTCGTAACGAAACGAAGCATCCGTGCTCAATCTCAGTGCCTTACTGGTCGCCCTGATCCGCTTGGGGTCGAAGTATGCACATTCGAGCAGGATATCCGTTGTCTCGCCCGACACCTCCGAATCGACACCACCCATGACACCGCCGATGGCGACGGGCCGCTCGGCATCGCATATTAGCGTCATCTCCGGACCTACGGCCCGCTCCTCACCGTCCAGCGTACGCATCCTCTCGCCCGAGCCACCACGCCGGACCTCGATCTTCGGACCGTTCAGTTTGGACAGATCGAATGCGTGCATCGGTTGGTTCAGCTCGAACAGCATGTAGTTGGTAGCATCGACGACGTTGTTGATCGGACGGGCACCCACGCTCCGCAGCCGAGCCTCGAGCCAGGCCGGGGAGCGCTTCACCTCCACGCCGCGAATCACTGCGGCGAGGTAGCGCGGGCAACCTTCTTGGTCGTCTATCACCACCTCTACGCCGTCGACTGTCCCGCGTTGGGCCGTTTGCCGTGGTGTCGCCGATTCGGACACTGCGCCCGGGATCGGCTCGAGCTTGACCGGGAGCCCCAGCGCCGCACCCAATTCGCGCGCGACGCCCTTGTGACCCAAGAGATCCGGCCGGTTGGGGGTGACGTCAAGCACGATTCTGGTGTCGGCCAATCCCAATGTCTCGCTGAAGCCGGTTCCCGGGGGCGCCTCGGTGGCAACTTCGAGTATGCCTTCGTGGTTGGATCCGAGACCCAGCTCGCGCTCCGACAGCAGCATGCCGTTGGAAACCACCCCGCGCAGCTTGCGCTTCGAGAGTTTGAGACCATCCGGCAGAACCGCACCGACAGGTGCGTAGGGATATTTCTTGCCTGCGGTCACGTTCGGTGCACCGCACACTACCTCGATGATGCGCGAGCCGTCGTTTACCTGACAAACCGAAAGACGATCGGCGTTGGGATGCTGTTCGACGCGTTCAACCAACGCGATAACCACGTCGCCCAAGTCGGCGTTGAGCGGCTCAATGGTGTCCACCGGTGCCGCTCGCATCGCGAGCAAGCGAGCGGCTTCGGCAGGATCGATCTCGGTGCCTATGAGCCCGGACAACCAGTCAATAGAGAGATTCACGTCTATTCTACGAACTGGTTCAACATCCGCATGTCGTTTTCGAACAGCAATCGGATATCGTGAATTCCGTAACGCAGCATGGCAATGCGATGCGGTCCCATGCCAAACGCGTAACCGGTGTATTTCTCCGCATCGAGGCCGCAGTTCTCGAACACCGCGGGATCGACCATACCTGCACCCATGATCTCGAGAAATCCTGTGTACTTGCAGGTCGAGCACCCGCTGCCTTTGCAGACGTGACACTCCACATCTACCTCGGCAGACGGCTCCGTGAAGGGGAAAAATGACGGTCGAAACCGGACCTTGGTATCGCGGCTGAAGAACTCTCTGACAAAGAAGTCGATCGCCGCCTTGAAATCGACGAAGCTGATACCTTCGTCCACGGCGAGGCCCTCTATTTGCTCAAACACGGGCGCGTGTGATGGATCGAACGCGTCCCTGCGATATGCCTGGCCGGGGACGACTATGCGAATGGGGGGCTCGTAGCGCTCCATCGTTCGGGCCTGCATCGGGGAAGTATGGGTGCGCAACACCACATCCGGTCCTAAGTAGAAGGTGTCGGCCATATCGGCTGCCGGATGGTCCAACGACGTATTCAGCTTCGTGAAATTGTAGTCGACCGTCTCGACTTCGGGGCCTGTGACCCGGGTGAATCCGATCTGTCTGAAGATGGCACAGATCTCGTCTACCACGGCGGTAATCGGATGCACCGCTCCACGCCACACCGCCCTCGCCGGCATCGACCAATCGATACTGGGCGGCTCCGTACTCCGGCTATCTAGCGCGCGTGTTCGCTGTGCAAACGCCTCTTCGAGTAAGTGCTTGACAGCGTTCGCTCGCGCACCCACCTCTCGCCGCTGCTCGGGTGGAAGCTTCCCCAACGACCGCAGCACCTCGGTCAACACACCCGCTCTCCGCCCCAAGAGGTTCGTCCGTAGCTCCGCCAGGCGCTTTGCGTCGGCCGTCGCTATTTCAGCTACAGCTGTTTCGGCCGCATGAAGTTTTCGTCCAATGGTCGGTTCCGCCATATCCGCCCCGACCGAACTACTGGCTCTGTTTCGCGACCTCCGCGAGTTCACCAAAAGCGGCCGGATCGCGGATAGCCAAGTCGGCCAGCATCTTACGATTGATCTCGACGCCCGCCGTCTTGAGTCCTGCAATAAAACGATTGTATGACAGATCGTGCAGTCGCGCCGCGGCGTTGATCCGAACTATCCAAAGCTGCCGGAAATCTCTTTTCTTGCGCCGGCGGTCGCGATACGCGTAGCGAAGTCCCCTCTCTACAGTCTCTTTGGCAGATTTATAGAGCTTACTCCGGCCACCGCGCGCTCCCTTTGCCGCCCGCATGATCTTCTTTTTTCGCTTGAGACGGGCGACGTTGGTCTTAACTCTGGACATCGTGGTCTCCTAAGAATGCAGCAGGCGTTTGATGCGGGGTTCATCCGCCTTCGAAATAAGCGTTCCCTTACGCAGATTTCGCTTACGCTTAGGATGCTTCTTGGTGAGGATGTGGCTCTTGTAGGCCTTGAACCGCCTGACCCTACCCTTCGCAGTCAGGCGAAAGCGCTTCTTTGCGCCCGAATTGGATTTCATCTTCGGCATAACATCTATCCTTCGTTTGAAAGCCGCCACAGGCCGGCACTCAAAATTTCGTTTCGCTATCTGGGCGCCAACACCATTGTCATGTTGCGCCCCTCCAGTTTCGCATCCATTTCGATCTTCGCTATGTCCTGGAGCTCGGCGTAGGCACGGGTCAGAACCGCGCGACCCAACTCGGGGTGCGTTACTTGCCGCCCCCTGAACATCAACGTCAGCTTCACCTTGTTTCCTTCTTTGAGGAACCGCTCAGCATGCCGGGTCTTGAATTCGAAATCATGGTCACTGATGCCCGGCCTGTATTTCACTTCCTTCAAATGGATGACATGTTGCTTCTTCTTAGCTGCGCGCGCCGCCTTGGCCTGCTCGAAACGATACTTGCCGTAGTCCATGACCTTGACCACGGGCGGCCGCGCCATTGCCGCCACCTCTACTAGATCGAGCCCCCGCTCAACTGCGGCCCGCTGAGCTTCTTCGATTGGTACGATACCTACCTGCTCACCATCGGCACCGATCAATCGGACTGGACTAATCCGAATCTGCTCATTGACTCGGACACGCGGTTGATCTCCATCACCGCCAGGTTTTTGAACGGCCAGTGAGGCTGCCTCCTTCCAAATCAGTTGCCGGGGCAAGCCGACCCCGACGACAAAAAAAGCGGGTCCAGGTCCACTGGATCCGCAACGGCCCGGGCCATTCCTCTCCCGGGATTTGAAATCCTGAACCCTCTACGCACACACATACGCCGTGGCACGAAGGTGAAGCGCTTGCGCGCTTGCTTTGGCTAATTGTGCTACGAAGCTAGGCCGCTGCCTCCGAAGTGTCAACCTCTATGCAAGTAAACCACTTAGCGTCCCTCGCCACGCGC
The DNA here is from genome assembly GCA_046757925.1 of Gemmatimonadales bacterium. Taxonomy (GTDB): domain Bacteria; phylum Gemmatimonadota; class Gemmatimonadetes; order Gemmatimonadales; family GWC2-71-9; genus JAZDCZ01. The sequence goes on from JBHHZE010000016.1 coordinate 36,579, forward strand.
CCGCGCCGAACCTTCGGGTCGTGCTCGAACACCACCGTCCAACCCTCGGCCTCCGCCCGAGACAGGACGGCCTGCTTGTTCTCCAACGTCACCAACGGCTCCAAATCGTAGCCCATGATCCACGGGAGCGGAAGATGAGCAGAAGTGGGCACCAGATCTCCCAAAAAACACGCGGTTTCGCCACCGTCCGACACCAAGACCGACTGATGGTGGGGAACATGACCGGGCGTGGGGATCAAACTGATCCCCGGCAGAAGCTCGACCTCACCATCCACCAATTGCCAACGGTCAGCCTGAGCGACCGGCTCGAAGTTGGGCCTGAGGTAGCTCGCCGCTATGCGCACATTGGACCTCCGGGCGAATTCCAGTTCGCCGCGCTGCACGACATATGTTGCATTCGGGAACGCCAGCCTCACCTCCTCATCGTCCTCGCCCAACGTGGTGTTCCCACCGGCGTGGTCGAAGTGAAGGTGCGTGTTTATGACGTAGCGCACCTCGCGGGCACTCACACCCACCTCTGCCAGAGCGTCTTCCAGTTGAGTCGGGCCGAGTCGGCTCTGATTCTCTATCCCGTAGATGTCAACGAATTTCTGAGACTCCTTGTTACCCACACCGTTGTCGATTAACACCGGCCCCGCCTCGTGTTCGACAAGCATGCAACGAAGCGCCAACTCGATGCGGTTCCGCTCGTCGGCGGGCATGCGGCGTTCCCAGAGAGGCTTAGGCACCACACCGAACATGGCCCCGCCGTCGAGACGCTGCAGTCCACCCTCCAAAGTGTGGCAGACAATGTTTCCCACATTGAACGTAGAAGTGAGAGTCATATCCGCTCCATGGATCGTGGCAAAGGACTTTTCCGGCGGCGCTTGCTGTTGCGGCGCCGACTCAACCGAACCAAATCGTCCAAGCTGCGTACTCCTCGTTCGTCCGCCAGCTCCAGCAGTCGCTGTAACACCCTGGCTGTCGCCAGCGCGTCGCCCATGGCCCGGTGCCGTGGGGAGATCTCCACTCCAAAATAGGCAGACACGCTGTCCAAGCTACGCGACTTGAGCCCCGGTAAGAGCCTCCGCGCCAGTGCCACGGTGCACACCCGAGGACCATCCAAAATGAGGTCCCGGGCCCGCTTCACCTCCCTGCCCACAAACGACCAGTCGAACTTCACGTTGTGGGCCGCGAAGACCCGTCCTGCAAGAGCGGCCAGCACATCGTCAGCCACTTCTCCGAAAGTCGGTTGGCCGCGTACCATGTCCTGTGTGATCTGTGTAATGGCTGACGTAAAGTGCGGGACCGGCCGCTCGGGATCGACCAGAGAATGGTACTTGACCTCGATCGCAGTCCCCAGAACCGCCACCACGGCGATCTCGATTATGCGGTCTCCCCGCGACGGGCTCGTACCGGTCGTCTCCACGTCAACTACCGCGAACGCACAGTCAGATAGCTGGGGCGCCTGGCCGCCGGCGCGCGCCAGGGCCCAGCGACCGTCACACATTCGCAGTACCCTAGGATCGGCCCCCAGCAAGGCTACGGCGAGTCGATCCGCAACCACCGGCGGAACACGCCTCAACCCCATTATGTTCGTCGTCAGCGCGTCACTCTCCGCAGGGCCCGACTGGAGATATTCCAGAGCCCGCTCCACGAGCGTACCGGTCGGGCGGGCTCCGACCCCGGACGTCAATTGAGGTCTTCCCGCCTCAACGGCAGCGTCATACATCTGGGACCACCGCCACCACGTACCAGCTCTGCGCCCTCGATGGTGATCACGGCGCGTTCGTCATCCTCGAGCTGTCCCTCGCCGGCCAACAAGTCTACGCCTTCTACGACGCTAAAACCCGCTCTCTCGAATTCCTTTAGCGTGACCTCGTTGCGAGCGAACCCCAGGACGACCCCGGGTCGAACGGCAAACAGATTGCAACCCGACGCCCATTGCTCCCGTTCTTGTACGGCCCGCCGCGCACCGCCACAATGAATCGGCTCGAGTGGGAAGTCAACGGCCTCCAAGGCGGAGAAAAGATCGGACATCTCGGCAACTCCCGTCCGCTTCTTATTGCGGTGCAGTACCGCCAGTCTCCCAGGTCCCGTGAAATGAGGCGGAAAGATAATGCACTGCTCGCGATCCACTTGTGTGAAGATCATATCCAAGTGGATTGCCGCCCGCTCATCCGGCATCACCACCACCAACACATCAGTGACCGGAGTACGTTCGAACAGACGCTCGCAGAGGTCGTCCAGGGCCGCCGGGCTCGAGCGTGAGCTGAACCCCAACAACACGAGGTCGCGCCGCAACGGGTGGACGTCGCCGCCCTCCACACTGTACGTAACCCGCCGTTCCAGTGAACCGTCATACAATAGTCCCGCGTTCTCAAGCATCGGATGGTACCGAAAGAGCAGGGTGATCAACAGTTCTTCGCTCCAGCGGGCGCCGTGCCGCATGGATCCGATGACCGCGTGATTCCCTATCACGATACCGACATCCCTGGTGAAGAACAGATTGGGCACGGGCGGCAGAGAGTAGCCCACCTCGTTCAGCGCCTTCCCGATCGGTCCCGTCTCTTGCTCGGCTCCTTCGATCAACAGGGCCACCAGCTCGGCTGCGGGCAAATCTGAGAGTTGTCGTGCCAACGTGTCTGACGGCACCATGTCACGGGTATGCGCAACGAGAAACTCCCGAACCTCCCTGTGCTCGAGAACCTCACCCAGGAGATCTCTTACCTGGTAGACGTCTGCAAACCGCTGTAGCACAGCCACCATCTTGCTGTGTTCGCGGTGCGCGAACTCCAGGTCGATCAGATCGTCGTACAGGTAGTCTTCGCGGGTTCCGGGAGTAACCGCAAGCAGTTCGTTTCCCGGAGTGTGTACCAAAACAGCCCTCAACGGACCGATTTCAGAGGTGACGTGAACCGAAGCCATGGTCGCAATCTAGCTGTTTCTCAGCGCGTAACTCAATGTCTCCAATTCCAGTGCCATATTCACGTTCTTCACCACCACGTGCTCGGGCACTGTTAGTTGAACCGGCGCGAAATTCAGAACCGCCTTGACGCCGGCTTCCACCAACCGATCCATCACCTCCTGGGCAACCTCGGGTGGTGTTACCAGGATCGCGATGTCACTTGGTTCTTGGACAAGGTCGTCAGTCAGTCGCCGCGCATCCCGCACCCTAAGCCCGTTCCATTTCAGGCCGATCTTGGACTCATCGTTGTCATACACCGACACCACATTGAAGCCACGCTCACGGAATCCCGGATACTTGACGAGCGCGCTTCCGATCTTACCTGCTCCGATCACCACGACCCGGTAAGGACGCTCCAGTCCCAAGATGTCTCGCAGCCTGGCGGCAAGTTCCGCGACCCGATAGCCCAACCCCCGCTTGCCGAACGAGCCGAAGAAGGAGAGGTCTTTGCGGACCTGAGCCGATGTTGTCTGACCACGGGCTGCGAGCGCCTCGGAACTCACCGTCTCGATCCCTTGCGCCTCGAACTCTTCGAGGAACCGGAGATAGAGTGAGAGCCGTCTAACCGTGGATTCCGCAATACGTCGCATGATATTGTGAATTTTTTCACAACTTACACGGATGCCAATGCCCGCGTCAACGACCAAACGCTCGGAACAGTCTCACGATTTCGGCGGCCGGCAAAGCTTCCGCCCGCTGGGTGGCGTCGAAGCCCGAATCTCGCAGCGCCTGCGCCACTTGCTCACGGCTTCCTCCGCAAATCCCTCGGATTCCGCGTCCGAGCTGCTTGCGCCTTTGCGAGAACAGCGCGGTTACAAAACCGCGAAACGGTTCGCGCTCCGACAGAGCCACCAGCGGATCCGAGAGTGGAGTTATCCGCACTACCCTCGAATCGACTTTGGGTGGAGGTTGGAAGGAACCCGGCTTCACCGTGAACATGCGTTCCACTTGTGCCACAGATTGCACACCCACCGATAGCGCGCCATAGGTCTTTCCCCCCGGCTGCGCCGCCAATCGGTCTGCCACATCCCGCTGCACCAGCATCACGATCACCCGGGGGACGGGCGGCGTAAGCGCCTTGTCGATCAGGGGGCTGGTGATATAGTAAGGGATATTCCCAATGACCTTGAATGGCGCTGTGACCTCGTCCAGGAGACCGTGCCAGTCAATCGCCAGAGCGTCCGCCTCCACCAGGGCGACGTTTTCCACCACCGAATCACCCGTTCCCCCGACCAACCCCGAGCGCAAGTCTCCCATCAACCCCGGGTCTCGCTCCAGCGCGATGACTCTTCCGACCTTTGCGGCAAGCCGATGAGTGAGGCTTCCTCTACCGGCTCCAATCTCCAGCACCGTGTCTGCAAGAGTTGGACGGAGTGCCGCCACGATTCGGTCGAGTATGGCCGGATCGGTCAAGAAGTGTTGGCCTAATCTGCGACCCACTCAGGCTCTTAGAAGCACGACGGTGCGATCATCCGACAGAGCGGTGGAAAACTCTGTCACCGCGTTCATGACCGCTTCAACCGCGTCCTCGCTGGAAGCTTCGCGATACCGCTCAACGATATCCAAAACGCGATCTTCTCCAAATTTCTCATCATCGGCATTGGTGGCATCGACGATGCCGTCAGAAAACAACACGAGAACGTCCTCGCCCGAATTCCAGGCGGTCTCACGCGCAGCGATGGCCGTTTCGTCCGTCAACCCGAGCGGTGGGTTCGTTGCACCGAGTCGCTCTCTTGACCCATCTTTGCCTACTCTGAAAGCGTGAGGGTGCCCTGCATTCGCATACCTCAGGACCGCGTTGCGTGGATCGGCGACCCCGTAGAATACGGCGAGGTGCATCTCCGTCTCTGACAGTTCGTTGCGGATCGATTCCAGCAGACCACGCAAAGCATCGTCGGGTGCCATGGCCTCCGCAGCGTGGATACCTGCGGCGGACATCGCCAGTGCCATCATTAGCGCCGAGGAGAAGCCGTGAGAAGACACGTCACCCAACATCACACCCATGCGGCCCAGTGGCAGACGCACAAAATTGTAGAAATCGCCGCCCACACTTTCGGCCGGTTGAAAGTGGGCCGCAGCATCCACGCTGGGTCCCAGGATCGCGGGCGAAGGCAGGAGTTTGAGCTGTAGATCGTGCGCCAGGTCGAGTTCTTGGCGCAAGCGCTGTTGCTCGAGGTCACGCGCTACCAGACGGGAGTTCTCGATAGCCGCACCGATCTGGCTTGCGGCGGCATGCACCAGTCGCCGCTCACCACCGCTGAACGCGTCCGTTCCGATCCGATCGGTCAGATTGATCACACCAACCGGGCGATGTTCACCGTCCGGACCGGGATACGTGATGGGTACCGAGAGAAAAGCGGTGCCTCGATAGCCCCTGTCCGGACTGCAATCCGCTTCCCGCGAATCCGGATCCCGCGGATCGTGCATTATGGTGTTGCCCTCACGGAAAACCTTGGCTGCGATGGAGCACCTGTCGGCGACTGGTACCGGATCGAACTGCACGACATCTCTGCCAACACACGCAACGGGGCGCAGGCTATCTGAATCCGGATCATGAACCAGGATCGAAGCTCGCTGCGCCCCAACCACCGTGCTGACAGCGGTGACGATCTTCTGGGCCGCCTCTTCCAGGTGGATCGTCCGGCCCAGTGTCTCCGTGATGGTATAGAGCAACTCGATTTCCTCATACCGCGAGGCAAGCTGTTTGGCCAAACGCAGTGTATCGCGTTCTTGACCCAGGATCTCGGACAGCATCGGACCCAGTTGCTCGGCCGTTTGGGACGGTTCACGACCGGAGGCAACGATCTCGTACCAGTAACCATCCAGCGAATCCACCGGCACCAAGAACCGTGCGGGGTCGGTGGGTACCACATTACCATCAGCGTCTACCTCTACGGGCGGCGCCGTCACACCGTTGGTGGCCAAAACCGGCCTCAGACGACCGCGGCCGAACCGCCATACCCGGATCTTGCAGTCGAGTAGAGTACCCAGTCCGTGGAGGATCGACTCCAGCTGGTCTAGGCGCGGCGCATGATCATGCAGATGGAATTTCCTCGATCGTTGAAATAGACCTCGTCAACCAGCTGCTGGATCAGGAACAACCCTCGGCCATCAGTCAGTTCGATCGCGTCCGGGAGAGTCGGATTCGGCACCACGCTGGGATCGAAGCCGTCTCCCTCGTCCTGCACGCAGAGCGACAGTTTCTCGCCTTCAGCTTCGACTCGCACGTCTACACGCTTGTCGGGATCCATTTGGTTGCCATACACAATGGCGTTGGCGAGCGCCTCCGACAGGGCCACCCTGAGGTTGAAGCGCGCGGTACGGGGCGATAGGCCGCTCGCAAGGCAGTGCCTGGCAATCAGGTCTACTGCCTCCTCTACGACATCCAGGTCGGTGGGAACCTTGAGGGAGATGCTCACCCGCCGTTCTTTGGGACACGGCATGGAGTCTTCGGTTCGCCTGACACAGAGCCTGAGCGGCGCCGTCATGGATTCAGAATGCCGCTAGCGCTTCTTCTGGAGTGGCATCTATGGCGAACAATGTGTCGAGCTTGGTCAACTCGAACAGTGTTCGCAGGTCGTCGTTCAAACTCGCCAATCGTAGTTTACCATCGGCTTCCGTCACCTTCTTTGAGAGCGAGACCAGCACACCCAACCCCGAGGAATCTATATATCCGGTGCTCGAGAAATCGATCAGGAACTTCTTCTCTCCCTCACTCAAAGCATCGAGCACCTTTCGCTTCAATTCCTGTCGATTTCCCACGATGAGCTGACCATCCACACCCACGATGACTACACCCGTTTGCTCATCCTTGCGAACCGTGAAGCTCATGTGTCCTCCTCTGACTCATTCCGTGGCGAATCCGACGCCTGCAGCACTGCGACGGCAGCGACGTCTACGATATCGGAGACTGTGGCGCCCCGCGATAAATCGGCCACTGGTTTTCTCAGTCCTTGAATGATGGGACCAATCGCGTCCGCACCGCCCAATCTCTGCACCAGTTTGTACGCAATGTTGCCACTGTCAAGGTCTGGGAACACCAAGATAGTAGCTTTTCCCCCGACCGGAGATTCCGGAGCCTTGCGGCGCGCCACATCCGGAACGAGTGCCGCGTCCGCCTGAAGCTCTCCGTCACACACTACTCCGGGACACAACCTCCGAAACCGATCCAACGCATCACGCATTTTCTGGACTCCGGGCCCGGCGGCGCTCCCCTTGGTACTGTATGAGAGGAAGGCAACGACGGGCTCATCGCCGACCACCAGGCGGCGATCGTGCGCGGCCGCCGCCGCAATCTCTGCGAGTTGCTCGGCCGAGGGATCCGGTACCACGGCGGCGTCGGTGAAGGTTATCACTCGATCGGACGTCTCCGCGCTGGTGCCGGCGCCGAGCGGAAAGCTTGAACCGGGGAGGATCATATAGAAGGCGCTACTCACGGTTGTGACGCCTTCGGCAGGGCCGATGGTCCAGAGGGCAGCCCGAAGCACGTCCGCCGTGGCGTGGACGGCCCCGGCGACGGCAGCATCCGCCTTGCCGAGGGCTACCAGCCCTGCTGCAAACAGCAAGGGATTCTTGGCAAGTTCCGCGGCATGTGAACGATCTCGGACTCTGTCTGGCCGGCGTGCGATCAGCAAGTCCTGGACGTCGACGCTCCTCTGGTCGCTGTCCAATGACGCTTCGAGCACCTCGACCTGCGCGATCGCCGAGCTTGCGATGACCCTTCCAGCTTCCCGTACCCGCTCATCCCATCCTTCGGCCAATACGACGCTGGCATCCACCCGTCGGGCACGCTCGTGCAGATCGTCGCGGAAACTCAATAGCCGAACTTGGCCCTCAGCGCGCGATCCACAACCGGATTGACGAACTCCCCTACATCGCCTTTCAACGTCGCCACCTCACGCACAATACTGGAACTCAAGAATGTGAGATGTACTGCCGGCGTCAGGAACACAGTCTCCAGATCCTTGCACAACCGTCGATTCATGAGAGCCATCTGAAACTCGTATTCGAAATCGCTCACCGCCCGTAGTCCCCTCACTACGAGCGTGGCTCCGGTCGCGCGCGCAAAGTCCGCCAACAAACCGTCGAACTGCTCGACCTCTACGCGGGCTTCGCCCTTGAACACCTCTTTGAGCATGTCCACCCGCTCGCTCGCCGAGAAGAGTGGCTCCTTGGCCATGTTGGCTGCGACGGCAACCACGAGTTTGTCGACGAAGGTGAGGCTGCGCCTAACGATGTCTTCGTGTCCCTTCGTAACGGGATCGAACGAGCCGGGATAGAGTGCGATTCGGGTCATGGGCTGTGGAACAACGTAAGTGCTATGTCACCGTAGCGTCGAGTCTCGCCCCCCGGCAGATCCAGCGAAGACCTGTGCTCGATGGTCAGGATGCTCGCAAAGGGACGAGTCTTGAACTCATCGGTCAGCCGAACCGCCTGATCGGTCGAGAACGGCGGGTCTGCAAACGCAATATCGTACGAGTTGATATCCGGTCGAGCAACGAACCGCAGGGCATCACCGTGATGCACGCGTACGCTCTCTTCCACCTGTAGCGCGGCGGCGTTGGCCCTTATCGCTCGCACGGATGCGCGAGACAGGTCCACGAAATCAGCGCTCACTGCCCCGCGTGAAAGGGCCTCCAGTCCCAGCACACCGGAACCGGCGAACAGGTCGAGCACATGAGAGCCATCGAGAAACGGCGTTAAAATGCTGAGCCAGGCCTCTCTCACACGTTCTGTAGTAACGCGCACCCGTCGGTCGGACGGCAACGCGAGTCGGCGCCCGCGAAACTGTCCGGCGACGATTCGCATCAGCCGGCGGGCTTGATCTGGACGACGCGGGCCTGGAGCGTACTATTACCACGCCACTCGTTTCTGTCCAGCTTCAGCGCCACATCCACCGGGTTTAGCCACCACTCACCTTGCAGTCGATTCGCCCAACCGAAACCGATCGCGGGAAGAGTGCCGGTCCCGTCGTCTAGCGTGAACTGCAGATGATTGGTACCGACCTCCCTTGGAGAGCGTACGAGCGCGTTCTCGACCCCGAGAACCGGTGCCGGGTTACCGGCGCCGCACGGTTCGAGATGGCGCATCAACCGCTCCAGCCGGTCGTCGAGACTCTCGATCGATCCCACAAAGTCCACGCGCTGCGTCGGAACGAGATCGTCCGAGGACAGCTCCGATCTCGCGACGCCGTTGAACGAGTCGGTGAAGGCCGCCAGGTTGCTGCGGCGTACGGTCAGTCCCGCAGCCGCCTTGTGTCCGCCCCAGCGGTCCAGATGCTCGCTGCATCTCGCCAGCGCCTCATGAAGATCGAACGCCGGTATGCTCCGCCCCGACCCGCGCCCGCTGTCGCCATCGAGGGCCACCAATATTGCGGGTCGCGCGTAACGCTCGACGACTCTCGACGCCACTATCCCGATCACGCCGGGGTGCCAGCCGTCACGCGCCAACACCAGACCGTAGCGCTCGTTGAGATCGATTCTCTCTTCTATCTCGTCGATGGCCTCATCGAGGATACGCTCGTCGATCTCTTTGCGTCGTGTATTGATCGTGTCGAGTGCACTCGCGAGGCAGTGCGCCTCGGACTCGTCGTCAGTCAGCAACAAGCGCAAGCCGTCCATGGCCTCGCCAATCCGGCCGGCCGCATTCAATCTCGGAGCCAACACGAACCCCACCTGTCCCGCCCGGATCGGCTTACCCGCAAGGCCGGTTACGTCGAGCAACGCACCTAGGCCCGGCCAGCGGGACGAGGAGATCATTTTCAACCCGAAGCGCACCAGGATTCTGTTTTCGCCCGTCAGAGGCACGATGTCGGCCACGGTCGCCAGGGCCACCAGATCGAGAAAATGAAACGGGACCTTGTCGGCCAAGCCCAACTCAGAACACAGCGCCTGAGCCAGTTTGAACACCACACCCGTTCCGCACAACCCCTTGCACGGAGATCGACAGTCGGGTCGACGCGGATTCACGATAGCGTCCGCACGCGGCAATTCTCTGGGGAGGTGATGATCGGTGACCACGACCTCCAGGCCTGCATGCTTCGCGTTGTGCACCGCCTCCAGTGCCGTGACTCCGCAATCACAGGTGATCACCATCTGCGCACCGTGCTCCATGGCGGCGGCTAGACCGGCCGGCCCAAAATCGTAGCCGTCCTTCATCCGGTGCGGCACGAACGGCACGACATCGGCGTGTGCCAGCCTCAAGAAACGCGTGAGTAAGGCCGCGGCACATTGACCGTCTACGTCGTAATCGCCGTGAACCAGTATTCTGTCGCCGCGTCGAACCGCCGCCGCAATACATCGAACGGCACGGTCCATGTCCTGGAGCAGAAATGGGTCAGTGAGATCGTCCAGCGTAGGACGAAGAAAATGGCGCGCCCCGTCAGGTGAGGAGAATCCCCGCTGTATGAGGAGCGCCGCCAGTGGCTCCGGTAAGTCGAGCGCCTTGGCAAGCGTGCGCACACGGTCCGGATCGGCCGGTGACACAACTGCCCAGCGTGCGGGTACAGCTGTCATTCGCTGTTGTCTTCACAATACAACAGCACGCCGCACGCCTCACAGTGTTCTACGGATTGTCCGTTGACTATCTGCTGGCGGCGGTGAAGCGGTACGGAAGTGAAACAGTGACCGCACGCTCCATCCTGCAGCGGGTACAGAGCCAGGGGAGCACGACCCTGGAGCGTACGTCTGTATATGGCCAGAATGTTGGGCTTCACCGTCTTCGCCACGTCGTCTCGCGCCTTACACGAGTCGGCGAGTTCCGTTTGGTATTGTGTACCCAACTTCGCAACTTCCTCGCGCGCCGGCCCCTGCTCTTCTCTTATCTGCTCGAGAGTCGCTTCGAGTTCAGCGACGCGCGCTTCGGCTTCCTTCAGCCGGTCGGCCCACCCGATCCACTCGGCCTCTTCCTGCGCGAGAACACTCCGGGCGAGATCCAACTCAGCCATTATGGTCGATGCCTCTTTGGCCCCCCTAACCCACTCCAGCCGCTGTCGTCGACGTTCCTGCATAACCCGATAGCTTTCTATTCGACCCTCCAATTCCGCTCGGTGGGCGTCAGCCTCCTCTGCGTTCTTCCGTGCGATGGCAAGTTGCTCTCCAACAACCTCCAGCGCCGCATCCAGTTCTTCGATCTTGGGTTTGAGAGACTCCAACAATTGCTCGTTCTCCCTCATGGCCTTGTCCTTCTCCTGCAAACGCAACAATACCGCTAGATCAACCTGCACTGCCTTTGCCTCCTCGACGTATGACGTTCCATTCTGATGTACCGAGCTGTTGAGACTCTTTGGTTAGAACTTCCTTCTCGCGCAAAAGTTCTCTTTTTTCTTTTTCCGGAGCGAGGGTCATTTGACGCTCTACTGCACGTTTTCTTGCCGCAATTCCGCGCGTCTTGAGACGATCCACCGCCCCGTCAACTATCGCATCCACGTTATCTTCGCCTAGTCCCTGTTCGATCAACTCGGCGACCAGAACCCGGGCTTCCCCCTCGACACCAATCAGCAACTCGCTTGCTGATGTGTCTACTCCCGTGGCTGCCAACATCGTGAGTAACCCTCCCTCGGGTTCCTTCAGGTGCACCGCCGGCAGGAGTTCCTCTATCCGGTTGCGCCATTCGGGCGCATGCAACATGACCCGCAACAATTCACGCTCCGGCGTGGCCCTCGGATCGCGATATCCCGGCCCGCGTTCCCCATCGCCGGCGACGCCGCCACGGGAACGGCGGCTCCTTACGACTGCACCTCTGTCCGCCTCGTGCGCCACAGATTCACGGGATACTCCCAATGCTTCTGCCGCGCGCCCGATGTACAGGTCGCGCGTGACCGGATCGACCGCCGCCCGGATGGTCGGCAGCAGCCGGTCGAGCGCACGCCGCCTACCGGACAGGGTCCCCAGCCAGCCCTTGCGCTCGAGCAACTGTAGTTCCCGCTCCAAAACGTCGATCGAGTCATCGAGCAAAGCAGCTATGGCCTCCCCCCCGCCCTGGGCGGCGACGGTATCGGGATCCTGACCCTCGGGTGGCGTTGCCACCGCCACTCTCAGACCGGCTCGCAGCAGCTCATCGGCTGCCCGGAACGTTGCCCTGAGCCCTGGCGCGTCACAGTCATACAGCACGACCACGCTACTCGTGTACCGCTTGAGCAGCTTGGCCTGATCGACCGTCAAAGCAGTGCCGAGCGGTGCCACCACTTCCTCTACGCCGACTTCGATTAGGCGTAGAACATCGAAGTAGCCCTCCACAACCACCGCGCGCTCGGCCCGCCGAACCGCCGCCTTGGCCTCGTGCAGGTTGTATAGCAGGCGCCCTTTGTGAAAAATCTGCGATTCGGGGGAGTTGAGGTATTTTGGCTCACCGCTGCCAATGACCCGTCCGCCAAAACCGACGATCCATCCCCTGAGATCGCGGATCGGAAACAACACTCGATTCCAGAAGCGCGGCCGTATTCCGCCGTCTTCGCGCTTCACCGCGAGCCCCGCCTCGAGCAGGACGTTATCCTCGATCCCCAGGCGACCCATCGCATCGATGAAGTCGTTGCCCTTGGGAGCATACCCCAAGCCCAGCGGTCCCAACTTCTCGACATCCAGTCCGCGTTTCGCCAGATAGCGGCGGGCGATCTCGGCGTCGTCAGCGTCGCGTAGCCGCTTCGCATACCAATCACCCGCCACGGAGACAGCGGAAAACAACGGTTCGCGCGGATCCGGACCGCTGCGCTGACGCTCCGGTATGGAGATGCCACACCGGCCCGCTATCTCGCGAACGGCCGCGGGATACTCGAGGCCCGTACGCTTCATGAGGAACGAGAAGACATCGCCCGCCTCATGACACACGAAGCAATAGAACATCTGTTTCTTGGGGATTACAGCAAAGTTGCGGTGCGCACCACCATGAAACGGACACGGCCCCCGATAGTCCGACCCCGTGCGCTTGAGTTCCACGTATTCGCCGATCACTTCCACTATGTCAGCGGCGTCGCGGACCCGTTCGATGACGTCTTCCGGAATTCCGCTCACGTACCAAATTCTACCAAGGTTACTCCGGTACCTCCCTGTTGCGGTGGCGCCAGTTTGAAGACCGCCACGCGGCCGTCCCGCTGTAACACGTGCCCCACTCTGGTGCGCAGTGCACCTGTACCCTTCCCATGGATAATACGTATCCAGGGTAGATCCGCTGCTATCGCACTGTCCAAGGCCAACACGAGCGCGCTTTCCGCCTCGTCGGCGGTCATGCCACGCAGATCGATCTCGGTGGAAACTTCGGGGAGTACGGACTGAGGACTGGAACCCGACCGAGCCGTCGGTCGGGGGAACGCCTCGGACGAGCCCGCTCCTGGTGATCCCATATCCAACTGCCCAGCCCCCTTCACCCTCCAACCCCGCTCCCTCCCCAGCCGCGCGAGTTGCTCGAGCGCAGCGCCCTCGGCGCGCACGCCGTCTTCCACCAAGCGACGCGCCTCCTTTGCCGTCGCTTCGCTCACGGCCGCGCGCGCCACGCCCAGCGCCTCCTCCACGCGCCGCCGCGCATCGAGCAGGAACCGGCGCGCTCGTTCCCGCCCTTCCCGCTCCAACTCACGCTCCCGTACGGCCAGCTCCGACTCGCGCTCGGCGATCCTACTTCTGTCCTCATCTACAGTCTTGCGATCCCGCTCCACTCGAGCCGCCTCGAGGGCAACATCCTGCTCCTGACGCGACACGACCTCCTCCCGTATTTCGAGCTCGGCGAGCATCGCGTCCATCGAACGGGCCTGTGCCGGCTTGAGCTCCGTAGCCCGAGCCAATACATCCTCCGGCAGCCCCACACTGCGAGCGATCTCGAGACCGTAAGAGCGACCGGGTCGATGTTTGATGAATCGGTAAGTAGGCTTGAGAGTCTCCAGATCGAACTGCATCGAAGCGTTGACCGCCCCATCGGCACCCGCAACCAATTCCTTGAGCTCGCTCAGGTGGGTCGATGCGACAGTGACACACTTGCGCTCTCTCAGCGCCTGGAGCACGGCACCCGCCAAAGCGACACCATCGACCGGATCGGTACCGCAACCCAACTCGTCGAGCAATATCAACGCCGATTCGTCTGCCTGGAGCAAGATCTGTCTGAGCGTCGCGACGTGGGCCGTGAACGTCGAAAGGTTCTCCGCGATCGACTGATGATCGCCGATATCCGTGTAGATTCGCGCAAATACTGGTATGGTCGAACCCCGTCCGACAGGTGGGATAATGCCGGCTTGGGCCATCGCCGCCAAGAGCCCCAGGGACTTGAGCAGCACTGTCTTGCCGCCGGCGTTAGGCCCGCTCAAGAGCAGCGTGCGCTCATCCCGCGACAGGTTGAGATCGAACGGCACCGGTCCGTCGCTCTCATCGAGGATCAACGGGTGAAATCCCCGTACTATATCGAGATTCGCAGGCGCCGGCTCAATTGTTGGAACGTGACCGTCGGTCTCAATCGCGTAGCGCGCCCGCGCGTAGAGATCGTCGACGCACACACACATCTCCTGGCCGGCGGCCAGCAGAGTTGAGTGCGGCCTGAGTCGCTCGGTCAAATCCCTTAGCACCGCCAACACAGCGCGAGCCTCGCGCGACTCCCAACTGCTGAGTTCGTTCCCCAGGTCCACGGCCTCAGCGGGCTCGACAAAAAGACTGGCACCCGAACTGGACTCGCCGTGTACGATACCCCGTATGCGTTCCCGGCAATCTTTCCGAACGGGGATCACATAACGACCACCCTTGAGGGTAGGGTCACCCGCCACTCCATCGGGACCGAGATCATGCGAGTGTCTTGCGAGCAACCGGAACAAGCTCGCCCGAGTCTCCCGCACATGGTTGCGAGCGCTCGCAAGCTCCGGAGACGCTTCATCTCGCACGGTCCCGTCGGGGTCGATCGCCCTTTCGATGTCACTTGCAAGCGAACTGGGCGGCAGTTCCGCCTGTAACCGCGCTGCGAGCGGGGCGGTCTGGGCAATCCGCCGTAGTTCAGCTCCGAGCGCCACCATCGACGTGAGAGAACCCGCAACCGTAGTGAGTTCCACCGGCTCGAGCACACTACCGGCAGTATCGAGCCTGTCGATAATCGCTTGGATATCGACCACCCGTTCGGGACGGAACGGATCGCCCGAGTCGAGCAGGCTCTGGAGTTGAGCAACCGCTGCCAACTCGGCCCTAATCAGATCGACAGAGCTCCCCGGCACTCGAGCGCGCACCGAGTCAGCCCCGAGGCCGGACACCGCGTGCCGGGCCACGCACTCCAGCACAGCGGCGAACTCCAATTCCTCGAGCGTCCGCAGGGACAGGGGGGTGAAAACCGACGGAGGGGTGTAGGCCAAGTTCTGACTCGGAGCCCCACCCTTCATGCGGCACACCGGGCAGGCGGACTCATGCGTCCAGCGGATCGGTCGAGTCGATCCGTGATTCCGATAGCCAAAAAGTGGAGAGACTTCTGGTGGGACGGACCTCGGAAAATTCTACCTCGTAGTGCGATACGGACTGCGCCTCTTGCGCCGCGCGGCGTTGAGCTTGCGCTTGCGACGCTCACTTGGTTTCTCGTAATGGCGGTGCTTGCGGAGGTCTGAAAGAATGCCGGCCTTTTCGCACTTCTTCTTGAAGCGCCGCAAGGCCCGTTCAAAGCTCTCGTCTTCGTAGATAACCACTTCCGCCATCAAGCACACGTCCTTTTCAAACTGACACTAATCCCTAATATGCAAAGACTAACTAATTTATGGTCTCCCCGAACGAATCTCAAGCTACCTCAACCTGGCGGCCATTGCATCGCCCTACCACCCAGGACGTGCGCGTGGAGGTGGAATACCGTCTGTCCCCCGTCGGCGTTGGTATTGAGAATCACCCTGTAGCCTCGTTCCAGCAGTCCCTCATTCTTTGCAACACGCCGTGCAAATAGCAACAGCCCACCCAATGCGCCTACGTCCTCTGCCTCATTGAGAGAGCGGACGTGCTCCCGCGGGATGGCCAGCACGTGTGTCGGTGCCTGCGGATTGATGTCTGCAAAGGCGACGTAGTGGTCGTCTTCTGCGACCACCTGTGCCGGTATTTCACCAGCCGCGATCTTGCAGAAGAGACAGTCCCCTGTCCCCCTAGCCACCAAACGCTTCTTTCATCTTGTTCCACACCCGGCGCCCGAAGCCTTCTTCCGATGGAGGGTCGCCTTCGAGTTCGGACAGCCGCTCGAGCACCTCTCTCAGTTCCGGCTCGAGCCTGGTCGGCGTCCACACCTGCGTCCTGACGTGCAGCGCGCCGCGTCGCCCGTCGTTGAGATTCGGCAGGCCCTTACCTCTGAGCGAGATGACCGTACCCGACTGAACGCCGGGTTCCAAGTGGACGGTGGTATCGCCGTAGGGTGTCGGCACCACGATATCCGCACCCAGGGCCGCCTGGCTGAAGGAAACAGGTACGTCATAGACGAGGTCATCGCCGTGTCTTTCAAACCGCGGATCGTCAGCGATCTCCAACTCCACTATCAGGTCGCCGGCAGGCCCGTTCCGCGGTCCGACCGCGCCCTTCCCCCTCAACGTGAGGTAGTTCTCGTGAGAGACGCCGGCAGGCACCTCGATATCCACCACCGAATCGAGTCGCACCCTGCCTTCTCCGCGGCAATCGACACAGGGTTGAGAGATCGTCGTACCCTGTCCCCGGCATGCCGGACAGGTCGTCACCGAAACCAGCTGTCCGAAGATCGAATTCTGTGCCCTGCGAACCTCACCGCCACCACCGCAGGTCTGACACGGCGCAGGCGCACTGCCGGGCTCGGCTCCCAAGCCACCGCAGCGCTCGCATTTATGGAGGGTCTTGAGTTTGATCTTCTTCGTGGTGCCGTGGGCGACATCCTCCAGAGTGAGCCTCAGCTTGACGCGGATGTCCTGCCCGCGTTGGGCCGCGCGACGCCCGCGGGCACCGCCGCCGAAGAACGCGTCGAAACCACCCATGCCACCGAAATCGCGCATGAATATGTTGAGCGCTTCGGACAAATCGAACGGATGGAATCCGAAGCCAGCACCACCCGCTCCACCTCTCAATCCGTCCACACCGAACCGGTCGTAGGTCGCACGCTTCTCCGGATCACTGAGAACGTCGTAAGCCTCGCTCAGCTCCTTGAACTGCTCTTCGGCCCGCTTATCACCGTTGTTACGATCCGGATGATATTGCATGGCGAGCTTGCGATAAGCTTTCTTGAGGTCGTCAGTACTCGCATCACGTGAAACACCGAGCACGTCGTAAAAATCGCGTGCCATCTTACTCCTGTCTATTTGGCCAATCCAGCGTCACCGAGCGAATTCGCTCATGAGCCGGCTGGTATGTCCAACAAGGGCAACTACTTTTTGATAGGGCATGCGCGTCGGACCCATGACACCGATGACACCCGCCAGCGACCCGCTTTGATACTGCGCAGTGACCAACGTGAAAGAGCTGAGCTTGGGGTCGACGTTCTCCCACCCGATCGTGATCCTGATGCCCGGACCGTATCGTCCCTCGAATGCGGTGCGCAGCAACTCGCGCTGCTCCGTTAGCTCCAGGAGATTGCGCATCTGGTCGTTTGAGCTGAACTCGGGTTGCTCCGCCAGCATCTGCGCGCTGCTCAGCAAGACAGGGCTCGTTCCCTCGCTCGACACCTGAAAGATCTGGTCGGCCTCTTCCACAAAGATATTGATCAGTTCGTGGCCTCGCGGCTCCACATTGACGTCCCGCATCCGTTCCGGAAGCGTCTTGCGTATACGCTCGAGCGTAAGCCCGCCGAGCCGCTCATTGAGTACCATGGTCAGACTTGCCAACGCCTCCCGCGGCAACTCGCTCCTCACTTCTACGAATATCGTCTTTGCGACGCCTCCCTTGAGCAGCAGCACCATCAACACCTTTTCGGCCGACACGTGCATCAACTCCAGGCGCTCCAACACTGCACCGTCGAGCGACGGAGCCACCGCCACCCCGAGTTCCTGCGTCAGCACGCCCAACACCTGCGCTGCGTCTCTCAAGATCTCCTCGACCGGACTGTTGCCATTGCCGAACTGACGTCGCAGTGTATCCTGCTCCATCTGAGTAGGGTCTGATTTCTCCATGAGTCCATCCACGTAGAGCCTGTAGGCCTGGTCGGTGGGGATACGACCACCGGAGGTGTGGGTATGGAAGAGATAGCCCTTGTCCTCGAGGTCGCTCATCACGTTCCGGATAGTTGCCGCCGACACCCCGAGGTTGAACCGCTTGGCAATGGTCCGCGATCCGGCCGGTTCGGCGCTCTCCACATAGGAGTGGATCACCGCCTCCAGCACTTTCTGCTCTCGATCTGTAAGCCTGTCAGTTCTCATGGTGCAAGTCTATTCTGGACAGCAATTTAGCCACCATCGACGCAGGTGGTCAAGGGACCGATCATCTCGTCGAGGCGCAGCCATCCCTGTGGGGTCAGCTTCACGTGGCCGCCATCTCTCAGCATCCAGCCCTCCATGACCGCCCGAGCGCACACCGCCGCATCGATTTGGCCCGGTTCGTCGGGGATTCCATCTACCGTACGGAGCCCGAGATAGAGCCGCTCTAGGCTGGCTTGCTGTGGGGAAAGGTCCTCGCACCCGTCGCGGGGATCGTCACCGCTCTCGATGTGACGGTGGTACTCAGTCCACGGCGCCACATTCCAGAGACGCCGCCTTCCATCGAAGGAGTGCGCCGAGGGTCCGAGCCCCAGGTATCGCCGACCGGTCCAGTAAGCGCTGTTGTGACGCGCCCGTCGTTCGGGCTTCGCATAGTTGGAGATCTCGTAGTGTTCGTACCCCGCTCCGGTAAGATTGCTGTGGGCTTCAAGGAATTCCCGCGCGTAGCGGTCCTCGGAACCCGGTCGGACGGCACCGCGCGAGATCCAGCGCGAGAGCGCGGTGCGCGGTTCTACAGTGAGCCCATATGCGGAGATGTGATCGGGATCGAGACCGATCGCACACGAGAGGTCATTGCGGAACGTGCGGGACAGTGCGTCCGGGAGCGCGAATATCAGATCGATCGAAAGCGACGGGATACCCTCGGACCGCAGTAGCTGGGCCGCCTCCTCCGACTGCCCAGCCGAGTGCGTACGATGCATCCAAGCCAGTGCTTCGTCGTCAAACGATTGAACTCCCAGTGAGACGCGATTCACGCCCGCATTCATCCACTCTTGCACCGAATCGGCGGTTACGTCGTCTGGGTTCGCTTCAAGCGTGATCTCGACCCCGGGATACGCTGTGGAGATCCCCGATGCGAGAGCGCGCACCAGGCGGGCAAGCTCGCTGGGTGCGAGCGCTGACGGCGTACCCCCACCGAGATAGAGCGTCTCCAGTGGTTCGTCGTCCCACTCTCCGTCTGCCATGCGGCGATCGCGCTCGCTAAGTACGGCGTCAACGTAATCTCGAGCGGGGATCGTCTTTCGAACGGCGATCGCGAAATCGCAGTAGCTGCAGCGGCGCGCGCAGAAGGGGACGTGGACGTAGATGTGCCGCATCGAAGACCGAGATACCGTTAGGGACCGTTCAAGTTTCCGCCACTGTAAGCGGTTGAACGGGCCGGAACAACTTGCCCGGGTCCTGCGTCACGAGTCCGCGGATCTCCAGCGAGGTGAGTACGGCCAGCACCTCGGGTACCGACATGCCGGCTCGGTGTGCTACCTCGTCCACCTGTTCCAATCCCTGATCCAGGATGTCCAGCATCTCTCGCTCTTCGGCGGTGAGGTCGTTGGCGATCGCTACCGCCGGCGCATCGCCCATACTCATGCCGTATTCCTCCAGCACATCGCGGAGGCCCAGTGCGGGTTTGGCCCCCTGCTGAATCAGTCGATTGCAGCCTACGGAGACGGGGCTGGTGATCGGACCCGGAACCGCGAGCACTTCGTGCCCTTGAGCGAGCGCGCAGCCGGCCGTGATGAGCGCCCCGGAGCGCTCGCGCGCTTCGATGAGCAGTGTGACGCGTGAGAGACCACTGATCAACCGGTTGCGCTTGGGGAAGCTGCCCGCGTTGGGACGTTCGCCCGGTGGATGCTCGGTGAGCAGACACCCGTCTGCGGCGACTCGCTCGTAGAGCGCCCGGTTGGCGGCGGGATACACGACGCCCAACCCGTTTCCCAACACACCAATTGTGCCTCCACCGACATCGAGCGTAGCGGTATGGGCAATTGCGTCGAGGCCCCGCGCCATGCCACTCACAACCGTGAGCCCCGCCCGGCTCAGGCCGGAGGCGAACATTCTGCAGGCCCCCGCACCGTAGCGAGTGTGCGCCCGGCTCCCGACTATCGCCGTGCACTCGCTATCGAGCAGTTCGAGTCTCCCCTTGGCAAAGAGCAGCGTAGGTGCCTTGGGAATCTGCCTCAAGGACGACGGGAATTGCTCGTGCTTGGGTAGCAGGACGTGGGCGCCCATTTCGATAGCGCGCTTCACCACCTTTTCACCCATGTTGGGGGTCGCATCACAGATGGCGGTTGCGGCGGCGGGCGAGATATCGACGACCCGTGTCAACGCGCGATGCGAGGCGCCGAGAGCGTTCTCACACGATCCGAACGCGGCGAGCAACATATCGAGGCGCGACCGACCGATGCCCGGCACTAGCGCCAGCGTCAGATAGGCGATGTCATCCGGGCTCAGTTTCACACCGATTCCTCACGCGCCGACGCAACGGTTCCCAGCAGCTCCCAGAGTTGCTCCTTCAGCTCACCTAAGCCCCGACGGGCCACCGCCGAAACTGTCAACACCCGAGCGGCGTCGGGCGCGACCAGCGGTGGAACGTCTTCGTCGGGCCCGAGCAGGTCGCGCTTGGTGAACACAACTACGTGTGGCCGCTCGGCCAGTGCGGCGTCGTATTGACGCGCCTCGTCACGCAACATCTCGTATGCGAGTTGTGGATCGTCGACGTCCAACGGTATGATATAGGCAAGTACGCGAGTGCGCTCGACGTGCTGCAGGAACTGGTCACCCAGTCCCTTGCCGGTGTGCGCTCCCTCTATGATGCCCGGGATGTCGGCCAGTACGAACGAACGCGACTCGGGAAGCCCCACGACTCCCAGGTTGGGCTCGAGAGTGGTGAACGGATAGTCGGCGATCTTCGGCCGGGCCGCCGACAGAGCCGACAGCAGGGTGCTCTTGCCGGCGTTTGGTTCTCCCAAGAGACCCACGTCGGCAATGAGTTTCAGGACCAATTCGATGTGCCGATCCTCACCCTCCTCACCCGGCTCCCACTTGCGCGGTGCTCGGTTTGTCGGAGTGGCAAACGCGGCGTTCCCGCGTCCGCCCCTACCCCCCTTGGCCACGCAGAACTCCTCCCCCGCCACGAGCAACTCCGTCAACATCTCACCACTCTCGGCGTCCCGAATCTCCGTGCCCGGCGGTACGGGGAGATACACGTCTTCACCCGACTTGCCGGCCTTGTCGGATCCCCTACCGTGTTGCCCACGTGTCGCTCTGAAGACCCGCCTGTAGCTATAGTCGAGCAGCGTCGACAGCTGAGGATCTGCCCTAACATACACACTGCCACCTCTCCCTCCGTTGCCGCCATCGGGCCCTCCCATGGGCCGGAACTTCTCACGCCGGAACGAGGAGCAACCCGAGCCTCCCATTCCCGCAGTGACGCGGATCTTGGCGCGGTCGATAAAGGCCATCTACAAAACTCGTTCAGACATTACGATGCTCGCCGTCCTGCGGCATAACCAACTTTGCGCAAGCATCATCAATCGAACGCCAATCTGCCGGCCGGGCGCAGCTGTCCTACCGGCCGGCCGCGGGAGTCGAGAACAGGCATCTCCATAAACTGCGGCAGCATCGTAGATGGCGCTGGATCGAGTTGCAGCTGTTCGAGTATCGCGAGGATCGCAACCATCGCCGCCCTGTGATTACCGTCTTGTACCTTGAGCGCGATGCCCAACCGCCGTTCCGGGACGGCCGCAAGATACACTCCCTCTGCCCCTACCTTGGCCAACACGCGGCCCGTGTACGTTTGCATCAGCTCCGTGCAGAGTCGCCGCGTGCCCGCCGCAAGGTACGGGTATTCCAGCATCGCCGAGACGATTCTGCGCGGTGCCTCACGATCGCTGACCGCAAGCCGCGCAACGGCCAGCGCCAGGCGTGAGAGGGGGAGTGCGAACGCAACCACCGTGCAGCCATCCACACCCTCGACGATCTCAGTTTCATCCATTCCAGCCCAGCCGGCCAGTTCCCGCTTCACTCGTCGCTGCACCGGGTGGTGCGGCAATTGATAGCCCTGGATATCCCACCCGTTGTGCAGCGCCAACGCTAGCATTCCAGTGTGCTTACCCGAACAGTTGCTGGCTACGGGAGACGGCGGTTCCAAGGTTGCGGAATCGAGCGACGGTACCGCGAACGTTAGCGCCAGCTGGCGGTGTGGCCCGCAGGCGAGATCGTCCTCACTACATCCGATACGCTCGAGCAAGGCGCGTACTAGCTCCACCTGCGATTTCTCCGAGCTGTGCGAGGCACACGCTATGGCGAGTTCCTTAGGAGAGATGTCGAAGTGCCCGCATACGCCATCTTCCACGAGCGGGAGCGCCTGGAACGGCTTTGCCGCCGAGCGGGAAAAGGTCACGAGGTCGGGGTCCCCCGAGTGTGCCATGAGATCGTAACTGTCGGTCACAACGGCGACCGAGACGCGATGCACCGATTCGACGATGTCGCCGCGAGTGCTTTCTACTGTGAGCTCTGTCATTGGAGGAACAAAGATACTCGAATGTGTTCGAGCGTTGAAAAGCGGGGCCGGTCGCATGTTCTGTAAATGTCAAGACTTGATCTGACAGACGTTTGTCTCCTCGGTGCCCGTTTGCACCGGGTGCATACTGAGGTCCGTCCAGCTCGGTGCTGCAATCTCGGCTCGAGCTCCAAAGGGCTCCGAAATCGCGAGCGTTCCGCAGTCACCGGGACTGGATCGTTTGAGCACTAGGCATATCCATCCATCTCAACAATTATGCTGCAACAGATACATTCTCTGAATCGTATGCTCTCTCGTGTACCCACATGCTATGAAGCAAACACGCCAACTTGCGAGCCACTGCCACCACCGCCTGCTGCTTCGCATGACGTCCGCCGCGCGCCACCAATTGCTCACCCCAGCGTCGTAACGATGTGTCCGGGCCAAACGGCCCCACTATGTAATTCGCTGCACTCACTAACAGGCGCCGCAGCATCGCATCTCCAGCCTTGGTAATCCGTAGCTGTGACTGCTGCATACCCGACTGCCACTGCCGGGAACACAAGCCCAGGTAGGGACCCACCGATCTGCTACGGGCAAACCGATGCGGCTCCTCCAAGGTCAATACATAGCACAACGCTGTAAGTGGACCCACCCCGGGAACCGCCCGCAACAGCAGGGTCTCAGGATAACGCTCCCGGGAAAGCTCCTCGATCCGATGGTCATACTGCCGAATCTGACCCGTCAGATGCTCGATACCATCCAGCACCGGAACCAATGCCGGCTGCAACGACTCAGGTATGTGCAACCGCGTCCGCCCTACAAACGCCGGAATAGAACAACTCGGCAACCGGCCACCCACTGCCTTAACCGCACCACGTACATGGTTTACCAGGCGTACCCGTGCACGTACCAATGCATCTCTCGCTCTAAGTACTCCCAGGTCAGCCTGCGCTTGCTCACCACGATGCCTAATAGGACACAGCAGCTGAGGATCCAAGCGACCCACTCGCGCCAGGTTACGTGCATCCAATCGATCGGTCTTGTGATCGCTCTTGTAAATCCAGCGCAGCTTACGTGCGTTCGCAACCAACACCTCATGACCCAGCGATATCAACAATCTGCTCACCCATGGTGAGTGCGTGCCAACCTCCAGAACTATCCGCATCCGATCCTGCTTAGAAAACGCTCGTTGCAAAGCACTCGATGTCGTTCTAACACGCTGCTCCTCCACCAGCTCACCCGACCTGTCAACCACCGCGTAGTGGCTATCCCGATCGCTCAGATCCAGACCTACTGTCAAC
>JBHHZE010000017.1:0-57725 GCA_046757925.1 Gemmatimonadales bacterium
GCCGTCTCTCCATCTGACCGAGCCAGGCATGGTATTAGGATCATCAGAGCAGATGGACCTGCCGGTTGCGAAGGTCGCTCCCTTCTTCAAAACCGTGCACCCTGTTCCGACCTATAGGGTTAGCCTCGCGATCAGGAAAGGGACGGGGTTCACGCTGGTAGAGCTTCTCCTGGCCCTCGCTATTCTTGGCATACTGACAGCCATCTCACTTCCCCCACTCCAGAACCTGATTGAAAAGGCCCGCGTCGCCAAAGCCATCGGCGACATCCACGCCATCCAAACGGGGCTTGTCTCTGAGGACCCGCTTCCTGCGACGCTGGCGGAAATTGGGCTGGCGGGCATGCTCGATCCTGGGGGACGTCATTCACTGTCGAATATGGCGATCCTGCTGAGATCCAAACGCTCTCTTTCGACTTTGCTCCAGACCCAACACCGGTTATCCGCTTACGCAATCAAGAACGCGTTGTGTGGAGGAAGCAACCTTCCAAATAGCTGCTGGCGGCAGCTACTGTGCCTCCCCACCCGGCTCATAAGAGGTAAGACTCACAACATCCGGGTTCAACAAGCTGTGGGAGTTCGTGACACCCTATCAATTCGCGTTACCTATATGCTCGGTAGATCTCGGACCGATCCGTTACCGCCGTCAGAGCCGGTCGCCGCCCCACCGGCGTGCTTGACGTACTTGTCGTACCAGGCAAGATAGCGCTCCAGCCGATCTTTCTGATATGACGGGACCCTGAGACCGTGGGGCTGCCCCGGGTAAACTACGAGTTGTGTCTCACGACCCAGCCGCTTGAGCGCCTGGTATAGCTGCTCCGAGTTCTGGATCGGAACGTTCCAGTCGCTTTCCCCACCCATGATCAACGTCGGGGTCACGATGTTCTCCACCTTGTTGAACGGCGATATTCGCTCCCAGGCTTCGGCATTCTCCCAAGGCAAACCGAGTTCCTTTTCCCACTCGAGCTGATAGTGGTCGTGCCCATAGTTGGCCCGGTAAAGGACTTCACTGGCTCCGGTGATGGCCGCTTTGAACCTGTCGGTCTTGGTGATCACGTGGTCGGTGAGGATGCCACCGTACGACCAACCTCCGACACCCAACCGTTCTGGGTCGGAATAGCCTTGCGCGATGGCGTAGTCGACACCCGCCATCACGTCTTCAAAATCCTTGTTTCCCCAGTCCGCCCAGATCGCTTCTGAAAAATGCTGGCCGTAGCCGGACGAGCCCCGTGGATTTACGGTCACGACTACATAGCCGTTCGCAGCAAACAGCTGTGCCTCGAAGTTGAAGCTGTGCCGGAACTGAGATACCGGCCCACCGTGGATGCGAAGCAGGGTTGGATATCGCAGTGTCTCGTCGTAGCCGGGCGGAAGATAGATGAACCCTTCGATCTCCGTTCCGTCCTTACTGGGGAACTGCACGTTTCTTACTTCGGCCAGTCTGATGCCCGACAGAAAGTCATCGTTTACCTTGGTGAGCTGCTGTAATCCATTCTTGCCGAGCTTGAAGATTTCAGCCGGAAGATCGGTGCGGGCCACTAGAGCCACGACCATCCGGTTGCGCCCAAACGAAGCTCCGCGTACACTCAACGGGCCACTTATGGGACGCGTTACTTTTTCGCTCGACAGGTCTATGCGCGCCAGATGATCTTCGCCGCTATCTTCCAAGCGGAAATAAATCGATCGTCCGTCTTCGGTGAAACGGGGAGCCGAGATGTTCCGGTCTAACGAGCGTGTCAACAACCTCGGCGTCCCGCCGGTCGAGGAGACAACCGCCAGGTGCCTTGTGGCATACCATATGAGATCCGGTTCGATCACGGTGGTGTAAGCGATCTGTTTCCCGTCCGGACTCCATATGGGAGATCCGTCGGAGCCTGGGTTGGTCGTGACCTGTAAGAGCGTCTGACCCTTATCGGTGTTATTGGACGCGACCACCCAGATGTCGCTGTTGGAGTTTCCATCGGGGTTATTGGTACGATTGCTTACGAACGCTACACGCCTGCCGTCAGGACTCCACACCGCTTGAGATTCATCGAAACGTCCCGACGTGATCTGGGTCGTTTCGTGCGTAGTGAGATCGAACACATACAGGTGTGTATGTCGATCGCCGGTAAGATAGCCCGTTCTGTCCCGCTTGAACTGCAACCGGTCGATGACCCATGGATCGCGCGGTTTCTTGGAATCCTTTTCTTCGTCGTTAGCCTCGGGATCCCTGACGGTCAATAGCAGTTTCGTGCCGTCCGGTGACCAGGAATAGCTCGATATACCCTGATCTACCTCCGTTAATTGCTGCGCTTCGCCACCGTTCCGGTTGAGCGTCCAGACCTGTGTCTTGCCATTGTCTCTGGAAGCGCTGAACGAGAGATATCTGCCGTCGGGGCTCCAGCGGGGCCTGCCGGCGGAGTATCCCTTCGCCGTCATCGGCAATGCATCTCCGCCATCTGTCGCAATCATCCAGATCCGAGTTTCGGACTTCTCATCCTTCAGGCTAGTCGAACGCACCGTGTAGGCTATCCATTGACCGTCCGGACTGACTTGCGGATCTCCAACGCGCTTGATTGCGAACAGGTCGTCTACTCCAAGAAAGCGGCGTTCCTGGGCCGAGAGCGAAGCGGTCAGGTTGACACCTAGAAGGCCCAAGGTAGTCAACGTCAGCAACGAACCGCGCCAGCGAACCGAAGTATGCATAGTGGTGGCCCTCAACAGATGTGGTCAGTTACCTCAAGTTTGTCATGAGGCTGGAGCGAACGCGGGGCGAAGAAAGTAGTTTGCCAAACTCCAGCCAGCGGCGGTCGACGTTTCTCTCCCCTGCCACAGCATCGATATGAGCCGCAACAATGTCGCGCCCCGCGTTGTAGTTTATCACATAACTGCGATATTGGTCGATGAACCGAATCCGCTGTCGCGCACGCTCCGGGCTCATGAGAGAGAAAGTCTCCAGCCAATGGGCGGCAGAATCGGCAGAGATCTCGCCGTCGAGGTACCGGCGCGCGGCATCGTTGACCGCGAAGTCCAGCTCGGACACCAGGTCCCGAACGTGGGAGTACAACTCCGCGCGGGCTGGATCCAGACCGGCCAAGGGAAACAGCACTCTTTTTTCGAACTCCAGCCTCTCGTTCGCCGGAAAGGCAATGTCAATCCCTAGATTTGCACTACCCTCAGCTATGAGCGACTGGGGGCTGAACAGGGGATACACGGAATACTCCACCCACCCACGGCCTCGGACTAGGTGCTGTTCCAACATCGTGTTGTATACGTGGTGTCCCGGATACCCTTCGTGGCATGCCAAGTCGACGGCACGGTCGATGTGGATGGGGAGATCGGTGTTCACTTGAATCAAGCTCTTGAACCCACCTTGATACCAATTGTAGCCACTCCACGACTTGCCCGTGACGAATTCGACACTGAAGCTTTCGCCTGGGGGCAACTCGAGATGCCGCACTGTACGCTCGCGGCACTCCGAAATCGCTGCCGTAAACACTGTGTCCAACCGCCCGAGAGAGATCACGAAGTCGTCGCGGAACCGCCCATACCTCTCCTGGATCGAACCGCGGCCCGGGAGGACGAGATCCAGAGAGTCGAGTTTCTCACGAAAGTAATCTTCAGAATAGCTGCGTGCCACCGCGTCGTACAAGACCTTCGACTCGTCATCGAACGAGAATTTCGCTCCCTCCAACATCGCTGCCCTGGCCGCAACCGACACGATCTGTTTGTATAGGTATTGGTGACGCTGGAGCAGGAGTTCGTTGCCTCCATCGGGAATCAGTTCCCCCAGCCGCACAATCAGGTCGTCTGCCATGTGGCCGATCTGCTCTACGGTCAAAGACTCGGCCTTTGCCTCATCGCGCCACTCTTGAGAGCCGTAGTAAGCATCCACGTAATCGGGGTCGTGTTCACCGAGGGCAAGTACCAGCTTCACGTAGGATTCCGCTACTTCGTCCATGCCTTGTCGTTCAGCTCCACACACTACTACCGCCAGCGACAGCATGGCCATAGAGAGACCCGCCACTACACGTTTTTGCATGGCAGGTAATCTAGTCCATGAACGGACCGAGCATAGCCTGATTCTCAGATATGCACTCACTCTTTGCACGGGAGGACGCCGACCGTAGGTTTAGGTTGTAACACGACCTTATTCAATTTACTCGGCCGGAACATGCCCAAAGAGTGCTACTACGTAGTAGATAATATCGTTGGTGGCGTGGCGATTCTGTTGCGGGACGACAGACAACAGGTGTCGATTCCCATCTCGAGGTTGCCCAGCGGAGTCAACAAAGGAACTTGCCTCCGCGTTTACCTCGACGAGGCGGACACCCCCGTTTGGCCATCCGTAGAGATAGACGAATCGGAGGCGAAGCGGCGGCTGGAGAAATAGCCCGCAAATGCGCCCTGCCGAGCGCCCGGTTTGTTCGTCCCCTCGATGATTACGGCGGTCATTCTGGCTGGATCGAGGATTCTCTTCGCCACCCTTCTCACATCGGCCTCGGTAACGCGTGCCACCAAGTGTGGGAAGGCCTCCATATAGCCCATGTCCCCTCTGCTGGCGTACTCTTCCGCAAATGTCCTGGCAATCGCATGACTGTCCCGGAACCTCGAATTCAGCACATCGATGATCAGGCTCTCCTTGGCAATCGATAGCTGTTTCTGATCGACGTCCTCATTCTGGAACCATCTTATCCGCTCAAGCACCTGGTGGACGAGCGCCTCGCCCGATCCGGGAGCCGACGATATTTGCACCGCAAAGGTCCCGGGGCCTCTGGTCTGGGGCTTCAGGACTGCCGTAACGGTGGAGGAGTCGCGTGAGACCGGCGAGTCGTTCAACACGTATGTCAGGACTTCGAGCACCGGCCAGTTGATGGGACTTACACGGGGCAGATCCTGACCCAAGACGATGTGAGTTTGCCCGACATCGGAGCGGTACCGGATGATCTGAGTCGACTCCGGCCGCATGATGTCCGTCGCGGTTCTGAGCAGATGCCGTTTCCGGGCCTGCCAGTCGCCGAACCGTTGGAAGAGATCCGTATTCAGCTCGGCTGGATCGAACAGGCCCGACACGGTGAGTATCGTATTCCTCGGTACGAAAATGCGCTGATAGAAGTCTTGCACGTCCTTGACCCGGAGTCTTGTGAACTCTTCGTCGTCCTCCAGTCTGGCGTAGCTATGGTGAGCAAAGACCCGTCGCTCGAACAGGTAGATGGCTGTTGTCATCGAAGCGTCGGGGACAAACGCGACCGCATCGCCTGAAGTAACACCCGGCGCAACCCGAGCGGCGAGCAGTGAACGGGTAGAATCAAGCGCATCTTGCCGAATGCACGGCTCTCTCAAGATGCCGGAGAAGATACGGAGCGCACGTCGCACGTGCTGCGGCGAAGCCGTGAGAACCACCTTGGTCTCTTCCGGGCCCATGCTCACAGAGAGTGAGCCGCCAATTCGTTTCATGGAGCGTTCGAACGACCCCGGCACCATCCAGCACGGACCTTCACGGAACAGCTGCTCCATGATTTCGGCCGACCCCTGAACGCGGTCGTCTCCAAATCCCCCAGCCACATACGCCGACAGCTCAACCACCGTCGCGTTGATATCGGCAACCATGAACCCGATAATCCCGTTATCGAGTTGAAACATGTATCTATGCGCGTCCGGGATGTGTATTTCGAGACTGTCTGAGTTTATGCGACTGGAGAGATCCTGGCCCCAGCCCCTAGCGGACAACATGGGGGCGAGCACCAGGAGCACCTGCAGGGTCAGCTGGATTGATCTACGTAACTCGGCTTTGGTGATTCCACCCTCGCGTGCGTTCAAGTTGTGGTTGTTCCTCCGGCTGGTGTAATTCGGAGCAGCTAGCACTCCGCTTTACACTGCGCCCATGCTACTACAACACTCGTGGGCGTGGAGAGGTTCACTATCGTGCCCCACGGTTGTGCCTTACTCAAGGTTATACCTCGCAACATTCGATTTGTTTCGAGGTGGGCGCACATGCGGCCGCGGATACCTCCAAGTTGGGCAGTCTACGGCCAGATGCCCCGGTCCATCGTGACCTGGGCAACACGCCTGATAGCTAGCGTGTGAGCGGCGGTACGAAGGTCCACGGGTCCCAAGGGCTCGTTGAACAGCTCCCTGCGTCCGTCATTCAGCGCATCCAACGAGGCGTTGATTCCCTGCTGGGCATCGATGACGGCGTTCGTAGCTCGCTCCATCTTGCGGCGGAGCTTTCCGTTCACCGTTTCCTCGTCCCACTGCTCGTTTTCGATATTCTGGACCCATTCGAAGTAACTGACGGTCACTCCACCGGCATTGGCCAGAATGTCCGGCAGCACGGGAATGTCTTTCGCAAACAGGATTCTGTCGGCTGCGGGCGTGGTAGGCCCGTTCGCCGCCTCGACAACCAGCTTCGCCCTGACAGCGTCGGCATTGTCCGCGCGTATCTCGTTTTCGAGCGCTGCCGGAATCAAGATATCACACTCCAGGGACAGTAACTCACGATTGTCGACCGCCTTGGTTCCTGCCAACCCAACCACCGATCCGGTACGCTTCTTGTGATCTATGACATCGGCCGGATTCAGCCCGCTGGACAAAAAGATACCGCCCTTGGAATCACTGACCGCCAGGATCTGTGCCCCAGCCTCGTGGAACAGCTCTGCCGCGATCGCGCCGGCGTTGCCGAACCCCTGAACCACCACCCTCGCCCCGCTCACATCGTTCAGTCCCGGTAGAATCCCGCGGGCCAGAGCCCGCTGCGTAGCGAAAAGACAGCCCCGAGCCGTCGCCTCACGGCGGCCCAGCGAGCCACCCATACCCACCGGCTTACCGGTAACCACCGGCAGATTGTTTCCGCCCGGATGCATCATCTGGTAGGTGTCGTAGATCCGAGCCATCGTTCCCGCATTGGTATTCACGTCGGGGGCCGGGATGTCGGTGTGAGGTCCGATATTGTCCCCGAGTTCTGCAATGAACCGTCGAGTGATCTTCCGCAGGTCACTCGTCGTCAGTTCCTTGGGATTGCAGACGACCCCCCCCTTGGCCCCACCGAAGGGCACATCAACAACGGCACACTTCCAAGTCATCCACGAGGCGAGCGCCCTGACCTCATCGGCGGTGACATCGGGGTGGTAGCGGATACCTCCCTTTCCCGGACCGCGGACTCGACTGTGGACAACCCGGTAGCCCGTGAATGTCCGTACGCTTCCGTCGTGGGTCTCGATCGGAAACTCGACCGCAATGAGCCGATCTGGCCGCTTGAGGAAGTCCAGGAGCCCGGGCTGCAAGCCGGGTATGTAGGCCACGGCAACGTTGAATTGCTGCTGCGCAATATGAAACGGATTGAGATCTTCCACCGCCGGGCGGGTCCCGGATGACGCATCACCCTCCGCCTCGGGCCGGCGCAATCGATCCTGTGCAATATCGGTCATCGAGAATTCGCTCTCAGCTGGTGGGTCCGGGTTGACGGGAGTAATGCTAGCAAACTAGATACCCGGAGTCTACACCCGCTCGCGATCACCCTTACCGGGTGTCCTGGGTCACAGCCTGGCGATCCGGTACCGACTATAGTTTCCCTGCGCTGTCCGAATCGCAGCGTGTTCAAACACTGCCGCACAGCCGGCCTCGAACTCGTTGGAGATCATATGTCGTTACACAGTCGATACTTAACTATCATCGGGCTGGGGTTGGCCGCGGGCCTGGGCGCCTGCAGCGACGACTCTACGTCGCCCAGCTCACCAGAGAATTTCGACTCCCAGTCTGCGATCGTGGGGTTGGAGACCGTCGACAGCGCCTTCAACACCGACGCCTTCCGGAGCTTCGCGAGCCTGGGCACGAATTTCGGGCTTCCCGCTGGGTTGGCCGCGGGTTCCGCAAGCATGTTGCGCACGGCCACCGATCTCGATGCTCCAAGTCTGGCTCGCCGCATGGATAGTGCCGCGCGCCAAATGATGGCCGCCATGACCGCCTCGGCCGCCACACTGATCCCCGCTCAGTTTCGTGGCGTCACGCTGACCTACCAGCCGGGCACCGGATACGCAGTCGATACCACGCGATCGGACGCACCGGCCACCGGCATGCGGTTCGTGCTTTACGCGGTCGATCCCATAACAGATCAACCGGCCGAGCCACTGAACGAGATCGGTTTTGCCGATCTGATCGACGAGAGCACCACCACAGAAGCAGTAGTTCGTCTAGTGGTGGTATCCCAGGGCACGACGTTCCTCAACTATACCGTCAGTGCCGCCGGGCCTCCGACGTCACCAACAATGACCATCGCCGGGTTCATAACGGATGGCACTCAACAGGCCAATTTCACTCTCACGAACGCCCTGGAAGTCACGTTCGCCGGCATAACGGCCGACATAAATTACAATATCGATGTAGAGGGTCTGAACATCAAATTCGTGCTCCACATCGAAGGCCAGAGCGACACCGAGTCAACCGTCACGGTCAGCGTCACACTCACGGCAGGCGCTGACGTGGTGACGATTTCCGGCACGGTGATGGCTGAGACCGGCACGTTGGAAGTACGAATAAACGGCCAGCTATTGGCAACGATAACTCTCGCACCCACAGGTGTTACGGTGGTGAACGGCGCTGGTGACCCGCTATCGGCCGACGAGATCACGGTTGTCGAAGATCTCATGGATCTGGTTGGTGAAGTGTCGGATGTTTTCGATGACCTGTTCGATCCAGTGCGGTTTTTGTTCGAGGTCAGTATTTAGCCAATCGGCAAAATGAGGCATGTGCCCTCCGGCTCCGAAGGCCGGGGGGCACATTGTTTATCGCAGTACGTCCCCAAAGAAAGCTACTGAATACAAAGTGTGAGGACTTGCGCCTTGGCGATATTTTGATCTATTACGGCACGCTGAGAGCGAAGGGCTGTCATGGCGCAATTGCCGACGAAATGGGCCAAGGTAATAGATAACACCCGATGTATCGGATGCCACGCATGCACCACCGCATGCAAGTCCGAAAACGAGGTGCCTGTGTCGGTCACTCGCACCTATGTCAAGTACGTGGATGTGGGGACGTTCCCTCAGACCCATCGCGCGTTCCAAGTCACCCGCTGCAATCAATGTGACGACGCTCCCTGCGTGACCGCCTGTCCTACCGCGGCAATGTACAAGCGCCCGGACGGAATCGTCGATTTCGACAAGACGATCTGCATCGGATGCAAGGCATGCATCGCCGCGTGTCCGTACGATGCCATATTCATCAATCCTGATGACAACTCGGCGGAGAAATGCAATTTTTGCGCACACCGATTGGACATCGGGCTGGAACCGGCATGCGTAGTGGTATGCCCCACCCAAGCGATCCTGGTGGGTGACATGAACGACTCGCGCTCCAAGGTGGGCGAGATCATAAGGCGCGATCCGGTTGCGGTTCGTCGGCCGGAGAAGGAGACCCGCCCCAAGCTGTTCTACAAGGGAGCGCGCCAGGCAACGCTGGATCCGCTGGCCGCTGCCAGACCTCAGGGCGGTGCTTTCATGTGGAGCGAGCAATTCGGCGGCGGCCAATCCGTCGTGTCGGGGCACCCTGGCAAGGCCAACAACTCGGCGGCGGCTATTCTGTCCTACGACAGTCCGCACAGAGCACCGTGGGATTGGAAGGTGAGTCTCTACACCTGGACCAAGTCCGTTGCGGCAGGTGCCTACCTGATTCCGTTGTTGCTCGCCTCTGCAGGTGTTCTGGATCCGAACAGCGTCCTATGGCAACTCGTGGCCCCGGCACTCGGCAGCGCATTCTTGGCCGCGACCGGCGCCCTGCTCATAGCGGATCTCAAACACCCGGAACGGTTCTACATGATATTCACGCGGCCGCAAACGTCGAGCTGGTTGGTTATGGGCGCGTTTCTCATCGCCGGTTATTCGCTGGTGCTACTGCTACATCTCGCCGCCACCGCACTTGCAATACCCGGGCTGTCAGAACGACTTGCCCTTGCCGGCCTGCCTCTCTCCATCATGACGGCCGTTTACACCGCGTACTTGTTCGGCCAGGCCAAGGCACGGGATCTATGGCAGAGCCCGCTACTGGCACCCCATCTCTTAGTACAGGCAGTACTCGCAGGATCCGCCGCACTCATGCCGCTCAGTGCATGGCTGGAGCCCGCTGCACTCGAATCCCTGAGTTGGATACTCGGCGCAAGCTGTCTCACGCACATCGTGCTGACACTGGGTGAAACGACGATCACTCATCCCACGGCTCATAGCAAGCTGGCGGTATATGAGATGACCGCCGGAAGATTCCGCTCGTACTTCCTGGCCTCAGTGCTACTGACATTCGGAGGAGTTGCGGCACCGCTAATCGGCATGCCGTCGGCCCTACTCGCGCTCGTAGGGCTGCTAGCATACGAACACGCCTACGTACAAGCAGCGCAAGCAGTCCCTCTGGCCTGAAGCCGGCGGAGTCAAAGAGAGAGACAATGACACCAAATGAATCGAAGCAGCACGAGACCGAGCGCAGGGCAACCGAGAGTCGGCGAGAGACCTTCTATCAAGGACCCAGCCAGATCAACCTCGCGTCGTTCCCTCCCAAAGAACGGTGGGACGACTGGACCGAACTCGATTCGAAATCGTGGCCCCAGAGGGTAGAACGAAACTACGCCCTTCTGCCGACAACCTGCTTCAACTGCGAATCGGCCTGCGGCCTCCTCGCATACATAGATAAGGATACTCTTGAAGTTCGGAAGTTCGAGGGCAACCCGGAACATCCGGGTTCGAGGGGACGCAACTGCGCAAAGGGCCCGGCGACAGCAAATCAGATATCCGATCCCGACAGAATACTGTATCCACTCAAGCGCGCCGGTGAACGCGGTGCGGGCAAGTGGGAACGCGTGAGCTGGGATGAGGCGCTCAACGCGATAGCGGTGCGAATCAGGAAGGCCGTTCGGGAGGACCGCCGCAACGAAATCATGTATCACGTTGGTCGGCCGGGCGAGGACGGATATACCGAACGTATTTTGGCGGCGTGGGGTGTAGATGGACACAACTCCCATACGAACGTGTGCTCGTCCAGTGCGCGCGCCGGATACATGTTCTGGATGGGCATGGACCGACCGAGTCCGGACTATGCCAATGCCGAGACCATCTTGCTGATATCAGCCCACCTGGAGACCGGCCACTATTTCAACCCACACGCACAGCGAATCATCGAGGCAAAGAAGAACGGCGCCAAGTTGATCGTCTTCGATACCCGTCTTTCGAACACCGCTACCCATGCAGACTTCTGGGTCTCCAGTTACCCCGGCTCAGAAGCCGCAATTCTCCTCGCAATAGCGAACTACATCATCCAAAGTGGTGCTTACAACAGAGATTTCGTTCGACATTGGTGGAATTGGCGGGAGTATATGGCGGCCGAGTACCCTGACGAAGATCAGTCATTTGAACGGTTCGAACGAATACTCCGTAAACTCTACGTTTCGTACACGTTCGAGTTCGCGGCGCACGAGTCAGGTGCTGAGCCCGAAACGCTGGAAGAGATCGCGAACGCGGTAGTCGCCGCCGGCACGAGACTCTCCACACACAATTGGCGCAGTGCGGCCGCCGGGAACGAGGGTGGCTGGCAGGTGGCGAGAACACTGTTTCTACTGAACGCCTTGATGGGGGCGGTCGCCACCGAGGGAGGTACTTATCCCAACGGTTGGAACAAGTTCGTACCAAAACCCATCTACTCACCGCCGCACCCGCCTAAGTGGAACGAACTCACGTGGCCTACGGAGTATCCGCTGGCAATGAACGAACTGTCGTTTCTCTTGCCGCACTTCGTGCGTGAGGGCCGCGGTCACCTGGAGGTATATTTCACGCGGGTCTACAATCCCGTGTGGACCAATCCCGACGGCTTCTCGTGGATCGAAATGTTGCGGGACGAGAGCCGGGTGGGACTACACGTCGCCATGACCCCCACATGGAACGAGACCGCCTACTTCGCGGACTACATCCTGCCAATGGGGCTCGGATCGGAACGACACGATATCCACTCCTACGAAACCCATGACGCCCAGTGGATCGGGTTCCGCCAACCGGTGGTTCGAGCGTTGCAGGAGCGCCTGGGCCAATCGGTCACGGATAGTCGCCAGGCGAATCCCGGAGAGGTCTGGGAGGAAAATGAGTTCTGGATCGACCTCACATGGCGCATAGACCCGGATGGTGCGCTAGGCATACGGCAGTATGTAGAGTCGAAGAAGCACGAGGGCGAGAAACTGACCGTAGACGAGTACTATGCGTACGTGTTCGAGAACTCGGTGCCGGGCCTTCCCGAGAAAGCCCGAGCCGAAGGTCTAACTCCGCTGGCGTACATGCGCCGCTACGGCGCATTCGAGGTAAGCCGGCGCATCGGGGCGGTTTACAAAGAAGCGGTCGCGCCTTCGGAAATGGAGGACACGCACGAAACTAGCTCGGGCCGAGTCTACACCAGAGCACCCAAGCAAGGATCACCCAACATGGCACCCCAGGGGAGCCCCGAGGACGATGCCGCAGGGCGTCGTCCACTCGGCGTTCGTGTTGACGGCGACATTCTGCGGGGGTTCCCAACACCGAGTGGTCGACTCGAGTTCTACTCCAGCACCCTGTCACAGTGGGGCTGGAGTGAATATGCGCTGCCGACATACATCAAGAGCCACGTGCACCCCGACAGGCTCGAACCGGGGCAGAAAGTCTTGATTTCGACGTTCCGGTTACCCGTGCATATCCACACGAGAAGTGCGAACGCAAAGTGGCTCGACGAGATAGCACACACTAACCCGTTGTGGATACATCCGTCCGATGCGAGGCCGATGGGTATCGCAACCGGCGATCTCGTACGGGTAGAGACAGAGATCGGTCACTACGTGGTCAAGGCCTGGGTCACCGAGGGCATCAGGCCGGGAATCGTAGCATGCAGTCACCACATGGGCAGGTGGAAACTGTCTGAAAGCGGACAACGACAACTGATGGCGACCGCCAAGCTGGAGAACGCTGGCAGCGGCTGGAGTCTCGAGCGCGAGCGCGGCACGAGACCATACGACTCGAGCGACCGAGATACCTCACGGATATGGTGGACCGACGTGGGAGTGCACCAGAACCTCACTTTCCCGGTTCATCCCGATCCAATCTCGGGTCAGCACTGTTGGCATCAGGCCGTACACGTGCGCAAGGCCGAGCCGGGCGACCAGCATGGCGACATATCAGTGGATCTTGTCCGCGCGCGCGAGGTCTACGATCGCTGGATCTCGAAGACGAGAGATGCTATGGCGCATTCACCGAACGGGACCAGGCGACCGTTCTGGCTGATGAGACCCCTCAAGCCGGCAAAGGACGCATTCCGACTGCCGCACCTCGGTTAGGGGATTGCGAGTCCGAAGCATCGGGGCAGGATGCTATTCCGGGAGATACGGTCCAACGTCTATGAGCCTGACGTCGCTACGGGTCTTCAGCCGGTCGAGGAAGCGGTACTTGTGCCCCGCCCCGAAAGTGATGAGCAAGCGTTTGCCATGCATTCGACGAATCGCCCGGTCGATCAGGCTCAGATGTGCATTGTTGATATTGGTCCATCCGCCGGGACCGATGAGATCGTTCATGTATTCGTCATAGAGCGACAATTCCTCTCGTGTACGCTCGTCGTACTCATCCGAGTGTATCACGTGGGGATCATCGATGTCGTCGAGTGGCACTGAATACTTCGCCCGCACTTCAGCCAGCCGCTCGTCATACTCGTCTCTCTTAGCGGCCCACTTGGGATCGCTCCTGAACTCCCGAATGCGTGCCTGCCGGAGATCCGACATCTCCCGGGTCCACCCGGCACAAGGGATTATCTCGAAGCCCTCCTCGACTGCGAGACGGAGTAGCACGTCGGTGTATTCTGGAAACAGCTTGATGCGCTCGTCCTCGATCGCCCTACGTTCCGTGTAGTCTTTCCAAATCCGGTCCCATCTATCAGGGGCAATCTCTGCACACACCGCATCGGGATGGATTCGCCTTATCGTCTCGCGCAGCTGCTTCAATCCCCAGGAATCGCTCGTGCGGAACCTGCTATGTATCATGCCGAGCACTGCCACATCGGTCATCCCCTCGGTGCTGGCAGCCTCCGGCGGTTGATCCGCGCGCCATTGTCGTGGAATCTCGACAACGTCCAGCTCGTGGGTTCCTTCCGCCGACACCCACAGTGTCGTCCCCGATGGGTGCGATGCCATGACTATGGGCTGCTTCCCAGTGGGAATTCGCGCAATCACTCTCGAGTTGGCGATGTCCATGACCGATACATCGGCGCTTCCAGTGTTGTTGACGAACCCGAGCCGGCCGTTCTGCGAGAGCACCACCGAGAACGGCGAGTCACCTATACCCTCACTCAACGTGTGGACCACACGATGTGAAGCCGTGTTGATGAACGCGATGCGGTCTTCACCCCGCACCGCCACCGCGTACTCGATATCGCCGGGCAGGACCACCCCGCCACTGGGCGTCTCGCCTACTATCACTTGTTCCACCACCCGATGATTCCACAGATCGATCACGGTGACCGTCCCATCGTCGTAGTTGGGAACGAACGCCACCCGGCCGTCCGACGTTGCAGCCCCGGGAAACGGCCTTCTGCCCGTCGCGAATTTCTCTTCGAGCGTGAAGCCATCGGCATCCAGCACCCACAGCGCGTTGGCCCTCTCGACCGATACCATGTAGCGGTCGTCGGGCATCGGTCCCACCAGTAACGAGGGTGCACCGCCTGTGACCAGACTCTCCATGGCAACCCCGTCGGCGAGCCGGTAATGCGCGATCTCGTCGGCCCCGAAGCGGGCTACAGCCAGGCCCGATCCATCGGGCAGGACGGCAACACCGAGCGGGGTCTGCGCTACATCGATGGAGCCCTGCACCTCGTAGGAAACTGCATCAACGATCGTTATGCGGTTGGAGCCTGCTGCCGCGACGTAGGCGGTTTCCCCGTCAGGTGAAAAGGCTATCTGATGAGGGTTCTTGCCGACATCCAACCGGGCAACCGTCCGGAACCCCGCCGTATCTTGTGCAACGGCCGAGGTCGCAGCTATGGACGCGACCACCGAAGCCAGCAGCAGCCGATCAATCGTCACCATCTTCATCCAGTTTCAAGATTCCTTTCTCAACCGCAATATCCTGAGCCTGTTGGATCAGGTTCAACAACTCTGGTAGCAAATCGACCCGTATGGTCACTCCACTCTTCGACGGGCGAGCCTCGTCGTTGTCGTTCTTGAACCACTGCCTCACTCCGACGAGGTCGTACCCCTTGAATTTGGAGAGCGTGACTCTTACTTCCTCTCGATTATTCTTGGGAAAACTTCCAACCACGATATCATCATCTGCCATAGTGCCTCCGATTGGTGGTCGCAAAGTATACCGAAGTTGTCTTCGTTGGCAACGTCGCTATTCTTCACATCGTTCCCGGATGCGGAAACGCCCGAGAGATCGGTCTGAACTAGACATTAGCATTAAGTCATCACAATGAGCCCAGAGGATACGTTGATCGTTGGTGCCGGCCCCATCGGGTTGGCATGCGCGATATCGGCGAAGCGCCGCGGCGTCGATCCACTCGTCATCGACGCTGGTGCAGTCGTCAATTCTATTCTCCACTATCCAATCGGGATGTCATTCTTCACGACGCCAGACCGATTGGAGATCGGTGGACATCCCGTGGTCTGCTCGGGTGAGAAGCCGACCCGCAGGGAGGCGTTGATGTACTATCGGGAAGTGGTCCGGGCAGAGGCGTTGCGGGTCCTCACCTATACGAAACTCGTTGGCGCCCGACACACTGATGCGGGCCTTCTATGCGAACTCGAGAGTAGATCCGCGTCGGCCGGCGCGGACGGTCACGTGCAGTCCTCGACAAGCCCGGAGTCGAGATTCGAACTCCAAACCGAGCGGCTCGTACTTGCCACCGGTTACTTCGACCACCCCAATGCGCTGGAAGTGCCCGGAGACGACTTGCCGCATGTGTTTCGCTATTTCGACGAAGCACACGCGAGCTACAACCTGGATGTCGTTGTAATCGGCGGTAAGAACTCCGCGGTGGAAGCCGCATTGCAATTGTATCGTGCGGGCGCCAGAACGACGCTCGTATACAGACGGTCAGAGTTTACGAAGAGCGTAAAGTATTGGCTCAAGCCCGACATCGAGAACCGTATGGCGGGAGGCGAAATAGCCGGCCGACTCGGCGCCGACGTGCTCCGCATCGAGAAAAATGCAGTTGTCATCCTGCGATCGGATGGCGAGACTGAACGATTGAAGGCCGACCGTGTATACGCGCTGATTGGTTTTCAACCCGACACCGAACTCTTTCGCCGCGTTGGGATCGAGATCGAGCCCGAGACCGGTGTGCCCCGGCACGATCCTGACACGCTGGAGACCAATGTTCCCGGCGTGTACGTAGCGGGGAGCATCACGTCGGGCTATCGCACATCCGATATCTTCATCGAGAACGGAAGATTCGATGGGGAGAAAATTTTCCGAGACTGACATCCAACCCCTCCGGCGTTTGTTAGCCGGCACCACTAGACGATCCGCAGCACTGCGCCTCCTCACCCGGCTCGTTTTCAGAATCCATGGACGAGGGGACCATGCGACAGATGCTTCTGGCGTACCACACTGGGAACGAAAAATGTGACGCCCATCACAAGGTCTCGGTGCACTGATCCAATACCGGGGCGGCCGTAAGGCAACATGTTGCACCGGACCAACGTAACAGGCACCGCTCGCCGCTGTACCTCGCGACAACTCATTCACCCACAAGCGCTTAATGATGCCCACATTTGGCACGCGAGTTGCGCTCGTCACGCAGACAGCCCAGATCAAAACGCCGGGTTCAAACACAGCTCGTCCATACCGGAGATACGCATGCCCCCGGAGGCAGCAGTCCTTGGCTCGAAGCAAACGTGCTCCCCCAGTTCCGATGTGACCGTACTGGGAGTCATGCGGCAGAGCTACGCGGAAGTACTCAATCTGTCCGCACTGCAATTCGTTGCGGAATTACACCGTGAGTTCGAGAGTCGGCGACAGGGACTAATGCGTCAGCGTTCCATATACCAACACCAAATCGACAACGGGCACCTACCAGACTTCTTGGATGGAACCAAAGAGATCAGAGAGTCGGTCTGGACGGTGGCACCAATCCCCGATGATCTCATCGATCGGCGTGTAGAAATCACGGGCCCGGTCAGCCGCAAGATGATTATCAATGCGCTCAACTCCGGCGCCAATGTCTACATGGCCGATTTCGAGGACGCGACCTCTCCAACCTGGAACAACATCGTCGAAGGCCAGATCAATCTGCGCGACGCCGTAAACCGAACCATCGATTTCACCCGGGCCGACGGCAAGCAGTACCAGCTCGAAGATGAAGTCGCGACGTTGATGGTGAGACCACGTGGTTGGCATCTCGATGAACGGCACGTCCAAATCCGGGGAAAAGCGGTGTCCGCCGCACTGTTCGACTTCGGGCTCTTCTTTTATCACAATGCCCACACGTTAATCGAACAGGGCACGGCACCTTATTTCTACCTGCCAAAACTCGAGAATCATTTGGAAGCGCGCCTGTGGAACGACGTGTTCAGTTTTGCACAGGCCTACATGGGGATACCACACGGAACCATACGCGCTACCGTGCTGATCGAAAATATCCTCGCAGCATTTCAAATGGATGAGGTGCTCTGGGAGCTGAAGGAGCACTCGGCAGGGCTGAACTGTGGCAGGTGGGATTACATCTTCAGCTTCATCAAGAAGTTCAACACCAAACCGGAGTATGTGCTGCCGGATCGCGATCAGGTCACCATGGACCGCCATTTCTTGAAATCGTATGTGGATCTTCTCATCAACACCTGTCACCGGCGAGGGATCCACGCGATCGGCGGCATGGCGGCCCAAGTACCGATACGGAACGACGCAAAGCGGAACGATGCGGCCCTGGAAAAAGTCCGACAGGACAAAATACGTGAGGTTAAAGCGGGTCACGATGGTACGTGGGTTGCCCACCCAGGACTGGTGGCCGTCGCACGAAGCACCTTCGACCAACACATTACCAGTCCGCACCAAATCCATCGCAAACGTGACGACGTCGCTGTCGTCTCCGACGATCTTCTGGCGATCCCAGATGGCACGATCACCGAGACAGGACTGCGACACAATGTGAACGTGGGAGTTCGATACCTCGAGTCGTGGCTCAGCGGAGCGGGATGCGTGCCCATCTACGACCTGATGGAAGACGCCGCAACGGCGGAAATATGCCGCTCCCAGTTGTGGCAGTGGGCCCGGCACGGGGCGACACTCGACAACGGTCAAGTGGTTACAACCGAGCTGATCCGACATGTCGTCACCGAGGAACTCCAGACAATCACGGGCGAGCGCGATGAGACAAACAGGCCGTCCGGCGGCCTCCCGTTGGCCGGGCGGTTGCTAGAGCGGATGATGACTTCCCGGCAGTTCGGTGGCTGGCTGACGACCGCCGCATACGACTATCTCGACTGATCCCACAGGGGAGAGAACAGTGAACCAGCGCATCTTTGTAAACCAACACGAGCACTCTTGGAAGAACAATCCTCGCTGGGAGGGAATAACGCGACCATATGCCGCGGCTGAAGTCTGGCGGCTCGCCGGAACAGTGCACCTCGATCACACCCTAGCACGCCTGGGCGCCGAGCGACTATGGGAGCTGTTGGACCAGGAACCATTCCTGCCGGTGCTGAGCGCGCTGACCGGTTGCCAGGCTGTGCAAGAGGTCAAAGCCGGCCTGAAGGCAATCTATGTGAGCGGCTGGCAGGTTGCCGGAGACATGAATGACGCCGGGGAAATATATCCCGATTTGAGCCTGTATCCGGTCGACAGCGTCCCCAACCTCGTTGCGCGTATCAACAAGGCCCTGCTGCGCGCCGACCAGATCCATCATGTGAGAGGCGATCACGAGGTCGATTGGATGGTCCCGCTAGTGGCCGATGCGGAGGCCGGATTCGGCGGCGTACTGAACGCGTTTGAACTGATGAAGCAGATGATCGATAAAGGAGCTGCCGCCGTACACTTCGAGGACCAACTCGCCTCTGCAAAGAAATGCGGCCATCTGGGGGGCAAAGTCCTGGTTCCAACCAGTGAATTCGTGCAAAAGCTGGTCGCGGCACGGCTGGCAGCTGACGTCTGCGGAGTCTCCACGGTGATCATCGCCCGAACCGACGCTCTCAGCGCGGGCTTGCTGTCGTCTGACAGCGATCCGTACGACAGGGAATTCACAACGGGGGAGCGTACACCCGATGGATTTTGCATGGTTCGCACGGGAATCGAGTCGGCCGTAGCACGAGCACTCGCCTACGCTCCATATGCCGACATGCTGTGGTTCGAGACGTCGCGACCCGATATTGTCGAAGCAGAGAGATTCGCCGAGGCTATCCACGACAAGTATCCGGATAAGCTCCTGGCGTACAACTGCTCGCCGTCATTCAACTGGAAGCTACATCTGGGAGATCAAGCCATTGCGGACTTCCAGAAAGACCTCGGAGCCTTGGGATACAGATTCCAGTTTGTGACCCTGTCCGGGTTCCACGCTCTCAACCACGCGACCTACGCTCTCGCCAAGGACTACCACAGGCACGGGATGTCGGCATACGCCGAATTGCAGGAGCGTGAATTCGCCTTGGAAGAAGAGGGTTACGAGGCAATCAGACACCAGGAGTTCGTCGGCGCCGGCTATTACGACACGATCGCCCGGGCCGTCAGCGCCGGCGAGACTTCGACACTAGCTCTCGAGGGATCGACCGAACAGGACCAGTTCACTCCGGGCAGGGCTTCGCGCATGGTAAAGCGCGTGTCATGAGCGGGAGCGGGGGTGGTTGCCGCCGTCCTAACAGAACATTACATCTCTTCGTCGGCACCACTCCCACTCCCAGCTCGCCAGGCCGGCTTGGCTACCGGTCTTCGTCCACGGTTACATCGGTGAGGGTATCGATGTGCTGGTCGATCAGTCCAAGCTGACGCGTCGTCTCGTCGTGCTGCTTGAGCGCGTTGGTCAGATGCCTCCCCACCAATTCGTACGCTCGCTCGAACTTCTCCAACTTCCGCTGCAGAGCACCCAACGACGCCAGGATATCGCGCGTGCTGTCCTCTACTTCCAACCCCCGCAAGCCATGGAGGATCGCCGCAAGGTACGCATAGAATGTATTGGGTGAGACCGGTATGACTTTCCGGTCCAAGGCGTACCCGACGATACTGCTTCCGTCCTCTAGCGCCGCCTCCCTTATTACAGCCTCG
The DNA here is from genome assembly GCA_046757925.1 of Gemmatimonadales bacterium. Taxonomy (GTDB): domain Bacteria; phylum Gemmatimonadota; class Gemmatimonadetes; order Gemmatimonadales; family GWC2-71-9; genus JAZDCZ01. Next base: position 20,208 of record JBHHZE010000017.1, read on the forward strand.
TAGTAGACGTTCTCCGCCGGGATGTACATGAGCGCGAATTCGTATGTGCCCTCATCCGGCTTGATGTATTTGTCCGCGATGTCGTCGATGTGCGAGCGGAGTGCCCTGTGGAACGCCCGGCGGTCGCGCTCTTCTACATCTCCCGTGGCACTCAACATGCGCTGACACGCCTCCAAAGGGAACTTGGAGTCAATCGGAACGAGACGGCCGCTCAGACGCAGCACCGCGTCCACACGCTCGCCGGACTTGAACCCGTACTGCAGCTCGTAGTATCCGGGCGGAAACATCTGACGGAGCAGTTCCTCGAGCCACAGTTCGCCCAGCATACCCCGCAGCCGCGGTACCTTGAGCAGCTGCTGCAGCTCGGTCACACTGTAACCGATCGACTCGAGCCTGATGGTGGCCTCGGACAGGTGAGCCAACTGTTCCCGGAGATCGGCCAGCGAGCGAAGCTGTTCGGCGGTCCCCTCCGCTAGAGCGCGGGGCACACCCTCTTGGGTCCTGACGACCGAGTCGAGGCGCTGCCGCAGTTCCGACAGCTGACCCGACAGTTCCTTAATCCCCGCTCCACCCGACTGCCGCAGGTACATCAATACCAGAACGATCACGAGAATGGCGATCGCTCCCTGGAGCGCCAGGATTGCCGTGGTCAAACGCCCGTACTCCCCAGACCACCTTGTCGGTCCGTCGAAATCACCACCCTGTCTTCCCGCCACGGCAACACGGCAAACTTGCTGAACACGACCTGGGCGATACGCTCCCCATGTTCGATCGCGACCGGCTCAGCGGAGTCGTTCTTCACCATCACCAACCACTCGTCGGGATAATCCGCATCGATCGTCCCCGGAGCGTTGGGAAGGATGAGCCCACGCCTGAAGGCCAGCGACGAACGAATGCGCACCTGTGCCTCGTAGCCTTCCGGTACGCGAGCCTTGAGACCCGTGGGTACCAGGGCCGTGTCCGACGGCTCCAAGTCTAGTCGGCCGTCGTTGACGTGGACCTCTGACAGCGCGCCGGTGGCGCCATGGCGCACCACGACGTCCCGTGCTTTGAGATAGGCTCGAAGATCGTATCCAGCGGACCCCTTAGTTTGCCGTGCCGGGAGGGATACGTCGTCGTGCAGCCGCTCGAATAGGACTACCAGATCATCTTGCACCATGGCACCAATTATATCTCCTTAGAGTCCAAGTATCTCATTTTGGCCGTCCTCTTGACTCTGGGAAACACCCGTCACAGACTACTAGGACCGCTCTCACAGAGGTGCCTATGCCCGAGTACTCCCTCACCGTCAATGGCCGCCGCCGTAAGGTCGATGTAGCCGCGGATACCCCCCTGCTCTGGGTGATCCGCGATGAGCTGGGACTCACAGGAACCAAGTTCGGTTGCGGCATCGGCCAGTGCCGGGCCTGCACCGTTCACGTGGACGGTTCCGCGACCTTCTCCTGCCAACTCGCGATCGCTGCGGTGGCGGACAAGGAGATCACGACGATCGAAGGATTGTCTTCCTCGAAGAGCCACCCGCTGCAGCAGGCGTGGATCGAAGAGGACGTACCCCAATGCGGCTACTGCCAGTCCGGTCAGATAATGACGGCCGCCGCGTTGCTGGCCCAGAATCCCAATCCCACGGACCAGGAAATCGATCAGTGGATGAAGGTAAACATCTGCCGCTGCGGCACTTACAGCCGCATCAGGCGCGGAGTCAAGCGTGCAGCGGGTCAGGGGGTAGACAATGACCGCTAGTCCAGAAGTTTCCAGAAGAGACTTCCTCAAGGTCTCGGGCGGTGCGGGGGCAGGTTTGGTGCTTTCGTTCTACCTACCGGCGTGCACCAGGGCGTCGATGGCGGAATCGGTCGGGTCGTTCGAGCCCAACGGCTGGATCAGAATTGGTACCGATGACAAGATCACTTTCTTCGTGAGCGAGTCAGAGATGGGCCAGGGCGTGATGACTTCCCTGCCCATGATCCTCGCCGAAGAACTCGAGGCGGACTGGACCAACGTGAGCGCCCAGCACGCCTTGGCCGACCGTTCCAGATACGGCAATCAGGGAACCGGCGGCAGCACCAGTATCCGTACCAACTACGACAAGCTGAGAAAAGCCGGGGCGACGGCGAGAGAGATGCTGATTTCTGCTGCGGCGGATACATGGGGTGTGGACAGAGCGACGTTACGTGCCGAGAATGGCGCAGTAGTGCATGCGGCCAGCGGCCGGAGCTTGTCGTACGGCAAGCTCGCCGACAAAGCGTCCACGCTTTCTCCACCCGACGATCCTCCACTCAAGGATCCCAAGGATTTCAAGATCATTGGGAAGCCCATGAAACGACTCGACACGCCGCTCAAGGTGGATGGTAGTGCGATCTACGGCATCGATGTCAAGGTGCCCGGCATGCTGATCGCCCAAATCGTTCACCCACCCGTGTTCGGTGGTAAGGCCAAGAGCTTCGATGCAAGCAAGGCCCTTGCAGTGTCAGGAGTCAGACATGTGGTCGAAGTTCCCACCGGGATTGCGATAGTGGCCGACAGCTTTTGGGCCGCGAAGAAGGGCCGCGACGCACTTCAAGTGACCTGGGACAATGGCAAATATGGTGAATTAACCAGCGACCAGATCACGGCCGAGTGCCGCCGTCTGGTAAACGGGGGAGCGGAGGCCCGCGACAAGGGGAACGCGACGCGCGCAATCGCCGGGGCCGCCAAGAAGATCGACGCGGTCTATGAAGTTCCCTACCTTGCACACGCGACCATGGAGCCGATGAACTGCACGGCCGACGTCCGGTCTGACGGTTGTGATATCTGGGCGCCCACCCAGGCTCCGACCGGCACACAGTCGGTTGCGGCAGAAATCACAGGGCTTCCGGCCGAGAAGATCACCGTACACACCACCTACATGGGTGGTGGATTCGGACGCCGCTCCGAAACCGACTTCGTCAAAGACGCGGTTCACACATCCAAGGCGGTGGGGAAGCCGGTCAAAGTCATCTGGACGCGCGAGGACGACATGCGCGGCGGCTGGTACCGACCGACTGCCTACAATACGTTCAGCGGCGCCGTAGATAAGAACGGTGATCCGGTAGCTTGGGTGCACAAGATCGCGAGTCCCTCCATTCTGGAAGGCAAGGGATTCCTCAGGGGTCCGATCGACCGGGCAGCCGTGGAGGGAGCCGCCAACATACCTTACGGTATCCCCAATATCCATGTCACGTGGGCCAAACCCGATCTCCCGATCACCACTCATTGGTGGCGCTCTGTGGGAAGTTCGCAGAACGCTTTTGTGACCGAGAGCTTCTTCGACGAACTCGCGGCGTTGGGCGGAAAGGACCCGTTCGAACTGCGCCGCAAGTTCCTGACGGACAAGCCCCGTCACAGACGTGTCTTAGAGACGGCGGCACGTGAGGCCGGCTGGGGTACACCTCTGCCCAATGGTAAGGCCCGTGGAATCGCGGTCCATGAGTCGTTTGGAAGCTTCGTTGCGCAAGTTGCGGAGGTTTCGCTCCGAGACGACGGCTCGGTACGTGTCCACCGCGTGGTATGCGCGGTCGACTGCGGTCACGTGGTCAATCCCGACACGATTGTGGCACAGATGGAAAGCGGAATAGTGTACGGCATGTCGGCGGCGCTATACGGCAAGATCACCATCGATAACGGCCGTGCAGTAGAAGGCAACTTCGACAAGTACCCCGTTATCCGAATCGACGAGATGCCTCGTGTCGAGACGCACATCGTGACGAGCGGGGACGCGCTGGGCGGCATCGGTGAACCGGGGCTGCCACCGGTCGCGCCGGCGATATGCAACGCGATCTACGCACTAACCGGCAAGCGAATTCGTACCCTGCCCATCGGCAAGCTGGCCTGAACGGGGCGTAGGACACAAGGAGTCGTGAGGGACGGAGCTTCATCCGTCCCTCACCGTCTTAGTCCGTCCTGGTCCGTCTTCGCCCGTCTTCGTCCAACCGTCCTGCCTGCCGCAGTGAGTGCCGCAGCAAGAACTCGATCTGACCGTTCATACTTCGCAACTCATCGTTGGCCCAACGCTGAATTGCGTCGAGGACCTTTCGATCGATTCGCAGCAGAAAGGGCTTTCGTTGAGCCATGAGAATCTACTGGTAGAGCGACCCCGTGTTGACAACCGGTTGCGTCGCCCTGTCGGAGCACAAGACTACCAGTAGGTTGCTGACCATGGTGGCCTTACGCTCCTCGTCCAGATCGACGATACCCTTTTGCGAGAGAAACTCGAGCGCCATATCGACCATTCCGACCGCGCCTTCCACAATCTTGGTACGTGCCGCGATCACGGCGCTCGCCTGCTGTCGCTGGAGCATGGCATGAGCGATCTCCGGTGAATACGCCAGATGGCTGATCCGGGCCTCCAGCACTTCAACCCCGGCCTTCTGTAGACGGTCCTGCACCTCACCCCTCAGCCGCTCGGAGATCTGACTGGTATGCGTAGCCAGTGCGATGTCGCCGTGTTCGTGTGCATCGTAGGGATAGTCGGTCGCCATGTTGCGGAGTGCGGACTCGCTCTGTACATGAACGTAGTTCACGTAGTCGTCGACCTCGAACAACGCCTCCGCAGTGTCCACCACCTTCCATACCACCACCGCGGCGATCTCGATGGGATTGCTATTGGCGTCGTTCACCTTGAGCTTGCCGGTCTCGAAGTTGCGAACGCGCAGCGAGATCTTGCGCTTTACGAAGAACGGATTGGCCCACCTCAAACCCGAAGCTTTTACCGTCCCCACATAGCGACCGAACAGCTGCAACACGCGGGCCTCGTTCGGGTTGACGACAAAGAACCCAACCGACAGCGTCATGACTACGAGCCATAGTAAGACAGCCACGACGATAGACACCAGGTTCTGTGCCATCGAAGCCCTGATGAACCACAGAATCGTACCCCCGTGTCCCAGCAAGATCAGAAACAAAACCCCTAACCCCGGCGCCGCATGCGCCTCCTTCTCAATGACCATAACGTCCTCACAGTGATCGATATGATTATGATATCATAATGATTACATCTAGTCAAGCCCCGCGCCGTCAAGCCCAATCGAGTCACCGCTGGTCGATCGCCGGAGGACCCCGACGCTCGCGTGGCGGAGCAGTCCCCGCGGCAGCGATCGCCTTCCCCAAAAGCGTGTACCCCTAGACATTCGACCTCCAACTCCATATCCCTCAATCCTAGCAAACACTGTAGAGTCGGAGGTTTCTCATGAAGCGCCTTGTAGTCAGCCTGATCTGTGCCCTACTGTTGCTCCCTTCCGTGGGTTCGGCGCAAGAGTCGATCAAGAAATACACGGAACACTTGGAGCGGCTCGAAGGGTTCTTCCCCCTGTACTGGGACTCCACCGAGGCTCGACTGCTGCTCGAGATTCCGCACCTCGGCGAAGAGTTTCTGTATCTCACATCCCTGGCAACGGGGTTAGGCAGCACACGGTTGGGATTGGACCGCGGAACCATCAACCGTGCCAGCGTAGCCCGCTTCGAGCGTACTGGCAAGAAAGTGTTTTTCGTGCTCACGAACCCGCGGTTCAGAGCCCTGGACACCTCCAACCCGGCTCTGGTCCGTTCGGTGGAGGAATCCTTTCCCACGTCCACGGTCGCTGCGTTCGACATCGTCGCAGTAGGCGAAAATGACGAACACGAGAATGCCGTCCTCGTAGATGCCACAGATTACTTCCTGAGAGATCATGTCGGCGTGGTCGGCAGATTGCGGCGAGCCAACCAGGGATCGTTCAGCCTGAACAAGGATCGCAGTACCATCTACATCCAGCGAACCAAATCCTTTCCGGCAAACACCGAGGTTGAAGTATCTCTTACGTTCACGGCGAACGACCCCGGCGGGTTGGTACGGGCAAACGCGCCGGACGCAGGGGCCATAACGTTGCGGCAACACCATTCGTTGGTCCGCTTGCCCGATGACGGGTATAAGCCCCGCAGGGGAGATCCGCGGATCGGAGTTTTCGGGATCTCGTTCTATGATTTCTCGCAGCCCTTCGACGGCAAATACGAGTCGCGCTACATCCAGAGACATCGGCTTATCAAGAGGGATACCCACGCACCTCTGAGCGAGCCTGTACAACCGATCGTATACTACCTGGACAGTGGTATGCCAGAGCCCTATCGCACGGCCATACGTGAGGGTGCGATGTGGTGGAACAAGGTCTTCGAGGCCGCGGGTTTCAAGAACGCTTTCCGCGTCGATGACATGCCGGACGACATGGACCCCATGGACGCGAGATACAACGTTATCCAGTGGGTCCACCGCAGTGACCCCGGTTTCTCTATTGGACCATCCTTTGTAGACCCGAGAACCGGTGAGATCATTAAGGCTGCGGTGCGAATGGACACGTACCGGTCGTTAACCGATTTCAACTTGTACGCTGGAACCAACCCCGATGTGAGCGAACCCCTCATGCCCGATCCCAACTGGCTATCTTCGTTGGATCCTGCTGTAAGTGCCGAGGAGTTCACCATGGCACGCCGGCGCCAGCATGCGGCGCACGAGGTGGGACACACCCTGGGGCTGTCGCACAATTTCGTAGCCGCCGCCGATGGACGAGCCTCGGTAATGGATTACCCCGGCCCTCTCATCAGACTCGTCGGTTCCGATATCGACTTATCCGATGCCTATCGCAACGGACCGGGCGCATACGACTCCCTGGCCATACGTTATGCGTACACCGAATTTCCCCCCGGCGAGGAAGAACGAGGGTTGCGAGCGATTATCGACGAAGGAATGGAGCGGCGCATTCGATTCAATGCCGACGGTGACAATGCCAGCTGGGGCTCGTTCCCCGAGGTCACCCAGTGGACCAACGGTAGCGATGCGGTTGCAGAACTGGGCCGTGTGATGGACGTGAGGCGGGAGTTGATCAGACGGTTCGACGCGCGTGCTATTGCAGACGGCCAACCGATGGCTCTCCTCAACAAGAGGTTCGTACCGGTTTACCTCCATCATCGGTATGCGTTGGAAGCCGCAACAAAGGCCGTGGGAGGCATGGAATATCGCTACGCCGTGAGAGGGGATCCGCTCGGTGTGACACAGATCATAGCTCCGGAGCGCCAACGCAGGGCTCTCGAAGAAGTTCTCGACGCCCTCGAGCCCGATGAACTCGCGATACCTGAGCGTGTTATCGAGCTAATGGCTCCGCGCGCTTTCGGTGAGTCCAGGGACGAGTGGTATTTCGGGGCGAAGGCAGCTCCGGCCTTCGACCAGATCGGGATGGCCCGGACGCTCGCGACGATGGTCATCGGCAATCTCTTGGCGCCGCAGCGAACGGCTCGGCTCGTAGCCTTCAATGCCCGAAACGGCGAATCGCCCGCACTCGAAGAGGTGATCGCACGTGTGATCGAGCGCACTTGGGGAGCACTCATCGGCGGTCCTCGGGCACCGCTCCGACGGGTCGTTCAGCGGGTCGTGGTCGATCGGCTTATCGATCTCGCGAGCAATGACGATGCGACCGTCGAGTCGCGGGCAGCGGCGGAATGGGGTCTGCGTAGGATCTCCGAGATCATTCAGAGCCGAGTCGCGAGACTCCCTGAGGAGGAAGCCCACCAGACATTGGCGGCTGCGGATATTCAGCGCTTCCTGAACAGGAGCGCCGCGACCACCAACCGGACAAAGCCCTTGAACGCTCCACCGGGAACTCCAATCGGCGGCCGCTAGGGCGTGAAGCGCCGCTTCGCGCCGGAACGCGGCATGTTCCTGCTGCTGGTCTTCGTACCGGTGGCCCTGGTGCTCGATTTCGGAGTCCATGCGTCACCCGCATGGATATTCGCGACATCCGCAGTAGCGGTCGTTCCGCTTGCCGGGCTCCTAGGACAGGCGACCGAGCAACTGGAACAACATGTGGGCCCCGGGTTGGGCGGACTACTCAACGCAACTTTCGGGAATGCCGCCGAACTGATCATCGCCGCTATGGCACTGCGTGAGGGGCTCTACGAACTCGTCAAAGCTTCTCTCACGGGATCGATCATTGGCAACGTGTTGTTCGTGTTCGGACTTTCCGCACTCCTGGGCGGTCTCAAGTTCAAGACGCTCAAGTTCAATCCCATCGCAGCGAGCCAGAGTGCCTCGCTACTCTTGCTCAGCGCTATCGGCCTGGTAATACCGGCAATCTTTCACATTGTGAGTTCTGGACGGGTGGAAGCAGCCGAACAGACACTGAGTCTCATCATCGCAAGCGTCCTCATCGTCACGTACGTTCTGTCGCTCGTCTTCTCCCTCCGGACTCACAGGCACCTCTATACTGGCAGTGGAACCCCTCCTGAGGAGCGCAGCACCACCCCCTGGTCACTGAGGAAAGCGATTGGCGTACTCCTCGTCGCAGCCGGTTTGATCGGCCTGATGAGTGAACTACTGGTTGGATCCGCCGATCAGGCAGCCGAGTCGCTCGGGATGAGCCACATTTTTGTTGGGGTGATCCTCTTGGCGATCATAGGAAACGCTGCCGAGCATTCAACTGCCGTCATGGTGGCAATGAAGAACAAGATGGATCTCAGTATCAATGTTGCACTGGGATCGTCGCTACAGATCGCCCTCTTCGTGGCACCGCTACTGGTGTTTCTGAGCTACGTGCTGGGACCGGCGCCGATGGATCTACGATTCAGCCCCATGGAGGTACTCGCGGTGGCGATGTCGGTCGGCGTGATCGCGGCGATCGCTCAGGACGGCGAGACCCACTGGATGGAAGGCGTACTCTTGATCGCGGTTTACTTCGTTCTCGCGACCGCGTTCTTCTTCCTGCCGGCGTAGACCCCATCCAACCGCAGACCGACTCTACATTCCCGCGAACTTCTGGGCGATCCGTACGGGCACACCCCGGAATCCGGCGTTCGTTATGTTCGTGGTCAGGGCCAAGACCAATTTGGCCCCGGGGAGGATCAGGAGTAAACTGTTTCCACCAACCGAACCACCACCGTGCCAGACTGCCGGCGTGCCGTCCCGCTCGCCCACGAACCAGCCCACACCATATCCGACATCCTCGCCCGCCGCATTCTTTTGCGATGTCCACATCAAGTGAACGGTTTCCCGCTCTAGAAAACCTGGTAACAGCAGTGCATTGGCGAACTTGAGCAAGTCCTCCGGCGTAGAGAGAAAACCGCCTCCCGCCCATTTATAGCTATTGTCTACGTAAGGGGCATTGATGAGACTGCCGTCCCCGGTACGGATGTAGAATCCGGTTCTACCGACGATGATACTGTCGGTGTGGTCGGCAACAGTATGCCGCATTCCCAGCGGACCGAAGACGTGCTCACGCATGTACGGCAGGAACCGTTCGCCTGAAGCTCCTTCCACGACCGCACTCAGCAGATTCCATCCATAGCTCGAATACGAGAACTTGGTACCCGGAGGAGTCAGCAGCGTGTCGTTCTTGAAGATATCCAACCCTTCCAAGACGGAGTCGTACCGCGTGCTACTGAAGTTCTCATCAGCCCGATAGTGGCGCAAGCCTGCCAGGTGTCCGGCCACGAGGCGAACGGTTACCGCGCCCTTTTTCTTCTGAGGAAATGAGGGAACGTAACGCTGAACAGGGGCGTCGAGATCGAGTTTGCCCTGTTCGTACAGTTGGCCCAGTGCTGCTGACGTAAGAGATTTCGAGATACTGCCGATGCGGAACTCCGTTGTAGATGTGACCGGAGTCCGCTGTTCCAGATTGGCATATCCGAATCCTTCGGACCAAACGATGTTTCCGTCAATGCTCACTGCTATCGAAAGACCGGGGATATTGCGCGCACGCATCACAGAATCGATGAGCGTTCGACTCTGATCGACGATTGCGGTATACGCGCCGTGTGCCGGCGCCTCTGCGATTTTCTGCCATTGGGCACCGAGCTTGGCCGGCAAGAAACCAACGGTGATTCCCGTCACGCCAACGGTCAGCAATCTCTTGTAGCTCATGTCACCTCCCTGAGGTGTTGGCTTGTTGTCTTTCCTTGGCACTCGCCGGAGTAATTACCATACCGGGTAGCACCCATGTTATTTCGCCTCGGTCGACGACGAACGTACCATTGACCATCACATAATCTACGCCACTGGGATACTGATGGGGATCGAAGAACGTCGACTTGTCCTCGAGCGTCCCCAGATCCAAGACCACTACGTCTGCCGCAAATCCCTCTGCGATGAAACCTCGATCCCTCAAACCCAATATCTGTGCCGGCAGTGAACTCGCCGACCGCACGGCATCTTCAACCGAGGTAATCCCGCGTTCCAGTGCGTAGTGTTGGATCTTGCGCGGGTAGGTACCGTAAACCCGTGGGTGGGTAGGACCGTCTTCGGGCAAGGCTATCCAACCGTCTGTAGCTGTAGCCGTCCAAGGCTGACGGGCGTATGGTTCGATGTCGTACTCGGAGAGTGAAAAACCCCTCAACCGGGCTCCGCCACGCCTGCTGTGATCGCCCTCCAACTGCAATGCTAAGGCCAGAGCGACGGGGGTAATGTGGCGGGCGCTCGCCAACGCTCCGACAGACTTTCCGACATAGCTGGAGTCAACATAATCCATCACCAACACCTGCGATGCGCCTCCGCGCCGTTGGATCTCGTGCGCTATGTCCCGACGGAGCGCCCGAGCTTTGGTAGCGTCGTCCAGAACGTCCCGCAACCCCCTGGCAAAATCTTGCTGCCGAGCGACTCTTCCATCTGACGATCGCCACACCCACGAGGGTATGAGTACCGTGTTGCCGTCACTGCCCGTCGTGTTATAGGGATACTGGTCCGCGTACACAGCAATCCCCTCGACTCTAGCCTGGTTGATGAGCCTAATGACCGTGGCGGCGGTCCCCCAATAGTCGGCCCCCTTCGCCTTGATGTGGCTCGCCACAACCGTCGCCCCCGTTTGTCTTCCTATTTCAATGGTCTCTCTCACAGCATCGAGCAGACTGGGCGGACGCTTGTCGTATTGGCTCGGCCAGTACCACATGGGGTCGGCGCCCTCGCTCCGCTCGTGCGAGATGTAAACGCCGCCGAACGGCACTATCTCTGCAACCAGCGCCGCTACCTCCGCAGTGGTACTCCAGCGTCCCGGGACATACTCCAGGCCCGCTGACATACCGAAGGCGCCCTCCTCCATTCCCTGTCGCACCCGCTGACGCATCCGCTCCACCTCATCCGGGGTCGCCGCCCTGCGAAAATCGCCGTGCATGACCTCGCGACGGACCGTCCCATGTCCCACCATCAGAATCGCGTTGGGCCCGAATCTGAGGCGTTCGAGCACCCGGCGCTGTTCCGCTATGGGCCAGACAGATCGGCCGTCCTGATTCACCACCACCGTGGTGATGCCTTGTGCCACCAGATTCGGCGCCGCGCGTCGGCGGGGATCCGGACTTCTCAGCCCACGCGGGCCGTAGATCGGTCCCCCGGCATGCGAGTGCAGGTCGATGAAGCCGGGAACCACCACCTTGCCCGTGGCGTCGATTCTTCTTGCCGCGGTCGCACGGCCTAACCGGCCTACCGCCACTATGCTGTCACCACTGATCCCCACGTCTCCAAGGCGCCAGGGGTTGCCGGTGCCGTCAATGATGCGGCCACCACTGATCATGACGTCGAATCGCCGCATCTGTGCCCGGAGATCCCGGCCAGGAAGACCGCTGAGCAAGAGAATCGAAAAGACGAGCAGGCGTGGTCGCGTCATTCATGCTCCTTATGATGAAGTGGAAAGTCCCGCACTAAGGATTATTCGCTGTTGGTGCCGGGAACGCCAGGCGCCTGCAATCACGTTTGACTAGCGGCCCAGCCAGTACGCGATCTTCATTGCCAGGACGTGGGTTCCTCTAGCGGAGAAAGCATTGCCCAGCGAGCCGCCCAGTCGGAAACTCCCGTCGCTTACCCGCTCTCTGCGATCCTGCTGCCACACCAGGAAGAGAGTCGACCCGGGGTTGAACTCCCAGCGCAAGACCAGATTGGTGCGAAGGGAGACAACACGGAAATCGGGCTCACCGAACGTGAAGTCCACCTGGCCATCGCGATCCGCATCCACCTCGACTTTCGCGCCGCCGCCCGGTCGATTCAGCCGGTCTGTCCCCAGAATATCGAAGCGGGCGGCGTAATCGTGGGCACGTGGATCGTCCACCAGTTTGATGGTCTGGTACGTACCGGCTGAAACGAAGGGCTGCGCGTATAGCTCGACGGAAAGTCTCGGGGTCAAGGCCAGTCCGCCCCGCATCGTAATGGAGAACTCTTTACGATCGAGACGGCCGAACACGTAGAATGTCGAATCCAGCGCCGAGGCAGTCGAAACGAATTGCCTGTCGGCAGTGGACCACGTCGCGTCGGCATCAATCGTCAACGAGAACCCCCCGGGCGGCCTAAGGCGTAAGCCACCATCCACCCTCCAGGTATTGGCGCTCGACTCATCCTCGGTTGTGTAGGTAACCCCGACATCGCCCGACACCCGACGCCTGAAATCGGTGCGTCCCCGCCAGCTCCCCTGCCATCTGCCCGGCTCCTCCAGGGCCGGACCACCACGCAACAGGCGCGTCGAGAGACTTGGCAGGCGGCGTTGTACGTTGATATTCATATTCCAGTAGTTCAGGAAATCCGCATCTATTCTCGTCTGGAGGTTTGTTTCGGTACGTTCACCGCCATATGTGAACCGGGCGTCTTCCTGCACTCTCCATGAGAACCGTCGAAACACCTTGCCCGGCTCGAGCCAGCGCAGGTTAGCCTGCGTCCTCTGCTCGTGCACGTCGGCCTGACGCAAGAATCCCAGGTCGTTCACTTCGAATCCGGGGCTCCTGGTGGCGTACCTCGCTTCCCAGGTAAGGAACCCTACCACCTTGGCCACACGCACATTGCCTGCAAACCCGTCGAGACTGGTGCGTGAGGAATCGAGGGTTATGTAGTCCTGGTCGGGTCGCTGATAGTAACGCGCCGAACTCCTCTGCGTGCGGGTGATTGCATCCGCCGAGCCTTCCACGCGCGATCCCATGAGCGCGGCTCCGATTTCGTATCGGTCACGCGCAAAGCGCAGATTCAGATCGCTGCCACCCGAGAACGCCCGCTCGTGCATCTTGTTGAACTGGACATCGTCCAGCCGGCGGACGGTGGAGGTTGCTATCAGCCCGTAGGCCGCGCGCCCACGGTCCGCATTCCGCTGGATCCTCAAGGCCGAATAGCTCGTGAGTGGCTCGACCGCCGAAGTGCCATGGACGCCAAGCGAATCGACTATTGCCGATTTTTCCTTGCCGGTCACCGCCTGAAGTAACCCGACGGCCCAACCGCCCGAGAGCTGACCGCTGAGCTTGGCAGCCGAGAGAATAGTGGTTTGTCTGATCCGCTCGGCGTATCCACCGGCCGCGTTGGGCGACACCTGTGGTGGCCTTCCGATCCGACGGGTGAACACCAGCCCTTCCCTACCGCCGCGGGAGAATCCGAAGCGACCGCGAGCCGCCGGCGTCAGGCTGAACTTGAACAGATTGGTGCCTTCGACGAAGAAGGGACGTTTCTCGGGAAAGAACGTCTCGAACGCCGACAAGTTCACCTCCGCCGCATCGGCCTCAACCTGTCCGAAGTCCGGGTTCGCGGTCAGTTCGAGAGTCATCCCGCTACCGAGCCCGACCTTGAGATCTCCGCCGGCACGCATCGTAGACTTGTGTCCGGTGGCAAACGGATTGCCCGCTTCCGTGGGATCAAACTGGGCAGTGCCGGCCGTATAGGGCAGAATCTCGATGCGGCGCGGCGTGGGCAGTCCGTTCAACCCCACCAGGGTCGCATAATTCGACACCTCCCCGGCCTGATCGCGGGGAAAGAAGGGCCAGGACGCGTCTTCATTCCTGCGGTTGATCTGACGCCGCAGCCGGACTCCAAACACGACAGAGTCTCTGGGAGAAAACCGCAACTGGGAGAACGGGATCCGCAGTTCCACTGTCCATCCAAGCGAATCCACCTTGGTCGCCCAATCGTAGACCGGATCCCACGTATCGTCCCGGCCTCGTCCATCGTCATAAATGAAAACATCCCGCCTCGAACCCGAAGGGTTGAACGAAAACTCGAACGCCGAACGCCGATCGTGGAACGAGTCGATAAACAACGAGAATCCATCTGCCGATGTGCGTTGATCCCTCCGAACCAATCGTCCATAGACCTTGTTCGGCTCGCTATCGTAACCGCGGAACGCCACAAACAGAGACCGGTCCGTGTACAGGAACTTGACGGCTGTAGACTCGCTGGGCACGGCACCTTCGACAGGATTGCGCTGCAAGAATCGCGTTATTGCAGGAGCCAGCGACCACGCCGGATCATCCAGCCTGCCGTCTATCTGCGGAGCCGATCCCCGCACCCGAACCGCCGTTATGTGTCGGGGAATATCGCCATCGGGACCTCCACCGTCGCCCGCCCGCGCCGGAGTCCGGGGACCCTGAGCGGCTACGGGACTGGCGCAAATCAGGCACAGCAATACAACCATCTTCAACGGGTTTATCTTCATCAAGTCATCTTTGATTACAGGCAAAGAGGACCCACACGAAACAGTCGCGGATCCTCCAACCTCAGTTAAAGCCGATCGAGCCGGAGATCGACCTTCAGATGCCAACAATCGACACCTTTCTCTTTGACCTCGACGGCACACTAATAGACTCGATCGAGCTAATCCTCCGATCGTTCAGACACACTCTGCGACAGCACAACCAAACGGTGCCGCCCGACCGCGTCTGGCTCGCCGGTATCGGTACACCGCTCAGAACGCAACTCCGCGCCTTTGCCCGCGAACCGGCCGAACTCGAGAGCCTGATAGCCACCTACAGGAACTATACGCTGGCCCACCACGACGACCTCGTCCGCCCATACCCGGGCATAACAAGTGCCCTCGAGTCACTCAGAGCCGCAGCCGGCTGTCTCGCCGTGGTCACCAGCAAGGCACGCGCCGGCATGCACCGAGGGCTCGAAGTCTGTGGTCTGACGGGCCTATTCGATGCCCACGTAGCCGCAGACGACGTCTCCCACCACAAACCGCATCCGGCTCCCGTCCTCAAGGCCCTCGAACTCTTGGGCGCAGATCCCAGCCGAACCGTCTTCGTGGGGGACTCACCACACGACATGGCATCCGGTCGCGCTGCGGGAGTCCGGACCGCTGCGGCACTCTGGGGTCCATTCCAGCGTAGCGACCTGGAACTGAATCCCCCCGACCACTGGTTGACCCAGCCTTCCGAGATTGCCACCTTCGCAACCACAACCAACAGCAGGGGCTGAGGCCCGGCCACGTCGGCCAGACAGTCAGCCCCAGCAATAGCCCTCAGGCCCATATGCCTACAGATACGAACTGGCTGCAGCAAGCGTTGAATCTCGGTCCGGGCACGCAGACCAAGCTGATCTGGTCACTGGTAGTCGTGCTGGGACTGGCTGTCGCGCGCCGGATCGCGATCACCGTGGTCCGCCGCAACGTAGACGATGCCCGCACTCTGTACCGATGGCAGAAGACAACGCGCTACACGACGGTCGCCATCGGAATCCTAATGATCGGAGCGCTCTGGTCCGAGGTAGTCCAATCACTGGGAACCTTCTTCGGATTGTTGAGCGCGGGCCTCGCAATAGCTCTCAAGGACATCGTAGTCAACTTTGCCGCCTGGCTATTCATCCTCTGGAGGCGTCCGTTCGAGGTGGGTGATCGCATCCAGATCGGTGAGCACGCGGGAGACGTGATTGATCAGCGAATCTTCCAGTTCACTCTCCTGGAAATCGGCAACTGGGTAGACGCCGACCAGAGCACGGGTCGAATCATCCACGTTCCCAACGGCAAGATCCTGACCGACGTGTTGGCCAACTACAGCAAGGGCTTCCGGTACATCTGGAACGAGATTCCGGTGTTGGTGACGTTCGAAAGCAATTGGGAGAAGGCAAAGGAGCTGCTCGACGGGATCGTAAACCGACACTGCGAGCACATTACCAAGCAAGCAGAGGCAAGGCTGAGAGAAGTGGCCCACCGATTCTTGATCTTCTATTCCAGCCTTACGCCCATCGTCTATACGAGTGTACCGGACAGTGGTGTTCTGCTGACATTGCGCTATCTCTGCGATCCCCGAAAGCGGCGGAGTACAACTGCCGCGATCTGGGAGGACATTCTGAGAGAATTCGGCAAGTGCGACGATATCGATTTCGCCTACCCGACCACCCGCTTCTTTGACAATGCCGCCGAGGGCAAGGAACAGGCACGGGCCGGCGGCCTGTAGCTTTCAACCTTATGACCTCATGGAGTGTCAAACTTGGCGTAAGTGGACGGCCTTTACACGATTCCAGGAGACTCCATGCTGGTTACTAGGGGACGTGCCCGTTTGCTGTTGGGCCCGATAGCCCTGGCAATAGGGCTCGTAGGTACGCCCACCTCTGCTCGAGGGCAGGACTATGACCTCTCGGGCCGGGCTGTGGCGATCTACAATATCGCGGGCGAGGTAAGGGTTGTGGCAACATCCGGCTCCCAAGTTACCGTTGCGGTAGATCGGGGCGGCAGTGACGGAGCCAAGCTGAGCGTCGAGACCGGCAAACTCGGCACCACCCAGACTCTGCGGGTGATATATCCCGGCGATCGGATCGTTTATCCGCCTCTTGGGCGAAGATCGCGGACTCAGTTGCGCGCGCGGGATGACGGCACATTTGGCGGCAACTCCCACAATGGGCGCGGCCGGGGCGAGCGCGTCACCGTAGTTGGATCGGGCAGCGGACTGGAGGCCTACGCCGATCTCACCATCGGGGTCCCCGAGGGGCAGCGGATTGCGGTATATCTGGCTGTGGGCGCGGTATCTGTCACCAACGTGGACGGTGCGATTCGCATAGATACCCACAGTGCCGATGTCACGGCCGGCGGCACGAGCGGTTCGTTAGTTGTAGACGTTGGCTCGGGCCGCGTCGAAGTCACTAACGCACGAGGCGAGGTCAATTTGGACACCGGATCGGGTGGGATCGAAGTCACCGGAGTCCAGGGGCGCTCGCTGCTCATCGATACGGGCTCAGGGTCGGTCACCGCCTCCGACATCGCGGTATCTGACCTGGATATCGACACCGGATCGGGAAGGATTCGCGCGGAGCAGATAAACGCGTCGGACATAAGACTCGACACGGGAAGTGGTTCCGTCACCTTGGAGCTTCTCTCCGACGCACGAGATATCGAGATCGACACCGGATCCGGCAGCGTTACGGTAACGGTACCTGACTCATTCGGCGCCGAGATTGATATCGATACGAGTAGCGGTGACATCGACTTGGCAATGCCGGTAACGACGCGCCGCTGGTCACGCGACCATCTCACCGGGACGATCGGGGACGGTGGCGCCAGACTGTCGATCGATACGGGATCGGGCACCGTGCGTATCCTGAGCGGCAACTAGCGACACACGGGACTCCCGAGCTACCTTGCCAGCGGCAATCTACCCGGGAGACCCAGTTGTCTTTTATCCCGTTCGAATTGGAGCGCTGGCAGGGAACGTGGGAGCACCGCGTGCGCTTCAATCTGTCGGAGAGCGGCGTATACCCCTTGAGCGTCGCGGAGCTTCTCGAGTTGGCCGGTACCGATCGCACCGATCTCGACGACCTGAGACTGGGCTATTCGCAAGCTGACGGTACCGACGAACTTCGCTCGATCATTGCGGAGCTCTATCCGGGCGCAACCGAAGGGAACGTGCTGGTAACGGTGGGGAGTTCGGAGGCAAACTTTCTGGTCTGCTGGTCGCTGATCAAGGCCGGCGACCGCGTGGCCGCCTTGGTCCCGATGTATCGCCAAACCTGGGGGGTCGCCCAGAACCTGGGGGCTCAGGTTGCCGAGTTTGCTCTCGACCCCGAACTCGGGTGGGACCTGAACCCGGAAGACATTGGGCGTGCGATATCGCCCGATACCAAACTCGTTGTTGTTACGAACCCCAACAACCCTACGGGTCACGTGCTCTCCGCGCCGGCGCGCGACACCATATTGGATTGTGCCCGAAGTGCCGGTGCCTGGCTGCTGGCGGACGAAGTCTATCAGGGTGCCGAGTTGGATGGCGTAACGACCCAGTCGTTCTGGGGAAGTTACGAGCGGACCATTGTGGTTGGTGGTCTCTCCAAGGCATACGGACTGCCGGGGCTCAGGATAGGCTGGATCGTTTGCCCACGCGACTTCAAGGAATCGTTGCACGCGCGTCACGATTACACCGTAATTTGTCCGCCGGCGGCGAGCGACTATCTGGCGAGAACAGCGCTCGGCGTTAGAGACCTTCTGTTAGAGCGAACGCGGACGATCTTGAACGAAAACTACGCGGTGCTGGCCGACTGGCTAGGCGGTTTCGGCAGCCTGATGCATTGGCGCAAGCCGGACTGCGGCGCAATATGCTTCGTGGATTATCGCGCGTCGATTGCAGCGCTGGACCTGGCCGAGCGGATCCGAGTGGAGAACAGCATTCTGTTGGAACCCGGTGAACACTTCGGGTATCCGCGGTTCTTGCGAATGGGTTACGGCAACGAGCCCGGGGAACTCCAGCGGGCACTGGAGCATCTGGGGCCGGCGCTCGAGAATCTCCTGTCGGACTAACTACGTCTTACAGGTTCTCCTTGATCCAATCCGTAAACAGTTGGTACAGATTCACCCTGGTGCGTCCGCCCGCGATCGCATGGGTCTTGTTGGGATAGAGTCGCATGTCGAACTGCTTGTTCGCCTCTTCCAGCGCCAGAATCATGCGGATGGTATTCTGCGGATGCACATTGTCGTCGCCGGTACCGTGCACGATGAGCAGTTTTCCCTGGAGTTCATCGGCATAGCTCAGCGGTGCGCCAAGGTCGTATCCCTGCTCGTTCTCTTGGGGCGTCCGCATGTAGCGCTCGGTGTAGATAGTGTCATAGAATCGCCAGTCGGTTACGGGCGCCACGGCGATGGCGGTCTTGAACGTACGCTCCCCGGTCAGCATAGACATGAGGGCCATGTAGCCGCCGTAACTCCAGCCCCATATCCCTATGCGGGTGGGGTCAACGAAGGAGAGTGATTTCAGGTACTTGGCAACCGCTACCTGATCGGCCGCCTCGAACTTGCCGAGCTTCATATAGGTCTGCTTCTTGAACTCGCGGCCGCGGCCGCCTGTGCCGCGGTTGTCGACACTCATCACCACGTAGCCCTCGGACGCCATGAGCTGGTGCCAGAGATAGCGGCCACCGCCCCAGGAATCCCGAACCGTCTGAGATCCCGGACCACCATATACATACATTAGAACCGGGTACTTTCGCCCGGGATTGAAGTCCGGTGGTCGGATCACGTAGGCGTTCAACTTGGAACCGTCGGCCCCCGGCACCTTGATGAACTCCGGGGGGTTGAGGCTCAGCGCCCGGACATTCTCCCCGGCCCCCCTGTTTTCTGAAAGAGTGCGAACTACCTCCCCGTCCGAGTCATGCAGGGTTTCAACCGGGGGTACGCCGGCGCTCGAATACGTATCAGTATACAGTGATAGATCGCTGTTGAAGCTGACAACGTGAGTTCCATTGGCCGATGAGATTCGCGTGAGGCCCGTCCCGTCCAGCTTCACTCTATAGAGCGGTCGCACGAGGGGGCCCTCACCCGCCCCGGTGAAATAGAGTAGGCCACGTGACTCATCGTACCCCGCTATACCGAACACGTCCCACTCTTGCGTGGTTACCTTGCGCACGAGGCTTCCATCACGCCCGAGTAAGAACACCTGATTGTATCCATCTCGCTCGCTCTCGAACAGAAAGCGCGCGCCACCCTCTATCCAGTGAGGTACGTGAACGTCTACCCACGCCTCGTCCGAATCACTCATGACGACTCGTGACGTGCCGGTTTTGGCGTCAGCCAGCATCAGGTCGAGCTTGTTCTGGTTGCGGTTCAGCCGGGTGAGCCATACCTCGGAGGAACTGCCGGCAAAACCCAGTGCCGCAACATAGATGTCCTTGTCCGGACCCAGATCCACCCAAGCGGTCTTGCCGGAGGAGATTTCTACCACGCCGATCCTGACGTCCGAGTTCTGTGCACCCGCCAGCGGGTAACGGACCGGCAGCAGGTTCGGCGGACGCGATGTCTGGTCGATCAAATAGAACGGCTTTATGGGAGTTTGATCGAACCGCCAAAACACTATCCTCTTGCCGTCGGGACTGAACTCAAATCCGTCGCGGACTCCGAGTTCTTCTTCGTAGACCCAATCGCCCGTCCCATTGATAATGTTCTCATCACCGTCGAACGTCAGCTGCTTCTCTCGTCTTGACCGTAACTTGGCAACAAAGATGTTGTTATCCCGGACGAACGCCACCGACTTGCCATCGGGTGAGAATTTTGCGAACTGCTGCAGCCCTGTTACGTCGCTGATCGGATTGAGCTGTCGTTTCTTCCGATCCCATACGTAGAATTCTCCTTTGGTATTCCGCCTCCAGACCCGCACAGAGTTGGTGAAGATGAGCACCTGGGTTTCGTCGTTGGAAAACCAGTACGACTCGATCGCGATGGGCTTCCCCTTTCCTCTCGGCATCAGGTCGCTCGCCCTGACAAGGAGTTCCTGAGTCCCCGACCGCGCATCGACCCGATAAATCCCGGGGACTCCACTTTTCCTGATCACAGTGAAGGTTCGCGGATTTCGATCCCAGCGAACCGTTACAAGGTCGCTTTGGAAGTCAGGTGAATTCCAGATCGTCTCATTACTCAGATGTGGTAGTTCTTGAAACCGAGGGACCTGTGCGTTCACCAAGACAGGGACACACTGGAGCAGGAGGAGTCTCAAGCAAGAGCGTGTCATTCTTGTCGCTCACGAACTAGGGCAACCAGTTGGTCCTGGGACGTGACGCCCTGCATATTGCGCCGCACGTAAGAGCCATCCGCTGTCAGCTCCCACGCCAAAGGGTCGTACAACTGCAATTCGAGGATCCGATCCAGGAGTTGCTGACACTGTTCATCCGCTATCGGAACCACTACCTCCACTCGCCTCCGCAGGTTCCTGGTGCGCCAGTCGGCGGACCCTATGTAGTACTCGTCATTACCGTCGTTGCCGAAATGAAAGATGCGCGCGTGTTCCAAGAACCGACCAAGCACGCAGACGACGCGAATGCGCTCTGATAGACCCATCACGCCCGGTCTGAGCGAGCATATCCCGCGAACAACGAGATCGATGTTAACGCCCGCTTGTGACGCGCGGTACAGCGCACCGATCAGCTCCGGATCTCCCAAGCCGTTCATCTTGGCTCGGATTCTGCCTTCGCGACCCGCTTTGACATGATCGATCTCACGCTGGATCAACTCTAGGAACCGCGGTAGCATGGTATGGGGAGCCACCAGTAATCGGCGATACTCGTCACGTGGCGAGTAGCCGGACACTGCATTGAAGAGGTCGTTTATGTCTGCAGCGATCTCATCGTCGGCTGTTAGAAAGCCGATATCCGTATAGCTCTTGGCCGTCTGGGAGTTGAGATTCCCGGTTCCAACATAAACGTAGCGGCGTATGTCATCTCCTTCGCGCCGCACGACCAACGCTATCTTGCCATGTGTCTTGAGGCCCAATAACCCGTAGACCACATGGATCCCGGCGCTCTCGAGCGACTTCGCCCATTCGATGTTCCGTTCCTCCTCGAAGCGTGCCTTGAGTTCGACCAGAGCCACTACCTGTTTTCCCGTCGAGACTGCGCGCTCCAAGGCCCTCACGATTTGCGAGTCCGGATTCGTGCGATAGAGTGTCACTTTGATGGCAAGGACAGCAGGGTCCTCGGCGGCCTCTACAAAGAATCGTTCGGCAGATAGTTCGAAGGAATCGTACGGGAAGTTCTTGATAATGTCGCTTGTGCGAATAAGATCGAAAATCCGGCTATCCCCATCGGCGGGCTTGACCGGTTCAAAAACGTCAAAATGGAGCGCTGGCTCGTCCACCTTGGCAAGTTCCCCCAGGCCGCCCAGATCGGGCAACCAATCCACCTCATAGACATCCGCCTCTCCCAACATGCTCACTTCGCCCGGCTCCTCGAAGCGAAACTCCTGCACCAGCAGCTCCCGTACCTGTTTCGGCATGGCAGACTCTACTTCGAGACGCACCACCGGACCGAACGGACGTTTCTCGACCTCTTCTTCTATGGCCTGCAGCAAGTCCTGGGAACTCCATTCGTCGACTCGCACCTCGCCACTCCGTGTCACACGCATCGAATGAGCGCACACGATGTCCAGTCCATGGAACAGCATCGCGATATTCGCACACATCACCCTTTCGACCGGCACAAAATGACGGCTCTGCGGCAGTTGCACGAACCTGGCAATGGACTGAGGCACGGGGACGGCAGCAAAATGTTCCGTACCGGTTCCGGGGTCTCTCACCATCACGGCAACCGCGATGGTGAAGTTTGGGATATGAGGGAACGGATGGCTCGGGCTCGCGGCAAGCGGCGTCAGAACTGGAAATATTTGCTCTGCGAAATGGTTTCTGAGGAATTCTATCTGGTCGTCGGTTAGATCCGTATAGCGGAGAATTCTGATGTCGTGTTCCGCCAGCTCCGGCAGCAGCAACTCGCGCAGACAAGAGTAGGCGCGCTCCATCAATCGCCTCGACCGAATCGCCACCGCCTCCAATCGCTCGCCGGCCGTTAAGCCGTCGATACTCCGTCGCGACCCCCCCCCGGCCGCTGCTCGCTTCAGCACACCGACTCGCACCATGAATACCTCGTCCATGGTCGCGTTGAAGATGGACAGATAGCGTAACCGCTCCAGTAACGGCACCCGCCGATCTTCGGCGAGTTCCAGAACTCTGGTATTGAAGGCGAGTTGGCTCAGGTCACGGTTGATGAACTGCTCGGGATCGGGCCTCGATGCGTCGAGCGCGCTCTCGGGAAGCTGGGGATTGGTTAGCGCTACCGAGCGACGACCCGGCGTAGGTAACTCATCTGAAAGATCCATCGATACTGTCACGGGAATCTTACCGCGTTGAGCCCAGATCGGCTGCTCCCTGACGAGCTCGGAGCGCGCGGCGACGTGCAATGCCGCCAGGGTCCTGCCGTCTCTTACCGAGGGCGATCCCACGAGAGAGATGGTATCATCCAAGAAAAGCCACTCCAGGGGACGCCGGCCCGGGCGCCCGGTAGGTATCCGTCGCGCCAACCACACTTCCATTGCAGGCCGGTTCGCAGTGCCCGGTGAGGTTCCCAATAGCCGCAGCTGGGCCTGGGAGCTGGCAAACCAAGTCTTGAGCACGGCACGAGCGGCTTCTTCGCCGCCGCCGGGCCCCGTCAATATCTTGAGGACTCCGTTGTCGAGGTTCATACCGACACGCCCAAAATCGAACGGGATCACCGCGACTTCCCGGGCCGACTGCACCGCGTGCTCCAACACCTGAACCTCGAGCGCATCCAGCACCGCCCGCGCCCGATCCAAGCGGTCTCCCAGACCAGATTGGACGCCGTATTTGTCGCGGAACGCTCCCGACAGGATCTTGAGATCGGGCCCGCCCGGCCTCAAACGTCTTATGGTGAGCTCGTGGAAGCTGCCGGCCAATTCACCGGCACGAGCCGTCACCGTGTCGCAGAGAAACTCGAATTGCGGATTCAGCCGGAATCGTCCACGGCCGGTTCGCATCGTTCGATCGGTCTCGAGTTCTACGCGGGGGCTCAAGCGCTGCGGATCGATGATAGCGCGCAGCACCCGAGTCGGCTCGGTCGGTTGCTCGAATAATTCCTCCTCGTCCACCACCGGCACAACCGCATCGAAAACGTTGACTCCAACCGCCGACGAATCGCCCGTCACACCGCTACGGATCCGCACCGTCAGAGTGCGGCCTCCCTCGGGAGGAATACGTAACCGACAAGTTACGCACTTGTGCTCCAACACGCGGTCCGGCGTATCGAAATAGAGATCTCGGAAGAAGCTCCGCCGGGGCTCTCCGGAACGCAGCCCCAGAGGCAGTGGGTCGTTCATCAGACTACTCATGATGTCGCCATCGGGCACGGCGACCCTCACGGCAGCGTCATCTCTCATCGGGCTACTTATTCAATCCTTTGAGAGACCTGAACTCGGCCGCAAGCACGTGTGGAGCACCCGCGCGCTTGATTTGGGCCAGCAATCCCGATGGCGCGACCGACTTCTTGGCACAAACCAAATACTCCAGCATCCACCTACCGCTCTCTCCTTCAGCAACCTCCACCAACTTCCAACTCTTGGTGAAGTTCTCCAGCACATCTTCTATACCACCCTCGGCTTGCTCTGCACTGGAAGCATGTACTACAACAACCGCGTTCGGACGCTTCTTCTTATCGTCATCGGTCCTCGCAGCAACATGTTCGCGGAACCGCTGCGCTCGGTCGGCCACCTCGTCTAGCTGCGTCGGGTTCATAGCTTCCAATAGTTCGGGATCACCCAAAGCGTAGACCTCACCTGCGCCAGAACCCGCCACGGCCTGCCCTGCCGTAATCGGGCTCGTGCGACCGCGTTGGTCGGCATATACATTTCCGAAATTCGTCCACCACAGCCCTAATATGATGAGATTGAACATGATCGATACGACGCCGGCAACTTCCAGGTTCTGTACGCCGGCTGACAGTCCAACTCCAATAGCAACGAAAATGTAAACAGCATCTTTCGTATCCTTGAGCGTGTTGCGGAAACGGACCGCCGCCACTATTCCCGCCAGGCTGAACGCCAGCGCCACGCTGTTGCGCACGATCACGACCACACCGCAGATAGCCACGGGAAGTACGATCAACGTATGTACCACCGACTGGTCGTAGCCCCGGCCTTGCTTGGTGATCATGTACACCCACGCAACCGGCAGCATGACGACCAACGCACCCACAATAGCCACAGCCGTTGTAAGTCCAGGGTATGTCGTGAATGCATCCACGATCCTTGGACTGACAAAACCCAGCGCACCCGAGGCACCGACAGCATCCTCCAACTTCGTACGTGCCATGAGAACGTAGAGATCCGGCCAACGAAACCTGGCAACCAACACAGCAGACACCAGGAGGGCGTAGTACAGTCCTAAACGAATCAACGGGCCATAGTTTATCCGTCGCATTTGCTTCAGTTATCTCCGGCAACGTGACGACGCTTCAGGGTTTCCGCAACCGCACCCAACAAACTATTCAACTCATAGGGCTTTCCAATCAGCGGCTGCCCGGTCCGCTCCAGAAACTCACGGGACTCAGGGCGGGTGTAGTCTCCCGTAACGAAGATGAACTTGCGCGTAAGCTGAGGCAACTGTTCTTCAACCTGTTCGAACAGCGTTCGGCCACCCATGTACGGCAACCGGATATCGCTAATGATACAATCAACCGAGTCCCGCTCCAGCACTTGGAAAGCATCACGGCCGTCGCTTACCGGAATGACATCGTGGCCTAAACTCTGGAACAGCCTTGTCATGACAGAACGGTTAGCTTCGTCGTCTTCCACCACGAGGATGCGGGCTCGTTCCATCGGTTCACCCTCATACTCGTATAACGCCGGCGGCACGCTGTCGGGTGCCATAGAGGTAACCCGTCGCATCAAGCCACGCGAAATCTTGGCGGCCCTTGTCACTTCGACCTTTATTTGGCTCAGGGCGTGCCGCTGCGGCTCGGAGAGGTTGCCTTGGTCCATCTCGGCAGCTGCGGCAATGACATTCAACCGGTTGTGCATCGCGTTCGCCGCCTCGGCGATCTCGCTCCTCAGGAACTGCACCCATGCCGAAAGCAATTCGCGCCCCGGACCGGCTTTGCCACTCACTCCAGAGTGAGCCTCCGCCGAACCCGCTTCGCCCGACACGTCCGGCCCAGCATCCGCGTCAGCTGATTTGTCCTGGGTTCGCCAGGCCAATACCAACGCCGCGATGGCTGCCCCCACCGCTCCCAACAGAAAAAGATCAGCAAGCTGTAGCAGCGTTCTCTCTATTCTTCGCGAAGGTAAACGATCCGGTAGATCCGTCCCCGCCGATCATCGCTAACGTATATCGAACCGTCCGGACCCTGTGCAATACCGACGGGCCTGTGCTCGGCACCACCGGGGCTCTTCTTCGCACCGGCGAAGCCGTCGGCAAACACATCATATCCACCTGCCGGCACATCGCCGTCAAACGACACAAACGCCAGGAGATATCCGGCCTGAGGCAGTGGTGCCCGATTCCACGACCCGTGAAACGTGACGAAAGCACCCCCGTGGTAGCGCTCGGGAAACTGGTTGCCTGTGTAGAACAGCAGCCCCAACGGTGCCCAGTGGGCGGGAAAGACCGCAACCGGTGCCTTCGCGCTGCGGCAGCGTCCCACTTCCCTGCCATTCCCACCGTACTCGGGCGCCAGCACCTTGTGACCCAACTCCGTGTCGTGGAAACAGTATGGCCAACCGAAGTCGTCACCCCGCTCTATCTGGATGAACTCCTCGGAGGGCTTCTCAGCACTCTGCTCGTTGTCGTAGAACGGCCACGCGTTCAAGCGGTCCCGGCCGTTCACCACAGCGTACAGTTTATCATTCTGCGGGCGGACCGCCAGCGCCACCGCGTTTCGCACACCCGTAGCGAACCGAATCCCATCCGCCTGCACCTGAGAGGTCCTGTCGGGATCGAATTGCCAGATTCCCGCCCGATTCTCCAGTTCGTCACAGGGGACTTTGCCCTCGGGTTCTCGGCGGCTGCGCTGGCACACATTCCCGGGCGAGCCCACATTCACATACATCCTGCCGTCGGCACCAAAGGCCAGGCTCTTGGCCCGATGGCTGCCGCTCGCAGGGAGGCCGCGGACGATCGTTTCGGCAGGCCCGGTGGGCTTCAACGCTCCACGCTGCCAGCGGTAACGCACCACGGCGCTGTTCGTGGAGTAGTAGAGATAGGCACCATGAAATTGCACGTCGTCGCCCGAGCCGCTGCCGAATCGTTCTTGGCGGTCGGCGGTGCCATCACCATCCGTGTCGCGCAGCACCAAGACTCCGCCATCGGCACTGCGGCTGCGCGCGAGCGCAACGAATACATCTCCATTATCGGCAACTGTCAGATGCCGTGCACGACCTACAGCGTCTGCCACGACCAGCGCGCAAAAGCCTTCCGGCAGAGTGAGGCCCGCGTTGTCAGGGGCGCACTCGGGGGTTGCTTGCCCTGAGGCGGGAATCGCCGCGGCCGTGCTTGCCAGAAGAATGGTCGCCACGCCGAGCTGCCTAGCTTTCATCCCGGTTCATCCTTAGGTGGTGTAGGTCGTTGGCACGGCGCCCAGATCGCGCATTCTGCTTGGAAAGTTAGTGATGATACCGCAAACGCCCAGGGCACGGAGCCTCGCCGCCTCCGATCGGTCATCCACCGTCCACACGTGAACCGGCTTGGAGCGTTTCAACGCACTTCGTATGAGCCGCCTGTCCACGACCGGCACGCCGCGATGCGTAACAGGCACTGTTAGGGCTCGGTATCCGCGTCCGCCGAGCGACCAGCCCAGCCGCGACGCCAGCCAGAAAGCCGTGGACTCCCGGCGCGAAGCCGAGCACGCGACGTTCGTTCGCCGAAACGGCTCCAGTGAACCGTGTTCGAAAGCCCCGATCAATGTCCGTTCGGTAGCTCCGCACCGCTCTATGACCTGGAGAGCGGGCTCCGCAGCCCTACGGTTCTTGATCTCCACAATCATGGGCACCTCGGGGAACCGCATGAGAACCTGCTCGAGCAGAGGGATCTTCTGACATGCTCCAAGGTCCAGCCGGCAGAGCTGTTCGTATGACAGACTCTCCACCGCCCCGCTCCCATCCGTCGTGCGATCCACCGTGCTATCGTGGATCACCACAGGCACTCCGTCACCAGTTGTGCGGACATCGAATTCAATGGCGTCGGCACCGTGCTCCAATCCCCGCTCAAAGGCCAGAATCGTGTTCTCGGGGTACTCTCCAGACGCCCCGCGGTGCGCTACCAGTGGTCTTGCACGTGGGTCGAGCAGGATCATGCTCGCTGTCCTAGGGCGTGATGCGGCACGCCCTAGGTAGCGCAGTATTTCCCAAACGCGCCCCTCAAGTTGTCCGCGATCGACTGAGCAGGCAGACCCTCGATGTCCTGCCGCTCCATCATGTGTACCAACTGGCCGTTCTCGAACAGGGCGACCTGCGGCGAAGAAGGCGGATACCCCACGAAGTACTCCCGCGCCCTTTCCACTGCTGCCGTCTCCATGCCGGCGAAGACGGTCGTCAACCGATCCGGCCGGGGACCTGCTTCGAGGGACAGCCTTACCCCGGGGCGCGCGGATCCTGCGGCGCAGCCGCACACGGAATTTACCACCACCAGAACCGTACCGTCCTCTCCCGCAAGCGCGCCGTCGACCTCCTCCGGCGTAAGCAGTTCCTCGAACCCAATCGATGTCAGCTCCTCCCGCATCGGCTGCACCATCACGGGATCGTATCTAAACGTGTTCATACCCATGGTCTTCCCCTTCTCGAATCTAAGTATCAAACCGGTCGCACTTCCGGTTCTAGCATCAGGTCGGGCACCAACGGTCCGCCTTACCCTGTAAATCTACCCTGCCAGAGCGATCCGGGTGTAGCAGGGCCGCTAGGATTTCGACTCCTTCTGCCATCCGCGGACCGGACCGATTGAAGTAGGCGGAACCATCCACCACGTAGGCGGTTCCCATGGAAATTGCCCGCGGCCCAATCTGGAGCAACCCCTCAGCGTGCTCGCGCGCATCTTCCAGAGAGCGCTCCAATCCGTAGCCACAGGGCATCACCAGCAAGATATCGGGATCGAGCCCACTAAGTTCATCCCAACTAACTGAGCGCGAGGGACGATGCCTGTCCCCTGCCAGGCATTCCCCACCCGCCGATTCGATCATCTCCGGCACCCAGTGGCCGGGTACGAACGGAGGATCCAGCCACTCTATGGCCAGGACCCGCTTGCACGGCAGTCCCTCCACGCTACTTCGTACCGCCTCTATGCGGTTTCTGAGACTCATCGCCAAGGCCTCCGCTCGCTCAGGAACCCCTGCAGCGCTCCCCAGCGCCCGAATGCTGTCCAAGACATCATCCATGGAATGGGAATCCAGCGAAAGGGTCCGGACCCCAGTGTCCAGCATGGCCGCGGCCTCTTCCGCCAAGTCGGTCGGAACGGCGCAAACCTCGCAGACGGCCTGCGTGATTATGAGATCTGGAGCCAGAGTCGCGAGTAGCGTACTGTCCAGCCGGTAGACGCCACCACCGGCAGCTGCTCTCCGCACCGCCAAGTCGATTTCGCCGCTCGCAAGCCCGGTGACATCGAACCGTGGAGCACTCAGGCGCGGTCGGTCCAAGACCTCAGGCGGGTAATCGCATTCGTGGGAGATCCCGACCAGCCTATCTCCCAACCCCAGCGCACAAACAATCTCGGTCCCGCTTGCCAGCAGTGAAGCTATCCGCATCTTCCAAGTTTACCCAACTGAATTCGTTGGGCAAATGGCAACTTGACAGGTCGCACTGGCCTAGCAACATTGCGCCTACGGCGAATCGCTGCCGCTACACGGAGAGATCATGACCTACATTATCGCTGAGCCTTGCGTGGACGTGAAGGATAGAGGATGCGTGGATGTGTGCCCGGTCGATTGCATCTACGAGGGCGAGGACATGCTGTACATTCATCCGGACGAGTGCATCGACTGCGGTGCCTGCGAGCCGGAATGTCCGGTCAATGCAATTTTCCCCGAAGAAGACGTGCCGCCCGAGTGGGAAGCCTACATCAAGAAGAACTACGATTATTTCGCAGGGGGTGAGGACAGGGAAGTGGCGACCGGACGCACCTGATTGCCACTCGGAATGTTGCCTGAGTTGGGGCTCCGACGCGGATGGTCGGAGCCCTTTTTACTTCAGGGTACGGCCCCGATCCCACAGCTGCCATCGGCCCCTTCAAACGACGGATAGGTAACCCCAAGCTGCTCCAGGTACGTGCCGTAGTGCGAAGGATCGAAGTAGAACTTCTCCATCTTTGGACGGAACCGTGCCATGGTCTCCCGATTGAACTCGATGGCCGGATTGTCGCTCGGTCTTATGAACGGCCTATACTTCAGGGTCTTCGTTTGAACGTTCCTGAAGTAGTCCCACGCCTGCCGCACCAACTCCGGACGCGACAGGAAATCCAGCATCGTCATCGCCTGAGCCTTGGCTCCCGCAGTCGCCCCCTTGTGGGCGATAGGAGTCGCCATCGCGATGGCATTCGACCAGTTATGACCCGGCAGATGGGGAACGTTCGACGGGAAGTAGAGCGCCGCTGTGGGAACGTTCCACGAGACATCACCGATATCGTCCGCAAAGCCCGCCCTGCGCTGCTCCTCGGTGAGCGCGGGAGCCAATTCCTCGAGCACCGTATCGAGACCCGTCTCACGGCCCCCAACCTGTGCCTGTATGGCGCGTGCAAACCGTTGGTCCTCAGCACTCCACTTGGGCAGGCCTACCTGCTTGATGTTCTCATACATCGACTCGGCGATCACCTTGTTGAAGTGTGCCGGCCATGCCGACCCCACTATACGCTCCGATTCCAGCTCGGTGCCAGTCATCAGAGCGGCGCCTCGTGCAATTGAGTCGCCCACAGCAAACAGCGCCTGTATGTGAGGATAGTCCAGTTCACGAAAGTAGTACCAGATCGACCCGGTTGGGGGAACAACATTGGGTTGGCGTCCACCGTCTATGATCACCGAATGAGAACGCTGCTGGGTTCTCAAGTGTTCGCGCCTGAAATTCCACCCGACGTCCATCAGCATGGCCGCATCGAGTGCGCTTCTCCCGCGCCAGGGCCTACCGGCGGCGTGGGCGCTCTGGCCAGCGAAGCTGAACACGACCGATACGAGTCCGGTGCCCGGAGTGTCCCCCCACAGCGTAGAGAGATTGGAAGACACGTGCGTGAACAGAACGATGTCCACGTCCTCGAACACGCCGGACCTTACGAAGTACGCCTTAGTTCCAACCAGCTCCTCGGCAACCCCCGGCCAAAGCTGGATCGTCCCGCTCAACCCTTCGCGTTCCATGATCGACTTGACCGCCAGCGCCGCAGTGATGTTTACCGCCTGTCCGGCATTGTGACCTTCCCCGTGACCGGGCGCACCCGGAACGAGCGGAGCACGGCACGCCAGCCCGGGGACCTGGGAGGCCTGCGGGATGTCATCTAAGTCAGCGCCCAGCGAAATCACCGGCCTTCCGGACCCCCATGTCGCTACCCATGCGGTGGGTATGCCGGCCACACTCTCCTCTACCGTGAACCCGTTATCGCGCAGGAGTTTGACCAGGTACTTCGACGTCTCGAACTCTTGAAAACCCAGTTCGCCGAAGCTGAAGATCTGATCGACCATCTGTTGCGTGAATCGAGCCCTGGCGTCGACTTCTCTCACGACTTCCTGTTTCAATTGCGACAGGTTTGCCGACCTCTGACCCCAGGCTTGTGGGGTCGAGACCAGGGTAATACCACCGGCCACGAGAATAGGCGGAATGGCTCGGAGTCGTAGCATGAAATGCCCCGTTTGCTTAGAGTGTGTGGGATTCTGACAGGCTGCCGCGCGGTGGCGGCCCTATCCAATCATACTTCTGTTTGGGCTCGTTGGCGAGAAGCTAAGCTGGAGATATGTGCCTGAGACGAAGTATCAGTCACCCAAACCCAGCATGCGCCACAGGCCGGCCAGGTGTTGCTGGAGTCTGGACGGTGAGACTACAGCACGGTCCTCAGATTCTTTCAAGTCGAACTCCGGCATCTCAGCACCGTTCTCTTTCGACCTCATGAGTTCGTCCCATTCCTCGGCCGTGAGCCGCTGCTTTCCCGGGCGTTTGGACTTCATGCGTCCCTCCGGCTAGTGGCCCATTCTCAGCTTAACGACAGCAGCATTAAGACTGCTGCAAGAATTCATGAATTTCCCGGTGTTGCAGCCGGAATGGCCGGATGCCGGTTTCGCCAGACATCCCTGATCTATATGATAGAGAGAAGCCATAGCTACTCGTCACAGTCGCCCGATGGGAGAGAGAAGACAGTGCCCCTAAAACGGACAACCAGTCGTCCGATAGTAATCGGTGTGGCCGGTCGGTCCGGTTCCGGCAAAACCACCGTGGTGCGCGAAATCATCCGCGGACCGGAGCCGAATGACGTGGGTGTCATCGAACACGATTCTTACTACTACGACCGCAGCGACGTGCCCCGATTTGATAATTCCCGGTGGTGCGGAAAACCGCGTTGCAGTGGATATGTTCCTTACCAAGGTGAGGGCGATCGTGCGAGGCTAGCGGGGGAGTCAGGTAACAAATGCCTCAAACAAACCCTTAACACCGAGCGCCAATATCAGCGCTATTCCAGCCGGTACAACCCACTTGATCCAGAACAGCCATACCTTCCCCACGGGTGCATCGTCATTGCCCACGTTTGCGGCCTCTAGCGCCCTGCCCTGACCCACCACCCACGCGAGTGCCACCAGCGCCAGCGCGCTCCCCACGGGCTGCATGATCGAGCCCCACACGAGATCGCTTTTCAATATGTAATCGAGACTCACCATCCCTATGCTGCCCAAGACTAGGGTTGCGATACAGAAGATCAACACGGCACGGTTGCGCGGCATGCCCAGTTCGTCGCTGGCGGCGGAGACCAACACCTCGAGCGCTGCGACATCCGACAGGAAGGCTGCAAAAAACAACAATCCAAAAAAGAGAGCTGCGAACACCGCACCCGCGGGGATCTGCTCGAAGATGGCCGGCGCGGTTACGAACGTGAGTGGAGGCCCGCTACTCATTTCCAATCCGAAGGCGACTGCAGCCGGGACGATGACAAAACCGGCCAGTACGGCGGCCAGAGTCTCTCCGATCCCAACTGTAATGGCCGTGCGCTTCAAGTTCACGTGCTCCGGCAGATAGCTCGCGTACGTGACCAAGAACGTCCCGCCGAGGCTGAGCGAAAAGAATACCTGGCCCAATGCGGCTGTCAGCACACCCGAATTGATTTTCGCGAAGTCGGGAACCAGATAGAAATGAAATCCCTCAGCCGCTCCCGGCAGCATCGCCGATCGCCCGATCAATACCAACAGTAAGAGAAACAACAACGGCATGCCCACGGTGCTGATCCGTTCAACGCCCTTCCTGATACCAAGCACCAGAACAATGCCGGCAAGGAGCACAACGATGCCGGTCATCAAGAATTGACCGGCAAAGCCACCCAGCACGCTGTTGAAAAACGACTCCGGCGAGATAGACATTATCTCTCCGGTCAGTGAAATCACCAGATACTTGAGTACCCAACCCACGATTACCGTATAGTAGGACGTGGCCATCAACACCGTAACGAACAGCAGCCAGCCGACCGCTCGACCACCCGGCATGCCGACGCGTGCGAACGCCCCCATGGTACTGCGCCCGGTCATTCTTCCCAAGGTCAGTTCCGCCAAGATCGCGGGAATCCCGAACCCACAAAGCAATACCAAATAGACGAGGAGGAACGCGCCACCACCGAATGCGCCCACCATATACGGAAAACGCCACACGTTGCCCAACCCAACCGCCACACCGATGAAGGACATCACGACCCCGAAGCGGGACGTGAAGAGTTGACGCGATGGGCGGGCGGGCGATATGTGTGCCGTCCCTACGCCCATGCGCCAACCCAGCCATATACACCAATCATTGTTGCAACATCACCCGCACCGAATCGAGGCTTCCATCATTCGGTGCGGGTGTCAAGCCCAAAATGTGACACACCAAATCGTAGATGTGGATGTTCTGAAACGGTGGCACTACTACACTTCGTCTGAATGCCGGCCCCGACGCCACGAAGAGCGCGCCCATGGACAACGCCTGATTGTCCCAACCATGTGAGCCGCCCTCGAACCGCTCGGGACGGGAATCGTAATAACCGTGGGAACTGATGGACCAACCCACATCCGCCATACCCAGGATTGGCGCGATGCGAGGATTGTTCCGGTAGTGGAACCTCGCCGGAATCTCTTCTTTACGGTAAACCTTGAGATGCACATTAGCGCTCTTCAGTGCTTCGTATACCTCCGCCACGTGCGCCGTGTCCGGCCGAAGTGCCACGTTTGGATTCCAATCGATCACTTTGGCGGTCTCGAGATCGACATAGTCATCCACGAGAACTACACGATTTCGCGAACGCGCAGCCATTCCGTGATCCGCAACGACGATCACGTTCACCTGATCGGTGATTCCGCGCGCATCTAAACCCGTAAGCAGTAATCCTATCGCAGAATCCACTCGTGCTATAGCTGCATCGACTTGCGGCGCTGAATCGGGATCGTAGTCGTGTGCCGCGTGATCCACGTCCCTGAAGTACATCGTGACGAACGTGGGACGCTTCTCTTCAGGCAGATCTAACCATTCCATGACCTGTGCCACTCGCGCGGCGTGCGGCACTCGTGAATCAAAGTGCTTCCAGAAAGTTGGACGCATGCCGTCTATCACCGCCTCCGATCCCGGCCAGAAGAAAGATGCCGCGACCTGGCCCTGCTTTTGGGCAGTAACCCAGAGTGGTTCACCACCCCACCACCGTCCGTCGGAGACCGCTTTTTGATCGCTGATGCGAAAACGAGCGTGCATGTCGGGATCGTACATGGTGTTCGACACGATCCCGTGATGCTCGGCGTACAGGCCGGTAACGATGCTGTAATGGTTAGGGAACGTGAGCGACGGGAAGACCGGCACGAGGCGTTCGGCCCGCACGCCGTTTGCCACGAGGCGGTCGAGATTGGGAGTGTCCGCCCGTCCCATGAAGTCCCAACGAAATCCATCCAGGCTTACGAGGATGACGGTAGGACGCAGCCGCCGCTGCTCTCCGCTCGCTCCCAGAAACAAGAGAGACGCAAGCAAGAGGGCAGCGATGATTGCGCCAGAGAACCGCCTGACGAAACCGAGTGTCAGGACTACATTTGACATTGAACCAAGCTAACGAACCGGTATCGGCTCTAGAAGGGGCCCGCCAATCAGCGATCAGCGACCAGATTCTCGCGATCGGTCAAATCACCCCATTGCAGCTTAGCCCGCACGCGCTCGAAAAACCCGTCCCCGCTCAACCGTACCAACTGCAGTTCCCAGTCAACGCACCTAACTACGATGCGATCCCCAGGCTCCAGTATAGTCCCCACCTGGCCGTCAAACGATACCAACACTTCGTCGATATGGGGCGGAATCGGCTCGACCGTGACGCTCTCGTAGCCCGGCACCACCAGCGGACGAACGGCAAGTGTGTGTGGACAGATCGCCGTGATGACCAGAGCATCCACAGTCGGCTTCACGATAGGGCCGCCCGCGCTCAGCGAGTAGGCCGTAGAACCCGTGGGCGTGGCGACGATGATCCCATCCGTACTGTATTGGCCGATCTCGTCGTCTCCCACATGCACACAGACTCTGATGACCCTCGCAACTCCAGCTTTGTGTACGACCACGTCGTTGAGTGCGAGTTCCCCAGCACGCTCCGAGCCCTCGCGAGTGAAAATCGTCGAACCCAGCACCCGCCGTGGCTCCAACACGTAGTGGCCGGCTGCGAACTCATCAATAGCGTGCTCCAGCGTCTCTGGCGCGGTCGTGGTCAAGAATCCCACGCGCCCCAGGTTGACGCCCATTATGGGTACCTGCGACTCACCCAACAGTCGTGCGCCGCGCAACAGCGTGCCGTCACCGCCGAACGTCACAAGTAGATCGAGCTGCGTCCCGCCAGACAGGTCGAGCGCGGGTACCGGAGCGGGCCATACATCCTCCAGACTGTTTTCGGCAACAAGCGACAAGCCATGACTCGGCGCCAGCGACGCAAGCCGTGCCAAGACCTCGCTCAGTCCGGGATGCCTTACGTTTCCCACTACACCAACATTCATGCGCTGCTCGTTACAAATGATGAGCGTCGAGTAAGATCGATTGTCGCCGCGCCGAGCTCTACGTTCATGGCCTACAAACTCAACCAGATTGCTCTCAAGATCAATACAGTAGGTTATGCGGATGCGTCGAAAGCAAAGCGACCCCATGCCATGGGGGCGCCGTCTTCACACTGAGGAAGTGTCTAGGACAACCCTACCCCACCTTCCCGCGCGGAGCGAGAGCCGACATCACTCGACCGCGCTCGTATTCCGAGCTAATGCTGTCCGCCGCCTCGAGGAACGCCGGACGCAGGGCGTCCCCGATCTCAAACCGATTGGCAATCTTGATCAACACTCTCGCTAACTCGAAGTCCGAGCTGATGCTCAACGAGGACTCGAGGATCGCTGCAACAGCTTCCTCGGTCAACGGCCTCACGTCCAGGACCTTGTTCAATACCCTGCGTTGCTCAAAATCCGATCCGATCGTCTTAACCGCGTTGAAGAACGCAGGCGTGAGCGCCTTATCTATGGGATGCTTGCCCATGATACCCACTAGCAGTTCCGCTAGCTCGAAGTCGGAGTTGATTTCCGTCGCTTGCGCGAGCATCTCAGCCGCAACCTCCGTGCTGAGAGCGTCGCGAGCGAGGATTGCACTCAACACCCGCCTATGCTCGAAATCGGAGCCGATCGTGCCCGCGGCCTCAACGTAGGCTGCTTTTACCGCCTCGTCCACGGGATGAGACTCGGCGACATCGACCAATAGTTGGGCAAGTTCAAAATCCGAGGCGATTTCCTGACCCGCCAGCCGTACAATTTTGCGGACTTGGGACACGTCGAGCTTTCCTTTGAGGAGCGCCACCCCAAAGTACTTGCGGGCCGTGTGGTCGCTCGGAATAAGCGAGATTTCCCGAAGCAAACCGTCCACCCCTTGCTGCTCCAGGATTCGCGTCGCTCGTTCCTCCGCCTGGAGGCCGACGCGGCGAAACAGAAGTGGCAGCATGTCGGCCAAAAACGCTCGTGCGTCGGCCCCGAATACCTGCTGGTCTCCATCCACCACCCATCGCCGTTCCAGATCGGCTCCGTTACGCTCGATCTCGATCTTCCGACGCGTGCGGCCGTCGCGTTCCTCGATCTCGAGGTATCCGCCCCGCGAAATACTCGTGACGTCGGTTTCATCGTCGTTGAAGGTTATGTCGCCCGAGAGTTCGATTCTCAAGCGACAGTTCCCTACACGTATCCGAACGCTAGTCTCTCTGTCGTTCGAACTGACAGACGTCGAGGTGCTATTGTGCCTCGCGTTCCAGTCACACTCACTTTGCGAAACTCTGATGGCACTAATGGCACCGCTGGTAGAGCCGCTGCTAGCCAAGACATCCGTCGCGGCGCTCAGGCTTGCGAGCGTCTCCAAAGGCGTGGATACTCTCGTCGTGCTAGCGGAGTCAACTTCGGTCAGCTGCGGGTCGGAAGATTCCTCAGGTGACTCCGAAGCACCGATTCCCGCCCCGGCAATAGGTAAGACTACGAAAGCAGCAGCAACACCGGCCCTCGCGACGAGCTTTCCGGTGACATTGGCCCGCTTTCGACCGGCGTCGAGCACCGCCAGCAACCGGTCGCTCAGCTGAGACCGTCGGGCCATGGCGACGCTGGCAACCGACGCCAGCGGGCCGTTCCGCATGGAGCGAGCTATGTCGAGAAGTGCCGCCGCATAGTCCGATGGCCTCGATCCGGATGACAGTACCCGATCGTCACATGCGTGCTCCCGCTCGATCATCATCCGCCTCGCAGCAATCCAAACGAGAGGATTGAACCAGTGGAGCGCACAAGCGAAGCGACCCAACAGCTGTGTCAGGTAGTCGTGACGCTTGACGTGAGACAGTTCG
>JBHHZE010000018.1:0-53912 GCA_046757925.1 Gemmatimonadales bacterium
GAGCAGCCGGCAATAGCGGCCGCTCCCGCCTCTGACACGAGGTACGTCGAGCCGAATGGGCGATGCTACGCGCCGTGGCTCAAACTAGTGACTGCCCTCCATCTGGATGTTGCCGAACATCACGTGGAAGAAAGGCTGTCCGTCCATCTTGCCGGCCTTCATCTGCTCCATCACGTGCGCCTTGGTTTTATCCATCATTCCCTTGACGTCCTGGAGCACGGCCATCCGCTTCGCCTTCTCGGGGCCCGACATCTTGTTCACCATCTGCATGGCGGCCATCATATGCTTTTGAACGAATGGGAAGGGTACGAATCCCGTCTTTACAGGGCTCGGCATGAGACCTTTGGGACCGGGTTTGAACGGAGGAACCATGAGGTGCAGCGTGATTCCTGTGGGCGGGTCGCCGACTGCGCCGTCGAAGTCGAGCTTGTAGCCCTCGCGCCGCACGACTTCCGTCACCATTACGTGCACGAGCTGATTCTGGTTCACCAGTTCGCCGTTGCGATAGATGTCGCCCATGGCCCAGAACGCCGCGTAGGTAAACTCGGTCGGCATCTGCCGTGTCCCGATTCCCGTACCGCCGTGCATGAGCTGGTTGGTTGCGACACCACCGAAGAACGGATACGCCATCCCGTGAGGGATCGGCTTCTTGGCGACGACACGATACTCGTTCTTGCCGTCGGGGCTCTTGAAGGTGGCCTCGAAGTTGACCTTGTCCTTGGTGCGCGCACCGTCAATCGCCGTCGCGTCGACCACCTCCATATTGACGCTTCCCACGCCCACCTCGCGCCAGTCGCTGAACGGTGCCGCCTGGCCTACGAACGTGTAGCTCCCGCCATTGCTCTTTCGCAGGTTCACCGGAACCCCGAGCAGCGGGAACGGAGCCGGATCCATGCCAACCGGCTGGTCGGGCGTCCCAAACACCGATGGGTCCAGGAACCGCGGGCCCGGGAGCACCCAACGCGTGCTGCCGTTGGTCTGATGCACCTTGACGGTGAACGGACCACCCAACAGATCGGGTGGGTTGTCCCGCATGGCATGAGCCTTGGTATAGGCATGCAGGCCGGGGGTAGGAACCTGGGCCATCAGAGTAGAGCTGACCGCCAGGATCAGGATGATTGGGGTGCCCAGCAGCAAGCTGACTAGACGCCTCGTCGAAGCGGAACACATGGCATACCTCCCACGATCACGAAAGTGAGGCCATAACGGCAGACGGTGAATGCGGTGATCGTCGCCGCTCAGGCTTAAAACCAGCTTCGTCCTGACGGCCACCAGGCTCACACCCGGAAGGCGAAGTTGGAGGGTGATCCACGTTCTTTATCGCAGGGGCAGGGCTAGCGGCCTCTCAAAGAAACATCGGAGGAACAGAGGCAAAGCGGCCCCTACGGCCGAAACTCCTACTCAACCTAAACATCGGCGTCCCGAAACTGGTTCCCAGCCCACCCGATCCGGCTTGGGGCACCTTCTTTCGATCGAGACGGAATTCCCTTCAGGGTCTCCCAGCGCGCAGCGCTGCCTAGCGAGCGTTTCTCAACGCTCGAACATGCGGAAGGCAAGCGTTCCTCAGCGTTCGAGTAATCAAATGGCCACAATAGCGTATCCGGAAAGGGCACCATCAAATGGGGGAGTCATTGCTTCCAACCGAGAGCGTACCGTGGTATCCTATCGAGTCGGTGCCAAACAACCACCAACCAGCCTGGAACCAGCTCATGAAACAGTGGACAGCGGCCTTCTTCATCTTCACACTCGCCACGGCCCTCTATGGACAGGGCACACAGCCCAGCTTCGATATCGTGATCCAGAACGGCCGCATTGTCGATGGCACCGGCTCTCCATGGTACTCGGGGGACGTCGGGATCCGCTCCGGCAGGATCGCGGCCATCGGTAACCTGCAACATGCCAGCGCTCGGCGCCGGATCGACGCTTCGGGTCTGGTGGTGGCACCCGGATTCATCGACATGCTCGGCCAGTCCGAGGTGAGCATCCTGGTCGAGCCGCACTTACCATCCAAGATCTTCCAGGGGATCACGACCGAGATCACCGGTGAGGGCAACTCGATAGCGCCACTCACCGATACGATGGTTGAAGCGGACCGCACCTACTACGACCATTTCGGGATCGACCCCGACTGGCGGACGTTGGATCAGTATTTCGTCCGACTCGAACGACAGGGCATAGGCATCAACTTGGCAAGCTACGTCGGTGCGACCACCGTGAGACGAATCGTGTTGGGCGACGACGATCGGGCACCGAGCGCCCCCGAGCTGGAGCAAATGAAAACGTTGGTACACGATGCAATGGAGGAAGGCGCGGTCGGCCTGTCGAGTTCACTGCAGTATGCACCGGCCCCGTATGCCAGTACCGAAGAACTGATCGCGCTTGCCGCCGTGGCCGCCAAGTTCGGGGGCGTCTACGCCACGCACATGCGTTCGGAGGGAGACGGCGTGATGGAGGCGCTCGACGAGGCGATCAGGATCGGCCGCGAGGCCAAGATCCCCGTCGAGATCTGGCACATAAAGGCCGCCGGCAAGAACAACTGGGGTCGCATGACCGAAATTGTGGCCAAGATCGAGGAAGCGCGCCGGCGCGGTGTGGACATAACAGCCGACACTTACGCCTACCCTGCCTGGTTCAACTCGTTCTCCGCGTTCGTACCGCCGTGGGTGCACGACGGCGGCGACACCAAGTTGCTCGCCAGGCTCAGGGACCCTGCGACGCGCCAACGCATTCGCAAGGACATGGAAACGCCCAGCAGCGAATGGGACAACGAGTGGCAGGAGATTCCCGGACCCGAGGCCGTGCTCATAGGAGCGGTGCAGAACCCGGAGCTACTCCCGCTTCAGGGTAAGACCCTGGCGGCGATCGCCGAGACCCGTGGTGAAGATCCGATCGACGCCCTGTTCAATATCCTGCTGGAGGACGAGGCATTCACCTCCGTGGCGGTGTTCGCCATGTCGGAAGAAGACATCGCGCTCGCAATCACCCGGCCCTGGGTCTCCATCGACAACGACTCCAAAGGAACCTCCCCCGACGGGATTCTGGGCCGGGAGCATCCGCACCCCCGGGCATACGGCACCTTCCCGCGCATCCTGCGCAAGTACGTACGCGACGAGCACAAACTCACGCTGGAAGAGGCGATCAGAAAGTTCAGCGCCCTCCCCGCGCAACGTATGCGCCTTACAGACCGTGGGGTTCTAAAGCGGGGAATGTGGGCCGACATCGTCGTGTTCGATGCCGACAGCGTTCGGGACCTCGCAACCTTCGAGAACCCCAACCAACTCTCGGTGGGTATGGCATACGTGTTGGTGAACGGCGTGCCCGTGATTGCGGAGGGCACGGCGACCAATACGCTGCCCGGCAAGGTTCTGCGCGGGCCGGGATACCCTGCGACCAGCCGATAGGGGGTACGTCTAGTTTCCGATGCCATGTCAGGAGCTGTGTACATGTCGCAGGCTCCTCCGCGCGCAGCAGTTCGGCGCCAGGTCCGACATCCCAAGAGAGACAACCGCTCACAAACGCGCGCTCGGGCGCCCGCAGACATGTTGGATCTCTGGCAGAACCTTGCATACAGGCCACTAGGATCAGCTTGTGGACACTGAGTTAGAGCGACCGTTCCTAACTGCCGCATGGCGTTATCTCGCGATGCTCAACTACGAAGTCGAGCCCAGCATACTCGAGCCGCTCTTACCGGCCGGACTCGAGTTGGATCTGTGGCACGGCAAGGCGCTCGTCAGCGTGGTGGGGTTTCGGTTCCTCGACACACGACTGCTCGGCGTAACGATTCCCGGACACACGAACTTCGATGAGGTGAACCTGCGGTTCTATGTGCGCCGGCAGGTGGCCGACGGCGACTGGCGCCGCGGTGTGGTATTCGTGCGGGAGATCGTGCCGCGACGTGCGATAGCGTGGGTGGCACGGTGGCTGTATCACGAACCGTACGTGCGGCTTCCCGTGCGACACAACGTGTCGATGGCGGAAGCTCATTCCGGCAACGCCGGCACCGTGGAGTACCGCTGGCAACTGGGCGGCAAATGGCACTCCATCGCGGTTCAAACGAACTCGCGTCCGTCGCAGTTCGCAGTGGGCTCGGAAGAGGCGTTCATAACGGAGCACTACTGGGGCTACACCCGCATCTCCGCAGATCGAACGGCAGAGTATGGGGTTGCACACCCGCCGTGGCGCGTTTGGCCGGCAGCCTCGGCGAGCTTGGACTGTGATGTGGCGCGGTTATATGGAGAGGTGTTTGCCGAACCTCTTTCCGCACCTCCCCACTCGGCGTTCGTTGCCGAGGGATCGGAGATCGTGGTCTACAGGGGCAGATACTTGGACGACACCGGCGATACAGGAGCGGCTGCATAACATTTTTTTGTGGACAGCTTCATGTTGATGTTCGCAGGCGCATCACCCTTGCGATCGTCCGGTGCCGCACGAAACGAACGGTCGGTTTCGGTCGTAGTATGTAGTGTACATTCTCGGTAACGAAACGCTGACGGTGCAACGCTAGCGCTGTATCGTCTGGCACGCTTGCGTGATTCACACCGGCGTAGTCGAGACCACTCAAGAGGAGCAAGATGAAATCCAAAGTCGAGTACAAGCTGTTTCGCGGCGTGCTGAAGCGCTGGCAGACACTGTTCAACGAGGCAGCGGAGTTCGCGTCTGGTATCGAGAAGGAGCGGCTGATCAGCATCTCTCACTCCGAAGACAAAGGGGTCGTAACGGTCTGGTACTGGAGTCGATAGTGGAAAACTCACTCTACTTGCACGAGGAGATACTGCTCCTGGCACTGCGGGACGAGGCGGACACGATCGCTCCGGGCACCATGTACCAATATGCCATCGGTGGAGCGGTTCTCGCCGAGTTGCTGCTGCACGGCCGAGTCACCGTCGAAGAAGCGAAACGGAAGAAGTTCCTCGAGCTCGTCCAGACATCGCCGGTTGGCGACCCGTTGATCGACGAGTGTATCGCAAGAGTCGCCAACGCAAAGAGGCGCGCAACTCTCCAGACCTGGGTATCTCGCTTTGCAGGCGTCAAGAACGTCAAGCACCGGGTTGCCGAACAGCTGTGCGATAAGGGAATCCTGCGGGCCGACCAAGACAAAGTCCTTCTTGTTTTCACCCGCAAGACCTACCCCGAGACCAACCCAAAACCGGAACGGGAGTTGATGGAGCGGCTACGCAAGGCCGTTTTCACCGATACAAGAGATGTCGATCCGCGATCGTGCCGGTCATCGTGACCAGCAGTACCTGCCACTAGGAAACGTTCCGCCAACTTCGACGTTGAGGAAAGAATGATATCACGCATTTGGCACGGATGGACTACGCCCGAGAACGCCGATACCTACCAACGAATCGTAAGCACGGAGGTCTTGCCGGAGATCGCCGCCCGCAACATCCCGGGATACCACGGGGCGCACTTGCTACGCCGCGATCTGGGTAATGAGATCGAGTTCGTCACCATAATGTGGTTCGACTCTCTGGACGCAGTTCGCCAGTTCGTGGGCGACGATTATGAGGTGGCGCACGTACCTCCCAAGCCCCGTGCGGTTCTCAAGCG
Source organism: Gemmatimonadales bacterium (assembly GCA_046757925.1). Lineage (GTDB taxonomy): Bacteria > Gemmatimonadota > Gemmatimonadetes > Gemmatimonadales > GWC2-71-9 > JAZDCZ01. The sequence goes on from JBHHZE010000018.1 coordinate 5,554, forward strand.
GTTCGACGAGCGCTCACAGCATTACGAGACGCTATTGAGTCCTGGGAGCTAGCTCAAGACGTCTTTCAAGACGCGGAGCGGTATAGCTCCCACCCAGCTATGCGAAAGTGTTCGTCAAATGCGAACGCTTGACTTATCTTCTCCCGCCGCATCAACTCGAAACTCACGGCATCAGTGAGAGAGAATTTCTGACCGGCAAACCGCTCAAGCCAGGCACTCACCGCGGATTCCACCAGATCGACCGGCACATCATACCATTCATAGAGGGGATCCGCGAGAAGCGCTGATATCAAATCACGCGCCCGCTCGGCACCCGCCCGGTAAAGCACGTGAACGTGAACCTCACTGAGCACCATTACCGAGGCCACGAAGCGGCCGCCTGAATCGACGAAGCGGCGAGCGCTGGCGACGGCAACCTCATGGTATTGATCTCTGGGGTTTGCAAGCGCCAGCAGGGCGCTCGTATCAATCAGAACGGTCGCTGCCGCACTCATCACCCAGCCGTGCCCAGTAGAGGTATTCGTCGTGCCGCTCCGCCAGGTCGGAAGGTACGTCCGCGGCATCGCCCAACAGTGCAATGGTCTGATCGAGCGACCAACCGGGTTGCCGTTGGGTCATCACCTGCCTGGCGAGACCTCTCAATCCTCGGCGCAGCACCTCGGCGCGCGATATGTCCATCGCCCTGGCCACGTCATCGAGTAGAGAGCGATCCGCCCCATCCAGATAGACCTGGACCGGCTCACGGACCCGCTTGGATCGTTTCTGACTAGTCATGTATAGTCTAAATGTATTAAATGCTAAATCTACATGCAAGAACAGCTACCTGACTATGCAGCTCCTTCTAGCTCGAGAGGGCTCTGCCAACAGGCCAGACGGCGCCCTCAACGCTCCCAGACTATCCGCCCAGCTACTACGGTCAGATCCACCTGCATCGTCTCCAGGCACGGGTCGAGACACCTCAGGTAGTCCTCGGCCGTCACCACTAGATCAGCCCACTTGCCCACTTCAAGGGTGCCTCTCTCGTGCTCCGAGAAGGTCAGGTAGGCGTAGCCCGCGGTGGCGGCCCGGAGCGCCTCCTCACGGCTAACGCGCTGGTCCTCCCCCACCACGCCAGCGCTGATTGTACTCCGGGTCGTAAAGTGGTGCAGCACCCACCACGGATCGTACGGGACCACGGGAGAGTCCGTGCCGAGCGAGATCGGGATACCCGCGTCCAGGTATGCACGCAGAGGCGTCGTCCACGAGGCTCGCTCCTTGCCCCAGTACTTGATGAGGCTGGGGGCGGCGAGGTAGAGGTGATCCTGGGCCGATACTACCAGCCCCAACCTCCGCATCCGTGGGAACTGGTCTTCCCTGGGGATGAAGCCGTGCTCGATCACCCACCGCAGTCCATTCAGGGGAGCATCCCCGTCGGCGGCCTCGTAGGCGTCTAGCACCAGGTCGATGGCGGCGTCGCCCACCGCGTGGGTGGCCACCCGCCAATGGGCTGCGTGGAGCGCCCGGACAGTCTGTACGAACAGGTCCCGCGGTACGGTTTGGAGCCCGTAGAAGGTGCCGCCCTTACCCCAGGGTTCCTCGTACGGCTGTCTCATGAAGCCGCCCTCAAACCCACCGTCGACGCCCAGCTTCACTCCACCTACGCGCAGCCAGGCGTCGTCGTGGTTTGGGGAGGGCCAACGGGTCATGGCTTGGCGGAGATCGTCGACCGAGCTTGACCGGGGCGCACGGATAAGGAACTCGACCCGGAGGGTGAGCCGCTCTTCGTCCCTCAACTGCCGGAGCGCGGCGTACTGTGCGACTGTCCCTCCCGGATAGCGGAGGCTTGTGATGCCGCGGCTGTTCATCGTCCGGTGCTGCGCGACCAGGGCGTCCGCTGCTTCCTCTCTGCTGCGGGGCGGGCGCTCAGGCAGTTCGACGAGCCGCTTCGCCCGATCGACCAGTTCACCGTTGAGCCGGCCGTCCGGGTACCGACCGATTCGTCCGCCGCGTACAGCCGTCGTGGATTCGGCAATCCCCCACCGGTTGAGCGCGGCGCTATTGAGGACATATTCGTGCCCTCCCCGAACCACGACCACCGGATGGTCAGGAACAGCCGAGTCCAGGTCGTCGCGGTAGGGCAGCCGCTGCTCGGCGAGTTGGCCCTCGTGCCAGTCGCTGTTGGTGACGATGACCTCGCCCGCCGGTGCGGTGAGAGCCCGTTTAGCAATGGCGTCCAGGACGTCAGGAATGGAGCGGGCGAGAGAGAGGTTGACGCCCGGACCGCCTCCGATGGCATGGAAGTGATTGTCGGCCAGCCCGGGAATCACTGAACGACCGTCGAGCTCGACGACCCGCGTGTCCGTTCCGATCAAGCGACGGATCTCCCGCTCCGAACCCACCGCTACGATCCGGTCGCCGCGAACCGCAACGCCATCGGCGACACCTGCCTCTCCCAAGGTCACGACCGGACCGCCAACCAACACCAGGTCGGCAGGCTCGGCAACAGGACCGCATGCGGCTGGGGCCAGGAGCACCGCGAGGAAGGCGGCCAGCAGGACCAACCGGTGGCGGCGGATCGCACGTCTCATGAACAACCCCCTTCGGGAATGGAGTGTGAGACTGCCTCCATCCAGACGATCCGCACCAAGAAACAGTCTTCGAGATAACTGAGTAACTGATGGACGGTATCCTTTCCGGCGCAACTGATGTAGGAAGGTGGTCTTGCCCGCCCGACGCATACCGATAACCGCGGTGGCCTTGCCCGACATAGTGAGGCGGCCAAACAGTCTACGCGGGGTGACAGCCGGCAACGGATCGGTCAGTGAATCCGCCAGTTTTCCAGTCAAAGCCTGCTTAAGCTCGGCTGGCCGCGTATTGCCCATTTACATATTTCTCCTTAGCATCTCAGCGAATACACTTATTATCTTCTATTCCTATATTCCTAACCCCTATTTTAGAAGTGTTCATCACACCTCCCGTTACCCGCTAGGCAGATCTAAATGAAACGTCTTCTGGCCCCGCTCATCGCTCTCACGCTCGTTCTCACGACAACCGCCGGCGCGCAACAGAAAGAAACGTACGACTATTGGCGATTCGACCGAGACATGATCCAGCACGGCGTACAGGCCGTCTTGATGTGCAACGGTCTGTTCACATCCCACCGGACCCTGAAGCAGGTGTTCGATCAGGAACTCGCCTACGTGCGCCAGCCTGTCGGGACGGCGCGCCGGGGCGACTATGTCGTCGACCGGGAGCGCAAGGCGGTGGCGGTCGGGGTCCCCGGCGGCACCCCCGTCATGCGCGCAGCGTTTCGCAAAGGGTTGGGCTGCGTCATCATGGCACCGGACCAGACGTTCGAGGACATCGAGAGCTTGCCGGTCCTGGACATGAAGCCCACCCCGGGAGATCCGGCGACAATTCCGTGGCCCGACGGCGACCTGGTCCGGGAAGAACCGCTTCCCTCTGACGTAGATGTTGCCGCGCTGTCCGCCGCATCCGAGTGGGCGTTCGACCGCGAGTCGCCGGAGCAGGTGACCTTGAGCCTCATCGTCGTCCACAAAGGCCGAATAATCCACGAGCGGTACGCGCCCGGAGTGGACGTCACGACCAGAACCCGCACGTGGTCGACGGCCAAGAGCATCGCCGTGACGTTGGTCGGGATGCTAGTCGACGAGGGGCGAATGGCGCTGGACGAACCGCTGGGCATTGATTGGCTTCCCAAGGCACCGTCTCCAGAAACCGATCCACGTGCGGCCATCACGCTCAGGCACGTGCTCAACATGTCGAGCGGTCTGTATCCGGTGGATAGCTGGGGTATGGAATACGCGACCGGTTCCGGCCTGGCCTACTGGGCTGGTGCGAGTTCGGCCCGAGGTGCTCGGAGCCGGGCGCTCATGCGCCAGCCAGGCACCTACTGGGATTACGAGAACTACGACAACCTTCTCGCCGTGTACGCCATGAAGCGGGCACTCGGCGATGAGAAGGCTTATCTGGAATACCCACGGCGTGCCCTGCTCGATCGCATCGGAATGCGCAACACGCTTCTGAGCGTCGATCGCTTCGGCGACTTCATCCTGAGCAGCCAGGTCTACACCAACGCACGCGATCTCGCCCGCTTCGGAATGCTCTACCTCCAGAACGGCATGTGGAACGGCGAGCGGCTCTTATCGAAAAAATGGATCGAGTTCGTTCGGACGCCGGCGCCGGCCACGGCGAAGAGCGGCAACTTCTATGGTGGCCAATGGTGGCTCGTTCCCGACAACCGTACCGACGTGCCCCACGATGCCTACTCGACAGCCGGAAACCGGGGGCAGTTCGTGATCGTGGTACCCTCGCACGACCTCGTCATCGTGCGTCGAGGCCTGGACTACGGGCGGCAAGGCTTTGACCGTTGGGACCTGACGAGAGAGGTATTGAAGGCAATCGGCACGGTGTCGGACAGGTGATTGGAGAGTGCAGAGTGCACGTTGCAGATTGATCTAGTCCTAGCGTGAAGGGGCAAATAGGGTAGTTCGAGTCACCGCGTATCCAAACGGGCTATTGAGTGACTACCAAGATCCGACAGGGCCGTGACTGCGCGGGCACTCCACGGCCGGCCGCGAGCCGTCTCATGAGATACTTCTTAATGGTGTCAGACTGCTCACCGGTCACCTCGCAACCGAAAGTACCACCAACCGTTGAACGTCGAGCTCATCCGTTTCGGCTATGCCCACACGCCCGCGTGGCAAGAGAATTACCGGTGAAAACGAATCTCTCACAAGCGTGCCGACGTACGCGCCACGAGCATCAAACACATCGATAGGTGCAGTTGCGTCTCTATCGACCGTGAAGCGCTGAACCCACAGTTCACCGGACGGGCTCAGAAGCACACTCTCAATGAGGGGGATTATCGCGGCGTAGCCCCGCTTGTCCACCATCTCGGCAGCCTCGATCAAACAGGGACCTCGGCCGAAGTTGAAGCGCATCCCCTCGCCGAGATAGGCGATTGCCTGATCGCGTGACGCGGGGAGGGGCTCAACTTCTCGACGCACGATCCTGGTTGGGCGTCCCCCCTCCCAGAGGGAAACGGAGTACTCCACAGATACACTCACCGCGATTCTCCCGGGCTGCGTCGTCCAGGCTATCTCGGGTGCAAAGAGGGGCGGCAGCATAATCCCGGCACCGCACTTCTCGAACATCGCCATCTCCGGTCGCGGGAGAGGCAACTCCGCAAGCGTCAACGTGTCAGAGTTGACGATCTGCCGCAGCAAGGTACACGAAAAGTGAGCTCCGGCGCCCGTCACGGCGAGTAGAGCCAGCACGACCAGGAACGGGGGCTTGTGCTGGATCTGCCGTACCGATGCTGGTTGTGATGCAGCAGTAATCAATTTGGTCACTTGCCTGGCCAACGTCCTTGCGCTTGAGCTGCAGGCAACTCACTGAGGGGCGAGCCGCCCGTACGTACCCAGCGCATGATCAGCATTTGCCGAACGTGCACTATCCTTACTCGGCACACAAGCCAACGACTTCCCTACCAACCGACAGTGCCTGCCAGCTTCGCCCTGTTAGGCAAATGACTTGCGAGCGTTCCTCCTCGCCGGCCACGTGCGTTGGTGAACGTGCTCATATCAACACCAGGCGCTCGTATCAACGATTCCCTGATTCTGCGTGCCGCGCTCGCCAAGTCCATTTGCGGGTTAGGTGCCGCCGTAGAACCACTGCATACTAGGCGAGGGCATCGGGAAGGTCCCCTAGCTCTCGCAGTACCTTCGCAGGCGGTGAGAATCCGTCCCGCTGAACAAGGTCGGCAAGGTGTTTTTCGCAAACGACGACGTCGCTGTGTGCCATGGCCGGGCCTAAGCCGGCCCAATCCTCGAGATCGGTCGGGCGTGGCTTCAGATTCGGATTTCTCAGCACTTGCCTATGTAACTGGAAACCAAGCCGGCCCGTCAATACCGGGGCACCGAGGGATCGACCTCGCACGACCAGGCATCGATTCCCCCCTTCAAGCTCCTAACCTTGGAGAATCCGGCAGCCTGCAATATCTCGAGCGCCTGCATGGAGCGCGCGCCCCGGTGGCAGTGCGTTACGATCTCGGCGTGGCCGTCCAGCTCGGCCAGCCTCTTCGGCAGCTCGCCCAGCGGTATCAACCGCGCACCCTCGATGCGGCAGATCTCCCACTCGTGCGGCTCCCGCACGTCCACCAATACGAGGTCCGGGTTGGAGCGCAGCTCCTCGTGTAACTCGGTGACTGCGATCTCGGGTCCCTCGTACGCGGGCTCCGACCCGATCCCACAGAACGCCTCGTAGTCCACCAACTCGGTCACGGTAGGATGCTCGCCGCAAATACTGCACTCGGGGTCCTTCCGAAGCTTGAGTTCGCGGAACGAGAACTTGAGCGCGTCGAACAGCACCAGCCGGCCGATGAGCGTCTCGCCCTTGCCCAGGATGAGCTTGATGGTCTCGAGCGCCTGAATGCTCCCTATGATCCCCGGCAGCACGCCGAGCACGCCGCCCTCCGCGCACGACGGCACGAGTCCCGGCGGGGGCGGCTCGCGGAAGAGACAGCGGTAACACGGGCCTTGGGCCGCGTGGAACACCGACGCCTGGCCCTCGAACCGGAAGATCGAGCCGTAGGCGTTGGGCTTGCCCAGCATGACGCACGCGTCGTTTACCAAGTAACGCGTTGGGAAGTTGTCGGTACCGTCCAGCACGACATCGAAGTCGCGCAAGATCTCGAGTGCGTTCTCCGAAGTCAGTCTCGTCTCGAAGTTTTCGACCGTGACGTGGGGGTTGAGATCCTTGATCCGGTCCGCCGCCGACTCGAGCTTGGAGCGCCCGACGCTGCGGCTGCCGTAGAGGATCTGGCGCTGGAGGTTGGTCTCGTCCACCTGGTCGAAGTCGATTAGACCCAGAGTGCCTACACCGGCGGCCGCTAGATAGAGCGAGGCCGGCGACCCGAGCCCACCCGCGCCCACGAGGACGACACGTGCTCCCTTTAGCCTCCGCTGGCCCTCCGGACCCACCTCCGGCAGAATGAGATGGCGCGAGTAACGCAGGATCTCCTCGTGCCCGAGTTTCGGCAGAGCTGCGTCGGGCGGAGGCTGTGGCGGAACGAAAGGCCGCACTCGCTCAGACGTTCGTTTCATTCGAGCCAGTCGCACGGAGCACGTGTGCCTGCGTCATACCTCTAGTTACACGGCCGTCATGGGGTGGTCAAGGAGAACGTTGTCCCCGTGCGGACGCCCAGGCGGTTGCGCACCACGGTGGATGGGCGAGATTTGTAAGACACCACCTCGAGACAGAACGGAATTGTCATGCGATCCGACGCCGACAGTGTTGCCGACTACCTAGCCCAACTGCCCACCGACCGACGCGAGACGATCGGTAAGGTCCGCCGAGTGATCCTGGATAATCTTCCGCCATTATCGTTGATCGGCGATACGATCGCATCGGTCAGTGTCGACGATTCCGTAGCGCACGCGAAGCAGGCTACGGCCGCGCGAAGGCGTCGGTGAGAAACTGCCCCTATAGCCTGGATCGGTTGTGATCAGAAAAGGTCAGAGGCTGGGCAAGTATCGCATCGAGGAGAGGCTCGGTACCGGCGGCTTCGCAACCGTATACGGCGCCAGGGACACGGTCGAGGGAATACCAGTCGCCCTCAAGATCCCGCATCGCGCCATCGTCACGCAGGATACGTTACAAATGTTTCGGAAAGAGGTGCGGATAGCCGCTGTCCTCGATCACCCTAACATTCTGCTCCTCAAGAACGCCGAGTTCATCGGTGAACGGTTCGTCATCGCCCATCCACGCGGTAAGGAGACCCTGGCGCAGCGCTTGAAGCGTCGCATGTCGCTCAAGACAAGCCTCAACTTCGCCTCTCCGATACTGGAGGCCCTGTCCTACGCACATCGCTGCGGCATCATTCACTGCGACATCAAACCGGAAAACTTCGTCATTTTCGACAACGATCAACTGAGGCTCACCGATTTCGGAGTTGCCAAGGTCGCCTTGAGTACCCGTACCATCGTCGCGTCCGGGTCGGGCACGATCGCATATATGGCACCCGAGCAGGCCTTTGGAAAACCGTCGTTCGCCTCGGATGTTTTCTCCGCGGGTCTGGTCATCTACGAGATGTTCTCGCGCGAGCTGCTCGAATGGCCGTTCCCATGGCCCGGTCCCGGCTACGAACGACTGCTGAAGGAGACACATCGAGATTTTGTCGCCTTCTTGAAGCGATCACTGGAACTCTCCCATCACCGCCGTTATAGGGACGCGCAGCAGATGCTGGGGGCGTTCAACAGGATCAGGCCCCGCGTGCTCCGATGTAAGCAGAGAAGGAACAATCCCGGAATGGCCGCTTCTCCGGACTGGCAGCAAGTTCGCTATCGGGAATTCAAACGACGCTATGGCGCGAGGTTCAAGATTCGTCACCACTGCACGCGCTGTGGTGGCCCCACATCAGAAACGATGCAATTAGTGCACAAACATACCGATAGTGCACAAACATACCGACCACCATCTACGTCAGTTTGGGGTCTGAGGAAATCCAGGTGACGGAACGGCTTGTGATCGTGGTACTCTTGATTTTTGCGATCAATCTCCCTTTCGGTTTCTGGAGGGCTGGAGTCAAGAAGTTTTCACCGGCATGGTTCGTGGCGGTGCATGCTCCCGTGCCCCTTGCAATAGGCATTCGTTTGCTGAGCGGACTGGGCTGGCGACTGAGTGCCCTACCGTTGTTTATCGGCGCATTCTTCGCCGGACAGTTCGCCGGTGGAAAGCTGCGATCCGGGCAAAAGACCGTGTAGCGTCGGAATATGCTCACTTGGAGACATTACAAACGTGTACCTCACTAGCAGTCGTTGCGGCGCCGCCCTGGCGTCAGCGCTTTCACTACTGACGGAAGCTGTTATGGCGCAAACGACCTATCACGTCTATTTCCTGGGCGGACAGTCGAACATGGACGGCTACGGCTACGTGGCTGACCTGCCGAGCAGTCTTCGTAGAGAGCAGGCCGGAGTGATGATATTCCACGGCAATCCCGCTCCCGACGACGGTGCGCCGGACGGTCGAGGAATATGGACCACACTGCGGCCGGGTCACGGCGTGGGGTTTTCTTCAGATGGAACCACCAATACCTATTCCAACAGATTCGGTGTTGAACTGAGTTTTGCCGAGCGGTTGCGGCAAGGAGATTCGGACTGGAAGATCGCCCTGATCAAGTATTCCCGCGGTGGCACGTCCATAGACACCGCGGCCGCCGGGCCCTATGGCTCTTGGGAACCGGACTACAAGGGATTGGCAGGCATAAACCAGTACGATCATTTCTTGGCCACGGTAAAACACGCGATGGCTATTAGTGACGTAGATGGCGACGGTGTGGCCGACGTGTTGGTCCCCAAAGGCATCATTTGGATGCAAGGCGAGAGCGATGCTGCGCTCACCGAGCGTGTGGCCCAGAGATACCTCGCGAATCTAACACACCTCATCGGCCTGATACGCGAGGCTTTCGGCGTCCGTAACCTGCCGGTCGTGATCGGCCGCATTTCTGATTCCGGTCGTGACTCCGATGGCAAAGTTTGGGACTATGGCGCAATCGTTCGAGCAGCTCAAGCCGAGTTCGTCGCCCGCGATCACGCTGCGACACTTGTGACAACTACGGATCGCTACGAGTATTCTGACGCTTGGCACTATGACAGCAACGGGTACGTGGATCTCGGCCGCAGGTTCGCGGACGCGATCGTGCGACTAGAGAAAAAGGCGCGATAGGACTAGCGCACCCGCTACACATCAACATGGAGGTAGGTATCGGACGGCCTGTGGTGCATTGGGAGTTCTGGTCTCAGAACCCGGAGACCGCCGCAGACGACGGGGCGTTCAGTCTCTTCGAGGATCCGGACGGCAGGGTGCTGGGCCTCTGGCGGCAAGATTCGGCCCAATAGCTGGAGCCGCGGCCAACTGGAATGTCAGGCGAAAACCGTGTACTCGACACCTCCCGCAGGAGCTACCTACCACCGGCGTTGCTATCCGTGGGGATCATTGCCCTGGTCACGTCGGGTCTAGGACCTCAGGATCGTTTCACCTGGATACTGGAGGTATTTCCGATATTCATTGCAGTGCCCGTGCTACTCACAACCTATCGTCGTTTCCCTCTGACGCCCGTCGCATACTTACTCATATTCGTTCACGCCCTCGTTCTCATGGTCGGCGGACATTACACGTACGCACAGGTACCGCTGGGCTTTTGGGTATCAGACCTCCTGGACCTGGGCCGCAATCATTACGACCGGCTTGGCCATTTCGCTCAGGGGTTTGTCCCAGCAATCATCATCCGGGAAATACTGATCCGACGTTCGCCACTGGAGTCGGGGAAATGGATGGTCTTTCTGGTATCCAGTACTTGTCTCGCACTCAGTGCCGCTTACGAGTTCGTGGAATGGTGGACGGCGGTCGCCACCGGTGACTCGGCGGACGCATTTCTGGGTACGCAGGGCGACGTGTGGGATACCCAGTGGGATATGTTCCTGGCGTTACTTGGCGCAGTGGTTGCACAATTGTCCCTCGCCCGGCTGCACGACAGGCAACTTGGCCGCCTCTCGAGTGGCCGAGCAATCTAGTTGTCTAAACGAAAGTCACATGGGCCGCGAAGCGCTTCTAGCCTAGTAACGCGAACTGAGATACTCTCGACAAGTACTACTCGGGCCGAGCAGAATGCAAACGCTAGGAATCGTTGAAGCTCGTCGTTTGGCTCTCGCGTGCGCCGGCCTACTCAAGCCGGAGTGGACCGGATTCCCCACCAGCGTACGGGGCTGGTCGAGCGCTCGCGAAGCCGCGCATGACGTTATCCGTCGCTTCGGTTACTTGCAACTCGACACGGTTTCCGTGTCCGGTGCACGCAGTCATACAATTGTTCTTTTGTCCCGCCTCCGCGGGTTCGATCCAACACTCGCCGAGAAGTTGCTGCGACCAGACGAACCGCTGTTCGAATATTGGGGACACGAAGCGAGTTGGCTACCGATCGAGCTGTACCCGGTGTTCGAATTCCGGCGCAAGGCATTTCACCATCACCCTTGGTGGGGGGACCTGATCGGTCAACATCCCAAGATCGCAGAAAACCTGCGTCGTCGGGTGCATGAAGAGGGCCCACTTCGTTCTGCCGACATGGAGGGACGCGGGGGACGTGGTTGGTGGGATCTCAAGACTGCCAAACGTGTCGCAACCGCACTTTGGTCGTCAGGAGAGTTCGCTATTCGGGACCGCTATAACTTTCAAAGAACTTACGACCTTGCGGAACGCGTCATTCCCGAGCGGTGGCGCCTAAGCCCCGTTTCCAGGCCGCAAGCGATCCAGCGGCTCTTGCTACTAGCACTCCAGGGACACGGATGGGCCTCAACCTCCACGTTGGTCCAGACTTGGCGACTCGACAAAGAGCGAAAGGCGGTCGACGCCGCCTTGAACGTTCTCGTCAATAAGGGCGATGTGGTACCGTGCAACGTGTTCGGTCGTGGCAGCCGAAAGTACCAGGGCTGGATCAGACCGCAGGACATCGAGCTTGCCGCGCGGTTGAAACGAGTACGACCCCGCCGCGACAGGGGAGTTCTCCTGTCTCCGTTCGATCCCGTGCTCTGGGATCGCCGTCGAGTAGAGCGGCTGTTCGATTTCCACCAGGTGTTGGAGATATTCAAGCCGCGAGCCAAACGCGTTTATGGATACTACTGCCTTCCGGTTCTGGCCGGCGACCGATTGGTCGCGCGTCTCGATCTAAAGGCATGCCGCAAGACGAGAAAGCTAAATGTGCTTGCCCAACGATTCGAGGACACGAACGGTGCACGTGCGGCAACGGCCGACGACCGTGAGGCCGCTCGAACCGCGCTGAATCGCTTTGCCCGTGCACTCAATCTGGAACCAGTGGGCTCACGGCTGCCATGATGAACCGCGCTGAAAGTGACTGGACCGACGCAACCAGCTACGACAGATACATAGGACGTTGGAGCCGCCGAATCGCGGAGGAATTCATCGACTGGCTGGCACCGGCCCCTGGAGCGCGATGGCTGGAGGTCGCTACGGGTACCGGAGCGCTGGCAGAAGTGATTCTGAGGCGCACTGACCCGCAAACACTAGTGGCCCTGGACCAATCGTCCGGCTACATAGCAGCGGCTCGCAAACGACTCGCCGACCCGCGCGTGTCGTGTGTGGAAGGCGACGCACTGAACCTCCAATTCGATGCCGGAGCCTTTGACATAGTCGCCTCGGCTCTCGCGCTCAATCATTTGCCCGATCCGGGCCTGGCGCTGGATGAGATAACCAGAGTATGCACTCCGGGCGGTACCGTCGCGGGATACGTGTGGGATTACGCCGACGGCCTCGAACTCATCAAGTACCTGTGGCATGCAGCGGTTGACCTCGATCCATCGGCCGCGGCCACCGATCCGGCACGCCGACACGCTACCTGTAACCCACACGGGCTACAACTGCTATTGGAGGGTCACGGAGTGACAAACGTTTCGACCACCGCGTTGCAGGCCGCGACGGTATTCGACGACTTTGACGACTACTGGGAGCCCCTGCGGGCAGCTCAAGGCTCTGTGACCGCTCTGTTTGAGTCCTTGTCCGAAATCGAGATAGAGCAGTTGCGCGAAGGTGTCCGTTTATGCTTGCCCATCAGGGCAGACGGTACGATCCCGCTATCCGCTAAGGCCTGGGCTTTTCGCGGACAGACGTTGGCCAATAGAGAGCGTCGAATGCCCTGAATCTCTTGCCTCACCTGGTCCTCCCGCGAATGCAAATGGCTGTTCCGCTTTGGAACTGTCGACCGCTGCACGCGAGAATCTCTTTCCAATGACGACCTGGCTGCATAGGTTGGAAGAAAGTGTTGCCGCCGTGCGCAAGATCTGGACAAAACACTTCTCGAACCTGGACGCTAACGAAAACGCATGTCACGAGTTCGGCTGATTCACTGGAATGACGTGGAGGCCAAGAAGCGGGAGAGGCAGTTGTTCGAGGCCGGCTACGATGTTGTACACCAACTACCGAGGACCAATCTCTTGCATGAACTTCGTGCAGATCCACCGAGTGCGGTAGTCATAGACCTCTCACGGCTGCCGTCCCAAGGAAGAGACTGTGCTTTGGCCATAAGACAAACCAAGGCGCTGCGGCATGTTCCGCTGGTGTTCGTCACTGACAATTGCGAGAAGGCAGCCGCAATCAAGAAACTGTTGCCGGATGCGACATTCGCATCTTGGAAAAAGATCCGAAGTAGTCTCAAACACGCGATTGCCAACCCACCCGTGGAGCCTGTTGTGCCCCCATCGCGGATGGCCGGCTATTCGGGTACGCCGCTCCCCAAGAAGCTGGGCATCGAGGAGGGTTCGGTTGTGGCAACTATTGCCGCCCCGCCCGCCCGCCGCGAGACAAGCTAGCCATGGCCCGTTATTCTCCAGCCGCCAAACTAGACCAAGAACACCGGATCGTTAGAATCAGCGTTACCGGTGTCGTGGAGGCACGCGAGCATCAACTACAATACGAGGAGATCACACGTTCCTACCCGAGTTGGAACCGACTATGGGACTTTCGGGATGCAGATCTATCACAGCTTTCAGAATCGGACCTGGCGAGCATCGCCGACTTTGCCGCCCAGCGCGAGGATCCCAAAGAGAGGCCGCGCGTAGCGTTGCTCGTGGGAAGAAATGTCGATTTCGGTGTTTCCCGCATGTACGAGGTCCTGGCAGAAGAGAGATATTCCGCGACGTTCTCGGTGTTCCGAGATGAGGCTGCCGCGGAACGCTGGCTTTCCGCTCGAGACGATCCGGAGGATTGATTTGCACTGAGACGCGATCACAGTATCCGGTGCGCCCTCGGTCATAACGATCCCTCAGTCTCTCGGATCGGTACGTGATGGAGAATCCAGACACATTCGAGAGAAATGTGTCAGTCCCGGGTACACGATCCTTGTGTCTGAGTGGCAACTCGGTACCAGCACTGCCTGCGTCCAGTACCTCGACCGGCTCGCGAAGCCTCGCTTGCACACAGCGGCGCGAGGCGATAGCTTGACCTCCTGCAGAAACCGCGCCCGAGGACGAATGAAACTCTTCTCACTGCCGTTCGCTGCGGCCCTTGTTTCCGTGACTTGGGCATGCAGCTCCGATACCAACACAACAGCCTCCTCCGGTGCCAGCGTGCAAGCCGAGCTGGTTCGTCATACCGTTACATCCGACGGCCATCCGATAGCGGTGTGGGAGAAGAGTGCACCAGACGCTGAAGCCGTAATCGTACTACTGCACGGTCGGACCTGGAGTGCCCTGCCCGATTTCGACCTGCAAGTACCGGGCGAAAACCTCTCGTTGATGGATGGCCTGGTCGCGGCGGGCTACTCGACATTCGGACCGGATATGAGGGGTTACGGAAGCACACCAAGGGACGCAACAGGTTGGCTCACACCGGATCGTGCCGCAAGAGACCTGGCCGCGGTGCTGCAGTGGGTCTGGGAAAAATCGGGCGGAGGCGAACGACCCGTGCTCTTAGGCTGGTCGCTTGGCTCCATGATCTCCCAGCTCACCGTACAACGTCACCCCGAACTCGTCTCGCAGCTGGTGCTCTTCGGGTATCCGTTCGACCCTACCGTCGAGATCTCCCGGCAGGACCATCCCGACAAACCGCCTCGGCTACGCAACACCGCAAAGGCGGCGGCCAGCGATTTCATCACTCCAGGGTCGATCAGCCAAACAGCGATAGGTTCGTACGTGGCAGCCGCGCTGGCCGCCGATTCGATACGTGTCGATTGGAACGACTGGGAAAGCTGGGCAGAACTCAAAGCCGAGGCTCTCACGGTGCCGACGCTTCTCCTTCAAGGCCAGTTCGACCCACTGGCCAAGAGCGAAGGACAGGTCGCGCTATTCACGGGACTTGGCACGCCCGACAAGGAATGGATTGTCATCCCCGGAGGGGATCATGCTGCGTTCCTCGAGACCCCACGGCCCCACTTCATCGCGGCACTCGTGAGCTTCATAGAGAGACACAGGTAGACCCGCGGGCAACGAGCCCGGGCTTCTACGCATCCAAGTGAATGGGGCCTTGGCGTTGGTGTCGACGACATGGACGTCGAGTACATTAGACTTCATACGTTGGACAAATGAGGTCTTGGATCGTAGGCCCTGGTGCGGCGACGGGAGCTCATTTGACGCGTGATAAGAGACCGTTGCGGACTTGCTCCGAGTGCGATCACGGCCTTGTCACTCGCAACCTGTGGCGCTCCTGTCGCAACTACACCTCGGACCAAACGGCAAGGCGGATCGAGACTTTCGGACCGCGGTCAGTTGGAGCACATTTCCGAGTCGCCACGCCGCGTGACATAGACGAAGCACTGAGGGATTGGATTGGGGAAGCGTACGCTGTCGGACGTCAGAGAGCTCCCCGAAACCGAATCGATCGTGGAACGTCACGAGGGTGCAGAATCCGGCAACCACTTTTCAGAGTCAGGGAGGTACCCATGCACTTGAACAAGATAATGCTCGCGATCCTGCTACTCGGCTTAACGCAGAGCCGTCTCAACGCTCAGGACCAAACAGAAGGAAATGTGGAAGTCACCGCCGAGATAGCGTTGGGGGTCGAAGATCGCCAGCCTGTTAGCCCGGGCACCGAATTCCCGGCGGATGTCGGTCAACTTTATGCGTGGACCAAAGTCACCGGCGCCGCAAACACCACCATCCAGCACATCTGGCGTCACCAGGATCATGAATTCGCGGTCCCCTTGAACATTGGTGGATCGCCCTGGAGAGTTTGGAGCACGAAGAATATACCTCCTGAATGGACCGGCGAATGGACCTTCCAGGTGAAGGATTCGGATGGAAACGTAGTGTTCGAAACCAACTTCACTGTCGGGAGTCGGTGAGGCGGCCGATCGCTGTAAAGTACCTGACAGGTACGTGGAGGGTTGAGTATCGAGTGTCTTGACTGGAAAGGAAGGAAAACCTATTGAAACCGGCGAAGCAATTCCACGCTGAATTCGAACGCCCTGCCGCAACGGGTGCCTGTCGGCAATGTTCATCTTGAGATCACTGCAGGCCGCCAAGTTCGACGCACTGGTGAAGGTCGTCATTCAGACGAATCCGTTCTACACGCAGAAATTGAATGCTGCCGGTTTCACGCGAGGCCAACCCCCAAAGTTGATCGACATCGACGACATTCCGTACACCACCAAGCAAGAGTTCGCGACCGATCAGGAAACCAATCCGCCGTTCGGAACCAACCTCAGCTTTCCACCGGAACACTACTCGAGGATGCATCAGACCTCCGGCACTACAGGGCGGCCTCTGTATTGGCTGGACACGATAGATAGCTGGGATTGGTGGCTCGGTTGTTGGATGGAAATCTACGAAGCCGCGTGCGTAACTGCTGACGATCGTGTCTTCGTGGCCTTCTCTTTCGGCCCCTTCATAGGTTTCTGGACTGCCTTCGAAGCCGGCGAGCGACTGGGTGCACTCATGCTCTCGGGGGGTGGTTTGAGTTCCAAGCAGCGTCTCGAAACAATGCGCGAGCTACAGGCTACCGTCTTGATCTGTACCCCAACGTACGCACTCAGGTTGGCGGAGGTCGCTCGGCAAGAAGGGATAGCACTCACGGACATCCCGATCCGAGTATCCATTCACGCGGGAGAGCCCGGTGCCAGCATTCCCAACGTGAGGACGCGGATCGAGACGGCTTGGGGCGCGCCTTGTGTAGATCATGCAGGCGCCACCGAGATAGGCGCGTGGGGATACAGTTGCGGGGTGGACAATCACATGCATATCAACGAGGCGGAATTCGTCGCTGAAGTGATTGACCCGCATACATTGGAGCCTGGCACCATATCCGACGGAGCCCAACGGGGCGAACTCGTTCTCACCAACCTAGGTCGTGTCGGCAGTCCAGTCATTCGGTACCGAACCGGCGATCTGGTAGAACTGCTACGTACACCGTGTGAGTGCGGCCGGTCGACGGCCCATCTGAGAGGGGGAGTACTCGGTCGAATCGACGATATGATGGTGGTGCGCGGAATCAACGTGTTTCCCACTGCACTCGAAAACATAGTTCGGGAGTTCGACGAGATCGATGAGTTCGAGGTCGCAGTCCGCCAGACGGCCCAGATGGCAGACCTGCAGATTCGGATCGAAGTAACCGCCGAGAATCCAGGACTTGTGCGCGACGAACTCGGGCGACGCGTCCACGATAAGCTGAATCTCAAGCCAAGCGTAGAACTTGTCGAGCAACAGACCTTACCACGATACGAACTGAAGGCGCACAGGTTCAAGACAGAAAAGCAGGAGTAAAATGGCGTTTCTCAAATCGCTGCCGCAAGAAGGGGTTCTGCTCAATCTGTTCAGAATGTTCCCGGATACCTCTCTACCACTGATTCAGTATCACGAGGTGCTAATGCGCGGACCATCGTCCTTCACCGTGGCCGAGCGTGAGCTGATCGCGGCATATGTATCCGGCATAAACTCTTGCAGCTATTGTCATGGAGTGCATACTGCAACGGCAGAGCGATTCGGCATCGACGAAGGTTTGCTGGTCCAACTACTCGACGACTTGGACACCGCGGGTATAGCGGAGAAGATGAAACCCATACTTCGCTACGCGGCCAAGCTCACGAGAATGCCTAGCAGAGTTACCCAGAATGATGCCGACACGATATTTGCCGCCGGCTGGAGCGATCGGGCGCTGTACGAGACCGTGTCGGTGTGCGCCTTATTCAATTTCATGAACCGCCTGGTTGATGGGCTCGGCATCACTGCCGATGTCGAGTATTTCGAATTCGCTGGGCGGCGACTCTCTGAAGGGGGATACGCGGAACTCGAAAAACTCGTTCGCGCAGGAGACAATGAGTCGCTGAACACACCGAAAGAGCTGGGAGAATAGTAATGAAAATGATGAAGACTCTTCCGCTGGGAATCTGTGTCATCGTGGCAACACAGTTGTCAGCAGGGCCCGTGCTGGCACAGGGCACCGCCAAATCACACCTCGAACTCGCAGACGTATTTGAATTGGAGTATGCCTCGGATCCGCAGATTTCGCCCGACGGTGGACGCGTAGTGTTCGTACGCAATTTCATGGACGTAATGACCGACCGCCGGCGATCCAACCTATGGATCATCAACTCCGACGGGACGGGTGAGCGCCCCCTCACCACGGGAAACAAGAATTACACGTCGCCCAGATGGTCGCCCGACGGAACGCGCCTGATCTACGTAACCAACGTCGAGGGGGGCAGCCAGATCTATGCACGGTGGATGGACGACGGACAGACAGCAAAACTGACCAATCTCACCAAGTCACCGAGAGGACTCACCTGGTCTCCCGATGGCAAGTGGATCGCCTTTTCCATGTTGGTGCCGCAGCCGCAGGTGCCATTCGTGAAGATGCCTCCAAAGCCGGAGGGCGCCGACTGGGCGAAGCCCGTCAAGGTCATACAGAAGCTCAAGTACCGGGCTGATGGGGTAGGGTACCTCGAAGACGGCTACAGTCAGATCTTCGTACTTCCCGCCGACGGCGGAACTCCCCGGCAGCTGACGACCGGTGAGTTCAATCACGGCGGCCGATTGGCGTGGACCCCGGACAGTAAGTCAATCGTTTTCTCCGCCAATCGACACGAGAACTGGCAATACGACCCGCGGAACTCAGAGATTTACGCGCTTTCAGTGGACGACGGTCGTATCACGTCCCTCACCGACAGACAGGGACCGGATGAGTCGCCCGCGGTATCGCCCGACGGTGCACGCATCGCATACACCGGCTTCGACGACCGGCTGCAAGGGTACCAGGTCACTCACCTGTACATAATAAATAGAGACGGATCCGGCAGCAGGGTCGTTTCCGATGGCTTCGATCGCGATGTGCAGCAACCCACCTGGGACAAGGCTGGCAAAGGTGTCTATTTCCAGTATGACGACCAAGGCAATACTAAGATCGGATACATGACGCTGAACGGAACGGTGACGACACTGACTGGTGACGTGGGCGGACTGTCGCTGGGCCGTCCCTACTCCGCGGGCTCGTTCTCCGTCACTGGCGGTGGTAGATTCGCGTTTACACATTCCAAACCCGACCGTCCGGCAGATGTCGCAGTAGGGAAAAGAGGAAGTTCGTCAGTCGAGCGTATCACCGCCCTCAACAATGATCTACTCGACCACAAAGAACTCGGTGCGGTGGAAGAGATATGGTACGAGTCTTCGTTTGACGGACGGAAGATCCAAGGCTGGATCGTGACACCTCCGGGATTCGACCCGTCGCGCAAATACCCATTCTTGTTGGAAATCCACGGTGGTCCGTTTGCGAATTATGGAGATCGTTTTTCGGCGGAAATACAATTGTACGCCGCGGCAGGCTACGTCGTGCTCTACACCAACCCGAGGGGGAGTACGAGTTACGGTGAGGAATTCGGAAACCTGATCCATCACGCTTACCCCGGTCACGACTTCGACGACCTGATGTCCGGGGTCGATGCCGTCATCGAGCGTGGCTATGTCGATGAAGCAAACATGTTCGTTACGGGCGGAAGTGGTGGAGGTGTACTGACCAGTTGGATAGTGGGACACACGGATCGCTTCAAAGCTGCGGTCGCCGCCAAGCCCGTCATCAATTGGTACAGCTGGGCATTGACAGCCGATAGTTACAACGTTTTCTACAAGTACTGGTTCCCGGGCTTCCCGTGGGACGAGCCTGAGAACTACATGCAACGGTCACCTCTCACGTATGTCGGCAACGTCAAGACGCCTACAATGCTCATGACCGGAGAAGTGGACTACCGCACCCCGATATCCGAATCGGAGCAGTTCTATCAGGCATTGAAGCTGAGGAAAGTCGATGCAGCGCTGGTCCGCATTCCGGGATCGTCGCACGGCATTGCCAACCGCCCAAGTAATCTCATAGCGAAAGTGGCGCATATTTTGAGATGGTTCGAGAAGTACCGAACTCCGACGAGCTAGTGTGGTGTCTCAGAAGTCTCCATTCCGATTGTCTGCCGGGTGGATTCGGAAAACGGGGTGCATCAAGACGGGGTGAACGGATTTCCGACACACTCTACACGAGCTGGGAACTCCTGTGTCTGAGGAGCCGTTCTCCTGCGTACCCATAGGTTATGCGAGAGTCGGAGTTACGAGCAATGATAATGCAGCGGTTGGGGCGCAGTGGCCGGACGACAGCGATCTTGACGATCGCCTTTGGGTTGGGAACAGTCTCAAGCGCAGCGGCACAAGTCAGCCCTATGACGCCGCCGCCCGCAAGCGGCCGACCAGTCACGTTCGACAGCATTTTGTCCGCCGACGTTCTAGCGCGCGTGTATTTGATCCGCGATGAAGTAGAACTCATTCGATTCGAAATGGGACGCCCAAAGGCTACACTGTCGGACCTTCGTGTTACCAACGCCTCACCCAGGGAGGTGATGTTCCAGGCGTTCACTCTTTACTTGAAGGCGAACGATCTGCGGTTTGAAATAACCGGTGCCCCCGGACTCCAGTTGCAGTTGGAGATGCCACGTAAGGTACGGCCACTTCACGTCTGGAGAGTGTTGGATATCGCCTACGAACGCCTGCTGGAGGTGCGCCGCGAGCTCGACATCTCCGAGCGACCGAGTGAAACGCCACAGCCTGCAACATCGACCCCGACAGACGTGTTTCGAGCTATCGCCGGGGTCAACCGCAACTTGGATCTCCTGGTCAGCGAACGCCTGGCCCCTGAAGACGTTTTTTACCAGGTGAAGTTGGCATCAAACTATGCTATTCGTCTGTTGGAACGGTTTCCGGGAGCACCGCTGATTCCGCCGGCCCCAAGATTCGAACGCGGCAAGCGCCCCGTCGACGTTTTCAACCTGCTCGTGCAGAGCTACGAGCTACTGCATGAGATCGCACGCCGATCAGGGATCGAGACATTGAGCCTAGAGGTCACTGGATTCGAGACGAAACCCGCACCCGGGGATGAGATTGCCCCAAGTGGCGTGTACAATATGGCTATTCTGGTTGTCTCCGAACTGGCTTACCTCCATGCCCAACTCAATTACAGCGACACTCCTATTCCTGCACGTGAGCCCGGAGTGAAGGTATCATCCCACGTTTACCAGCAGGCCCGGATCCTCCAGCTGCAGCTGGAAGAACTCCGCAGACAGGTTGAGCAAAGAGCCGATTGGCTCGGCGACCAAGACTACAACTAGACCTCAGCCATCAGCGTTTCGATCGCATCGTTGGCCTGATCCAGAATCCGCACAATCTCATCCTGCTTCACGCGATCGTCGCGTAACTTCCACGATAACTTGTAGGCTCGCGTAACGAGCTTCCCAATCCGCTTGGTCAACTCGGGCATGGGATCGCTCAAGAAGCCATCCAGCATCTCGTCGACACGATCGAATATCTCGTCAACCGTGCTCTTGTGCTCGGCGAGAAAACGCCGGCCTTCGTCCGTAATGGCGTAGACCTTCTTTCCCTCCACCTCATCGCAGCGCACCAAGCCTTCATCCTCGAGCCACTGAAGCGTGGGATAGATGGTTCCGGGCGACGGCTTGTAACAGCCGCGCATATGCTGCTCCAGTTCCTTCATCACCTCGTAGCCGTGCATCGGCTTGTCGTTCAAGAGCTTCAGGATAACGTACTTCATGTCGCCCGCCTCGAACCAATGCCGGCGACGACGACGACGTGCCCCTTGCCGGGCCCAGAAGAACCAGGGCTCGAATCCAAGGTTCCATGGTCTTTCTCTCATTAATCTTCACTCCCTCTAATACCTGAAAGATACTACGTCACGACATTACTCGACGATATATCGTAAGATATATCGTAGAACCTGTCAAGTACCCACGTGGTGGGAGTGTGAGCCGCCCGAGTTCTAATTGCCCAGGCTCAGAGGCCAGGGCCACGCAGCATAGTAGGCGAAGATGAGCGCTGCCCCCGCCAGGGCCACTGTTTTCATAAAGTGGCCCATCTGGTCCATCCTGTCGGCCGGATCGGACTCCGTCCAGAACGCATGGAGCGCCCATCCGCCGGGAAAGAGCACCAGAAAGAGTAAGCCCGCACCGATGAACCGGTGCCATCCCAGAAGAACAAATGTCCCGCCTACGAGCAGCATGATCCCGGTAACGAAAGCAACGGGCTTGGGACCGGGGACTTCTCTACTCTCGAGAAACCGCGCGGTAACCCGCATGCCGATCAAATGGCGCAGGCCGAAGAAGATGGCAAAGCTTGCAAACAGGATGCGCCCAACCAAGTGCATCCAGGTCCACACCTGCTCAGGCATCGTGGCTCCAGTTTCTCAGTGAACGAGCGGCAGCAGCAACCGATCTCACTGGCCCAAGCTCATTGGCCAGTAGAAGCCCGCATGATAGGCAACGAAAAGCGCGGCGCCCGCGAGCGCCAGGGTCTTCATGAAGTGGGCCATCTCGTTCTGCTTCGCTTGAGCATCGGTTTCTTTCCAGAAGGGATGCATTAGGAAGGCCGTCGGCACGAGAAAAATGACCAGGAGTCCTGCCCCGATGAATCGATGCCATCCAAGAAGCACGGTGATGCCCCCCGCCAGTGCCATCAGCCCGGTAACGGCGACGGCGAGCTTAGCAGCGGGGACACCCTTAGCTCGAGCGTACTCGGTCATGCCACCCATGTTCATGAAGTGGCTCATGCCACTGCCGATGAACACCATGGAAAAGAGAATCCTGCCCATCAAATGCATCCACGGGTACAGTTGTTCAGGCATCTTGCCGCTCCAAGTGCTAGAGTCGGTGCATGATGCCGCAGGTCGCTTCAAATTGCAAGCACTACGCTTGGGAGAGAGGCGCGAGCCTCGTGGGGTGTGGCGCGCCTTGGTGATACAGGAGGATTCTTGCGACGCACCCCTCGCTCTCGGGGGCGTGCGCCGCAAGCTGTCACTCTACTGACGCTCATACTTGAAGAAATAGCCTTCCGGTCGGCCTCTGCGGCGGAACGTGTTCCTTCTCGTCGGCATCTGCGTGGTGACCGTCATGCGCTTCTTGCTCCGCATGATATCCATTTCAATCGTCTCACCTGCTTCGTACGACCGAATAATCCTGAGAGCATGAGCCGCACTGGTCGGTTTCCGGCCTCCGATACTCAGAATCACGTCACCGCTCTTCAGTTCGAGAGACGACTCCTTGGGCACTCTCACCACCAGCAAGCCATCGGACGTGCCAAAGTACTTGCCCAGGTCCTCATCCAAGCTGACCAGCTCGATGTCCAACCACTGGATCGGCAGTCGTTGAATGCGAGTCGGTCCAACAAAGGCCAGCGCGGTATCGAGTTCCAAGTAGTTGAAGCGCGGATCCACCGACAGGTTGAAAGAATACGACCCTGGCTCCAGTTCGCGCAGGACGATATCGGCCGTGTGAGTCTCCGAGCCACGACGATATTCCACGTGGAGAGTATCGCCTTCCTCGAGTTCGTCTCTTATCCGGATGAGCTTGTTGCCCGGCGAAATGCTAAACCGATCGGTCCTTCCGAGCGACTCACCATTGGCCTTGGTAATGATGTCCCCGGCTTCGAGGCCTGCCTCGTCGGCCGGTCCACCTTCGACCACGCGCTCGAGCTTCGCTCCCAACGCATCGCTTTCGTCATCGTTATCGGTGCTGAGGAAGACGCCCATCCTGGCCGAGCTGCCGGTTGTGATCGAGAACGCCTGCAGCGGCTGCTCGGGTATCACACGCCAGCGATTACGATTCAGCGCGCTGATGGCCGCGCGCAGGTCAGAGGCGGCCCGCTCCATTTCCCGGCGTGCTTGCCTGCTGTCCTCCTTGCGCAGTAGGCGGATCGCCTCCTCGAGTTGCTGGCGCGCTTCATCGGCACGCCGCTCGGCTCGTTCGCGTCGCGCCTCCTCACTACTCTGTTGTGCGTAGGCAGTACTGCTGCTCGCCAGTGTCAGCGTCACCGCCGCAATGACGGCCATTGTTTTCAGTCTCATCGCAAGTTCACTCCTTCAATCGGATCCTTGCTACCGCAAAAGATCCCTAAAACCCGACGTAGGCGGCACGCCGGACCTGTGTGGTTACCAATGCATCCATCAAGTACACACGCTGGCGGAACAGACCGGTAAGCTCATCTGGCGGGATGGCCACCCTCTGGGCCGCCGAAAGACGCGTATCGATCATGGTGATGCGATCTTCGAGATCCGCGATCGCGAGCGCGGTCATCCCGTTCACCACCCTTCCATCCAGGTGGACCGACTCGAGCGCACTATCCAGTTGCTGGGACTGCCTAACCAACATCTGGAGTTCCGTCGCTAAGTTCGACGTAGTAGCAGTTCGGTGCGCAAATGCATTGACGCCGACCAACAAGGCGAGTGCCGCAGCAGCAACCCACCCTGTCTTGAGCCAAGCCGACCTACGTCGTTCCAGTCGAACGGTTTGGCTGACGATCTGCCATCGGTCACGCGGGGCATTCAAGCTTGGCAGTGCCTTGAGCGCCGCGACTCTTTGATGCAGCATATCCAGCTCATCGCGACATTCAGCGCACTCGTCCACATGGGTTCGTGCGCCCAGCGATCCCTCGCCGTTCCGTACGTCCAACAACTCCTGAAGCGTGCAATGTCTCAGCATCGTATCTCCTCGCCGAGCATCAGTCTCAATCGGGCGTGTGCGCGAGAAAGTTGCGATTTCGAGAAGCTCACGGTCTTCCCCATCAACTCTGCTATCTCCTCGTGTGTGTACCCTTCCACGTCGTGCAACCAGACCACCGCCCTAGCCGTGTCCGAAAGCCGTTGTAGAGCTTCTTCGAGGTCGAGTCGAAGGCCGGACTGGCTATCGACCGATTCCCTCAGGGCAAACTCTTCGTGCAACTCGTCTGTTGCTCGATATTTCTCATACCTCACGCGCATCAACGCCTTACTGGCGGCTATCCTCTTGATCCATGACGTCAGGCTTCCGGCCCGGTCTCCTCGGAAGCTCTTTATGCTGCGACACACCTCCAGGAAGGTCTCCTGGAGCACATCTTCCGCATCTTCCGCCGTGCGACATATTCTTCGGGCCATCGTATAGACCAGGCCCTCGTAGCTCCGGTACAGCCGTTCTAGAGCCGTGAGGTCACCGGTCTTGGCCCGGCGAATTGCCATGTCATCGACAGCAACCAAGGACATTTGCGCCATACTCATTAAGATAGATGCGCCAACGCACTCATGGGTCGCGCTGCCCGCAACTTGGTGTCCGAGTTTCATAGACCGCGCCGAGCGACAGCCCTGGAGTATAAGCACTTGATATACAAGCGATTACAGCCGTCTGCACCGGCGTTTGGACGTGCCTCGACCGATGGCGAATAAGACAGATCCGATACACTTGTGGCGTCACCACCTCCAAGATGAGGCGGATGCCGCTTTCCTATATCGCGTTTTGGCTGCTGCTGAGCCTCTGGAGGCACGAAGCACCGTGTACCTGCGGTTGGCCGATATCGAGGATCGTCACACGAAGCTCTGGTGCGAAGTACTCGAGCAACATGGACACGCAGCCTCCGCTCCCGCTCCTTCTTTCAAGGCACGATTCCTTGCGAGAACGGCAAGGCTGTTCGGTCCCAGGATCCTACTACCGCTGCTGCTTCGCGAGGAAGGCCTCGAAGTCAAAGGATACCTCAATCTCTACAGGCAGAGCGAACCCGGGCCCGCACGCCAAACGGCTCTCACGCTGGCCAAAGAATCGGCGGAACACGCAACGACCCTCGGCCAGCTCTCGGACTCCCGTGGTGAGCCGTGGCACAGCACAGAATCGGGCGGCTTTCTCCGCAACGTCATCTACGGTTTCAACGATGGTCTAACGGCAAACTTCGGGCTCGTGGCGGGGGTAATTGGGGCTTCGGTCGAGTCACCAATCGTATTGGTATCGGGATTGGCAGGTATGATCGCGGACGCGCTCTCTATGGGTGCGTCGGGCTATTTGGCTGCGAAGAGCGAGCGTGAGGTGTATGAACACGAGATTGCGATGGAGCGGGAAGAGATCAGACTCATGCCGGAGTTGGAGGAAGAGGAGCTTTCCCTACTTTACCAGGCCAAAGGAATAGACGCCCAGCGTGCCGAAGCGATGGCGCATGATGTCATGCAGGACCCCGAGCGCGCGCTGGACGAGCAGGTTCGTGAGGAGCTGGGAATCGGCGAGGCACACACCACGCCTCTCAAGGAAGGCTGGATCACCGGCACCGCGACAGCGGTGGGCGCATTCATTCCGGTTGCTCCGTTCCTCTTCATGACCGGTCACTCGGCAGCGTGGACCGCATTCATACTGGCGATGGCCTCTCACTTCGGAGTGGGTGCGGCTCGGAGTTTCTTCACCGGGCGTGGGTCATTCCGGAGTGGGATAGACATGTTTGTAGTCGGGCTCGGAGTCGCCGTTGTTGGGTACCTCGTGGGCGATCTCGCCTCGAGCATTCTCACGTGACAAACTCTACACCACGAGATTCATGAGCCTGTCCTGAACATAGATCGATTTTTTTATGTCCCTGCCACCCAGCGATCGTCTTACCGCATCGTCGGCCAACGCATGTTGAAGCACGTCGCTTTCGGCTAACCCACGCGAAAGGTGCAGTCGCGATCTGACTTTGCCGTTCACTTGCACCACCAATTCTATCTCTTCGGTTCGTATCAGCGCCGGATCATAGTCCGGCCACTGTGCATCAAACACACTGTTCTCGTTGCCCAGACGCTCCCAACATTCCTCAGAAAAATGCGGTGCGAATGGAGACAGCATTATGACCAATGGCTCCACCAACAATCGATCCACGCAAGACTCGACATCGTACTTCGCACCGCTCACATCACGTACCAAGTTCATGTACTCCATCAGCCCTGCGATCGCCGTGTTGTAGCGCAATTGCTCGATCGATTGCGTAACCTTCTGGATTGTTTCGTGCAGCTTCTGCACTGCACGACTGTCTCGACGGCCCTCCGGCGAAACATGAACTACCAACGCCCAGAGTTTGTCCAAGAACCGACGCATTCCAGAGATCCCTTCGTCTCGGAAATCACCGCCTTCCAAATACGGCCCGAGAAACATCAGGTACATACGAAACGTATCGGCACCCCACTTGGATACGTATTCGTCCGGGTTAACCACGTTTCCCCGGGATTTGGACATCTTGGCACCATCCTTGACAATGGTACCGTGAGCTCGAAACCGTGCGAAGGGTTCCCCGAACGTCACGTGACCGAGATCCCGCAGCACCATGGTTATGAATCGCGAGTACATCAGGTGAAGTACGGCGTGCTCGTTGCCGCCTATGTACGATTTTACGGGGAGCCACTTCGCGGTCATCTCGGGATCGAACGGCCGATCGTCAGAATCCGTCGACGGATAACGTAGAAAGTACCAGGCGCTGTCCAGGAACGTGTCGGAAACATCTGTCTCCCGCACTGCGGACTTCTCGCACTCGGGGCACTTGACTCGATACCATTCCTCATGTCTCGCCAGTGGTGAAACACCCGTTTCATCGGGTTTGAAATCTTCGATCAGGGGAAGTAGCACTGGAAGGTCCGACTCCGGCACCGGTACAGTCCCACATTCCTTGCAATAGATGATCGGTATTGGCGGACCCCAGTAACGCTGCCGGGAAATGCACCAGTCGTGCAGCCGATACTGGACCTGTCTCTTGCCCAGGTCTTTTCCCTGAAGCCAGTCGCTGATCGACTTCACCGCGTCACGACATTGCATCCCGTCAAACTGGCCGCTGTTGACCAGGGTACCGTTCCAAGCACTGAACGGCAGGTCTGCTGGCTCTCCCGGCTCTACAACCTGTCGAATCGCCAAACCAAAACTCTTGGCGAATTCGTAGTCGCGTTCGTCGTGAGCGGGTACAGCCATGATCGCGCCGGTCCCGTACTCCATGAGTACGTAATCGGCGATCCAGATCGGCACCGACTCCCCCGTGGCCGGGTTTCTCGCATAGGTACCGGTGAAGACGCCTGTCTTCTCCTTGCCCCCAACCCTCCGCGTGACGAGGTCCCTCTGCACCGCACTGCGCCGGTACTCATTGACTACGCTCTGTTGCTCGGCCGCCGTCAGCTCATCAACCATGGGATGTTCGGGCGCAAGAACCAGGTACGTTGCACCGAACACCGTATCCGGCCTGGTCGTGAAGACTCGAATCGGTGTCCCCGACGGGGTCTCGAACACCAACTCGGCACCTTCAGAGCGACCGATCCAGTTCTGCTGCATCCTGCGGGTCGACTCCGACCACTCAAGAGTCCTCAGGCCGTTCAGCAGCTGCTCTGCATAGTTAGTGATGCTGAAGAACCACTGGTCCAGCATGCGCTGGTGCACTCGCGTCTCCAAATGACGTTCGCAATACCCGTCGATCACCTGCTCGTTGGCGAGCACAGTCTTGCATTCGGGACACCAGTTGACAGGAGCCTTCTTCTTTACGGCCAGCCCTGCCTTGAAGAGTTGAAGAAAAACCCACTGCGTCCAGCGATAATACCCTGGGTCCGTGGTGGTAAGCTCGTGATTCCAATCGAGCATGAGACCCATACGCTTGAGCTGTCGGCGAAACTGCGTAATGTTGGCCGGTATCAATCTGTTGGGGTGTGTGTTCACTTTGAGGGCAAAGTTCTCGGAATGAATACCGAATGCGTCGAACCCTATCGGTTCGAAGACATCCCATCCTTGAAGCCGCATGAACCGGCCGTGGATGTCGGCGCCCACAAACGCGAACACATTGCCGACGTGTAACCCCTCGGCCGACGGATAAGGAAACATCATCAGGTTGTAATAGGGTCGCTCGGCGTTCTCGAGATCCACAGAATCCGTGCCACGTTCCTCCCACAGACGGTTCCACTTCGCCTCCACGGCGTGCGGATCGTACCCGATGGATGCTTGCTCGCTACAGGGCATAGTGGGCTTAATCTAGCACGGCTTGCCCCTCCCGGAAGCCTCACCTACCTTGCGCTGCAAATGGCGAGTGGAACGATCGAGCTCAGAAAAAGGATCATCCTGGTGGGGGTGCCGATTGCCATAGTGGCAACCGTGTTGGGTGCTTACCTGACGAGCCGGGCCGTGGCGCGTCAATTCGATGTAACCATCGAAGCGAGCCTGGCGGAAGCCGCCTCTAGAGCGTCGAACCTGGTCGCCGCTTATATGCACGAGCGGCGTTCTGATGTGCGGAACCTCGCGCGTCTGCCGTCCACCGTAGAAGACACTAAAACGGCCGGCGAGCGATCTCAACTGCTGGGCTTAGACAGGATTCCGCTGACTGACGTGGAAGAGCGTCTTGCCGGCGAGCGGCGACTTGCTACCGACCAACTGTTGCCTGCCTTCTTACAGCAGTTTGCCGACTCCTCGGACTTCCGTGAGATCACTGTAGTAGAAAGACATGGGTTTGCGGTCATTCAAACGAACCCGGACGCACAGCTTGTGCAATCTGACGAGCAGTGGTGGCTAGAGGTTGGCAGGTCTGGCAACTACGAAGCTGCCCCACGATATGACCGGTCATCCGCCAGCGTGCACGTGGTACTAGCTACATCAGTATCGGACCCGGAGACCGGGAACTTGATCGGGGCCGTGCGAGCCATACTCGACCTATCCCCACTCGCCTCACTCATGGGGAGCGACAATCAAGCCACCGGATCCAGTATTGCAATAGTCGACTCGCTCCGAAGGGTGATCGTTTCAACCTACCCAGGAGCGGCATTCGGATCTGTAGTCGCACGCTCGGAGCCGGACCGCGGCGGGATCTCGCTGCTTGGCACCGGTTCGGGCGGCGGGAGAATCGTCTCCGTGGCGATCGGCGGCGAACCCTGGTCAGTCACTGTGGAGCGGACCCGAGAGGTCGAGCAGGTCGCGGCCAGATCCGTCCGTGATTCCGTGTTCCTGACTGCCGGAGCAGCTCTTCTCGTGGCCGTCGTGCTGATAGCCTGGCTCACAGACTGGCTCCACCGCCGGGTAACCAAGCCGGTCCGTTGGGCCGGTATAGTAGCGGCCAGAGTCGCAGACGGCGATCTCACGGTGTCACCGCAATCGAGCAGTGCGGGGGCCCAAGAGGTAAACAAGTTGCTCGATGCCGTGAATGGCATGGTAGCGGCACTCCGCCGTCTGGTGGGTGAGATACGGTCCTCCTCGCATGAATCGGCCGCAATGGCACAGGAGATCTCCGCCAGCACCGAGGAGATGTCGGCCTCCACCCAGCAGATGGCAGACACATGTCAGGACTTGTCTCAGCAAGCTACCGTACAGGCCGAACTCGCGAGACGCTCGGCAGACGACGCCAACAGAATCCTCGCTATTTCGAGCACCCTGGCCGACGGTTCCAGTGTGGCGGCTCAGAGGAGCAGTGCCATCAACCAAACGGCGGACGAACATCGGCGACGACTCATGGATGGAAGCGCGAAACTGGCGGAGCTGGCCAACGATCTCGAACGCGGCGCGGCCGATGCGGAGCAGCTTTCGGATCTCTCGGAACAGGTGCAGCAGTTCGTCACCCAGGCTAAGTCCATTGCAACTCAAACCAACATGTTGGCCTTGAACGCCGCCATCGAGGCCTCGCGCGTCTCACACGGTGAGGAACGCGGGTTCGCCGTTGTGGCCGATGAGGTGCGCAAGCTCGCATCGCAGGCGGCGCGCTCGGCAACTGGAACATCGCAGATCGTGCGAAGTGTTCAGACGACTGTGCAGGAAACCCGAGAACGACTGACACGCCTCGCTGCGGCGAGCTCCGCCGTAAGGGAAGTAGCCGAATCGGCGGCCCAGGCGCTCGAGGAAGTAGCAGGAGCGACGGCCGAATCGAGCGCCTGGAGCGAAGAGATTTCACGCGCGGCGGCCGATGTAAAGCAGCTGGTCCAGGAAATAACAGGCCGACTCGAATCCATCGCATTGGGAACTGAGTCGATCGTGGCGGCATCCGAACAAATCGCAGCATCCGCCGAGCAGCAGAGTGCCTCCACCGAGGAGATCGCCGGCTCGGCCGCACAACTCGCCAGCGTCTCGGATCACCTCACGTCAACAGTCAATTCCTTCCGCCTGGCAACTCAATCTTCCACCGACCGGCAGACGCCCCACGGCCGACAGCGGTCCGACTAGTCGGGCGCATCCAGTTCCACCAGGCTTATATCGATCACATCCGGCTGGTGGTTCAACTCATCCATCACGGCGTCTGATGGAGCCCGATCGACTACCACGGTCGCCAGCGCTTCACCATTTCCGGTTTGGCCGTGTGACTGATGATACGAGCCGATACTGACCCCGGCATTACCGAGGACCGTTCCCACCCTCCCGACAACGCCCGGGACATCGCGGTTTCTAAGCACCAGGATCGTTCCCTCCGGAATCACATCTACGGAGAACTCACCGATGTGGGTGATCCGGGCGGTCCGCTCGCCGATCAGTGCTCCCTTTACGGAAGTATGACATTCATCGGTCGACAGCTCCACCCCCACGGTGGCAGATTGACCCGGCTCCGGTGAAAAGACCCGCCGGGTCATCGAGATGCCATGCTCCTCAGCCAGCACGGCAGCGTTGACGAGACTCACAGGGCCGATTCCCCTGGCGTCGAAGACTCCTTCGATTGCAGCCAACATTACGGCCTTGGGAGCGCCGTCTTCTTCACCGCGGTAATGAACTTCGACCGACCGTACGGATCCCGTCGCAATCGCAGCAGCGAGCCTACCGACCGCGCGGGCTAGTTCCAGCATTGGTCGGAAGCGTGACAGCGTGTCACTGGATATTCCGGGAACGTTCACGGCGCCCCCAATCTCCCCGGCCCGGAGTGCTTGTCGTACCGACTGGCAGATCTCCAGAGCAACCCGCTCTTGGGCTTCGGCCGTTGACGCAGCTAAATGCGGAGTCAGTAGCAATCGGGGTGATGACCTGAGAGGTGAATCCTCGGGCAATGGCTCAGGATCAAACACATCCATGACCGCTCCGGCCAAACGGCCGCTCTCCAGAGCCTTCATCACAGCCGTTCCGTCAACCAAGCCCCCGCGCGCCGTATTCACCAACACCGCGTTGGGCTTCATGAGAGCCAACCGCTCGGCATTGATGGTGTGCCTGGTCTCAGCTGTGAGCGGTATGTGGAGCGTGAGCACGTCGGCCTGTCGTAGGGTGGCTTCGATGGATCGCGGCGCTATCTTGAGCTGGCGCATACGATCGTCGGAAACGAAGGGATCGTACGCAATAACCTTCATCCCGAAGGCCTGCGCTATACCGGCCACGTGCTGCCCGATCCTCCCCATGCCGATGCATCCCAGTGTCTTACCACGCAGCTCTGTGCCACCGAACTTTTTGCGTTCCCACTTTCCTCGCCACATGCTCTCGACAGCCCACGGGATTTGCCGCAGCAATGCCAGTAGTAGTGCGATCGTGTGTTCGGCAGCACTCACGGTATTCGCGCCCGGTGCGTTGAGTACCGCCACACCACGTCGCGTTGCCGCTTCGACATCTATGTTGTCTACCCCAATTCCTGCGCGCGCTACAACAACGAGGGAAGGAGCCACAGCCATGAGATCCTCCGTGACCTGTGTATCCGAACGAACGATCAGGGCGTGAGCCCGCACCATTTCTTCCCTCAGTTTCTCGGGTCGACCGACCGTCGAGACCACTTCGAATCCTTCAGTTTTGCGCAGTAGCTCCAAGCCGCGTTCGTTTACCTTATCTGCTACAACTACTACACAATTCATGTTACCACCCGCTCTATCACGCTGAGTAATTCGTTTACCTTCTCCACAGAATGGTCGCCCATGTGACCAATGCGGATTGTTCGCTCCTTGAGTTCGCCGTACCCCGACCCGATCACCCACCCCTCAGCTGCAAGCGTCTTCGCTAGGGTTCGACCGCTTAGGCCATCGGGAACCCTCAAGCAAGAGACTGTCCAGGATCGACGACCACATTCAGGAAGATACGAGAAACCGAGTTCGCCGCCTCTGCCGTCGATCCAGCTTTCTACGGCAGCGCGCATGGCGTCGTGCCGTGACCATCGTGCTTCCACGCCGCCTTCCTCATCAATACGTTCCAGTTGCCGCGAGAGTGCGTAAAGAAGAGAGATCGCGGGCGTGTTGGTCGGTTGGAACTTCTTTGCCGCCTCCACGTATGCGACGAGATCCAGATAGGCACCTCGGTCCGGCAGTGTCTCAGCACGCTCTACCATCTTTTCCGAGGCGACGCCGAACGCAAGTCCCGGGGGCAGTGCTAGTGCCTTCTGAGCTCCCGTAAGAACAAAGTCGAGTGACCACTTGTCCGTTTCTACCGGTGACCCTGCCATCGACGTTACCGCATCCACCAGCAGAAGGACATCTTCAAACCCTCGAACCACTGCTGCGAGTTTTTCTAGCGGAGCAAGGGCACCGGTCGACGTCTCGGAGTGAACGAGCGTTACGGCGTCCACATCAGATCGTTGGAGAGCGTCCTCGAGCATGTCGGGCTCGAAGGTACGACCAAGAGGCACGTTCAGTCTGACCACTTCCCTTCCCGTGGCTGCCACGATCCCCGCAAACCGTTCCCCAAACGCTCCGCCCACCAGGCTGAGGGCGCGATGCCGGACACCAGAGCGCACAGCCATTTCCATGAATCCCGTGGCTGCGCAGGTGCCCACGAGAACCTGACGCTCAGTACGAAACAACTTGCGCAGAGGCCGGTCCGCTACCTCCAGCAGCTTGACCATACTCGGTCCGCGATGCGGAATCATCGGCCGTGCCATCGCCTCCAGAACGTCCGGATGGACTTCCGTGGGTCCCGGAAGAAAAAAGCGCCCAAATCGAGGCGCACTCATAGTGACATAGTTTTCTCTCTCGAATCGCTTTGCATTCCGAGAGCGTCATCGGTTGTGATCACTCGTAGCCCTCGCTCTCTCCATCCGGTCAAGAGAGTTTCCACCTTGTCGGCCTCTATCGGCTTCGTTGCATCAATGACCAGGTATACGCTTATCTCCGGATATCTGCTGAGAATACCTTCAATCACATACTTATTGCACACGTCGAGCGCAACACCATAAACGACCACTTCACTCGGCCCCAGTTCCTCCAGTACGACTTCAACGTTGGGGTTCGAGAACACATCGAAGGTGTACTTGTGAAACAGAACGGCACCAGAATGAGAGCGAACCACATTGCGCAACGCGACGGTGTCCCCGAGTTTCGGTTCAATGACGAGGCAGTTATCGAGTGTGGTTTCGGGGATCTTCCTCTGACCCGCTGTACCTCGCATGCAGTGAGCAGGGAAGGTCTCTTTGAAATCGGGTTCACTCGATATCTCAGGATGGTCTGGGACATGATCGTCAGCGCTCGCAATTATCCGTATGCCGTTGGCAAGCGCGTGTTGTGTCAATCGTGCGAGGTTCGGAATCAACTTCTCGGCTTCCGGTACGTAAAGCTTGCCACTCGGATGCATGAAGTCGACCTGGGTATCCACATCCCAAAATATCAGGCCCGACATTATTCGACCAAATCCAGTCTGTCGTTTTCAGTGTACTGGCGACCCACCTTGGCACAAGGCCTGCCATTGACTAGTACTACGTCGGCTGTAAAATCAAACTCGCCATACCCACGAAACAGAGATGAACCGACACCATAAGCATCTACCGGTACACCCGCTTCCTCGAACGCCCGGATTTTCTCGACCGTAAACCCACCGGATACGATGATCTTAACGTAATCAAACCGTTCTTTGTCCAGAGCGTTTCTCACATTCCAAACCAGGCGCGGATTCACTCCGGTGGGATCAAAATTTCCCATCTCTGCGACTACCGATACATCAACCACCGTGCTGGCGGTATCGATGCGGACGCCATAGAGCTTCCGCCCCAGGACTCTGGCCACGGCCACCGAAGTGTGGACACAGTCATTCTCAAAATCAACCAGGCTGACCAATCTCGCTCGCTCCGGCATATATTCAGCAAACTTGACCGATGCCTTTACACTGTCCCCACCGTAGGCGGCGATGAGACTGTGCGGTACCGTGCCAACCCCCTCGCTTCCCCACCAAGACGCCTGGGCATCGGTGGAAACGCCAATGGCCCCCGCCACATGTGCGGCGTATCCATCTCCGGTCTGAACCAGCCAATGGTCGTGGCGCGCAGGGAAGAACATCACGTCCTTTGGCCGAGCTGCCTCCACCACTCTCCTGGTATTGGTGCCCACGCGGGTCCGCCGCGCCAGAACGCCGAGATAGAGCGTCTCCAGGTGAGCGAACGCATCGTATGGGCCCTTGATCGTCAATACGGGTTCGTAGGGCTCGACGTGGTCGCCGTCGTACAGCGCGCGGACCTCCAGGTCGTCCCATTCGAAAGAACACAGCTTGAGAATCGCTATCGCCTCGTCGATTCCTCCCAGGTAGGCATCCGAACGTCCGAAGACCTGCATCACAACGTCAGGATGATGGTTGTCCGCAAGGAGTACTTCACGAGCACGCACAAAGTACTTATCGCTGTAGTAACCCGAGCGCATGCGATCGACCGGCAGATTAAAGATCGATGGATCAAGTCGGCACCTGCGGGACATCGCTATTCCGACTCCATACGAACATTACAAATATTGTAGCGTAATGCACGGCGACTCAGCCACCTTACTCCCACGGCATCGTACAGGCCCACAAAAAGTCGATCCCACATCCCGTACTTGCTGCTCCCACTCGTACGAGGGAGATGAGCTACCGGCATTTCCTGCACTATTCCACCCGCCAACCGAATCAGAGTCGGATAGAACCGGTGCATCCCATTGAACCGCGGTAGCTTCGCCAGCACTTCGCGCCTCATTGCTCTGAGAGAGCATCCCGTATCCCGTACCCCGTCACTCGTAATCCAGTTCCGCACCGAGTTAGCCACCCTACTCTGAACTCGCTTCCATCGAGAATCGGCTCTATTCGCACGATATCCGATCACAGCCGCAAGGCCAGGCTCCCGCGCCAGCGTTTCTAACATCCCCGGAATGTCATCAGCACTGTTCTGACCGTCCGCATCCATCGTGATCACGATCTCGCCCCTTGCGACCTCGAATCCGGCAGCGAAGGCGGCACTCTGTCCTGCATGGGTCTCCAGCGCCACTATCACCACGGAGGAATGCTCGTGTTGCAGCATCTCTAACTCGTCGAGGGAACCGTCAGATGATCCATCGTCCACAGCTATGATCTCATGCTCCACTGACTCGAGCACCCTATCCAGTGCAACCAACAGGGGAGGCAGGTTGTCCCTCTCGTTGAAGATCGGCAATACCACTGAGACCATTATCATACATCCCGGCTATCTGAAGCGGGAACGTACGCAGTCATCCTACGCGAATCAAGTTGACATTGAGGTGCCTAATCTGGTTAATTCGCGGTGCCCTACAGTTTCAAGAACCCGGAATGGGAGGTATAACGGTGACCGATTCCTCACGTTGGACCGGATTCGTGGGATCGGCCTCCGGCATCATCGCCGGCGCCAAGACAAGCTCTAGCACGTGCGCCCGACAGCCGGAAACGTGCCGCGCGTGAAGGCGGCACTTGCTGCGGTCTTCGCCCTGGCACTGTCCGTTGAGACAGCAGCGGCACAGTTTCCAAACCTACCAAAGCTGGGCGAGAACTGGGTGGACGTCGCCTATCCGATTCTGTTTTATGAACCACGTAACGGACTCGTGGCCGGATTCTATTACGGTCAGGTACGCCCCTCGGGATTCGACGACTACGACGAACCACCACCTCACCGAGCGCTGGTCGCACTGCAAGGGAAGATTGCTACATCGGGCTCCAAGTCCATCAGGCTGAGCGCCGATTTTCCGAACTTTTTCCGCGGGTGGAGATTGGCCTTCACCTTGTCGGCCCTGCGAGATGCGCGGCGGAACTATTTCGGGATCGGCAACGGGACGACTTTCGACGGCAGCAAGATCAACAGTTCCCAACCACGATTCTATCAGTCCGACAATCGCAGGTTGTTCCTGCGCAGCGAAGTACAGCGGCGGATCCTCCCATGGCTCAGGATCTTGGGAGGGTTCCATGCCGAACGCTGGAGAGTGGACACACTCAAGGGACCCTCCGTCCTGGCCACCGACCTAATAAACGGCACGGACCCCACGATCGGCCGAACCAGAGACGACATCAGCGCAAGAATCGGGATCGTGATCGACCGGCGGGACGACGAGAGATCACCCACTCGTGGATTCCTAATCGAGGGGATAGTAGGCGCTGCCGACTCCAGCGTGGCCGGCGACCTCAGCTACACCCGTGGCACCGTGTCCGTCGCGGGATATCACCTCTTCGGCGAGAAGACCGTACTTGCTGGACGGATCGTGGCCCAAGCCATGAGCGGCTCGGCTCCACTGGGCACGTACTACTTCGTTGAGGCATCCGATCGACCATTCGGAGCACTCGGCGGAAAGAGATCGCAGCGTGCCATCTCGACCAATCGCTTCCTGGGTGAAGATAAATTGTTCGCGAACATGGACGTCCGATACCTGCTCATGGGAGAGCGACAAGTGGTCACCATAAGCCTCCTCGGCTTTGTCGATGCCGGCAGGGTATTTCATAACCCGAACGGGTTCCGCTTAACCATGAACGGACTTCACGTTGGCGGCGGCGGTGGACCGATTATCACCATCGGGAGAGCCGGAGTGATCGGATTCACCGTCGGACTGGGAGCAGACGGTACTAAAGTGCTCGTCCATACCAGCTGGACGTTCTAGGCACCCGGTTTCTCCGGCCTAGATGAGAAGCAGTACCTCTTTGAGCGTCGTTTTTCCCTTGTCCTTGGCATACCACCGGCGCACCTCCTTGTAGCGCTCATCCTTTGGCATGCTATCCTTGTTGGCCATTACCCACTCCTGTAGCTCGGTGGGTCGCGGCCCCCAATGACCGAGTTCCCTGAAGTCGCAGTCCAGCACTATCACGATCGGAATGGATCTGGATCCGTTCGTAAGGTAGCGATCCATGATCTCAGGGCGCTCGTCGCGTTTCAGCAAGCGGACATCCAGACAGTCGGCTTCGTCACCGAGCTTGGCCAAGACCGGCACGGTGTTGCTGGCGTCACCGCACCAGTCCTCGGCAATGACAAGCAAGCGCCTTCCGACACCCCGCTCACAGGCTTCTGCCAGAGCCCGGTCCGGTATGGGAGTCAACCGATAGATACCCTCCCACAGCGACCGGTTCTCCGCCGCCTGTTCGACAAACGACGTGTACGGAATCGCCTCTTCCCACAGCGTCCTAAAATCCAGCTCTTCACGATCGGTCATATTTGACTTCCTATTTTTCGACGATCTCGATGCCACGCCTTCCTAGTTCCATGACGTAATCCCGAAACGGCGTCGCCTCGAATCCGGTCTTGACGCCGCGAGCGGATATGCGCCCGTCGACTTGCATCTGCCCTGTGATAGACAGCGAATATCCCGTGGTGCGCATCATAGCGCTCATTGCGTTTTTCGTGTCGGCAAAATCGAGTAGCTCGAGGGTCGACGTGGCCGGCTTACCACCGCTCGTTCCTGAAACTATGACCTTGAGCGCGACGAGATCTTCGGAGTCCGGCTTTCGTAACTTGGGATCGACGACCGCGACGAAAACGTCCCGTGGGGTCACCTCATGATCCTTCACCACCACGGTATCGAGGCTTAGCAGTCCCAGGTCACGGATCGCCCGCATTATCCTCGCATGGCCTGGGTAGCGCAAGGTCTTGTATTCCATCGTCCGAACACCACCCCAGTCACCCCAAGGCATCGTCGAGATACCCCCCCCGGTATGAAACGCCTCCAAAACGCCGAGTTCCCCGAACTCTATGTCCTCCAACTCGGACAGCGCATCGACTCGAGTCGGACTGCCATCTCTCAAAACCCAAGACGGTGTCGTATAGTAGTCGAGCGCTCCTTCAAGCGAGTACACGACCTGATAGTTGAGGGGCGGCTCCGGATGGACGGGCAACCCTCCAACGAAGATCTTCACCGACTCGGCGTGTTCCACGCGCTTCATCCCCTCTACCGCGAGAATGTTTGCCATCCCAGGCGCAAGGCCACAATCCGGCACGATCGAGATGCCTCTCTCGGCGGCAACCGGGTCCAACGTCTGTTGTTCCCGGACTATCTCGGTGTTGCCACCCAAGTCGCAGAAGTGGACGCCGGCCTCCACTGCAAGGCGCGCCATGGGAAAATTGAAGTAGTAGGGGATCGCACTCATCACGGCGTCATGACGCCGCATCACCTCCAGAACCGCCACTTCGTCGTGCACGTCAAGTATCTCGAATGTCAGCCGGTCTCCCACAAAGGACCTAAGCGCCTTGTGGAGTTCTCCCCGCTCAACATCCGCCATGGTAACGGCCGCATCCGTGCTGTTCAGTAGGTCGAACGCACACGCGGTCCCCTGAAGCCCGGCACCCAAAACCAGCATTCTCATTGATTTACTACACTTTCGTTGGAGTAAGCGGCCGGAAAGATAGATGGGAGGCGGTCGTGCTGGAATGGGGCTGTTGGCAAAACGCTCCGAACCATATACCGTTGTGAGTAATGACTCACCATCCGGACGGTCCTGTGATCGAGCGGAAGAAGCGGGATCCAAAAGGCACGAGAGAGCGCCTCGTCCGTGCCGCACTCGAACTCTTTACGTCAAAGGGTTATCACGCGAGCACGACTCCTCGGATAGCGGCAAGGGCCGGGATCGCCGAGGGCACCATATATCGCCATTTCGAGAGCAAGGAGCATCTCTTCAACGAGATCTACCGTGCAGCCCTTCGGACGTTCGCCAAGGCACTTCAAGAGGCAGAGACCGAGACCACCTGCAGCGAACAGTTGCGGGCCGTGGCCCGGAGTTGGCACGATATCGTAGTCGCCACTCCGGCGTTGGCAACCTTGGTGTTCGGAGAGGACGCCGATTCCCATTTGGACGCAAGGAGCCGCGAAAGATATTCCGAGGTGCGCGCGCGCCTCGAGCAAATCGTTGCATTGGGCAAAGCGGCCGGAGACGTTCGCGCCGGTTCGGTCGATGTGCTGACGGATGTCTGGTTGGCTCTGGTTGTACTACTTCTCAAGCGCTCCACCGCGCAAGACACCCGCTTTCATGCGGCGGCCGTGGAACAGGTGATCGACAGCGCCTGGCTGGCCATTCGGGCACAGTAGAACCAGCTAGCGGCCACCGCGAACTTTTTCGATTTCAACGAGCAACGAACCATCGGGATCGGGCACGACGGTCACCGGTTTGACGTCCGTGCTGAACCGCACTACCGAAAGGCGTTCGGTTCCAAGGTTCACGAGCACGGTCTTGGTGTCACCGTCAGGGAACCGCAACATGACCGGTAGACTCAGGGCGAATGTTCCCCACTCAGTCGATTGAGTCTGTTCGACCGAGAGTAGCACTCGTTTGCCTTGCTCGTCATACGACCAACCGATATCGAGCTTCGGATAACCGGGCTGTAGCAACCATTGTTCGAAGAACCAGTTCAGGTCTCGTCCGGCATGGCGTGACATGATTCGGGCGAAGTCGCTACTCAGGGCGGTCGAATCTCTGTAGGTGCTATAGTAATCGCGAATCCCCGCAAAAAAGGCGCGATCGCCGATCTCCCCGCGCAGCATGTGGAGGATCCAGGCCCCCTTGGGGTAGTTGTTGTCGTTGAGCAGCTTGAAGAGATCGTGTTCCGCGGTGTCGATCACCGGCCGGCCCACGAGATCGGATGCCAGGTAGCGGCGCTTCGCGGCCCGCATTCTCGCGCGAAACGTGCTATCGTCCCCGATCATTTCGTAGAACAACGGGCCAAAGTAGCTGGCGAATCCCTCAGAGAGCCACAGATGGTGCCAGTCGTATTCGGTGACCGCGTCACCGAACCATTGATGCGCGGTTTCGTGTGTCACGACGCCCTCGCCCATCGAGCGCCGCGCGTAACCTCGTTCGTTATAGAAGATCGCCGAGCTATTCTCCATGCCACCGAATTGGGTGGACGATTGCACGTGGGCGAGTTTCTCATAGGGGAACGGTCCGACCACGCTATCGAACACCAGGGCGATACGAGCGGCGCGGCGGAAGGGTCCATCAATCGCGAAGGTCGAGTCTTCTACAAAGGTCCATACCGACTGTGGAACGCCGTGGACGCGAGGGAGCGATGTGATCGCCATTCGGGCCGCCCCCAAAACCATGGTATAGGCAGGTATCCTCCGATCCTCACGCCACTGCCACGCGGTTCGGCCACCGGCTAGCGAATCGACTCCCACCAAACGACCGTTCGAGATCGCTTGCCACTTGGCGGGAACTTCTACGGTAATCTCCGCCGTTGCCTTATCGCTCGGGTGATCTTCGGCCGGGAACCAGTGTCGCGCACGATTGGGCCAGTTGTCGGCGAACACACTCGGGGCTCCATGGACGTTGCGTTGCATCACCAAACCGTCCCTGGGTCGGCCATGGTAGTGGACGGTGACAGACAAGGTATCTCCCGACGGACTCCAATGGTCGATCTCGAGAAGGTCACCGCCTTCGACCGCATTGTCCTCCCAGCGCCAGTCGTCTCCTGGCGTCGCACGGTCGGGACCCAGCAAGATCGAATCGATCGCGAGCGCACGGTCGAAATCCAGTACGAGCGGTCCCTGTCCCCCGTGTGTGACGTAGAGAAGGCGTGTAGCGCCGACGATAGAATCGGCCCGGTTGGAGATCGACACCGCGATATCGTAGTGAAGCATGTCCTGTTGCTCTCTGATGTGATCGTCTACGATCGCGAGCGGGGAGGCGGTTTGCAAAACCAGCGCGATGGAAAGCAATAACATGGAGTTCAACTTATCTGCTACCAACGGGGCGCGACAGGGTAGCGCCTAGACAAGCCGAGTTATTTGCTTAATCTAATGGCACCTTTGCCAGGAGACAGCACGATGGCAGCACCAACATCCTCACCTCAGCGCGGTTCTTG
The DNA here is from genome assembly GCA_046757925.1 of Gemmatimonadales bacterium. GTDB lineage: Bacteria > Gemmatimonadota > Gemmatimonadetes > Gemmatimonadales > GWC2-71-9 > JAZDCZ01. The sequence continues at coordinate 47,265 of JBHHZE010000018.1, forward strand.
GGGAAGTCACCTCGGATTCTTGCTGGCCGCGGTTGGATCTGCCGTGGGCCTGGGTAACATGTGGCGTTTCTCTTACGTAGCCGCGGAGGGAGGTGGGGCAACCTTCGTGCTCCTGTACCTGACGTTTGTGGCACTCATTGGAATCCCTCTGATGACGTCCGAGCTGATTGTCGGCCGCATGACTCAAGTCTCTCCTGTCGAGGCTCTCAAGCGACTCGGAGGATCCACCTGGACCCCCACGGCATGGCTTTTCGTGTTTTGCGGTTTCGGCATCCTCTCTTATTACTCGGTGATCGCCGGATGGACTATACGTTTCGCTTTGGACGGGATCCGTGGAGCCATACCGGAGGACACAGCATCGTACTTCGGATCCGTGGGCACCGGTATGCCAGCAATCGTGACCCACGTGTTGTTCATGGCAATCACCGTTGTGATAGTGTTGGGCGGCGTCAAGAAAGGTCTCGAACGGGCCGCCGTAGTCCTCATGCCGCTGCTGTTTTTCCTGCTCGTGGGACTCGCCATCTGGGCGGCCACGCTATCCGGTGGCGGGGCCGGATACGCGTACTATCTGAAGCCACAGGTCAACGAGTTACTCAATCCCCGTATCATTACCAGTGCGGCAGGACAGGCGTTCTTCTCACTGAGCCTCGGTATGGGCGCGTTGATGACGTATGCATCGTACCTCAGGAACGAACGCAATCTGGCCGGGGAGGCAGCGACCATCGCGCTGGCCGATTTTGGAGTGGCGTTTGTGGCGGGCCTCATAGTGTTTCCAATAATCTTCCACTTCAACCTCGGAGATGCCATCGGCCTGGGTGGGGCCCTCAACGAAGACAGTACCGTCGGCACTCTCTTCATCGCCATCCCGCCGGCCCTCAGAACTCTGGGAGAAAAGGGCAACATCATCATTGGCGCCTTTTTCACCATGCTCTTCTTCGCCGCACTCACCTCGTCTATCTCTCTACTGGAGGTCGTGGTTGCTGCGGTGATCGACGGTTGGGGATGGACGCGGAAGCGTGCCACGTTGACCTTCGGAGTTCTGATTACGTTGACGGGTGTCCCATCGGCTTTTAGCCTGAACTTCCTGGGCGCAGCCGACAAGTTAGTGGGAACCTTCCTGCTCATGCTCGGCGGGCTCCTGACGAGCATACTGGTGGGTTACAAGATCCTCCCCAAGGCCCAAGCAGAACTCGCTATCGGATTGGAAAACGTATTCGCCCGCAAGGCGTTTACCGTCTTCGTCAGGTTCGTCGCGCCCCCAGTGTTGGTCGTGGTGTTGCTCTTCGCCATTCCGTCTGTGTTGGCGGCATTCGGGGCCTTGTTTGGAGGATGAGCCGCACGACGCCGTAAGTGACCTCATGTAGAGCTTGCGTACACCCCCTCGAGAGCACTCTCCCCAGGAGGGAGATTAGTGGCACGGCTTGCTAAGGCTTCCTCCGCTGCCCGGTCGACCGCGGCGGCCACGTCACTCTCGACAGCCTCCAGCTCCGCTATCGACACTCCGTCTTCCTTGAGAAACTCCTCGTAAAGGCCGATCGGATCGCGGGCACCCCACCGTTGGAACTCCTCGGCCGGGATGACTAGCCTGGCTTCCTGCTCGTCGTGCGTGGCGTGCCCACCCATCCTGAATGTCTCGGCCGCCAGGAAAACCGGCCCCTCGCCGCGACGGCATCTGTCGGCCGCCAGCTTGGTTGCCGCATATGCATCCAGAACGTTGTTGCCATCGAATTGGAATCCTGCCGCGCCATATGCCTCGTGAACGGTTTCGAACGTTCCGCCAAGGTGATGGACGGAAACTCGCGTCCCCAGCGCAACCTGGTTGTTTTGGATGATGAATACGATCGGCAGATGCTGCACCGCTGCGAAGTTGAAAGCCTCGTGCGTACCGCCGTGTTTCACCGATCCATCGCCTACCCATGTGAGTGCCACGCGGTTCTCACCGCGTAGCTTGAACGACATTGCTATGCCGGAGGCAACGGGCGGCATATTCCCGAGATTGGAGATCGGCTGAAGAACGCCGTGGGAAAAGTCGCCCACGTGACCGTCGCGTCCCTTAGACGGCGAATCGAATGTACCCAGGTAACCGCGCAGCATGTCGGCGAGCGACATGCCCATCTCACAGCAAGCTCCTGCATTCCGAATCATAGGCGCCACAACGTCGGTCGTGCGGTCCAACGCGTGCACTGGCCCCACCGTGGTCGCTTCTTCCCCGGTTGCCAGCCAGGCTTTCGAGATAACTCCCTGCCTTACCCACCTCTTGAGGGTGACATCGTGAAGCCGCGCCCGTAACATGCCCGCATAGAGAGCCAGCTTGACATCCGTCGTCAGCGACTCCAGCACGGCGCACCGCTCGGGATGTTCGGATAGCGTTGCCTTGAACTCTGCCACCAGATCCGGGTCCGGCATCCAATTCACATACTCCGGTGGGTCGAGTACCGAAAATCGTTTCATGGTCTTTACAACCTTCCGCTCAGGGGGCTCTCGCTCTAATATCCGTTGGTCCGCACTCGAGGAGCAAGTAGATGCCGCTACGGCGTGCAACGCAACAAGGAAGTTTTACCTGGGCCGCCGCGATGGTGCTCGTAACATGGTTTGCCCTCCAGCCCAACGGATCGCAACACAAGGGCGGGGTCGATCGCACGGACCCCGCTGCCGACTCTCTCATCTCTCTATGGATCGATTCAGTCGGCGGTATGGAAACCTATGGCCGGTTCATCGCGGCGTCATATACGGTTACAACCGTACTCTACGATACGGTTTCCGGACGACAGAAGCGCAGCCGTCCACGTTACGTGTGGGTCCGCAAAGGTCCATACGGTGAAGAAAGCAGGGTTGAGAGATGGGAGACCGGTGGCCTCATACAGCAGGGGTTCAACGGCCGGGATCCGGCTTGGGCGGCGGAGGACGGTGAGATGCTGCCCGATACGGCGAAGGACTCACGCGAGGCACTGTACGTGGCACGAGACCTGTTTTATTGGATTGGTATTCCGTACAAGTTGCGCGACCCCGGAGTCTTTCTCAGCTATCTCGGTCTCAAGGAACGGCCCGGCGCCGACTGGCCCGGCGGCGGCGCTGCTGCCGGTCCCCCGGACGGGCTATATCATGCCGTCGCGGTCAGCTTCGGTGAGGGCGTAGGCGAGCATAGCGACGTGTTCACCTACTACTTCGCTCCGGGACACGGGTTTCCCACCGAGGTCACGTACGTGGAGGAAGGAAGGACCAACCTGAATCGAATGGAGTGGGGAAAGACGATGCGTGCAGGCGAGATCGAGTATCCCTATGTAGTGACACGCACGACCATAACAGCATCGGGGAAGCGTAGCAAGGAACTCATCATCTCCGACGTCGTGATCAATTTGGAGGTACCCCAGAGAGTCTTTGAGGTACCTTGAATACCCAAGGGGGCGTCAAAAAGAGACCATTCGCAATTAGCCCAACAGTTGCTGCAGCCGCTCCGTGTTGGGACTCTCGTGTGCGTCGAGCAACGCCTGGCCAAAGTCCCGCGCGCTAGAGTATCTATCGCTAGGATCGGTTTCGAGCGATTTCATCAACGCTGCCTCCAGTTTCGCAGGAAACTCCGGCCGATATTTCCTGAGTTTGGTAGGCTTACCGCGCAGGCGCATGATCATCATTTCTTGGGGGGATCGTCCCTCGAACGGCAATCGAGTCGTGAACATCTCAAAGGCAACGATTCCCAGCGCGTAAACGTCACTACGGGCATCGATCTCTTTGCCTCTGATCTGTTCCGGACTCATGAACTCCGGCGTTCCGAGAATGATCCCCGTCGCGGTCAGTTTCGCCACCCCGGGCTCGGGCCTATTCTGCTTCGCGAGGCCAAAATCCATAACGACCGGGATATCGCCGTCTCCTTGACTGGCAAGCATGATGTTTTCCGGCTTGAGGTCCCGGTGGATGATGTTCTGCTGGTGGGCAAACTGGAGCCCGGAACATATCTGGACCAAGTACTCGATGCCCAGTTCGATCTCCATCGGACCGGTTCTCGCCTCACGGTCGGACAGGAGTTCACCCTTCAGGTAGGGCATGACGAGATATATCAGGCCGTCTTCGGTTTCTCCCAACTGGAGAATGCGGCAGATATTCGGGTGATCGAGGCGCATCGCTAGACCGGCCTCGCGACGCAGCCGTTCCACGGAATTCGAGTCGCGGCTCAGTTTGGGACTCAGTACCTTGACCGCCAGCGACTGCCCGGTATGCACGTCGGTAGCCTCGTACACAAAGGACATGCCGCCTTCACCCAAGCGCCTAACCACCTCATAGCGATGATCCAATACCTGGTTCGTCAGTGACGCCGCCCGGTCGAGAGTAGCGCCCCCCCGCGGTATGATCTTCCGGGCGATGGTTTTCGCCTCCCCGGGCACGACCGGCTGACCACCGCTGCTGCTCGCGACGTCCACCAGCGGGCTGCCGTCCTTCGGACAGAAGCGTGCATCACCCTCGTATACGTTCTTGCATCTCGGACAGCGTCGGCTCATGATCTCACTCTATTCCGTCCGTCGTTCTTCGCTCGATACAGGGCCTCATCGGCCAAGGCGATCAACGTTTCCGGCATCGATTCGGTGCCCGCGTCAACGCTTGCCACTCCGATCGAAACAGAGACCTTGATCGCGTCTCCGGCCTCCGCAAATTCGTTCGTCTCCACAGATTGCCGCAAACGTTCAGCAAACTTCAGTGCGCCTTCCAGGTTCGTGTCGGGGAGTACGATCACGAATTCCTCTCCGCCGTAGCGCGCGGCCAAGTCGACCGAGCGCACTTGCTTCCGCAACAGATCTCCAAGCTGTCGCAGAACACCGTCGCCTGCAAGATGGCCTCGCGTGTCGTTGATATTCTTGAATCGATCGATATCGATCATGAGAATGCTCAATTCCACATCGTATCGTCCAACCCTGTCCAGCTCACGCTCGAGTTTCTCCAGAAAGGCGCGGCGATTGAGACAGCCCGTCAAGCCGTCGATGTTCGCCAGCCAACGGTAACGTTCCCGATCGGATTGTACAGTCTCGAGTTGATATGCTTTCTCGATGGCGTTGACGGCCGTCTTGATGACCTCCTCGGCAAAAGCGACGTCCGATTGGGTTAGGGTGGGACCGTCTCCCAGGGTTCGCAGGAAGAAGATGCCCGATCGCGTCCCCTGGAGACTGAAGGGAATCGCGATCGCCGATTTGGTCGGCACCTTGATTCCCTCCTCCAGCCATTTTTCGCGGACTTCGGCATAGAGAGGATCGGATTGAACGTCGGGCACTAGAACGGGATGGTTCGTATCCAGCGCCTTCCTGATCTCTGGATACCCATCCAAATGGATCTCCAGGTTTCGCAGCGCCGGATTGTCGGATGCGACGACGATGAGGCCCACCTCGTTGCCGGGCTGGGGAATGACCAACGAGCATTTGGCAATCTTTAGAACGTGAGCCACGCGACGTGCCAGAATGTGGTAGATCTCGTCCGGCTTCAACGCGTCGGTGACCTCATGGAGGATATCGACCATTTCCGCCCTGATCGTCGCCTCTTCCGCCCTGGCCTTTGCCTCGGCGGCGCGGTCCCTCGCCTCCTTGCGGGCCTGCCGCAGAGCGTTACCCGTGCGCAGATGCGCGTCGACACGCGCCAAGAGTTCCTTCACCCTGAACGGCTTCGATATGAAATCAGAGGCCCCCAAACCCAACGATTTCACCGTTCCCTCTTCCGGAGACATGGACGAAATCATGAGCACCGGGAGATCCTGCCAGCGTTCGTCGCTCTTGACCTGCTCGAGCAGCTGCAGGCCGTCTACTCGGGGCATCATGATATCCAGCATCAAGAGGTCCGGACGTACTACTTCGAGCTGACACAACAGCTCGCCGCTGTCGGATACCGTGGTTACTTGGTAGCCGCGGTCTTTCAAGATCCACGTGAGGGTATTCAAAAGAGCCTCGTCGTCGTCTGCGACGAGGATCTTGGTCTGTTCGACCTGTGTTAGGAACAGATCAGTGATGGAAACCCTCCAGCGAGGCGATTACGTCTGGATCTGCATTGCCACCACTCACCACTAGCACAACAGGCCCAGAGGCCCGGAGACGGCCGGTGCGGACGGCGGCGGTGGTCACAGCCCCAGACGGTTCAGCCATGACACCTTCGGAGTGCAACCACAGCGTTGCCGCAGCGATAGCATCTTCGGAAACGACGACTGCATCGGCCCGACCCCTCAGATGATTGAAGGTAACGGTCCCCACGGAAAGAGGAAGTAAACCATCTGCGATGCTCTCGCAAGACTCCATCCGCACGGGGTGACCCACCTCTACCGCGGCCCGAAAAGCCGCCGCGGAAGCCGGCTCCACCCCGGTAATGCGGGCGTCAGGACGCAGTGTCGCCACGGCGGTGGTTACGCCGGCTGCGAGTCCTCCCCCACCCACCGGAACCGCCACGTGGGCCACATCCGGAAGTTGTTCGACAATCTCGAGTCCAACCGTACCCTGTCCCGCTATGATATCCGGATGGTCGAATGGGGGCACAATCGTCAGCCCCTCTCGCTCCGCGATCTCCCGACCCTCGATGAGCCGGTGTTCCGAGGTTGTACCGGCATATACGACCTCTCCCCCGGGGGGCGGGGCGGGGGGGGGGGGGGGGGGCGGCGCGGGGGGCCCCGGGGGGGGGGGGCGG
>JBHHZE010000019.1:0-53613 GCA_046757925.1 Gemmatimonadales bacterium
AGAACTCAACTATGCTCCATGGAGAGTCGACCGACCACACGTACCGCCCCTCGGGATCGAACACGTCGAACACCGTGCGCTCGCTATGCGTGACCCGTCTGACCCAAAGGCGGCCTTCATCATCCAAATCGATGTTTTCGGTAAACGGATGGATGTCGGGAATCTCCGATCCATCCAGTTTCGCATACCGGTTAGTACGCTCCATCAGTCTCTCGAGGTTCGCAATTGCCCTGGCACGCTCCTCGGAGGTCACAGCGAGGCGGACCGGCGGTGTAGGAGCAAAGGCATTACTCTCACAAATCGCGAACAGTCGCGGCACTCGGCGCCGGAGGCACAACAAACCCGACAGATCGCCGCCGCACTGTAATGGCGCGGGATCACTGCGTGCCGGTCAGCAACAGCTGCCGGCACGCTAACGTGAATTCGCCCGACATCATCGCTTCGGGACAGGTTGTCTGGTCGCGACACTCGCGCCATCCGCTGACGGCCGGTTCAGGGCATATTCAAGTACCGACTCCAATCCGGTATCATCGCGCTTGACTCCCAGGACGAAATCAGAGCCAATCTGTTGGACCTCGATACCGGCTGGCAAAGTCGCTGTGCCGATCTCCACGCCGTTTCTACTGAGAACCAAAAATCGCTGGGCTTCCCGCTCGTCCAGAGTAAACAAACGCACCCAAATCTCACCATCAGGGCCGGGACTTACAGTTGAAACCAGCGGCATGGTCCGTGGCAGGAGTCCGGCATCGAACATAGCTTGCACCTTTGCACTATCAACCGGAGATCCAGCGGCCGCCAGTGCGCGCGTTCGGCATCGCTCCAGACCCGGCTCATCGAAGGGCTGCGGTCTCAAAGAAAGCCGCACAGACACGACAGATTCTCCACTGCCGTCGAACGCGCGCGTCTCCCCCGTCCCCTTATCCACAAACCATACCCGGTCCTGCGAAACGACTACTACAACTCCCCCTGCAAACGGGTACGGGTCTATGGCTGTCGGGATGGGCCCATTCGGCCACCGGTACGAGAAGAACCACTGACGTGTAGCAAGCTCGAACCAAGTCATGGTGCCGTCTTCGCCGTCCCTAACGTTGGAAAACAATCCGTAGCGCACCGTATCCGGTGTAAGCTTGCCTAACTCGGGAGCGCTGCTCAGAACTCTGAAAGTCATGCCTCGTTGCACGAGCAACTCCCCGGTTGACAATCTGTCTAGTGGCGTCACTAGCGGCACCGTATCGACTCTCGGTCGGACACTCCAGAGATAGCCCCGCGCCGGCGAGAACGCCTTGACGTCCGGCGGTCCCATGGGGGGCTGTCCGAACGTGAAAACGGTGTCTCCATACAGTGTCAGAAGAAACCGTCCCGACAACTCTGCCGGACCTCGCCCACGGCCGGCCAGAATGCGTTGCAACCGCCGCTCGCGATCAAACACGCGAAGCGGCGTGCCTCCTTGGTCGCCGATGACAAGCCGCCCACCGGGCAAACGTCGCACAGAAATATCCGAGAAAAGTCTATCTGGGTCACCGTCGTCCGCCATAACCCAGATGGGCTGCTCGCTGATGTCGAACAGGGGTAGCGACGTGCGCCGCTCATCGTCTACCCCTCCCTTGCAGCTCGTCGTGGCCCAAACAACCACACAGGCTACCAAAGCACGGCGAATGTTCATCGCGCCCGCCAAATCGGCAGGAGCGCGGAGGCTTTCGGGACGCCGCTTCGCACGGCCGAACAGCTCAGCGGCGGCCAGTGCGCTCGCTCGCACCGCGCTCCCCCCGTCTCGCATACGGCGGCGGTGGAACCCGCACTTTGGTTTCGCGTGGCGCGGTGCGGGGACTGACCGCTGCAGGCAGGACATACGATGCCAGCCACACACTGTCCTGATGCTGACTGAGGACAAACAGCCGGTACCGGCTTGCAGCCACCCGCAGGGCCCGCCGCACCAACAGCATCGTCTCGATGTACTTGCCTGACCGGTCATAGAAATCGACAAGGCTGCCCGCATGAGCCGTGCGGCCCCCAAAAAGAATCGCGACCCCTCCCGGGAAACTCGTCGCGTCCAGCGCGGTCAAGACCCGGGATGAGCGCGTCACCCGCCGTGTCAGGTTGGCGTACCACGACTCCGCCCTCGGCGGCTCTATAAACGGACCCAGCGCGTGTGTCTCCGAATCGGAAACGACGACGACCGTCGACATGCGCGGCGTCCAGAGAACACATGGCCCCTCAAGAGAGCCGCCGAAGCGGAGGTCAGTCCAGTCTACGTGAGGGTTGTCCAGCACCTCGCGCGGAAACCGTAGCGTCCACTCATCTGCCGGCGGTTCGATCCTCTGAATGAACACCCAACCAGGTCTGGCGTCATCGAGAAAGGCGATCGCCCGCTCGCCAAGGGCGCATGCCCGCCGCACGAAACCGTAATGTCCCAGTTGAGTAATCGTGGCGCGGTAGCCAGCCACGTTCTGGCTCGTCACCCGGCCCGTCTCGCTATCCAGAAACCAGGCGGCCCCGTCCGCCGTTACCCCAACGACTTCCGTGGGGAAACCAATTGCTGGTGCTGGATGCCGCTGAGGCCATTCGTCCGATAATGCCTGTATGGAGGGATATGCGGGGAGTTGAAACATGAACTCCCAGATCGTGCGCGGAGAGTCCTGCAGCATTACGACGAGTCCACCGCCGGCTCGGAACGCCAAAGCAGTAATCCGGCCTCCGGGGCCGGCCATGTCCTCCACTTCCCACTCGCGCACCTCCCATTCGGGCCTGGCCACCGCAAGCGGCGAACGCAGAGAGTCGGGCGCCTCCGTATCGACTAGTCTCCCGCTTCGATCTGCGGAGCACCCGTTCACCAGAAATACAGGGGACAAGAGGGCGCTCAACACGCTAGCCCTGTATATATCTAGACCCATAGACCTAGTGTTACGTCCCGGAAATAAATAATGCAAGCGGTTCGACCTCTTGAATGATGGAGTCGGGGGTGGCGGTTCAGACGAAAGGCTGTGAAGTGCACATGAAGTCGCTGCCGTCGAGCCAGCCCGGCCTTGACAGCTTCAGGGTCTCTTGCCGGTACGGCTACACTCCGAAGAACTCGAACCAGCGCTGCACCGTGCTCTGGGAGACGCCCGTATGATCGACCCAACAAACGGCCGATCAGACTTGCACAGATAGCAGCCAGTGCAGCCACTCGCGCCTGTGGATGAACAGGCAAGGGGAGTTGCACAACAGCAATACGCAGGCCATCACTCACCGCTGAATCGACCGGTCCACTGGCAGCGCGGCAAAAAGGGCACTCGTAGTCCGAGAACTCTATAATCTCAGGTCCACCTCCACTGTCATACAATGGGGCGGCCGTAGCCGCCAAGGACCCCCAATGCCGCTTGGCCGCTTGCTCTGTGTGTCGTCGAGCCACCCAGCGACTGACAGCAACGCGGATCGGCGCTCCCGGGCGGAGGAACACTATGAGCGAAATTAGAAGCACGACTACTGTTAGGGCGTCGAGGAGCGACGGTCTTGGAATCGAACGGGATCGAAGGACCATCATCATGCCCTCCATGCCACCCGAAACCGCCGATCGTGAGGGCCACACCTCCAGATGCCGCTAGGAAAAGCACAAGGCGACACCTTTGCTAGCTGTAGTTCCAAACTCAAAGGCATTGGAGGGTACACGCGCACGGAAGATTATCACCAATTCCATCTCTTCACTGGACGCTGCAGAAATTGAACCAAAACGTACCGTAGGAACAGTGATATTCGCAAACGCATCCACTGACGCGTCCGGTCATTCCACAAGTCCCGAATTCCGAAGAATAAAAGGCATTGGGACAGGAATCACTTGGATCCTGCGCCAAACCCTGCTCTGTACCGAGTGCGAGCGCTAGAAGCGCCAAAGCGAAACGAAGACCGCGCATTGAACCCTCCTGTCTCTTTGAGAAATCACAACACTGGCCACGGCGGATCAACCAGCCTGGTGCATCGGACCGCAGGATACCTTTCGGACTTCATCAATCAACCTAGCGGACGACACGTGGCGCAACAGTCCAAAGCCCCACTTTCAGGGCCAAACCCACCGCCCGTGAGACCAAAGTCCTCGCATACGTCCCATGCGCAACAACCATGTGCTGAATGGTCGCCTGACGCAATATCAAAACACGACACACCACTATCAAAACGCGACATTCTTGCGATTCAATCGCCCAAAATCGCCAAAATCACAAAACAACTTCGAACTCATCGCCGAATACCCTAGCGTCAGGCCGTTTTCATCTGCACCTTCTTGGACCGGGAGAACCGAGATAATGACCGACACTTCAGCGATCGTGGCCGTCTGCTTGGCGGACCCCCGTGCACGAGAACTCGCCCTCAAAACAATTGCACGTGAGGGTGCGACGGGTCGTAGCGTCTCGATCGCTGAGATTCAAGACGCATGTAGAATTCGGGGGGGGATAAAATCGTCCTTCCCTGGGACATCCTCATCTACGATCTCGCGCCGAGGGATGGCAGTGTCCTCGACCTGCTCGAGTCCCTGCACCAGAACCACCAGGCACTGCAACTACTGATCTACACCCAACCACGCGGTGCAGGTAGTGCCCACGGGCGCGTTCATGATCTCGGCAACCTCGTCATACGATCGCTCTTCTACATAATGCAGCACGAACTAGCGGCGGTACTCCGGTCTCAGCCGTCCAACGGCGCGCTCGAGAGCAGCGGCGAACTCGCCGAGGTCCGTGCGGGCGGTTGGTGTATCGCGCGGTGCCAGTACGCGTAGAGCCCGCCGATCGATCCGAGGCCCTACTTCGCCGCAAACGCCTTGCGGAGACGCTCGATCAAACCGGGAAGGTTGCAGGAAGCACGGTAATCATCACCCGTCGATCGCCCGGTTTGCGACACGAGGAATCGTCGCGAGATACCGATCATGTCGGCGGCCTTGTCCAGCCGGCTCATGTCCGCAGGACCCGGGGAAGCCGTGAGTTTGATCTCGATCGCACATTGCTCGGTGCCGAGATCCAGCACCAGGTCGAGTTCGTGCCCGTCGCTGGTCCTGAAGTAATACGACTCGAAGGCGATGCCGGCCGACGCCAATTCACCGAGCACCTGTTCGATCATGAAGCCCTCCCAGCTGGCACCCACCCACGGTTGCGACAACAAGGCGCGACGGTCCGGGGTGTTGAGGAGAGCGTGGAGCAGGCCGCTGTCGCGCCAGTAGATCTTCGGGCTCTTCACCAGCCGCTTGCGGATGTTGACTTGGTACGGCTGGAGGCGACGGATCAGGAAGGCGCCGACGAGGTAGTCGAGGTAGGTGTTCACGGTCTGGTACGAGAGCCCGAGACTCTGTCCCAGTTGCGAGGCGTTCCAGACCTGGCCGTGCACTGCCGCGAGTATGCGTAACAGCCGGTCCGTCACTTGCGGCTTGGCGGGGAGGCCCCAGGCCGGCAGATCGCGCTGGGCTAGCAACGCCAGGTAGTCGAGCTGCCATCGCGGGTACTGCCCCGGGCGGAGCACGCCGCCGTCGGGGTATCCGCCGCATAGCCAGAGGCGGTCTGCGGAAGTCTTGCGCTTCACCTCGCTCGAGAGGAACGGCGTGAGTTCGATCTGTGACAGGCGGCCGGCCAGCGATTCGGATACCTGCGTCATGAGCCGTGGAGATACCGACCCGAGTAGCAGAAACCGTCCGTTGCGCTTGCGGTCTCGGTCGATGGCCGCGCGGATTCGAGGGAAGACCTCGGGCCAAGTTTGAGCCTCATCGAGGATCAGCAGATCTCTGGCGGCCACTCGGTCGGCCCACTCCAGGTCCAGCCGGAGACGTTCGGGCTCCTGCTCGAGATCGAAGTAGGCTCCGGCGAGCGACCGTCCCAGCGTCGTCTTGCCGCACTGGCGCGGCCCGAGAACGGCGACAGCGGGGTACGTCGCCAGCCGCCTTCGCAATTCCGGTGTGATACGTCGTGGTAGCATGTCTTGCAATATAGAAATTCATTTCTATTCTGCAAATCGACTTCGGTGGTCCTTACCGCTTGACCCTGACCACTTCCCGTCACAGATGATATTATCTACGATATGAAAACGATATCGGTGGCGATATCGCCGGACGACTACCAGGCCTTCCAGCGGGCTGCGAAGCAGCAGGGTCGGCCGGTGGCCCAACTCATCCGCGAAGCGATGGCCCACTACCGGGCGGAGCGTTTGGAAGAGCGCACACGACTGTCCGAGTTGCCCGTGCTGCCCGGGCATGGGCCGGTGGGTGAGTTGCCGGGGCGCGCCGAGATCTGGAACGAAGTGTTCGAGCGCGACACCGAGTGATCCAGGCCGTCGATACCAACGTCCTGGTATACGCGCACCTGCCGACGACGGCGGAACACGAGCGGGTACGTCGGTTCCTACACAAGCGGCTCGCCGCACCCCGCGTGACACTCGCGGTCACGCCGATGGTGTTGCACGAACTGGTGCACGTCATCACCGATCCCAGGCGGTTCGACCCGCCGGTCACGATGAGTGAAGGGCGGGCCATCGCGCGCCTGTATCTCGGCCGGTCCAACGTCACTTGTCTCGCGCCCGACGAGGAGGCAATTGCCGACGCCTTCGCGCTCCTCGAGCACCACCAGCTCGGCCGCAAGCGGATCGCGGACACGCTGCTCGCAGCCACCCTGCTCCGGCATGGCGTGGGCGAGATCATCACATGCAATTCGGCAGATTTCGCCCCGTTCGCCGGGCTCAGCGTGGTCGACCCGCGCCACTGGCCGACCCCCAACGGACGGGCGTCTTCAAAGTGAACCCCGATTCGCTGCTCGCGGCGTTATTAGCGGCTCGAGCGGAGACGGTGTCTCGACGCCGAGTGGCGCCGGACGGTGCGGTAGGGGACGCGGGTTTCAGAGCCGCGGATCCCGGGAACGCCGAGAGTTTGACCCCGATCGCACATCGAAGCCACGTATTTGCGAAGACTCACGCGCTAGCAGCGCTGATGCAGGATGACCGCCCCGACCGCCAGTTACCGCCCTCGACCGCCCACCATCGACAAGACCCCTCTCACCAACCGCTCCAGATCGACGGCCAATTCCTCCCCCGCCTCCAACACCTCTTGGTGATTCAACACCCCCTGAAACAACCCGGCACCCATGTTGGTGATGCTGGAAATTCCTAGGACCTTGAGGCCGCGCGCACGCGCTACCAGCACCTCCGGCACGGTGGACATACCTACGGCGTCAGCGCCGAGTCGTTGCAACATCCTGACCTCGGCGGGGGTCTCGTAACACGGACCCAGCAGACTCAGGTACACGCCCTCCTCCAATCTGACACCTAAGTCGAGTGCTACCCGGCGCGCCAGCGTGCGCAACTCCTTGTCGTACAGATCGAAGAGGTCGGGAAACCGCGGCTCGCCGTCTACCACCGGACCCATGAGCGGGCTCCCCCACATCATGTTGATGTGATCGGCGATCAGCATGAGCGTGGGCGGCCGCATATCGGGCCGCAAACAACCCGCGGCGTTGGTCACAACCAGGTACTCGACCCCCAACTCGGCAAATACCCTCACCGGCAGGACCACTGTCTTTCCTTCGTGTCCTTCGTACAGATGGAACCGTCCGCTCTGCAATACCACGGGAACGTCTTCGACAACACCGGTGACCAGCTCACCACTGTGTCCTACGACCGTAGACGATGGAAACCCCGGTATCTCGGAATACGGGATCCGACTTCCGACATTGACCGAATCGGCGAGCCGTCCTAGCCCCGAGCCCAGCACTACAGCCACCTTGGGAGCAAACTGGCCCAGCCGGTCGCGCAGAAAATCGACGGCGAGGTCCAAGGTTGCGTCGCTGGTCAAACGAGCATCCCCGCAAGGCTGGCGGACATGAACGCCGCGAGGTTGCCACCGATCATAGCCTTGAGTCCCAGGCGCGAGAGATCACCCCTCCGCTCCGGCGCCAGACCTCCTATGCCGCCAATCTGAATCGCGATCGACGGAATGTTGGCAAAGCCCAACAGTGCGTACGTAACGATGAGCGTGGCGCGTGGCGAGAGAGTAGTGGCGGGATCGCCCAGCGTGGCCGCGAGCTGCAGATACGCCACGAACTCGGTCAACACGACCTTCACACCGATGAGCGAACCGACGGTGCCCGCGTCCGCCATCGGTACGCCCATAAGCCACGCGAGCGGTGAGAGCACCCAGCCGAAGATCGTTTCGAGCGAGAGCCCACCTGCCAGGCCGAGTATTGCGTTTATCAGGTAGGTGAGCGCAACGAAGGCCAACAACATCGCCGCCACGTTGAGTGCTAAATGCATGCCCTGGCTCGCACCCGCGGCTGCCGCGTCGATCACGTTGGCGTCCTTGTCACCTACTGCGACTTTGAGTGACGACTTGGTAAGCGGCTCGCCCGTTTCCGGTACGAGCAACTTGGAGATCACCAACGCAGCCGGCGCGTTCATCACTGCCGCGGTCAGCAGGTGACCGGCAATATCGGGAAAGTAAGGTGACAGCATGGCCACGTACGCCGCCATCACACCGCCGGCAATAGTGGCGAACCCGCCTACCATCACCGTGTTCAACTCGGAGTACGTCATCTTGGCAACGAACGGCTTGATGAGCAACGGAGCTTCGGTCTGGCCCACGAAGATGTTCCCCGCGACCGACAGACTCTCCGCCCCCGAAGTGTGCATGGTGCGCTGCATGGCCCACGCAAGGCCCTGTACCACCCGCTGCATGATGCCCAAATAGTAGAGCACCGACATGAGCGACGAAAAAAAAATGATCGTCGGAAGCACGCTGAACGCGAAGAACGCTCCCGTGTTGGCCCAGAGTTCGGGAGAACTGATTGGGCCACTGGCGGGATTCCCCACCGGAATTCCAACCGGAACGTTGCTCTGGACCAGATTGCCGAAGATGAACCTGGCGCCCTGCTCCGTGAACCCGAGTAATTGTGTAAAGACCGTGTTCGCGCCTTGAAACAGGAACCGTCCCACACCGGTGTTCAGAACCACGAAACCGAGCACGGCCTGAAGTACGACACCCGTTCCAACCAGCTTCCAGTTCACTTTCCTGCGATTGTTCGACAGGGCCCACGCGATCACGATCATCGAACCGATCCCGACCAGGCCCATCAGTCTTTGTAAGAACGGAGTGTCGAGTCCGTCGCGTGCCGCCGCCAACTGCTCGGCGGCGCTCTGAACCAACCAGAGACCGGTCACTGTAGCTCCTCGAGTTCGCGCTCGATGCACGCCACGAGTTCGCTCTTCTGTGGATCGGGAAGAAAAGCGGCCTCGAACGTGTTGAGGATCAGCCGGTCGATAGCCGAACGATCGAAGCCGAGCTGCTTGTGCGCCATCCAGTACTCGTCACTCAAGGTAATGCCGTCCATGAGACGGCTGTCGGTGTTTAGTGTCACTACGCAGCCCTTATCCAAGTAATGGGTGATGGGATGTTCCTCTACGGAGCTGACGGTGTGCGTGTGGAGGTTGGACGTGAGGCAGATTTCTAAAGGAATACGATTCTGGATTACGTATTCCTCGAGTTCCGGATCCTCGTGCAGCCTCGTGCCGTGACCGATCCGCTGGGCACCGCAGACGTGGATGGCCTGTGCAATGGAATCGGGACCGTCACCTTCGCCGGCGTGACAAGTGCACGCCAGCCCGTGAGCGTGCGCATGATCGAACGCACGTTTGTGATCGCGCGCCGGGTTACCGCGTTCGGCGCCCGCCAGGTCGAACGCGAGTACACCATCGGTCTTGTAATCGACGGCCAGGTGCGCCAGGTCGTGTGAAACACTGGGCGATAGAGTTCTGAGTCCACACACTATCAGTCGCGCAACGGTCCCCGTTTCCTCTTCACCCCGCCTTAGCCCCGCGAGTGGAGCCTCTATCGCTTGGGTGAGAGTGAGCGCGGGAGTATGCAGTGCCGGACTGTAGCGGACCTCGACATAACGGATGTTATCCGCCGCGGCATCGACGACGAACTCGTAGGCGATGCGCTCCAGCGCCAACTCCGTCTGCATCACGGAAACTGTGATGGCATACCGCTCGAGGTATTCCTCGAGGCTGTGAGCATCCCGCACATAAAGCGCCTCGGCGAGCGCGCGGGGCTCGTCGCACGGCAGGCGCACACCCCGCTCGCGCGCCAACTGGATCATCGTAGCAGGTCTAATCGAGCCATCGAGATGTACGTGAATCTCAGCCTTCGGCAGTCTCCGAATGAGTTCCGCAGTCAAGGTCACCCGCTAATCCTTTTCGTCGCTGGAGCTGCGCGCACTTCGCACCACGCGCAGAATGTCACCCAATTTAACGGGGGTAGACGGATCGAGTCGGCGGCCGACTCCGTCCGTCACGTATGCGGTCCCTCTGGAGATCGCAGACGCAAGTTCCGCGTCATCCATTGTGACCACGTCGAATACGCTACTTCCCGGCGAAACGGCCACAGGCCGCTCGTCGACGAACACGCGGACCGTGCAAGTCACTTATTGCGATGGAATCTACTGGTCCCCGGCGCCTCCACCGGCTGGCGGAGTTTCCTAATGTACGCCTCTAGCGCTGATACTTCCGTAAGCCCGGTTGCCTCATATGTGAGTTCGCCGAGCATGGCGAATTCCGGAATAAGCGACGCCGGCAAGGTCAGGGTGTACGTTCCCTTCTTACGCACTTCACGCCCGTCCGGAAACCGCAGCCTGCGCACGCGCTTACCCGTCTTGCGACGAGGCTCGTACCAAACGTCGAAACCGGATACCTGGACTGCTATCCGATCCACACCGACCACCTGTTCCAGAATCCCGTACAGTACGGATCCCCGAATCTGGAAACGCACCAGACGCTCGTCCCGCGTTAACACGCCCTCAATGCCTCGACGCGATACCGGTCCCGCAGGCAAACCGGTCCGTATGCCACCGGCGCCCAGCAGGGCAAAGTGCGTACGGGCTCCATTGCGGAATGCGTCCGCGACCAGACGTTCCAACGGCGAATCTTCGCCGACTTCCAGGCGGAACTTGAGTCGCGCAAACGGCTTCGCTGGCGGTGGTGCTGCCTCCACTCGGTCGCGCGGTCGCGGCGCAAATACCGCGCTGACAGAATCACGCTTGGCCACCGCGCTGGGTTGCTCCACTCGTGGCTCAAACGCCTTGCGCGCCGCGTCCGCCGCCTCCGGCGGCATTATTCGCCAGGAAGGCCGGAAGTAGTCGTCGCTACGCAATCTCCCGGCCGAACGAACAGCCTCTGCCAATAGGTCGCGGATGTTCTCGCTCCGGTCGTAGACCACCGGTAGGCCCTTCAACATGTCGAAACCGCCCCCACCCCTCTGTCGATAGTTGTTGAGCGCCAATCTGAACGTGTCACTGGACTGCACCAGCCTGCCCTGCCAGGTCAGCTGCCGGATACGGGAGCCCACCGGTCGGCTCAGATCGATCGTGTAATCCACACCGCCGACTATGTCGAAGTTGAATCCCGGCACGCTGTCGTTGACGATGGGCTCACCCGGAACGTACGTTCGGAAATAGGACGCCGAGTGCTCCAGATAGTCCCGTAACGACGCTCCATCGATACGAACAGCCTTGAGCGTGTTCTCATAGGGATACACCGCTGCCACATCCCGCAGGCGGACGGGCCCAGGTCCCAGATGTGCACCCGGGTTGAACGCGGCCGTCGAGGATAGATCAGCACCGCTTAGGCGCCGCTGGACCTCGTTCACGAAATCGATTATCGGGGTATCGCCCGCGCGGGCGTATCGTGCACTCCAATCGCCTTCGGACTCGGCAAGCGGCGTGCTTACCCAGATCCGTACCCGTCTATCGGCGTCTTCCAGCCTACGCGTGACAACTGGATTCGGTGCGACGTTTTCGAGAGAGATCTGTTCCCCCGAGATCCGCGCGACCCGGAACGAACCGGTGGTACCTGCCCGAACCAACCACACGTGGGCAATCGCCAGGCTACGCGCCCACGGCCGTGGCTGTATGAAGTGCACTCCGTTGATTACCGTATCGATCATCACTCTATGCGAATGACCCACGACAACCAGGTGTGGTTTGATCGGAAGCGCGGCCAGCGAGCTCGCGACGTTCTCGGCACCCACGCCAGTGGTATCGTAACTCGACGGCGCGTTCATGCCACTATGGATTATCACGACCCGCAAGTCGGCGCGTTGCTGCTGCAGGCGCTGCAGTGCCGCGCGGGCTGCCGGGATAATGCGTTTGACTACAACACGGCCTGACACGTTGTCCCGATCCCAAATCATGACGCCGGGAGTGGTGAATCCCGTTACTCCAACACGCGCACCGCCTCGGGGGAGGATGACATCCGGTCTAAACGCGAAGGTGTCGCGTGGCAGCCGGTAGATGTTCGCCGAAACTATCGGGAATGCCGCATCGCCCAATGCACTGCTCAGTACGTCGAGACCAAAATTGAACTCGTGATTTCCGGGGGTTGCGACATCGTATCGCACGACGTTGAGAGCCGTGATTACGGGATCTGGATCGGCTGGATGTTCCCTGGCAAAGTAAGTGGCAAAGGGGCTCCCCTGGATCAAGTCTCCGGCGTCCACCACGATTACCCTACCGGGAAAGACGCGTCGCAGCGAGTCGACTATCGTGCCCGCACGCGTGAGCCCCCAAGGGGCTTCCCTGTCGTTGAGATAGTCCCAGTGAAACACGTGCCCATGCACGTCCGTGGTGGCCACCACTACCACCTCTACCGTGTCCTGCGCCCTGAGCGCAACGCTGCCGCACGACACTGCCAGGAGCAGGCCGGCTAGCACGGTTACGGAACCTATCATGGTGAGAATGCTAGTGTGACAGACACACGCGATCGTGCCGATCCGGATCGGCGAGTAAAGTATCGAGTGGCATCGGTCCCGCCCCGATACATTTTACGAGCTTAACACCCGACGATGTTCCAATTCGCGTAGCGCCGGCGGCGATCATGCGAAGTGCGCTGGCGCAGTCGCGCACACCACCCGACGCCTTTACACCTAGCTTGTTGCCCACCGCCAAACGCATGAGTGCTACCGCCTCCGCGGTGGCGCCACCCGAAGGGTGGAAGCCCGTCGATGTCTTCACGTAGTGAGCGCCCGCCTCCATTGCGATGGCCGACGCCTTTACGACCTGGAGCGGTTCCAGTGCCGCACTCTCCAGGATGACCTTCACCGTCTTGCCGGCTGCCGCCGCCACGACCGCTCCGATCTCGTCTTCAACGTAGTCCCAGTCTCCCGCTATCACATGACCGAGCGCGATGACCATATCGACCTCTGTGGCACCCAGCCCCACCAACTCGTCCGCTTCGAACGCCTTGGCCTTAGAGGTCATAGCTCCCAATGGAAACCCGACCACCGTGGCGACGTCTACTCCGGTACCGTGCAACAACCCCGCGCACAACGGAACCCAACTTCCGTTCACACAAACGGCCGCAAACCGATGCTCCGCAGCCTCGGCGCAGAGTTTTTCAATTTCCACCTGCGTAGCTTCGGCTTTGAGCAGCGTGTGATCGACGAAATCGGCGACTCGGCGGCATGAGGGGCCGTCGCCGGGAATCGGGGGGTGGGAGGCAGGGGGCGCTGGCGCCGCGGGTTGGGGCGAGGCATACCTCGTCCCAACATGCCTCGACCCCAGCTTTTCCACCACCAACGTGGCTATCTGATCCATCTCGCGTTCATTCATGCTCGTTCCCTCGATTCAGCGTCACGCTGTCCACAACTCCTACTATCACCGCCTGCACGGGAATCTTTTCGTCATCGAAAATCTTTCTAGCCGAGCTTCCCTCCTGCACCACCAGCACCCTGTCACCTACACCTGCGTCCACCACGTCGAGCGCAATGGTCTCGACCGATCCATCCTCGGCATCGTTCAAGTCCAACCGCCTAACCAACAGCAACTTCTTGCCGTCGAGCCGGTCGTTCTTGTGGGTCGAAACCACGGTGCCTACAACACGCGCTATATAGATCGGACTAACTCCTTGCTGCCCATCGCTTTCCGAACATCGGGTCCCAAACGCCGTTTTCTCGTTTCACCTTTCACCTTTCACTCACTTGATGCAGCCCCGCCTATATCCAACCGATCGACCTTCCCCACAATCCCGGCGTCCACTGCCGCAAATGTATCCCACAGGGTAAGAGATGCCTCTCGGGACGTTATGTAGTAGCACAGTTCTCCGGGACCCAAGCCGATCGGGTCCACCGCGACGATCGCATCGCCCCGGTCATTACCCGAGGAGTCGACCGGCTGTATCCACTGGAGAGTCTGGCCATCGAGAGTGTCCTGCTTTACCGTCGCCACCACTCGACCCACGATCTTGGCAAGGTACATTCTAGTACCCCCACGGCGGCGGTCGCCGGTGAACCTTGACCGCGACATTGGATCGCTGGGCTGCGCGCAGCAGCTCCGGCTTGGTAAAGAAGCGGATCAGCAGTGCCCCGGCGACGAATCCCCCCAGATGAGCCATGAAGGCCACACCACCGGTCGAGCCCCCGGCTCCAATAGTTGGCACACCGCCAAGGAACTGTAGAAACGCCCAATATAGCAGCATGAGGTAAGCGGGAACCGATATCGTCGTGATGAAGAACCCCAGAAACACCAGCATGTGCACTCGGACCTTGGGATACAGCACCAGATACGCTCCCATGATTCCGCTGATAGCGCCTGATGCCCCCACCATCGGCACGGGCGACGATTGCTGGGTGAATACCTGAGCCAGCGCCGCGAGGACTCCGCAGATCAGGTAGAAGATCAAGAACCGGCCGTGCCCCATTGCGTCTTCGATGTTGTTTCCGAACACCCAAAGAAACCACATGTTGAAAATCAAGTGCAGCCAGCCCCCGTGCAGGAATACCGAGGACACCACCGTGTACCAGGCCAGATCGGCTGAGTCGGGGCACAGCATAACGGGTCCCCTACGCGTAAGGACCGGCTCGACTCCACCACCCAGCAGTCGACCCGGAATCGCTCCCAGCTGGCAGATCGACCTGGTCAGCCCGGGCTCAAGCCCACCCTGCTGATAGAGAATCCAGACGAGGCTGGTCAGGGCGATGATTCCCACCGTGACGTACGGGGTCAAAACGGTCGGATTGTCGTCCTTGTAGGGAAACATTGAATCGCAAGCTACGGCGCTGCTAAGTTCAAGTCAATCAGTGGAATAGCCCGATCGTAGGCGCGGCTGTGACAACCGCTATGGCTGTCATTATGGCAGATATAGTTGGTACGGGCCTTGCCCTGCGACTGTAGGGTTGAGGCAGGCATCTGATCATTTGGAAAACAGGGAGAACGAGGAATGGCGGAGAAAGTTATTGGAATAGACCTGGGGACAACCAACTCGGTCGTCGCGGTAATGGAGGGTGGTGACCCGGTGGTGATTCCCAATGCCGAGGGTGGTCGGACGACTCCATCGGTGGTGGCATTTACCAAGGATGGGGAGCGGTTGGTAGGTCAGGTCGCCAAGCGGCAGGCGGTAACCAATCCCGGCAACACCGTGTTCTCCATCAAGCGTTTCATGGGCCGACGGATGGCCGAGGTCAAGTCGGAGATATCGTTGGTGCCGTACAAAGTGGCGGCTGGCAAGGGAGACCTGGCGTCGGTCGATATCCAGGGCAAGACCTACACGCCGCCCGAGATCTCCGCGATGGTCCTACAGAAGATGCGCCAGACGGCGGAGGACTATCTCGGTCACTCGGTTGAGAAGGCGGTCATCACGGTGCCCGCCTATTTCAACGATTCACAGCGCCAGGCAACCAAGGATGCGGGCAAGATCGCCGGGCTCGATGTTCTGCGGATCATCAACGAGCCGACGGCCGCATCGCTGGCCTACGGGTTGGAGAGTAAGAAGGAAGAGAAGATAGCGGTGTTCGACTTGGGGGGCGGAACCTACGATATCTCCATTCTCGAACTGGCAGAGGGGGTTTTCGAAGTTAAAGCGACCAACGGAGACACTCACCTTGGTGGTGACGACTTCGATCAGAGAGTCATCGACTGGCTCGTTGCAGAGTTCAAGAAGGATCAGGGGATCGATCTGAGCAAGGATCCCATGGCGCTACAGCGCCTGAAGGAGGCCGCGGAGAAGGCCAAGATGGAGTTGTCGACCACTTCACAGACGGAGATCAACCTTCCGTTCATCACGGCCGATCAGTCGGGTCCCAAGCATCTCAACTACACCCTGCCCCGCGCCAAGTTCGAGCAGTTGGTGGATGACCTGATCCAGCGTGTCATTCCGCCCATGGAGAAGGCTCTAAAGGATGCGGGGCTCAAGACATCCGATATCGACGAGATCATCCTCGTCGGCGGGTCTACTCGAATCCCCAAGGTCCAGGACGCGGTCAAGGGTTTCTTCGGCAAGGAACCCAATAAGGGGGTCAATCCGGACGAGGTAGTTGGGATCGGAGCCGCCATTCAAGGTGGCGTTCTGGCGGGCGAGGTGAAGGATGTGTTGCTCCTCGACGTAACCCCGCTGTCGCTGGGAATCGAGACTCTTGGTGGGGTAACCACGGTGCTCATCCCACGCAACACGACGATTCCGACCAAGAAGGCGGAAGTTTTCTCGACGGCCGAGAACAACCAGACCACGGTAGAGATACACGTGCTCCAGGGCGAGCGGGAGATGGCGCTCGACAACCGCACAATCGGTCGCTTCCAGTTGACCGGCATTCCGCCTGCACCGCGAGGAATGCCTCAGATCGAGGTCACGTTCGACATCGACGCCAACGGGATCTTGCACGTGTCGGCCAAAGACAAGGCGACCGGCAAAGAACAGAAGATAAGAATCGAGGCCTCGAGTGGACTTTCGGACTCCGAGATCGATCGCATGGTGAAGGACGCGGAAGAGCATTCCGACGAAGACAAGAAGCGGCGCGAGCAGGTAGAGCAGAGAAATAGACTCGACGCGCTGATCTTTGAAGTGGAGAAGAACAGCAAGGAGTGGGCAGACCGGCTGGAAGATTCTGTGCGGCAGCGGCTGGACGATGCAGTGGAATCCGCCAAGAAGTCACTGCGCTCGGGAGAGTCGGAAGAGATCAAGAATGCGCTCGAGCAACTGAGCCAAGCCTACTCTGCAGCTGGTGCATCGCTGATGCAGGAAGCCCAGGCTCAGGCCCAAGATACCTCGTCGGCGGAACCAGCAGCGGACTCCAGCGCAGACACTGGCGACGAGAATGTAGAAGAAGCAGATTACGAGATCGTAGACGACGCCAAGTCCTGAGGGAGAAACTAACTTTCCTCAATTGGGGTTCTAGTAAGGAACCTCGCGGGTGTTGATCATAGATTAGTATTCAAAGCGAGAGTGACCACAATGAAACGTACGAGAGACTGGATAAAGTTGGGTACGATGATCGGGCTTGCCCTGTCCTTGACGGTAGCATTCGCGATCGTTATCGAATCGCCGAGGTCATCGTTCGCGCAACAGGCGAACGTGCTTCCAGCGTTGGAAGCAACGCGATCACTCCCCCGTGCGATACCGGCCGCGGCACCGCTTGCAGACCTGAGTGAAGCGTTCACCGCGGTGGCAGAAGCGGTTCAGCCATCGGTTGTCTTTATCACATCGGTCTCCGAGACCAGGACGCCGCGACTCCGGCCCCAATCGCCGTTCGATCGGTTTTTCGATCAGACTCCGCGCCGGCGGACCGCCACAGGAAGTGGGTTCATCATCTCCGACGACGGTTACATCGTTACGAACAACCACGTTGTTGAGGATGCCAAGAAGCTGACTGTAACGCTTTTCGACCACCGGAAGTTTGACGCCGAGATCGTGGGTCGCGACCCGAACACCGACCTCGCCGTAATCAAGATCGCAGAGAAAGGACTCCACGCGATGTCGTTCGGCGATTCGGATTCGGCTCGCGTAGGAGAGTGGGTGTTGGCAATAGGCAACCCATTGGGCTTCGAGTCGACGGTCACTGCCGGGATCGTGAGCGCCCGGGGCCGGGGGCTCCGCGATCTCGTCAACTCGGAGTGGAACATCCAGGACTACATTCAGACGGACGCGGCCATCAATCCGGGTAATTCGGGTGGGCCGTTGGTCAATATCCGTGGGCAAGTGATCGGCGTAAACGCGGCGATAGCGAGCAGGACCGGGTACTACTCCGGTTACGGGTTTGCAATTCCGTCGAACCTCACCCGCGCCGTGGCCAGCCAACTGATCGCTGACGGCAAGGTCACGAGAGCCGCTCTCGGCGTGCAGATAACCCAGGCCGACGCGGTCGACGCCGAAGCTGTTGGACTCAAGGAAATCCGTGGCGTCAGGATCGAGGACTTCAGCGGAGATAACAGTCCTGCCAAGCGTGCCGGACTCAAGCCGGGCGACATCATCGTGGAGCTCGACGGCACCAAGGTGCAGTACGTAGCTCAGCTGCAGCAGATAGTCGGATTCAAGAAGCCGGGCACCGTTGTCAACGTCACCGTGCTCAGAGATAACGGCAAACGCCATACCTACAAAGTGCGCTTGATCGAGGCAAATACCAGTCCGAAGCAGCAACTGGCCTCCGGCAGGCCCGACAAACCAGAGGATTCTGACTCGTTCGAATCGAAAATCGGTATCGGCGTTCAGCCCTTCAGCAAGCGAGATGCACGTGAGGCTGGGATCCCAGGCAGCGTCCCCACCGGGCTGGCCGTTACCGAGGTCGAAGAGGACGGGCCAGCTGACGGGAGACTCTTTGCCAGCAATCTACGGCAAGGTTTCATCGAAATCATAACGGACGTGAACAACCAGCCCGTGTCGACGCGTACCGATCTCGACAACGTGCTGCGCGATATTCCGCACGGTGATATCATAATGCTACACGTTGCGCGCGTGATAATCCGTCAGTCCGACGTACAAGTGAGCAGACAGGCGGTCAGAATCAAGATTCGATGAACCACGATGGAACTGAAAGAGCGCCGGCTCCCAGCTAGGAGGGCCGGCGCTCCAGTTCTCTCTATGAACATCTCGACCTATTACGTCCCCACAACTACCCCGAACAAGAATAGAAGTGCGACAGCCACCGCCACGGCGATCAGCAGTGGAAGCGTAAAAATCAAAGTCAGCAAGCCGTGGTCGCGTTTGAGATGCATGTAGAACAGGACGACAAGTGCGAACTTGCACGCGGACAGTGTCAGGAGCAGTGGGACGAGGACACCCTGAAACGCCGGGATATAGAATACGCCGACCTCGACCAACGTGATGATTATCAGCAAGCCGGCAACTGCCATATAGGCGTCGGTCGGCCGCGCGTGCGGCTGTGTCACCAGCTGATCCTGTTCGCTCATAAGTCCACTCACTAGCGCTGAAGTAGATAGACCACCGTGAAGATCACTATCCATACGACATCTACAAAGTGCCAGTACAGACCCGCAATCTCAACATTCAGGGCTTTCTGCGGCCCCAGTTTTCCTTGTAGCGATCGGAAGAGCAGCGTAAGGAGCCATAGCACGCCGACTGCCACGTGGCCGCCGTGGAAACCCGTAAGTACGAAGAACGTCGAGCCAAACAGATTGGATTGCAGCGTGAGGCCCTCATGCACAAAGGTAGTAAACTCGTAGGCCTGAAAGCCGAGAAAGATCATCCCGAGAGCGGCCGTTGTCGCCAGCCATGCACGGGCCCATAGTTTGTCGCCGCGTTCCACCGCGGCCAGCGCCATCACCATAGCCAAGCTCGACATCAGCAGGGCAAATGTGCTCACAGACGTGATCGGGATGTTGAGGATTTCCTGCGGTGTCGGGCCTACGACCGACCGGCCTTCGTACACCAGGTAGGTTGCTATCAGGCTGCCGAAGAGCAGGCACTCGGACCCGATGAAGGTCCAGAACGCCATCTTTCGGCTGTCGATTCCCGTCTTCGTATTTGGTGCAATAGCCGCGTGTGTCATAGCTCAGGCCTCAAAGGGCTGGAAAGCCCAGGCATAGATCGAAATCACGGTGATTCCGGCGGCAAAGAGTACCATCGGAAGCGCGTGCGACACCGCCCCAACGGCGGCAACGAGCACGCCGAATGCAGTTGCGATAGGCCAGATCGAACCTCCGGGCACATGGACCGGCGCGGGAGGAACGTCCGGGATCTCATTGACTCCACCTTCCTTCCACAACGCGAGCCTGCTACGCACTTCAGGCTGAACCGAGAAGTTGTACACCGGCGGCGGTGATGAGGTTGCCCACTCCAGCGTCGCCGCGTTCCACGGGTTCTTCCCGGCCACTGCGCCTCTCCTGCGCGACCACCAGATGTTGAACATGAAGATGAGGAACGAAGACCCGAAGAGGAACGCGCCGACGGTGGATACGAGATTGAGAGTGTCCAACCCCAGTTGGGTATCGTAGGTGTAGATCCGGCGCGGCATCCCCAGCAGACCGATAAAGTGCATCGGGAAAAACGCTACGTTCATGCCAATCATCATCAAGGCCCAGTGCGCCTTACCCATTCCTTCGTGCAACATTCTGCCAAACATTTTCGGCCACCAATAGTAGATGGCACCGAATATTCCCATGAGCGCGCCACCCACCAGCACGTAGTGTATGTGGGCAACCACGAAGTAAGTGTCAGTCTGCTGGAGATCACTCGGAGGCGAAGAGTGCATCACACCGGACAATCCGCCAATTATGAACATGGCGATGAAACCGACGGCAAAGAGCAGCGGGGTCTTGAACTGAATTCTCCCCCCCCACATCGTGGCGATCCAATTGAAGATCTTAACGCCGGTTGGTATCGCTATGAGCATCGTGGTAGCGCCAAACACCGAGTCGGCGACCGCACCCAACCCTACCGCGAACATGTGATGGCTCCAGACACCCCATCCCATAATCGCGATCAAAGCACCGGAGTAGACAACAACCGCGTATCCGAAAAGTGGCTTACGAGAGAATGTGGGCAATATTTCCGACACCATTCCCATAGTGGGAAGAATCAGTATGTAGACCTCCGGATGACCGAAAAGCCAGAACAAGTGCTGCCACAGAAGCAGGTCTCCACCTGCGGCCACGTTGTAGAAATTGGTCCCGAAAAATCGGTCGAACATCAGAAGCACCAGCGCAACCGTGATCACCGGGAACGCCGTTACCACAATGAACTGAGTTACCAAAGTCATCCAGGTGAACACCGGCATTCGCATGAGCTTCATCCCGGGTGCCCGGAGATTGATGATAGTGACTATGAAATTGATGCCCGCGGCAATTGACGCGACACCCAGTATTTGAAGGCCCAGCAGCCAAAAGTCGATGTTGAGACCCGGCGAATACTGCTTCGACGTCAAATTGACGTATCCGAACCAACCTCCATCCGGTGCTGCGCCGAACAAGAAGCTCGCGTTGAGAAAAATCCCACCGAACAGGAACGCCCAATAGCTGAATGCGTTCAGACGCGGAAAGGCGACGTCACGGGCGCCGATCTGAAGAGGCACGATATAGTTGAAAAACGCGGCCGACAGCGGCATGATCGCCAGGAACACCATTGTCGTACCGTGCATCGTAAATAACTGATTGAACGTCTCGGCATCGACGAGCGTGTTATTGGGCGATGCCAACTGAGCGCGGATGAGCAGCGCTTCAAGCCCGCCAACTAGAAAGAAGAAGAAGGCGGTCACGCCGTACAGAATACCGATCCGCTTGTGGTCCGTGGTCGTGATCCAGCTCATTATGCCGGACCGCGGCTCGACAGCGTGTACATGAGCGGACTCGAGACTGGAAACAGATGTAGCCATTTGCGGTTTATTTCAAACTCTGCAGATATGCCACGAGCGCAGAGATTTCATCCTCGGTTAGCGGCAGCTTGGGCATCAAGCTGCCCGGCTTTTCCGCCGGCGGATCCCTCAACCAACGTGCCAGTCCTGCGGCGTCGTTGGGGAGAATACCTCCGGCTATCGTAGAGCGGCTCGCAGCATGTGTCAGGTCCGGCCCAGTCCGAGCAACGCTCCTCACTCCCTGGATCGTGTGACAGCTGAAGCAAATCCCCTTCCCCGTCCAAATCTCTTCACCTCGAGCCTCGGCCGTGCCGGAATCGGGAACGTCGGCGTCCGAAACCTGCCGAGTTACCCATTGTTCGAACGAAACCGAGTCCTCCACAACGACCCTGGTCCTCATGTTCGCATGCGACAAACCGCAGAATTCGGCACACTGACCCATGAACTCCCCAATGGAATCGGGGACCAACGACAGTCGATTCGTCCGACCCTGAACGACATCTCGTTTTCCACCCAGGAGTGGCACCCAAAAGCTGTGGATCACGTCTGCGGAAGTCATCGCCAGAGCGGCTGGACGACCCACCGGCAGATGCAGCTCGTTTGCGGTTGTTACACCGTATTGGGAGTACCTGTATTCCCACCACCACTGATGACCGATCACTTCCACCTCGATCGCTCCGGCAGCAGGAGTGCCGTCGATCCGGAAAATCGTCTGCATCGTAGGCACCGCGATGAACACCAAGATGGCGGCTGGAGCCAAGGTCCAAGCGATCTCCAGCACCGTGTGACCGTGAACGTATTTTGGCTCGCCTTCCTGGCCCGGCCGCGCTCGGTAGCGGATCAGAGTGTATACCAGCAGAGCCTCCACCACCACAAACACCGCGAGGGCCCATCCGAAAATGGTTCCGAACAGATTGCTGAGTTCCGCGCCAAGGCTCGAGGCAGAATCGAACGTCGACTGGGGGAAGGGACCGCTACACCCGATAACCACGGTCCCGATCAGCGCTGTTAGTACTATCTGAAAACGAGCCAAACCGAAAAACGGACGACTAGAGCCCATACTCTGTATACGGCATGTACAGCCTCGAACTTTAGACCTTAGATGGAGCATGAAAAAAAAGGGTGGCTGTAGGTCACCCCGCGGAGAATGGTAGCATGGCGTTGTGGCTGGGTCAATATTCGGGGAGATGCCCTAAGTGAACCGGGGTGACTATCTTTTGCACGATGCTGAATGCTCGACGCTGGCGGACATGCTGAAGGACGAGCAGCACCTCAGACACAGGATCGTTATATGGTACAGCGGACAACCAATTACGGGCTAAACGTCGAGATCTCCCTCTCTTACAACCAGGCCGTGGCCAGGGTCAGAGACGAGCTTGCGAAAGAGGGATTTGGGATTCTAACGGAAATCGACGTCGCGGCGACCCTCAAGCAGAAGCTGGACGTAGATTTCAGACCTTACCTGATACTGGGTGCATGCAACCCCCCACTGGCCCATCAGGCCCTTTCACTCGAGCGCGACATCGGACTGCTCCTGCCGTGCAACGTGATTGTGTACGAGGCGGACTCGCCGGAACGCAGCGTCGTTGCGGCGATAGATCCGGAGGAGCAACTCAAGTTGGTAGGGAGACGCGAGATCGAATCCGTCGCTCGCGACGTGCGAGAGCGACTCGAGCGGGTACTGCAGGCGGTAGCCGAGTGCTCTGAGTAGGGCTATGATACGCAAACTTGTGAGCGCGGACCCGGTACTATAATATCGCGTACACCTGGAGCGGCCGGCGCAGCCGCAGGTCGCTCACCCGTCCGTCGCAACAACATAGAGATTATTGTCCACCGTTCACCTCTTTGCGGAATGGGAATCACTATGCAGGATGCAACCGAGATGTCCTCACCTGGTGGGACGGTATCACCCATGAATCGCCGCAGGTTCATGGCCTACTTCTCGACTATCGGGCTCAGTGCCACCGCTCTGCCCACGCTACTCTGGGCCCGAGCCCAGCAAGCCGGCAAGATCACAAAAGCGATGATTGCCGGCGCGGAAGGCGTGGCCGGCCTCGAGTTCACAGATGAAGAACGCGAATTGATGGTACGAGGGCTGAACCGGAACCTGGCCGCCTATGAGCAGCTCAGAGAAGTAGATTTGCCCAACAGTGTCCCGCCGGCCCTGATCTTCGATCCCGTGCTACCGGGCCGTCAGTTGCCGCTCGAACACCGTCCCTTCCGGCTTTCTCGTCGCACCGGGGTTTCACGTCCCGACAACCTCGAGGAGGTCGCCTTTTGGTCGGCGAGAGACCTCTCCGAACTCATCAGGACCCGCCAGGTCACGTCTGTAGAGTTGACAAAGATGTATCTCGACCGTCTCGAGCGGTACGGCTCCAAGCTCGAATGCGTGATTACGCTCACCGACGACTTGGCGCTGAGGCAGGCCAGCAACGCCGACCGAGAGATTGCGCACGGCAACTACAGGGGACCCCTACACGGCATCCCCTGGGGTGCCAAGGACCTCTTGAGTGAGGATCAGTATCGCACCACCTGGGGCGCCAAGCCATTTGAGGACCAGGTCATCGAAGCGGATGCCACCGTAGTGGAGAAGCTCGAAGCAGCAGGCGCCGTGCTGGTCGCCAAGCTCACGCTCGGCGCTCTGGCTCAAGGGGACGTCTGGTTCGGGGGGCGTACGCGGAATCCCTGGAAGACCGACCAGGGATCCAGCGGCTCATCCGCCGGACCCGCCGCCGCCACTGTAGCGGGACTGGTTGGGGTAAGCATCGGGAGCGAGACGCTGGGCTCGATTGTATCGCCATCAACCCGGTGCGGCGCTACGGGTCTGCGACCGAGCTTCGGACGTGTGAGCAGACACGGCGCCATGGCACTCTCATGGAGCATGGACAAGCTGGGACCACTCTGCCGCTCGGTAGAAGACTGCGCCATCGTACTCGACGCCATCCACGGCGCCGACGGCAAGGATCCCACGGCCCGGACTGTGCCATTCAATTGGAGCCCCGAACTGGAGATCTCGCACCTTCGTATCGGCTACTACAAGAGCGCGTTCGATTACGAACCCCGCAATGAACGCGAGCGCCGATTCTCTACCAAGAATTTCGACGTAAAGGCGCTGGACGTGTTACGCTCGTTGGGAGCAAGTCTCATCCCCATTGAGGTACCCGATGAGTTTCCCACTAGCGCTTTGCGAATCATCCTGAGCGCCGAGGCCGCGGCCGCGTTCGACCAGTTGACGTTGAGCGGTCGCGATGATCTTCTCGTAAGACAGGGTCGAGGAGCATGGCCAAACTCGTTCAGAACAGCCCGCGCCATTCCCGCGGTCGAGTATATACAGGCCAACCGTGTGCGGACTATGTTGATGGGCGCCATGGACGCTGCCATGAAAGGAGTCGACCTTTTCGTCACTCCTTCGTTTGGAGGCAACGTTCTCTTGACCACGAACCTCACCGGCCACCCATCGGTCACACTTCCCAACGGATTCCGCGACGACGGTACTCCCGTAAGTATCTCGTTCGTGGGGCAGCTGTTCGGTGAGGCGGAGATGCTGGCGGTGGCCAAGAAGTATCAGGATGCCACAGGATTTCACCTCCAACACCCACCCGAGTTTGTGGTCTAGAGCGCCTAGGGGAAGATCCGCGTAAATGGCCCTGATAGAAGAGCTCAGGGCTGCCGTCGGTGATCATTACGAGCTAGAGGGCGAGATCGGACGTGGAGCCACATCCGTGGTGTACCGTGCCCAAGATCTTCTGACCGGGAGGCCCGTGGCGATCAAGGTTCTCGATCCGGCAGTCACCATGTCGCTCGCGCGCGAACGGTTTCGCCGAGAGATAGAAATAACGTCTCATCTCAATCACCCCAACATCGTGGCCATACTGGCGTGCGCCTTGGCGAAGGACTCACTCTACTATGTCATGGAGTTTGTCGAGGGGGAGAGCTTGAGAGCGAAGCTGGAGCGTGAGGATCGATTGGAGATCGTGGATGCACTCGACATAGCCAGGCAGGTGGGCTCGGCTCTATCGTTCGCTCACGAGGCTGGTGTCATTCACAGGGATATAAAGCCTGAAAACGTACTGCTGTCGGGAGGTCGGGCTCTCGTCACGGACTTTGGGGTCGCAAGAGCGATAAGGGAAGCTCGCACCGACGTGCTCACGCGCCCGGGTATGGCGCTCGGCACCCCGCACTACATGAGTCCCGAGCAAGCGCGCGGTAGCAGGCGGCTCGATGGACGCACCGACGTCTACTCTCTTGGTTGTGTATCGTACGAGATGCTGACGGGTACCCCGCCTTTCCCTGCCGAAGACGAGTACACCATTATGGCTCGTCGTGTGAAGGATCCACCTCCTCCGGTTAGACTACTGCGTGCCGAAGTACCGCAACACGTTGAAGACGCGCTACTCACTGCCATGGCCACACTTCCCAAGAGGCGGTACGCTGCCGCGGCACAGTTCGTTGAAGCACTGCAGCCGGCGGAGTCTTGACCTGGGCGTTGTGACGTACCTCGGGTAACGGATATACTTGTTGGTGACACATCGGCAGGAGTGATGGCAAGGTGCAGCATGATCGTAAGATCGAGTTCGGCTCCGGCAATCGGAAAGCGCGTTTGCGTGTGAAGAACAGACGTATGTCTGCCGGCGGCATCAGCATTCTACCGGCGTTCGCGACTTGTCTGTCCCTTGGCTTACCCCCCTCACACCTCGTCGATCTGCCATAGCATCGAACGTCAAAAACAGTATCTTCCCTGATCGACAATGGGCTTGCAGCGTTCGGCGCTCGACGTGGCCCGGCCTGTAACCGGAGATTTCAGAATCTACCAATCGGTGTCACTACCATGAGATCAGCCAATCTTTCAACCGCCCTAGCGCTGGCCGTCTTCCTGAGCGCTTGCTCACACCAGTACGACGTGGTCATTCGGGGCGGCACCATCTACGACGGCAGCGGTGAAGCCGCCCGAGTAGGCGATGTCGCGATCGTCGCGGACTCGATTGTCTACGTAGGCCCGCGTGCGGAGGGTCGTGGCCGCGAGGAGATAGACGCCAGCAGGCTGGCAGTGGCTCCGGGGTTCATCAACATGCTGAGTCATGCCGAGGCTTCACTCATCGAAGACGGGAAGTCGCAGAGCGAGATTCGCCAAGGTGTTACGCTCGAGGTATTCGGCGAGGGCGGGTCCGTTGGACCACTCAGCGATGAAATGAAGCGCCAGGAGTTGCAGCATCAGGGAGACATAAAGTTCGACATCGAGTGGACAACGTTGGCCGAAGGTCTCGAGTATCTGGAACGCAAGGGGATCTCGCCCAATATCGCGTCATTCGTGGGAGCTACGACGGTTCGGATTCATGAGATCGGATACGAGGATCGCCCGCCCACGGCACAAGAACTGGACCGGATGCGTGCTCTGGTACGCCAAGCTATGGAGGACGGTGCGCTGGGGGTCGGTTCCGCTCTCATCTACGCACCGGCGTTCTACGCCAAGACCGATGAGTTGATCGAGTTGGCCAAGGTGGCAGCCGAGTATGATGGTATGTACATCTCGCATATGCGGAGCGAGGGCAATCGACTGCTCGAAGCGGTGGATGAACTCATCCACATCGCCCGTGCGGCTGGAATACGGGCCGAAATCTACCATCTCAAGGCGGCGGGCAAGAGCAACTGGACGAAACTCGATGAGGTGATACACAAGGTGGAGGATGCCCGAGCATCCGGACTGGAGATCACGGCCGATATGTACACGTATACTGCCGGCGCAACCGGCCTAAATGCCGCAATGCCACCCTGGGTACAGGAAGGCGGGCTGGAAGAGTGGATCAAGCGACTCGAAAACCCCACGATCCGCCGCCGAGTGAAGCGAGAGATGTCCAGGCCCACTGACAAGTGGGAGAATCTCTACTACGCCGCCGGATCGGCGGATAATCTCTTGCTCGTCGGCTTCAAGAACGATTCGCTCAAGACGCTCACCGGGAAGACCCTGGCCGAAGTAGCCGAGATGCGTGGCACCGATCCCGCCGAAACTGCGATGGATCTCGTGATCCAGGATGATTCGCGGGTCGGCACTGTCTATTTTCTGATGTCGGAAGACAACGTCCGCCGTCAGGTGGGACTTCCGTGGGTGAGCTTTGGATCGGACGCCGGATCACTCGCGCCGGAGGGCGTGTTTCTCAAGTCAAATACGCACCCGCGTGCGTACGGCAACTTTGCGCGCTTGCTGGGCAAGTATGTGCGGGACGAACATGCCGCAACTCTGCCCGACGCCGTCCGGCGGCTGACTTCGTTTCCCGCCCACAACCTCAGGATCAGGCGACGCGGCTTGCTCCAGCCCGGATACTTTGCCGATGTGGTGCTGTTCGATCCCGCAACGATTCAAGATCATGCTCAGTTCGACGAGCCGCACCAGTATTCCACGGGGGTAGTCGACGTATTTGTAAACGGAATCCAGGTACTCCGTAACGGAGAGCACACGGGAGCTAAGCCTGGAAGGGTTGTTAGGGGACCCGGCTGGGCGGGCTGGCAGTAGGATCGACTAGTTTCCGGGATTGTTTGCGACGGTACCACCATACACCCACGAGGACCCCGAAGAATATCAGGGGCACAAAGGCCATCATCGCGCCAGCCCAGAACATCGACATCGTGAAGCCTTCGTTCATCGGCCGAGAAACCGCTTGAGATGCGCCAGGTAGTAGGATAGTGCGGCTGCGGCTCCCGCAAACGACACGCCGAGCACCAGGCTCAGAGTGCCGCCATTGGCCTTGAACGCGATGAACGACCATGCGGCAAAGCCTCCGCAGAACAGGATAGCTGTGGCAATCAGAAGACGGTGAAATCCTATCATGGCAGTTTGTTCACGACCATCAACAGCAGCAGGATGGGCAAATACGCGAGAGATGCCCGGAAGAGCCGGCGTGCGTTCAGAGCGGTGGCATTCCGAGCCGCCCGAAAGCTCACCGCCAAGAACAGCCCGGAGAGCAACACCGCCCCAACGAAGTATGCGGTTCCCGCCGTACCCAACATTGCCGGCATCAAGCTGGCTGGCAGCAGGGCCGCTGCATACAGCGTAGCATACGAAAAGGTTATCCGCCCATCGGGGTCGTTCAGGCTCAGCGTCTTGAGTTCAGCTCGAGCGTAATCGTCCTTGTAGAGCCAGCCCAGGGCCAGGAAATGCGGCAGCTGCCACAAAAAGAGGATCCAGAACAACACCCACGACTCAGGACCCAACGATCCTCCTGCAGCCGTCCAACCTCCGACTATGGGCAGGGCACCTGGTATCGCCCCAACCAGAGTAGCGACCGACGAGCGCCTCTTGAGCGGCGTATACAAGAATACATATGTTGCAAGCGTTGCTGCGGCGAGCACGGCCGTCAGCAGATTTACCAATAGCAGTAGATATGCGACCCCGCCAATGCCGACCATCCATGCTCCCACCATCGCAGTGGAGACATCCATTCTTCCGGCGGGCAGTGGCCTCATACGGGTCCGCAGCATCAAGGCATCGACATCGCGTTCCGCCACCTGATTCAGGGCGTTGGTGCCGGCTGCCACCAGCGCGGTGCCCAGCATCAGGTGAAACAGAACCAGAGTGCTCGGTACGGCTGCCGCGCCGAGCCAGAATCCGGCCGCCACCGTGAGCATGACCAGAAGAACGATCCTCGGCTTGGCCAACTCCACGGCATCGCCAACGCTAGCACGCCTCAGCGCGATGGCTACCATCTGTACTCGGTGAGCACCGCGACGACTATGATCACCGCCAGGGGTAGCGGCGCCAGCGCAAAGATCCGCATTCGGTTGCCCTCAAACCGGAGGTGCATGAAATAGAGCGCTACCAGAACAGCTTTCCACAACGACATGCCCAGAAGCAACAAGATGATAGTCTCCTTGGACCAGGGGAAGCGTGATACGCCCAGCTCTATAACCGTGAGAATGGCGAGCGCAGCCCACACGGCCCAATAGTTTGGATGTTTATCTACCATCACTCGTCTCCAATCTCACACAAGATAGACTATCGTAAAGAGGATAATCCACACTAGATCCACGAAGTGCCAATACAGCCCGATCACCTCGACGCCCCGGTGATCTGCCGCGGTATATTTGCCCCGAAACGCCTTCACGGTCACAAATATCATGCAGATAACGCCCATGGTCACGTGAAAACCGTGAAAGCCGGTCATGGTAAAGAAAGTCGAACCGTAGATTCCAACCGACTGTGGCAACTCCCCCGCGGCGGCCTTCTCAGCCAGTTCGCTGCCCGGTATGTAGCCGGCTGGGCTAAACCCTTCGTGCAGCAGCTGGGTGTATTCAAAACCCTGGATGCTCACAAACGTGGCGCCAATCAGGACGGTCGCTACCAAATACAGCTTCAGTTTTTTTTGGTCGCCGGCACTCGCCGCGGCAAATGCCTTGACCATCGTGACACTACTACAAATCAGGAAGAACGTGTTGACCGCAGTGACCGGAATTGCCAGGATGTCACCGGGATTGGCCCATTCTTCCGGTGCGCCAAACCGAAGTATGATATACGAGCCTATAAGAGCTGTAAAAAACATTACCTCCGATCCGAGAAAGATCCACATGCCCAGTTTTTCACTGTATACATCGGCGCCGATCTCGCGACCAGCGGGAGGTTGCATCATTGCTGGATGTGCCACCCGTACCTCCTCTACTCGCCAGCCGGCGCCATAGCCGGCTCGGGATCGCTGTCGAGTTTCCTGTTCTGAGGCAAGAAGTCCTCCTCCACCAATGGAGAGCTGTATTCGTAGGGGCCCCTATAGACCGTAGGTGTCGTCTCGAAGTTTCCATGTTTGGGAGGGGAGGGAGTCGTCCATTCGAGCCCGTTGTCGTCCCAAGGATTGTCTGACGCCTTCTCCCCGCGGAACCAACTCATTATGAAGTTCACCGCGAAAAGAGTCTGAGTGGCAAAGAGCAGTAGGGCCGTGATCGTGATGAACTTGTTGATCGGTGCGGCCGGCTGGAGAAAGTCGTATCTCGACGGGTCGTAGATGCGACGCATGTGTCCATACACGCCAAGATTGTGCATTGGGAAGAACGTCAGGTTGTAAAACACGAACGTCAGCCAGAAATGCACTTTGCCGAGTGTGGGATTCATCAGCCGCCCGAACATCTTCGGATACCAGTACGTGATCGCTCCGAAGATGGCAAAGAGACTGCCACCAAAGAGCACATAGTGGATGTGTGCTACGACGAAATAGGTGTCGTGGAAGTAAATGTCCACTGGAGTGGAGGCCAGAAACACTCCACTCAGCCCACCGATCACAAACATCGCCACGAAGGCGATCGAATGAAGCACGGGGACCGTGAACTTGATGTTACCGCCCCACATTGTTCCCATCCAATTGAACACCTTGATGGCAGAGGGCACCGCAATGAACATAGTCGATACCATGAACATCATACCCAACGTCGGATTCATCCCACTCTGGAACATGTGGTGTCCCCACACGATCCAGCCCAGAAAACCGATACCGATGATCGCATAGACCATCGAGTGGTATCCGAAGATCGGCTTGCGGGATCCGTTGGCGAGTATGTCCGACACGACACCCATCGCCGGAAGAATGAGGATATAGACCTCCGGATGTCCGAAATACCAGAACAGGTGTTGCCACAATATCACCTGGCCGCCGTCAGCCGGATCGAAGAAGTGTGTGCCGATGGTCTGATCGAAGAGCAGCATGATGGCAGCACCCGAAAGAATCGGGATTGCCAACAACACCAGCACCGCGGTGATGAAGAGCGCCCAAATGGAGAGCGGCAGTCGAAACCACGTCATTCCCGGCGCTCGGAGATTCACCACTGTCGTGATATAGTTGGTCGAGCCCAAGATCGAGCTCAAGCCCAACAGCGCAATACTCACCAGCCAGAGCTGCTGCCCCGCATATACTCCGGTATACTCGGGATCGGCACTCAGCGGTACGTAGGCCGTCCAGCCGGCACCCGCCGCACCGCCTTCGACAAAGAATCCCGACATCATGACCACCCCTGCTGCGGCTGCGACCCAAAACGACGCCATGTTGAGCCTCGGAAACGCCATATCGGGCGCACCGATCTTGAGGGGGATGAGGTAGTTGCCGAACACGCCGACCAGCAGAGGCATGATCGCGAGAAAGACCATGATCGTACCGTGCATCGTAACCAGCGAGTTATAGAACTCGGGCAGCATGAAACCGCCTGAAATCGTCTTCTCCGCAACGCTCTCCGGCAGCAGTCCCGACCCTGGAACCGGAACGTCGGGAAGTCCCAGCTGCCATCTGATCAGCATTGCCAGCAAGCCGCCCACGAGGAGGAACACCAGGCTCATAATCATGAACTGGATTCCGATAATCTTATGATCTGTCGAGAAAATGTACTTTCTGACGAACGAGAGTTCGTGGGCTTCTGGGTGCGCGCTGTGCTCGAGGGGAAGCGCAGTGGTCGCCATTTGCTAGTTCCTCATCTTAGAGCGGTCGTTGCGGCGCGCTCGGTCAGCCACCGCCGATAATCGTCGGCCGAGTGAACGGTTACTGTCGCCCGCATCGTAGTGTGCCCCATACCGCAGAGTTCGGCGCAGCCCAACTCGTAGTTACCCACTTTGGTCGCTTCGAACCAGACCCTGATATTCATGCCGGGCACCGCATCCTGCTTGAGCCGGAAAGCCGGTACGAAGAACGAGTGGATCACGTCCTCGGACGTGAGGTCGATCACCACGGGCTGGTTTACGGGGACATGAAGCTGGTTCCGAACCGTGAAATCGTCGTCGGTATTCAGATTCCCGTCCACACCCGCATAAGTCACGTTCCATTCGAACTGCTTGGCTGCTATCGCGTAAGGCAAGGCATCGGGCGGAACACTGTTTCTCCCCTTTACGGTCTTCCAGATACCCGCGCTGAGGATCCCAATGATCACCACTGTCACCGCAGGCACTGCGGTCCAGATGATTTCTGCCTTGGTACTCCCATGGGTATAAAGAGCCTTGCGCCCGGGTCGGCCACGGTACTTGACGATGAACAGCAACAAGCCAACCTCGACGACAACACACGCTATGCCTGTTATCACCAAAATGAGGTAATAAATGAAATCAATATCCGGTACGAAGGTCGAGGCCCCAGGGGGCATGATCCAGCTCATCGTACGGCCTCCTCAGGAACCTTCACCGAAGGTGAATTCTACGCTCGCCGTGCCATCCTCTGCTACCGTGACCTCGCCGGTCCTGGTACCCAGTGTCTCGTGCCAGGCCTCCAACTGATATGTCCCCGCGGGCAGACCGGAAATCGAGAACGTGCCGTCCTCACCGGATGTCGCGAAGTACGGATGCTCCACCACACCTACAAAGGCGTGCATCCAGCCGTGTACATTGCACTCGATCGGCACCATGATCTCCGCAGTCTTGAACGTCCGCGTCGTCTTCATGCCGGCCCGCGGCTGACTGATGTTGAACGGACGATTCTTTGTGGGTACGGCCTTGATGTTGTGAAGCAGCGGATCACTGTTGTCGATCTCCAGATTCTGACCTACCATGACGCCGAGGACTCGTGGGTGGTAGAGGCAACCATCCTGATCGATCCTCGCCGGTGCACTCGGTGTCGGATAAGGACCGTCCGGTAGCCCGCCTACGATCCGTACGAACACGTTCGCCAGCTTTCCACCCGTTACGGCCACGATCGGATCCCTTGGAGTCCCCTCGTGCTTCGCCACGCAGTCCGGCTCTTCCGACATGTCTATCGCCGGGTTAGTTGGAACTGCGCCTGAAAAATGCACGACGCCGGTAATTGTCGCATTGCCGAGCGGCGCCGCTGCTTCAGCAGCGGTTCCTTTGTCACCTCCGGACGAACCGCCGTCCCCTCCACCACATGCCAATCCCAGAAGTACAGAAAGAATCACCAGATGTTTCATCAAACCCTCCATTGGGAGCACTAGGCTCCGGTTTCGTGCTTTTGGGCACGTAGGACGACTACCATTCCAAGCCCCGCGGTCAGCAACACAGCGACCACCGGAGCAACATACACCCTCGTTGGTGTTGGCACATCAAGATAAAGCGAAGACCATGCGCTCACCGAGCCACGCTTCCCCACCTCGCCGTTGCTGCCATCGGCAACGAAAAACGCTATCCGAATCGGCTCACCGGGAACAAGAACGGGTGCGACGCTCGAGTCCTCGGGCACGAGACTTCGAGTAATCTGCAGTTGCCACCTACCCGCCTCGAACGAGGCACTATGACCGACCTGCGAAGCCGCGTACGCGGTGAACGTACCGAGCCCTGTGGCTCTGCCTTCTGCAATCTGGTCAGGTGCACTCGACCACTGCCACTCATAGACAGGTCGTCTGGAATCGCCTCCCAAAAAATATGGCAGCTCCGTTCCTTCGGGCGATCTCAGCGGGAATTGGACGGTCACCCGATCCGGGCCCTGCTCGGTAGGGGCGGCTCCGTCGATATCGCTCATGGTCTGCACCACCAACTGGAAATAGTCCTCCCAGTCTGTGCTGGGACTACTGGATGGATCGTCCCAACTGAGTTTCAGCGCAAGCGAGCTTCCATCGTGCACCGCTTGAGCCCATATCCCATCGACTGTCGGTGCAAACCACCTGGGTTTCTGGATTATCTGACCTACGAGAGGGATCCAGAACTTCGCAATGCCACTCCATACCGAGTCCTCGGGGCCGGCAGGCAGGACTCCTTCCACCAGTGCGGCCCGAATCACGTCGCTCGGATTCGGAGCATCTTCGGGTGAAAGGCTCCGCACGTATTGGGCGACGCGCCAGAGTTGTTCCTCCGTCAAGATTCCCGCATCGATCACGTCACTGTTCGATGGCATCGGAGTGCCGTCGAGGCCCGTGCGCATTCGCAAGAAGATGTCTTCCACCGATCCACCACCGTTGAACTTCCAGTTTTCCGTGAGATCGGCAGGACGGATCGGGAAACCGGCGTCGTCGGTCATCGTGGGCGCTGAAGGCCCGTCACCACGACCAGCGTCCCCATGACATTTGAGGCACTGGACTTCTTCCACGTACAGTTGCCGGCCTTCCGCCAAACCCTCGTCCGTGACTTTCGGAGGCTTGCTGATCGCAATTGGTTCGGGCGCCTCATCCTCAAAGAAGTCAGAAAAGCTCTTGAGATACGCTATTACGTCGTCGCGTTCGTTGTCACTGAGACGCGATCGCCACGCTGGCATAGTAGTTCCCGGCATACCGTTGTCGATCACCCGGCGCAGATCATCATCGGTTGGAAGCTCTCCGCTCGCGGTGGTTCTGATTTGATAGATGGCACCGGTGAAATCCCGCGGCCTGGGTAGCATGGAAGTGGCGGCCTCACCGTCACCAGCACCGGTTGCACCATGGCAGCCCACACACCATTTCTCGTAAATGATCTTGCCATTGTCGGCCTCCTGGGCAAATAGGGAGTGGGGAGTCGGGAGTAGCGCCAACAATACAAGCATCACCAACGCAACCTGCGTCCACCTTTCCCTTTTCCCTTTTCCCTTTTCCCGAACCATCACTGTGGCTCCCCTCCACTCTCGTCTCCCGCCACCTCCCAAGCCCTCGGCTGAGTGCCCGATTGCTGGTACAGGAAGATTATGACCGACCATATCTCATCTTCAGTAAGGAAATCCTCCCAGACCGGCATCGCCGAATTCCACGGCGTGCCTTCACGCGGCAACCCGGGGCCGCCTTTGGCAATTCTCCAAAACACGAAACTTTCCTGCAGCTGCGCAATCGTGCCGACATCGAACGCGAGTGGCTGGGGATTGAATCCGTGAGCGAAGTGACCCAATCCGTCCAACAAGTCACCGTGACATGGCAGGCAGTTCTGATAATAGATGCGGCGTCCCTCCCGGTAGTGTTCCTCCATGGAACCACGCTTCCGTAGAGGGTTTTCGAGTCCCGTGATATCCAGCGATTTGCCGCGAAATGTGATGCGACCCGGAGGAGCGGGATGAATGGATCTGAGTTGCGGAGCACCACCTATCTTCGGGCGCGCCTGATCGAAGGCGGCGAATCCCACACTCAGTGGTACCACAACCAGCAGCGTACTACGGAGCCATTTCTTGTCGGGATCTACCAGTGTCGCATGCAACGGCGCCTTGAACAAGCGCCAGCGCTCCTCATTGTCACTCACGTAAATCAGGATGCCGACCAGCGTGATCAACATGTACTCGAGGATGACACTACTCGGGACCGGTGCGCTGTCCCAACCAAAGAGTGGGGGGACGTACGGTATCCCGAACTTGAATATCAGGTACGATCCCACAAGCAGCACGACGGCCTGCGTAAACGGATGGCGCATCATTTGCGTCCCGCCAAGAACTGGACCAATATTTCCAGCTGCTGAGCCGACAGCTTCTCGCCAAAGTTTTTGGGCATCATCCCGGCGAACTGATCGAACCCCTCAGCCACCTCGGCGTCCGGGTCCAGGATGGCCCGCCTAATACGCTCTATCGATATCCTGCCGCCAATCCCGTCGAACGAAGGGCCGATCGGTGGTCCAGTCCCGTCTATCTGGTGACAACCCAGGCAGGCGTTCTCCGTCAGTAACTGTTTCGGATCGGTCGTAGCGCTGAACCCACCAGCTGCGGGCGCCGCAGCACCACCGTCACCGGCGGTAGACTCGTCGGCACTCGGCATGTCCGCCGCGCTGACGGTGACTTCTCCACCCTGCGACTGTAGGAAGGCGATCGCCGCCCAAATCTGATCGATCGGAAGTTGGCGTCTCATATCCGGCATTATGTTGCCAAAACCCGCAACCACGAACGCGCCCGGGTCTGTCAGCGCCTCATATAGATACGCCTTGCAATCTTTGTCGGGTTCACGCTCCCCACATCGGACACCGATCGGTCCTTCCCCAGCGTGGTCCGTTAGCAGATTCGGCGCGCGCGTACCCAATCCATGGCAAGCTTTACACCCACCAGCCCCGTTGAACACCTTCTCGCCAGCAGCTACGAGCGCCTCCGGCGTGACGTCGCCACTCAGGTCCAGTGCCTCCGGAACATCGGACTCGAGCTGTGGAATCATGTGGGCCAACGCGGTGTAGAATCCGATCACCGCCAGCGAAACAATTATGACCTTGAGGTTGATCTTCCACATGGTGTTACGCTCTCACCTCCGATCCCGGCTTGAGCCGCCGATCTGCCAGCCCACCCAGCCAGAAGATGAACGCCACCAGACTCAAGAAGATCACGACGCACACACTTATCATGTTTGCAGCATAACCCAAGCCGGGCGTCGCCGCGTACTCACTCGTATCACGCATGACCTCCCACACATGCCAATGCTGTCTGATTCCGCTCCTGGCAAAGCCCATGAGTCCCATGAGCCACGTGAATGTGACAGCCAGCACGAACAGCGCGTACTGGGACCGTTCGGGCATCTGTCCCCAACGGATCTCACCCCGCGATTCGGAACCCTTAAGCATGAGGATGTCAATGACGGTAACACCGATGATACATGCCAACACTGCAACCACCTGATAAACGCTAAAGCCGATTCGGACGATCGCCTCGACGAAGTAGCCATAGATTCCCAAACCGAGCACTACGGCCGACGACAAAACAAACATTGCGCCCTCCACCACGGTACC
Organism: Gemmatimonadales bacterium; assembly: GCA_046757925.1. GTDB lineage: Bacteria > Gemmatimonadota > Gemmatimonadetes > Gemmatimonadales > GWC2-71-9 > JAZDCZ01. The sequence continues at coordinate 37,116 of JBHHZE010000019.1, forward strand.
CGCACCGGCCCAAGACACCGTGGGCCGCTTGTTGGCCCTGCGATACATCAGGAACGACAGGAACGTAGTCAGAATCATGAAGTTGACCGCAGTGTTCTTTGCGCTCATCACACCAAGAACGTCGAGGAACGGGTGATGCGACCCGCCCATTGCCGCTATTTCGTCGCGGCTCGCGATCATGGTATGCGGAGTTCCCCAGGTAATCCAACATACCACGAGGATCAACAACATCCATTTCGTATACGGCTGAAACCGTTCAGCCCCGGGGATGCGCCCCATTCCGGTCCACAAATAGTAGTTGGCAGCGAGAAACAACACACCGATCAAGATGGCTTGGATGATCCACAACCAGCTCATGAAACCACCCATCATCGTAATCCCCATCTGTTGGTTGTATTCGTAGATCTCACGCCCCAAGTAATAGCCGGCAAAGGGCAGTACGATGAAGGTCGAGATCGCTATGAAGTTTCCGACGTAGCCCATCCAGTCATAGTGCGCCCGTTCTTCATCGGTCTTGGCGGCAAGGAATCGATATGCCGCATACGCCGCGACTACAGAGCCCCCAAACACCGCGTTCGCGATCATCCGGTGAATATTTATCGGCATCCACGTTGCGTTGGCGATTGCATTCCACAGCCCCACCTCACTCGGCAATGTCTCTGCAGTTACACCTTGCGGTGGCGACATCATATACGTCAACCACCCATTCGCGATGAACATCACCGCGGTTCCCCAGGCGTTGAGCAGGATGCCGAGACCGAAATGTCCCCATTTGGCTCTGCCCTGTTTCCACCTATCCCAACCGTAGTAGTACAGGTAGAGTGTGAACGACTCCAAGAAAAAGATGCCCACATAGATCCACATGGACAGCCCGAACAGCTGAGCCATGTGGACCCAGAACTTCGGATAGAGCGTTGTCAGAAAGAAAACCAAAGTGGCGCCCCAAAGTGCTGTCGCGCTGTAAGCAAACACCAGAAGGCGCGTGAACTCCTTGGATAACTTGTCGTACTTGCCGTCTTTCGAAACGATGCCAATGAGTTCGGTGATTACGGCAAACATCGGAACGCCGAGTACGAAGGCGGCAAACATCAGATGCACTTCGGCAGCGATCCACACCGCATTCCGGGCGCCAATGACCGGGAAATGGCCATAGGCGCCGGTGGTATCGGCAACAGCCTGGATGGCAGAGAGCACGTTAGTTGTCGCGGGTGAAGAACGGCATCTTCTTCGAGAAATCCACGGGCATGTTGCGTCTCACCTCTCGCATTACGTCGGCAGTTACAACGGCTTTCCCACTACGTCTGGCGTATTCTTCTATGCGTGCCACCACGACACCGCGCACAAACGACGGTATGTTCTTGATTCTCTCCTCGGCTTCGGCGGTCCATGACAACGACGGCACCACTGGCGTACCATAGGTAACCGGGCAAGTGGGTTCTATCACCGCTCGATCGCCCGGCGGTTGATAGTCACACGACGGATCGCTCGCCATGTAGTCACCGGTCGCAGCGTACGCACGTGCTCGACAGCCGCCACATGTTGTCCGGTACTCACAGTCTCCACACTTTCCTCCCAACGTGCCGGCACGCAGCGTCCGGAACAGTTCAGACGAGTGCCAAATATCGCCAAAGGATTGTCGCTTGAGATCGCCCGCAGATACAGGCAGGTACGGACACGGCGTCAGCAGGCCGTCTGGTGTCACGCGGCAGTATTGGGTACCGCAGGGACAACGCGTGCCGTAGTTCAGTATTGGAGACCCGGGTGCACGTTGGTGAACCAGCCTCATGAAATGTGGTGCGCACTTGGCGCGGACCATCATCGTGCCGAGATATTGTAGGTGAAGGTCAACCAGCCTCGAGAGCACGTCTTCGTATTCGGATGCCGCCAGGTCGCTCATGCGTGCTCCGCGTCCCGTGGACACCAAGAAGTACGCATTGAACGACACCGCCCCTTGGTCGGCAGCCCATGCGACCAGCTTCTCGGCCTCGCGGTGATTCGCCCTAGTGATGGTCGTCTGGACGATGAAGTCCAACTCATGCTTCACCATACGGTCCACTGCCTGAAGCGTCCCACCGAGAGAACCATGCCCGCGACGGAACCGATCGTGGTACCTTGGGTCGAGAGAATCGATGCTGACCGCCACCCCGCTCACACCGCATTCTTTGAGTTCTCTGATCTTCTCGTCTGTCAGCAACGTACCGTTGGTGCCCACGACCACGGTGGCACCGCACCTAACAGCATGGGCGGCAATCTCACCGAGATCCCGGCGCAATAACGGTTCGCCCCCCGAAAGAATGAAGAGTGGCGCCGAATTCAGTTCGAGAATCTGATCGATGATCCCGAGGCACTCACTCGTCGCGAGTTCTCCTTCCGCGGTCTCCGCCGGACCTGCCGAGATGTAGCAGTGGGAACATTCGAGGTTACAACGGCGTGTGAGATTCCAGGCTACGACGTGCGGCGTGAACTCATCGCTCGCACCGGGGGATATTGCAACTTCACCAAGCAATGCGGGAGCCGTCACCTAGTCAGACCCGCTCTTTTCGAGAAATGCCTCCATGGCGGCTTTGGCGTCCGCGGGCGACATGGTTTTGAAATCGACTGGACAAGCCGAAGCTTTCTCCTCAATATCACGGATCGGACAACGGGACACACCGGCAGCTTTCGCTTCCTCTATGAATGCACGCATTTCAGTGGAGAGCGCGTCCTTCCCCTCAGCCTCCGCCTTTATCTGTTTGGCACGAAGCTCCCTGAACATCCCCATCATAGTTTCGGCATCAAACTCATCAGCCTCTATCATGGCCTGCTTGTTCTCATCCATAACGCTCGTGGTAATTCGCCACATACCGTGGTTCTTCGCGAAGCGCTCCACGGTATTGCGGGCCAGTGGACGAGCGATGAGAGGTACCACCCGTAACCGGTCGAACGCCTCCACCGTCCAAACCGGTGGATCGGCTGCAGTACGCTCCCGCGTCGTCACGTGACCGGTCATGGGACACTTGACCTCCAGGGTGCCACCAGCGGGATGGGCATTCGTCTCGCTGCCCATGACCAGCGTCTTCGCCATCTGCTCCTCGGCCTTGATCTCAGCTCGGGCGAACTCTTCCGCGTCACCGATCCCCATGATCAGCTGCATGTGAGTGGGTAGCAATTTCTTGATCGCCTCGTCGAGCCACTTGTTGGTCACGATTTCGGCGCCGTGCTCGACAGCGTACTCCTCGACCGCCCGCCGGGCGATGCCCTGGGCGAACGGCGGCACTCTCTGGATACGCACCTCAGCATCCGGGGCCCACTGAAGTCCTTCCTCACCGTCTTCTTCAATCCAGGGAATCTCCTCCGGCTTAATGCCGGAGGTTCCGGTTACCAGCATGTTATAGGGAGCGAGGCGCAGTAGATTCTCGGCCTGTGAGCCAAGCTGCGTGCCGTCGATCCGATGCCCACCATGCCGGCCGATTACCAACAGTGACGGATTCACCTCTTCGGCCCACTGGAGAATCACCTGGAATGGCTTTCCAATCAGTATCTGAGTTTCCACCGCCACGCCCGGAAACTCCTCTGCCATCATTTGGGCACGCTTGATATTAGCCTGGCAGAGTTTCAGAAGCCCCTTGTCGATGATGTTGTTGTGGAGCTCTTCCTGCTCCTCGAACTTGAAGACTTTGGCCGCCTTCTCCGACAAGACATCTTTGATATTGCCAAATACGTTGTGATGGTACTCGACGTCAAAAGCACTGCAGACGTACAAGCTGCTACGAAATTCCCGCGCCAGTTCCAGCGCTGCGCGCATCGCCTTGTAGCTGTACGCCGAACCATCTACACAAACCATGAACCGCCCACCAGCCAGCGGCTCATCCTTGCGCACAATTAACATGTCCTTTTGAATGCCACGCGCCGCCCTCGCCACCACTCCCCCCAATTGCGACAGAGGTTGCCGTCCAATGCCATGCGCGCCCATGATCACGAGGTCGTAGTTACGTCCTGAGGATCCCGCAAGCTTGTCTGCTTGATCCTCATCCTCGCCCACTATTCGGCCGTCCGCACCCAACCGTACATCGCTCCGTGTGTGTTCTCCACCGTCGTAGTTGGCGGCTATGTTGGGGTCGAACCCGATCAAGCTGGGTAATGTGCCCTCACCTCGATTCACCTCCTTGACTATCTCCTCGTAATTGATCCCCTCGAGAAGCTGGCGGCGGAGTTCAATACCGGCAGTCACACAACGCTTTTCGACCTGGTCGAGGAAGGAATCGGATATGAGTTGCAAGCCCTTCTCGATCAACTTGTCATGAACTTTGCGCTGACGCTTTATCTCTTTGGGGGTCTGGAACTGCGCGGGAAGCCCTGTCTCCAACTGCCTGAACCGAACATCGTGAAGGCGGGCCGCATAGACATGATTGCCGGTAATCCGGCCACGAGATCTGCCACACAACTCAATGGCGAGATCAACCGCCCACTCGGAATGTCGCGAATTATCGACAGGTACGAACACCTCACGGTACATGCCACGGCCTCCGGCCTAACAGTCGTTGGAGGAGCAATCTACCTATGACGTCACGGGTTGCACAGACGGAACCAGAAGTTTCTGCCCTCGCCTTAATGATGTCCCCTGGAGAGTTGAAACGGTTCCGTCGCTGGGCGAGTATGGAACTCTGGCGACCGCCTGTCAAGGGACTAACTGGCGACCCGTGCCGTCGGACAACGACAGGGCATCGACCGGACAGGCGTCGCAAGCACGCATCAGGGTCTGGCGATCCACGTCTTCGGGGTGCCTAAAAACGGCGATGCCGTCTTCATCCAGTTGGAAAGCCGCTTCCGCCTCGGTCACGCAGTCGCCGAATCCTACGCACAGGGTCCGATCGATCTTGACGGTGAGATCGCCCACCTTTCGCTCATCGATACCCAGCAATCACATCCCCTCCAGACCGAGATCCACCCGGGCTTGGTCCATCACGGATGGAGTAATCTCCATGATCCCGTGATCGCGTGCGTACTCACCATAGATTCTCTTCACCATGCCGCGCACGAATTTGGGTACACGATCGAGCCGTTCCTCGGCGGCGGGTGTCCACTTCACTACACCGGTCGTGGTCCGGGAATCGCCAGCATCTTCCACGAAAGCATCATCCCGACCCTTCAGGTTAGTTCGGACCTGCCCAAGGGGCTGGTACCCCAAGGTCGCACCCCCGATCTTGACCCCCAGGGCGTCTACGAGCTGAGTTTCCATGGGGTTGGCCAGCATAGCGACCCTGCGGCCACAGGATGGACACGAGAACGCGGCCGCGAAGGTGCCGTCACCCGGCACCGCCCTCTCTTCAAAATCCATCTGCTTGTCGCACTCGATGCAGAGGAATTTCATCGAATCTCCTCCAGGAAATGCTCGATCACCGGGTTGGGCAGTTTCGGTACGGCAACTACGCGTCCCGTTGGGTGCCCGTCCGCCGGCGCAGGCGACGACGGTTCGAACGGTATCCGACCCAATAGGGGCACAGAGAACTGATCCGCCAGGTCGGCGCCGGCATCTCCGCCATACAGATTCCCCGTGACGCCGCAGCTGCCGCACCGGTATCCGCTCATGTTCTCAACCAGGCCGATGATCTCGACCCCCGACTCCCGCACTCGATGCAGTGATCTCTCAACGGACCTCCGCGACTCCTCGCTCGGGATGGTCACGGCAACGACGCCGTCGAGATCCGGAACCAGCTCGGCGAGATCCGAGATACGGCCGACGCCGGGCGGCATGTCGATCAAGAGCAGGGAAAGCTCACCCCAAGCCACGTCGCTCAAAAACTCACGCACGGCGGCGATTTCCAGTGTCTCACGCCACACGAATTTCTCTGAACCTGGTTCTCGCCACCTGAGCGGCTGTCCTTCATCCACGAGCAGGTCGGTGGAAAAAACTTTGATGCCGTTCGCCCCAACTGCCGGCTCTACCGAGTTCTCCGTCACCCTCAGTGGTCCGCTCGCCCCCAACATCGCCCCGGTCGTCGGGCCATTGAGGTCTGCATCCAAGACGCCTACGCCCCCCCCCAAATCTTCCGCAGTTCCAATTGTCAACCCCGTTGCCAACCCCGCAGTGACATAGCTCTTCCCCACTCCGCCCTTTCCACTCATGATCGCCACCACTCGATCGACTTTGCCGAGACGTGCCGCCACACGATCGCGCTGTCGGGTGACTTGTCGCAGGAGTTGGGACCGGTCACTCCCCGTGACCTCCCGGTAGGTTCGGAACTTCATCGATCCCACGCCGTCAGTATAGACCTGTCACGTTGCCGCTCGAACTTCATTTCACCACCACTGTCTGTTAACATGAGCTGCTCAACCGAGCCCGGCGACCCGCAGACCTGAGGCACATGTCGAACGCAGAGCATACACGGAAACGTTCTCGGATTCCAGTGCCCCTCGTAATCGGCGCTGCGGCCTTCCTGCTCCTGATAGTCTTTCTATTGGTGTCATCCGTAGCTCCGCACGACATGTCCACGTTCGCACCATCCCCGATAGTCGAGAACCCCGAAACCGGAGTTCTCGCTACAGACACGGTGACGATTGATGCATCTGCCTCGGACCGCTGGCAGTTCTTTAGCTTCAAACGGGCATCTGCCTTGCAAGTTCCCGACTCCGCCGGCTGGGACCTCGCACTGCAGCGCTTCCACGTGTTTGTCTCGGGTGGTGCCCAGGACCTCGGAGTTCGCAGGTTCGAAGACGTAACTGAAGTGCCAGAATCCGGCTATATCGAAACCACCTTCGGACGTGATACGGTAAGCGAGGCCCTACACCACTGGTACAAGTACAGCTTCATATCTCACCGTCTGAGCCCCAGCGGACACGTCTACGCCATCCGAACTCGCACCGGCCACTACGCAAAGATCGAGTTTCTCAGTTATTACTGCACCGGTATGGCGCCGGGATGCGTTACGTTCCGCTACACATATGCGAGAGGCGGTGGAACGGAGTTCCGCTGATGCGATCCGAAGCCGGCCGGTGACTGGGATTGGCCGGCCACCGTAGCGAAAGAATCGGGCTCAGTCCAACGGCTCTCCCAGTGGGTGTGCCTTCAACTCTTTCTTGATCCCGGGATGCGCTTGCCACAGGTAGTATCCCATGCCGACAGCCGCGATGGCATTCCCGATCGCCACATTAGCCCATGCGAGACTCCCCAGCAGGGGTTGTGCCATTGTCGCGACAATGACATAGAATCCGAATTCGAACACAGCGAAGAACACGACCACCACGAACAACGTCGACGGAAACAGCTCGACTTCGAAGGCCAGGAGTGCCGCGATCATGCCCACGACCGCAAATCCCACGGCGTGCACCATCGTGTACGCCACAACCGTGGGGAATGCGATCTGCACCTCCTGGGGATCGTGTAGCCCGAAGAACAGAGCCTGGCCGAGCATAGCCGGCGTGAAGAACGCTCGACCGGCCACCAAATCGACAATGAAGAACCAGGCAGCTACCGCTGTTGCTCCGATGAGCCCGGCAATGAAGCCTTCACGTGCAATGCGCTTGAAATCCACGGTCGACTCCTGAGGGGGGAGAGACGCTCAGCTGTACCCTTCGCAATATACGCGACTCGAGCCATCGGACCAGACTGCTTCTCCTATCGGCCGTTGCTCGATTCTATTACCCTGCATGAGTCGCTCGATCGTCGATATTGGACAGATAGATCCGGATGTCTCCACAGAGGTATGTCATGCTCATGTAGCATACCTGGATCGTGCGATCCATGTTACAATTAGGCTTCCGCTCCATCCACCGAGACCGACAAGCTAACGGAACTGCAAGTCGCCATCAAACATGCAATTCGATTTCCCGAGTGCGCAACAGGCCATCTCTCACATTGCTGTACGGACGCCCGTTCTAGATTCGATTGGCCTATCAGATCGGCTTGGGGCACAAGTAACCCTGAAACTCGAGAATCTCCAGGTTACTGGCTCATTCAAAGTTCGGGGTGCCGCTAACAAACTCTCGAAGCTGAGCGCATCGGAGCGCAGTCGTGGCGTCATCACGTGTTCGAGCGGCAATCACGGACATGCCATCGCATACGTCGCCGAACGACTCGGCATCCCAGCCACCGTGTGCGTACCGGAATGGGTTGACTTCACAAAACTGGATGCCATGCGCCGTCACGGCGCCGTCACATTGCTGTGCGGCAAGACATATGACGAGGCGGAGGCACGGTCACTCCAGATTCAGAGGGAGCAGGACCTTGTCTACGTCCATCCATTCGATGACCTCGACGTCATAGTGGGTCAAGGCACCATCGGCGTGGAGCTATTGGATCAAATCCCTGGCCTCGATACCTGTCTGGTCCCGCTATCTGGGGGAGGACTGATAGCAGGCATCAGTCTGGCTCTCAAAGCTCGCAGACCCGACATCCGTGTGGTCGGGGTCTCCGCTCACAACGCCCGAGTGATGTTCGAAAGCCTCGCGGCCGGTGCACCCGCGGCCTACCCGGAAGATCGGACCATCGCGACCGCTCTATCAGGCGGCATAGGCCTGGAAAACAGATACACCTTCGAGTTTGTCAAGCAGTACGTAGACCGACACTTACTCGTTACCGAGGATCAAATAAGAGCTGCAATGGCCTTCATGCTGACAGAGCACAAGTTGGTCGTGGAAGGAGGCGGTGCAGTTGCTGTGGCGGCAGTGTTATCCAAGCAGGTGGGGAATTCCGGCAGGGCAGTCGGTGTGCTGGTGAGTGGCGGGAACATCGACCCGGCCACTCTCACACAAATGGTGCTACCCAGGTGACGAGGCGCCGGGTCTCTCCATCGGCCGACGTTCGGCAAGGAGCGTTTGCACCATAAATGCGTGCTCTTCCACCGGATGTCCCCCGATCAGGTGCTCCTGGATGATTCTCTCGAGAACGGGTGGGTCACAGTGGTGATACCATACGCCCTCCGGGTAAACCACCGCAATCGGGCCGTGCTCGCACATTCTCAGACAATTGGCCTTCGTGCGATATACTCCTCCCCCATCAGACAGCTGCAAGTCCCGCAACCGCCGCTTCAAATAACGCCACGCCTCGAGGGATTGTTCTTTCTCGCAGCATTTGGGAGTGGTCTGGTCACAACACAGAAATATATGGCGCTGCAACCCCGGTATGCCGACTTTCTGTGCAACGGTCCGGAGCCGGTCCCGAACCGTGTCGGGTTTAGATTCGCCCATGGACGGATAGTAGTTGCGTTCCACACCTTCGCAAAGTCCACATCAGGTTGGGGAACATGAAGAAGCACCGCTCCGTTCTGGGAGGCAACTTGCCCCTCAGTACTGGGCCAGATGCGGTTGTCAGAGGCCCGGGCGAGTTGTCCGACACTCAGGCCCGATAGAATTGCGAACGTACTCTCACTTTCTCGTAACGGCATTCCTGGGAAGATGCGCCAAGAGGCGCGTTAGCTTGCGGTTCGGCGCCCTCCTGGCCGGTAGCGTCGCTCCCGACGCTCCTCTGTTACTCCTAACTGCCGGCTACTACTTATACCGTCGTATCACTGACGCAACGGGGCCGCACGGCCTATATGGACCGGACTACGATCGGCTGTTCTATTACGATCCCTTCTGGGTCTTTTCCCACAACATCCTGCACGCTCCTCTTATCATCATACCGCTGGTACTGATAGGTCTCTACAAGTGGCACGCAAGTCATTCGCCGCGAGGCGCTGCGCTTTTCTGGTTCAGTGTCGGGTGTGCTTTCCATTCTGTAACAGATGTTTTCACACACCATGCCGACGGCCCGTTGCTTCTATTCCCGTTCAACTGGAACTACAGATTCGTGAGTCCTGTGAGCTACTGGCATCCCGCATTCTACGGCAGGATCTTTGGCACTCTTGAAACTGCGACCGACCTGGCGATTGTCACATACCTTGCCATCAGTTGGCTGCGACGAAAACGCATCGTCTCTGTACCCAAGTCAGTGCCGGCACCCTAGCGGCTCTTGAGAAGCTGAAGAACTTTGGCTGGGTGATCGGCGGCTTTGGGCACTCGGCGCCAATGCTTGACGACTTTACCATCGGCTCCTATCCACACGGTAGATCGAATCACACCGACCACCGGCTTCCCATACAACACCTTCTCACCAAAAGCGCCGTACTTACGCATGACCTTCTTGTCAGGATCCGACAACAGATTGAACTGTAGCCCGTATTTCTTGGCGAACTTCAGATGGGACTCTACCGAGTCGGGCGAAATACCGATTACTTCGGCCCCGTGAGCGCGGATTTCCCGACAAAGGTCTTTGAATCCCTTGGCTTCTTTCGTACACCCCGGGGTGTCATCCTTGGGATAGAAATACACAATCACATCCTTGCCGCGGAAATCACGAAGCCCGACATTCGCGGCGCGTTGATTCTGGAGCGTGAACAACGGAGCCGGCTTACCTTCTTCTATTGTCACTTTCCCTCCAGCTTGTTGCTATTGTATCCTGGCACCTTGAGCAATCCAATTGCCCAAGATCACACGTTCTTCCGCGGTCATGCGTGTCAGATTTCCCAACGGCATCGTTTCCGAAAGCACCGCCATCGTATTGATCCGATCTGCAAGCGCCTTGATCTCGTCAGGGGAATCGAATCGGACGCCAAGCGGTGCTATGCTATAGGACTCATTCGTCGGAGTAATCGAATGACAGGGCTCACAGCGCTTTCGAATCACCGTTCTAACGGCCGTGAACGGCACATATGCAGCTGCCGAAGAGCCACCTCCCAAGGCCACCCTTCTCGACGTGGGCCCGGTGACCACCACCAACACGACCATCGCAGCAGCGGCCACCGGAAGAATCCAAACCCGGTGCTCCCCCCTGTTACGTAGATTGAAGTAGTGGCGCACTCCTGCTCCAACAAGCACTAATACCGTTAGAATCAGCCAGTTATACCTGTTCCCGTAGGTGACCGGAAAGTGATTGCTCACCATGATAAACAGTACCGGCAACGTCATATAGTTGTTGTGCAGAGATCGCTGCTTGGCTTTGGCCCCTAAGATATGATCCGGTTCTCGACCGTCACTCATGGCCGCCACGAGTTGCCGCTGAGACGGAATGATCACTGCGAATACGTTCGTGGCCATGAGCGTCCCAAGGGCAGCTCCAACATGGATAAAGGCTGCCCGGTCGCTGAATACTCGCGTGAGACCAAATGCCATCGCGACGGCCAACACAAAGCATACCACACTCAGCCACAAGTCGTTGTCTCCCAATCTGGACTTGCAGAGAGCATCGTACACATGCCAGGCAATCGCCAAGGAAGCCACGCTCAGACCGATCGCCACGGGTAGGCTGAATGGCGAACCTAAGGGTAGAAGTACGGCACCGCTCCCGAAATAGTAGACGATTACTAGAAGCGCAATACCGCTCAGCCACGTAAAGTACGCTTCCCACTTGAACCAGTGGAGAGTACGGGGAAGTTGCTCGGGAGCGACCTTGAACTTTCTCACTTGATAGAAACCGCCGCTATGCACGGCCCACAGTTCGCCTGCGACGCGTTTCTTAGGCTTCTCCGGAGCAGCCAAGCGAGCGTCAAGCCAGTTGAAGTAGAACGAAGTCCCGATCCAGGCGATTCCGGTGGTTACGTGAAGCCATCGGACCACCAGATTGAGCCATTGGCCAATATGTGGACTCATTCTTCCCTAGATGTCGCCGCTATCTCGCACCGCGCTCTCATCTTATTCCGGCCTCAGTCTCGTTAGAACGGGGGAGTACTTTATCGGCAGAAACTGAGCACGTCAATTTGAGAGATATGAACGTCGAATTTCCAGCCGGTCTAGGACCGTGACATCTTGGGCAAGAACCTCGGCACCCGGTCACAGTAGGATTGGTATTCGGAGCCGAACCTTTCCCCGAGTTCGCGCTCCTCCAGAATGACGATGACATAAAGCCCCAGTGCCGTGGCCGGAATGAGCAAATAGCTTATCAGATAGTTTGTGAAGCACGCTACCGCGATGACAGCAAACATGACTCCTACATACCTCGGGTTTCTGAGCCGAGAGTAGATCCCCTCGGTCAGCAGCTTGCCGGCCGTCTCACTCCCGGTGACCTCGGGAAGACCTGCTAGTATCCTAAACTTGAGATACTTCCTGCACCTCACCTCGATCGCTAGCGACACCCCATACGAAACGATAGCCACTGGAATCAGCGTCAAACTCGTCCCGAATTCGACTGACAGGAGCGGCGCACGCACCAAGTAGACGCCAGCCGCCAGCAAGAGACATACAACCGTCACCACACCGTACGTGATGAGCGGATGAAATCTCCGCCAGAAACCGGCCAGTGGATGGATGATCAGCCAATAGGAAATGGCAAAAACCATCGCCGGCAACATGAGCAGTGCTACGAAATAGCGCACAGTATCCATGTTATCTTCACCTATCACCGGGATATTAGCAAGGCCGATAAATCGAATTAGTGCAACCTAAGTTATCGGGCTGCGGGTAGCAACCAGACCGAATGCAGCCACGCATGGGCGAGCCACATCTCCACCCTTCAGGGCAATGGTACCGTATTGAGCTTGCTGTCGTGCGCATACCCTCGGGCCAATTGCATAGCTTTGTGGTAGATCTCGAGACGACTTGTCAGAATGGAGGCGGCAGAATGGGTGGTGGAGTGGTTGTAACTGGAGCTTCTACCGGGATCGGCAAGGCTTGCGCTGTTGCATTGGCAAACAATGGGTTCACGGCTCTTGGAACCGTCCGCAGTGAGCGCGACGCCGATGTCCTCAAGGCCCTAGGGGTAACCCCGGTCACAATGGACGTGACCGACGCGGCAAGCATCTCGGCGGCTCGCCACACGGTAAATGAGTCCCTAGGTGAAACCAAGCTCGTCGCCCTCGTCAACAACGCCGGCGTCATGGGGGCGGGGCCCTTAGAACACATACCCTTGGATGACATGCGCCGCGTTTATGAGGTAAACGTCATCGGGACCGTCGCGGTTACACAGGCCTTCCTGCCGGCGCTGAAGCTCTCGGGTGGTCGAATCGTCAACATGAGTTCCGTTTCCGGTTTCATCGCTCCTCCTTTTCTGGGGCCCTATACAGCATCGAAGTTTGCGCTCGAGGCGGTATCTGACAGTCTCAGGCGAGAGTTGGTCACACAGGGGGTAGACGTCATAGTGATTGAGCCGGGCTCTGTCGATACGCCGATCTGGGACAAGGCCGCGCAACTGGATACTGGCCCGTTCCGAGGCACTCTCTACGAAAAGGTATTGGACGAAGTTCGCTCTTCCGCGATAGCGGGTGGAAAGGCGGGTATCCCGACATCGGTTGTAGCCGCCGCAGTGGTCCGGGCACTCACCGTCAGGCGACCGCCGGCGCGGATCAGAGTGGTGAAGAGACCCTTGCGGACGTCGTTGATGCGGATGATGCCGGAGCGACTCGTGGACCGGATGATCGCGCGACGATTATGGGGGAGCGCGAAGCATGAGATCTGAACAATGAAGATGGCGCCTCCGTACAGCCGGCTGATCACTCCACCCTCGGCCAATCCATGGCTGATAATGCGGGTCCGCTGATCGCGTAGCAGGTACTCGAAGCCGTCTGTCCCGAACAGTCGTTGCGATCGTTGACACAGATCCGAGGCGAAGTAACCCCTGTACTTCGCGAGCCGATAGAACTTGTCATAGAACACTCGTACCAAGTTCGGATCGTCCAGCCGCATACCTGGAACGACGGCGTCGGCAAAGCACCGCAGAATCCTATCGACTCGTTCCGCCCGTTCATCGTATTCCTCGGGGTACAGGTGCATCACTATCTTGAGTGGCGTGCATCCCAAGCCGAGCCCCGCTGTGAGTACCGCTAGGCTCCTGATGGCATTCCGCCGTGAAGTGCGATATTGGACCATTGTGCCCCCTTGTTGCTCCCGACAAGGTCGTCAGGAGGTGGCAAGAGAACGTCAATTCTTGGAGGGTTCTCGTGATTCGGGCACATATCTCGTCAAACAGGCTTCCGTTTCCTACCGATTGCATGTTCTATTCATGACCTAGCTGATCGTCTATCTCACATCGATCCGAGCGAGGACTCACATGCCAGTGCGCAAACCTCTTTCGTACATCATCCCCGCTGTTGTCGCCGCATCGATCGCCGGGTGCGCTTCCGGAGCGGCCAAACCCGCTCAGGTGGCGGCAGTGCCTCAGGAGACACTCCAACAGTTTCAGGCACTACCGGAGACCGTCGTCGTCCGCGTTCCTTCCACCGAAGTAATCCCCGTCGAACCGGGGCAGTTTGACCTCGGCAAGATGTGGACGTTCGAGAACCCTCCCCTCGATTACTTCCAGGAGGCCTACGGATTTCGGCCCAGCCAAGAATGGCTCGAACAATCCCGCCTGGCGGCACTCAGACTTCCCAACTGCACGGCATCGTTCGTTTCTCCCAACGGCCTCGTGATGAGCAATCATCACTGTGCCCGTGAAGGAGCAACTGCCGTATCCCGAGATGAAGAGGATTTGTTGACGAATGGATTCTACGCCAAGAATCAGGACGATGAGAGAAAGGTGCCCGATCTCTACGTGGATCAACTGGTGCAGACCCGTGATGTCACGGATCAGGTGACATCGTCGGTTGATGAAACCATGACGCAGGATGCTCAGGTCCGCTCGCGGAACCAAGTGATCTCTGGCATCGCAGACAGCGCGAGCAGCGCATCCGGACTCAGATGCGATGTCACTACGCTATATAACGGTGGCAAATACTCACTGTATTGCTACAGGCGGTACGACGATGTCAGATTGGTCTTCGTGCCCGAAACACAGATCGGATACTTTGGAGGAGACCCCGACAACTTTACCTATCCACGCTACGTGGTCGACGTTTCGTTCTTCCGTGTCTACGACCCGGACGGTAATCCGGTCAAGCCGTCAGCCTATTTCAGGTGGAGTAAGGTGGGAGCCAAGGAAGGGGAACCGGTTTTCGTGATCGGAAACCCCGGATCCACGTCCCGCTTGAGCACCGTATCGCAACTCGAATATCGGCGCGACATGCAGTATCCCTTCACTATCCGACTGTTGGAGAGCCGGGCGCAGATCCTGTGGCAATACATGGAACACCACCCAGATGAACGGGACGAGTACATCAACGACTATTTCAGTCTCAAGAACTCGTTGAAGTCGTTTACCGGCGAACTCGAGGGCTTGCGCAATCCACAACTGATGGGCCGTAAGGTCGGATTCGAACAGCAGTTTAGAGAGGCCGTTGAGTCCGACTCCGGTCTCGCTCGGCAATACGGCGGTTTGTGGGACGAAATCACTGGTATACGGAAGCAGATCGCAGAGGTGGCTCCCAATCTAAACGGCCTCAATCAAGGCGGTCTTCTTCGGTCCAAGACTCTCGAAACCGCCACGACTATGATCCAGTACGCCCAGGCGGCATTGTCCGGTAGGGTACCCGATAGCATCCTCCGGCCTGTCCGCCAGGAACTCGAGCGTGTGTCCATCAATACCGCTCTCGAGCCCTACATTCTCGGCGCGCAGTTGGAAGACGCGTTAGCCCTACTTGGGAAAGACGATCCCTTCGTGCAGCATGCGCTCGGTGAACGCAGCCCGATCGAAGCCGCACGCAGCATCATCGAAGAGTCGAATGCGGTCACTGATTCGGCAGCGCGCAGCGCAATGCTGGCCGACCCATCGACCATGGTGAGTAGTACGGCACCGGCATTGAGCCTCATGCGAGATGCGCTTCCCCGACTGATCTCGATGACGCAACAATACCAGCAGCTGATACAGGCCGAGCAGGTCCGTACTGCCAAGCTCGCGCGGGCACTGTTCGACATCTACGGGACGGATATTCCACCGGACGCAACGTTCACATTGCGCATCGCCGACGGTGTAATAAGGAGTTATGACTATAACGGCACGCACGCTCCGGCCTACACGACCTTTTACGGGATGTACGACCGCCACTACTCCAATCCAGACGATGATACGTGGGAGCTTCCGGACAGGTGGCTGAATCCACCATCCGATTTCCCCATGCGTACACCACTTAACATGGTCTCCACAAACGATATCATAGGAGGGAACTCCGGTAGCCCGGTGATAAACAAAAACCGGGAAATAGTCGGACTCATCTTCGACGGAAATATCGAGAGCCTGCCCGGTGATTTTATCTACACTACCGAGAAGGCCAGGTCAATATCGGTTAGGACAGAGGCTATCGTCGCTGCACTCACCTACATTTACCACGCGGACCGCATCGCGCAGGAATTGCTTTCGACGGTCAACTAGTGTCGTGTGTCAGCAGTCTTTTTTGCATCGTCCGCTCTCCTGATAACGGACTGCTCGAGCAGAGGTGATGGCATAGGTGGCCGAACCGCTACGGAGCATCCCGTTCGTAACGGTCGCACAGATGCGGGAAATCGATCGAAGAATGATCGAGGACTACGGTATCGGGTTGATCCAAATGATGGAGAGCGCCGGCCGCAATCATCGACGGGATCATCGGGTACGGCCTCGCGGGAGACCCAACCGGGACTGCGGCCGAGCTGATATGCCGCGCCAACGACCATGATGCACCAATTCTGGCGTTGGACG
>JBHHZE010000020.1:0-53429 GCA_046757925.1 Gemmatimonadales bacterium
CGTTAGGCGGACCTTGAGGTAATCGTGATGGACAGGCTGCTAGTCTCAATCATAGTTGCTGCAGCATGCTTCCATCGTCATGGTGAGGCACGGAGGCGATTGGAAGATCGCTGCTGTTCGCGTGCTGGGTCAGTTGGAGGAGTAACGGCGCACGTCGGCCTAACAAAGGCAGGCGCTGATGCCAGGCGTTATGCAGCACTCACAGCTCACGATGAAAGGAGCTCCAAGGGAATGGCAAGGTCCTCTTTCGGAATTGCGCTCATGACCGCCTTGTCGGCTGTGATGCTCTTCCAGATCATGTAGTCGGGGCGGCCGGATTCGAACCGGCGACTTCCTGCTCCCAAAGCAGGCGCGCTACCGGGCTGCGCCACGCCCCGTTCACTACTCCAAGACAAACTAACGACTGCTAGGGACGTTACGTAGGGGCTGTTTGGTCGGGACCTCTATGCGGGTGCGCTGCAGCGGGAGCAGCACGGCCGGCTACTCGGCGGCGCTTGCCAGAGCCATGTCCTGAAAGAAAAACGCCTCGGCACGGTGTTGCTGGGGTATGACGGCCGGCCCCTCGCTCAGTGCCATGTCCTCCTGCTGTAAGCCCATCTCCAGAGCTATCGCCAAGATGACCCTCCAGCGCGGATCCTGCCACCGGGTCACTATGTACTCGTAGGTATCTCCGGCATACTGCAGGCACTCTGCGAACACGTCCTCCCCACCGGCGGCTCGCATTTCCTTGGTTACCTCGGAAAATGCCACGACCAGAGCCGGGCCCGGCTGTATGACCTTCCTCGCCCCGAACCGCAGACACAGACGCGCATAACGGTCGCGTAGCTCGGCATGTAGACGGCCTTCGAATGGAACCGGTAACTCCATGTGCCACCCCCGGATAGGACCCAGCTACAGCATTTGGAATAGTCACGAACGGGCGGATACAACTTATGTGATCTTGCATAGATGTCAAGAGTATGTTACTCTAGCGGCCCTTTTTTTGCAATGCTAAATAGCATAGCAATACAGATTATGGCGATCGTCCTACGGATTCGGAAACTGCGGAAGGTCAATGGCTGGTCCCAGGCGGAGTTGGCCCGGCGATCGGGCGTGAACCAAGCCATAATTTCCAGATTGGAGAGCGGCGAGGTTCAGTCCATCAACTTCCCCAATCTGGAGAAACTGGCCAGGGCCTTTATGTGTGATCCGGGGTATCTGATCCTACGAAGACGAGACTAGAGGGGATTCGCCAGCAACCACTCGGCAAAAGCCCGCAGCGCTCTACCGCGATGACTCACCGCGTCCTTGTCAGCAAAGCTGGCCTCGCCGAAGCACACACCCAGATCGTCTGAAAAAAACAATGGATCGTAGCCGAAACCGCCCGTGCCGCACGGGCTTTTAAGAATCCTACCGCGACACTCGCCCTCAAAGACAACCGGCAGGGCAGATTCGTGCGCCAGAAACACCACGCTGCAACGGTAGCGCGCCGTGCGGCGCTCCGGGGAAGCTCCCGCAAGCCGCCTGAGCAACTCCGCATTGTTGGCTTCATCCTGCCCTTGCGTGGCGAGCGCAAACCGCCGCGAACGTACCCCAGGCGCCCCACCCAGCGAAAAGACCTCCAGACCCGAGTCCTCGGCCACTGTCGGCATCCCCGCCCGCCGCACGAAGTATTCGGCCTTGCGCTGAGCGTTCCCGCTGAACGTTGCGGCATCCTCGACTGTGGCCTCATCTACACTTTCATACAACCCAATGTCGTCGGGGAAGACTATCTCGTAGGGCAACGATCCCAGGATCTGCCTGATTTCACGCGCCTTGCCTGCACTGCGAGTGGCGAACAGGAGTCGTTTCTTCACCAACCCAGCACGCGACGCTGTTCCTGGAACAGGCGGGTTGTACCACTTGCCGCAAGCGCCAGCATCTCATCCAGTTGGACTCGCGTGAACGGGCTCGTTTCGGCGGTGCTCTGCACTTCAACGTACTGATCCGGCTCAGCCATAACGATGTTGGCGTCGACCTGCGCAACCTTGTCCTCGGCATAGGGCAGGTCGAGCACCGGGTTACCCTCTACCACGCCAACCGATACCGCCGTCACCAAGCGGGCAAACGGGTTGCTCGCCTTGCACTCTGTTGCGATCCACTTGCAGGCATCCGCCAACGCGACCGCCGCACCCGTGATGGCAGCAGTCCTCGTACCACCATCGGCTTGCAATACGTCGCAGTCGATCTGGATAGTACGCTCTCCAAAGTCGAATCCGCTCAGCGCCGCCCTTAGACTGCGCCCAATGAGTCGCTGGATCTCGGCCGTCCGCCCGCCGGGCCCTCTTCTCTCGCGCGCAGTCCGTTCCAATGTCGCTCGCGGCAACATCGCGTACTCCGCGGTCAACCAACCCTTACCAGATCCACGTCGCCAAGGGGGAACGCTGTCCAGTACGCTGGCCGTGCAGAGAACCACGGTGTCACCGAACTGGGTCAGGCACGATCCCTCGGCGTAGGGATGAGAGTTGCGATCGAGCTGAATGCGACGCAGTTCATCGGGCCGGCGACCGTCAGGTCGTGCCATCTGTCGCCTCCACCTTCTTCCTTACCAACACGGCCGGGCCGTCCCGACCGGGACCCGTCACTCCATAACGGATGAACACCCACTTGAGAATCGGTGGCGCCAAAAAAGTAGTACCGATCACCATGATGATAATGGAGCCAAACAATTCGCGACTCAGAACTCCCGTGGCAAGACCGAGACTGGCGAAAATGAGGCCGACTTCCCCGCGCGGCATCATTCCAACGCCGACGGCGAGCCGATTGTAACGTCGCCACGGCACCGCCCAGCCGGCAGCCAGCTTGCCAACGATCGCGATCACCAGCAATATGCCGCCCAGTTCGAGGACAGGAAGGTTCTCCGCCTGAAACGGATTGAGCAAACGGACATCGAACTCAGCACCGATACTGAGAAAGAAGATGGGTGTGAAGATGTCCGCCACCGGCTTCGTACGGTCTGCGATGAGATCGAACTGATTGGTACCGGAAAGAATCAGGCCGGCGGCGAATGCACCGATGATCATCGCCGATCCCAGTTTGTCGGCCAATGCCGCGACAATGAGTGTGAACGCGAAAGCGATGACGAGTAGGACTCCTCGAACCCGCATGCGATTGAAGAGGTCGAAGATCTTGGGCGCACTCACCATTCCGACGCCCACCGCTATCACCAGGAACCCCACCGCTGCAGCGATCGATCGCCCCACACCGAGAGCGGTCACCGATTGACCTGCCGCTAGCGACGACACCAATCCCAGTAATATCAGTCCCATCACGTCATCGATCACCGCAGCGCCGATAATAAGTCGTGACTCCACGCTCCGCATGACACGGAGATCCTGTAGAACCCTTGCGGTGATGCCCACCGACGTCGCCGTGAGCGCCGCGCCGAGAAAGATCGCCGTGTTCTCGATGCTGGCTGGCGCAAAGTCCCTATTGGCCAATGGGGAGATCCAGAACAGCACTCCGCCTGCCAGCGGCAGCGTCACGCCCACCAGCGCAACCGCAAGCGCCCCGGGGCCCACCCTGAACAGCTCTTTGAGATCGGTTTCCAACCCGATCTCAAACAACAGGATGACAACGCCAACCTCGGCAAAAACTTTGACTATCTCTGTGAGCGGATCGCCAGGCCCGGTAGGTATGACTCCGAGTGCGCCACCCCCCAAGATCGCTCCTGCCACCAGTTCTCCCAGCACCGCGGGCTGGCCCACGCGTTCACTCAGTTCGCCCGAGAACTTTCCAACCAGCAACAGAATCCCGAGCACGAAAAAGAGCTGTGGGATATCGATGTTGCCCGTCTCGGCCACGGGGCTCGCCAGTATCGTGCTCGGCACCAATGACAGCAGTGCTATCCCTCCCACGACCCCAGCCACCAGCCTGGCACTGGGGCTAGAGCGGATGTCTGACCTCGATTCTGAACGTGTGCGGGCGATCCACGAACGGGAGTTCGAGAAGTTCCTGGTAGGCAGCCTTGATGACTATCTCACGAGGGCGCTCGCGACGCTGAATCTGAATCTTGTAAGCCGCATCGGGTAGGCCGAGTTCCTTCACTCTGGCCTCGAGTCGACGTCGAATGGTTCCGTCGGTAATCCCGGGCGCCTGCCGGGCTTCTGTCTTGACTGCCTCTTGGAACCGCCAATAACGCACGTAAATCGTACCCAGGTTGATTCCGTAGTACACTCCGGCCGCCAGCAGGACCAGTACGAACAGGGCACCTATACGACTCTTGCCGCTGGTGTTACTCATGGTCTGCCTGGCTACCACTGGGACTGCGCTCCATCTACGATGTCGTTCACCAACTTCGCCAGCGCGACCTCACGACCCTTTTCCTCGTTAGGAGGTTCGTACTCCCCGTCGATCCGGACACCAGATCGCTCCCACAGCATTCGCTGCTCGTGCTGATCGAATATCTCCACGCTGAGCGAAAGCTGCACCCGCCGGCGAGTTACGTTGACGTTGCCGCCGGTTGCCTGGAACGACAGCGGGATGTCGGCAACATATCTCGTAATAGTGCCACGAACTACCGCATCAGCCGTAGCCTCCGCCGCCAGACGCAGTCCCAATCTGCTTTCCATCGCCTTTCTAATCGCTTCAGATACCTCCTGAGTAAGACTTGGCTCCGGAGTCTGGTTGTCAAACGGCAAGATCGCGACGGTTCTTATATGCCCCGGCAATCCGCCGCCGGCAAACCCGTATACGCAGCCTCCGCTCAGGGCAACACCAGTTGCCAGCACGAGCGTGCTAAGGCCTCTTCCAGATATCCGGAGCGAGTGATTCAAGATCTTCGACATCCTCCACTGAAAACTGCAACGTCGCGGCCGCTTCCGGGAACGTCAGGGTTGCCCTGGTCGGCAAGCGAGTTTTCGGATCGAACGTGACGTCGACGATTCCCACGAGCTTGCCAGGTTGGCGCACTTCCGCCTGCAATCTAAGCGATTGACCCGTCACGACATAGGTGAGCGTGTCTTCATCCACCAAATACTGCCATATCCGCTTGTCCTTTTCTGCGAGCCCCATCACTTTCGAGTCGGCAGTGGGCAGCCGCGGAATACCGAGAGCGGCCCAAAACAGCGGTACCACCGGGATAAGTTGGACTCCGTCCTCGGGCTCGCGCCAGACCACCTCGCCGTCGACTACCACAGCCGCGCCGGACCTCCCGAACGGCGCCCTGTAGTCGAACCGCAGGGAATCGGGGGGAGCCAGGCGCACCACACCCCGACCAGCGACCGACGCGACCTGATTGCGAAATTTCCAGCGCAATGCGTAGCGCCGCATCTGTTGAGGAGCCAGCTCTGCGACCCAGAGTGCAGCCGTATCCCCCGACATCGGCACCATGCCGACCGGCGCCAGAGGACGCGGGAGCTTGTTGCAACCGGTCATCGCCATAACGACGACACCGCCCACCAGTATCGACCTAGCGAAACTCAACTCAGCTACCTCGGTGCGTTAGGAGGACTGCAATGGAGATTACATGCGCACTGGATCGGGGATGGAAACGAGCTTTTCACGCACTGAGATGGGGAGCGTTGTGATGTCATGGTTAGAATCTACCGCGATGAGCGAGGTTTGTGCCGTCGCAAGTAACGTTCTGTCTTCCGCCCGATCGACCGCATATCCAAAAATCACCCTGCGACTCGATATGTCCCGGACCCAGCACCTAACCTCGACCAACTCCTCGTATCTGGCTGCCGCACGGTAGCGCAGACTCGCTTCAACCACCGGAAGCCTCAGGCCCTGCGCTTCGAGACTGCTGTAACTCACACCCTTGTCACGCATGTGGTCGGTGCGGGCCTGCTCACACCAGATGAGGTAGACGGCGTGGTGGACAATACCCATCTGGTCCGTCTCGGCGTACCGAACCCGCAACGGACTCATGGTGATACCCGAGTCCGTCACGGCTTATCCCGCCAAATGCCGAGAGCCTTGGCGCGATCCCGCGCGGCAGGCGTGACTATGAACGGCCCATTGTCGCACAGGGTTTCCCCCGCTGCGGCGAACCGACTTACATCCCGTTCCTTGACCAGCTTCCGCGGGCCGCTGCTGCGTCCCACCCGGCCGCTGCGCGGCCGGCCCAGGATGGTGGCCGTATCACCCCTACCGACACCAAACGCGCGTGCTTCGTCCGTGTCCAGGTGCAGTTCCGTCGCATGCCGTTTGCCCGACCTCACAAGTACGTCGGCGATGGTTGCGCGGCGATCGCCCTGACCCAGTGCAACACTCACCCTGTCTCCGTCCGCCAAGCCGAGTTTGGACGCATCCGCCTCCGAGACGTGCAGGTGACGCGCCGCCACGATGGCACCTTCCCTGAGATCCACCGCTCCGACGGGGCCCTCGAGACGCACGGCTGCGCTGCCCGCGGTATCGCCCGAGCCGCGGACGGGTGCATCGATTCCGATGGCACGGCAATCAGTCACGGAGAGTTCAACTTGAGTGGTGGCTCGAGTCGGCGCTACGATCCTGACGTTGTCGATGGCACCGCGGGGCCCGACCACCCGAACCCTTTCATTGGCGGCGAATTGACCCGGCTGTGTGATGGGCCGATCCGGCGTAGGCTCCTTGGAAGGACCGTACAGGCGTGCGAAATCTGCAGCCGACACGTGGATGTGGCGATTCGAGACTGCTATTGGTACCACACGTCCACTCACCGCGCTTTCAACTTCCCTCTCTTCACCTCCCGGCATAGGAGCCGGGGCTCGTCCGGCCGCAGCGCAACGAGCTGCCGCTACGATGCCGTCATACGACGGCCTATGCCGACCGGAGCTCGTTCTCCGTCCGGGAACGGGCGCAACGTCACTGAGTTGTTGGCCGGCGGCGGCCCACGGAGGGAGCGCACCCGGCGTAGGGGGACCAGGGGGCTCCGGCCGCACAGTTCCCGGCAGCCAATCCCGCCGGGCCAGCAGATCGGCTATTCGCGCCGCGAGATCCTGAATCTCTTCGGGGGTCATGAAGACCTCCTGGCGCGCCGCTCCGCCAGGAACGACTCGACCGCCCGTGCGATCTCCTCTTCTGCCGAAGGCGCCGCCGACACCGCCGCCGTCGACATT
This sequence comes from Gemmatimonadales bacterium, assembly GCA_046757925.1. Lineage (GTDB taxonomy): Bacteria > Gemmatimonadota > Gemmatimonadetes > Gemmatimonadales > GWC2-71-9 > JAZDCZ01. The sequence goes on from JBHHZE010000020.1 coordinate 7,059, forward strand.
CCCGACACGCTTGCACGATCCGGTGCGTCCACCGCCACAAACGGCTTGACCTCCCTGGCAAGGCGTTTGACGTTGATCAGGTGCAGCGGTGTTATGTTGTCGCTCGTCGACGACCCGCCCCACGTCCCGGGCCCCAGCGTCATGGCCGGGGCAAGGCCGGTCGTGCCGCCGACCGCCCCAAGTGCGCTCATCGTGTTTGCCAGGATCCTGAACGCAGGCTTCTCTTCGAAGAATCGTTGGATCACGTGCTCATCGTTGCTGTGGATCACGAGTGAGTGTCCGACTCCCCCGAAATTGAGTAGCTCGATGCTGCGCTCGCAGCATCGCTCCCAGCCGCCCTCGACGTAGAACGCAAGAACCGGCGAGAGTTTCTCTCGCGAGAAGAACTCCTGTGGGCCAACCGATTCGCACTCACAGACGAGGACACGCGTATCTCCCGGAACTGCGATGCCCGCACGCTGTGCGATTGCAGTGGCTGGAAGACCGACTATGTCAGTATTGATTCCACCGCTACGTCGGTCTTGCATCGTACGCTGAAGTCTGTCGCGCTCGGAGCCGGTCACAAACACTGCACGCTGACGCCTGAGTTGATCGCGCACTTGCGTCTCTATCGGTGCGTCGCATATGAGCGCATTCTCGGCGGAGCAAAGCAACCCATAGTCGAAGTTCTTCCCGGCCACTATGTCGGCAACGGCCTTGTGTACGTCGGCCGTACGTTCGACGATCGCCGGTACGTTCCCCGGCCCCACCCCGTACGCCGGCTTGCCCGAACTATACGCCGCCCGAACCATGGCCGAGCCACCCGTCGCAAGAATCACCGCGGTGAGTTCGTGGCGCATGAGTTCGGTGGTCCCATCCAGTGTGGGAGTCATCATCGTGAGGACCAAGTCATCCGGAGCTCCCGCCCCGCGCGCTGCTTCATCGATCACGCGAACGCTGTCCGCGATGCACTTGGTAGCCCGAGGATGCGGCGAAAAAACGATCGAGTTTCTCGCCTTGATGGCGATCAGCGCCTTGTAGATCACGGTCGAAGTCGGATTCGTCGTTGGCACCACAGCCGCGACCGTACCCATCGGCACCGCCAACTCCGTAACACCGCGCTCGGGGTCGCTTCGGATCACTCCGCATGTCTTGAGTGGCAGGACGTAGTCGCGGACGTCGACCGCGGAAAAGAGATTCTTGGTGACCTTGTCCTCGTAGCGCCCCATGCGGGTCTCATCGACCGCGGATCGGGCGAGCTTGGCAGCACTCTGCTCGCAAGCCTCTCCGATCGCCAAGACGATACGGTCGACTTCTTCCTGACCCGCGCGAGCGAACTTCTTGGCGGCCCGGTCCGCCCGAGCTAGGAGATCCCGTGCTTCTTGAATCGAGGTGAGGTCGCGGTCCATAGCGAAGAATGTGCGCTCGGCAGCCGGCTAGAGGAGGCCGAGCGACCGAAAGGCCGCGAGAATCTCTTCCCGTCCTGCCCGGGCCAAGCTCCGTCCTCTGATGGGGAAGTCTTCGACCCGGCGGGCCGCCCGACGGAGCTCAACTACCTTCATCCGCGCAAGATCATGAGAAGACTGCACCGGGCCCGCTGCGCTCGACTGCAACGACCCAGGCCGAGCCGAGCCGGCCATCCCGTCGAGTTCGGGGTGCGGTCGGGGAATCACGTGGACGGAAACCAGTTCGCCCACCCGTTCCGCGGCGGCGGCACCTGCGTCTACAGCGGCCTTCACAGCCGCTACGTCGCCCTGGAACAAGACGGTCACCAGGCCGGCGTCGGCGTACTCGTGGCCCGCCGACTCGACCGGAGCGGCTTTCACCCCGGCGTCAGCTGCCTCGATCGCACCGACCAGCCCGCGGGTCTCGATGAGCCCGAGCGCCTGCCCGGACCAACCCATGGCCTACGCTCCGCTGGAGCTGTTCGGGAGGATGTGTTCGATTTCCTGGTGTGGCCGCGGGATCACGTGCACCGACACCAATTCGCCCACGCGCTCCGCAGCAGCGGCACCGGCATCGGTCGCGGCCTTGACCGCCCCCACATCACCCCGCACCATCACGGTGACGTAACCGCCACCCACCTTCTCCTTGCCCAAGAGGCTCACAGGCGCTGCCTTCACCATGGCATCAGCCGCCTCGATCGACCCCACAAGTCCCCGGGTCTCAATCAGGCCTAAAGCGTTTTCCGACGTCATCTCTTTGGTTTCCTCCGATGGGAGCATGTTGGGAGCACCGAGCCGGCTCGTGGGAGCAAGATAAGATGCTCCCGCGCGAAAAGTCAATTGGGACAGGAGGTTGCGGCCACGGGGGTGGGGCCGATATACTCCCGCCGTGCCCGCACCAATTGTTACGATCATAGTCTCCGATGCTCACCTGGGAGAGGCGCCAGAAGAGGTCTCCGGTGCATTTCGATGCTTCGTGGAGGCGGTTCCCGACATCGGAGATCACCTCATAATCAATGGTGACCTCTTCGATTTCTGGTTCGAGTACCGCCACGTGATCCCCAAAGCGCATTTTGCCGTTTTGAGCGCCCTCGGCAGACTTGGCGATCACGGTGTCAAACTCACGGTCATGGGTGGCAACCACGACCGGTGGGGGGCTGAGTTCTGGGACGATGCCATGGGAGGGCGATTTTACCGCAAGGGAGCAGAGTTGAACGTGGCCGGCTGGAGGGCGTGGATAACGCACGGCGACGGCTTGGCCGAGTCGGACTTAGGCGGGAGGCTCATTCATCGAATCGTGGGACACCCCCTCACGGCAGCGGCGTTCAGGTGGCTGCATCCTGATATCGGCTTCTCGCTGGTGAGACGGATGTCAGGCCGCCTGGGTGCCAGGCGAGGCGGTGAGGAGGCCGTCGCCAGGGCGGTGGCGGCTCAGGCACGGTTTGCCGCTCAGGTCTTGGATAGCCGCCCCGAACTCGACCTACTGGTCTTGGGACACACTCACAGACCGGTGCTGCACTCGCACGGTGAGCGGCGGTGGTACCTCAACCCCGGAGCGTGGATGGATGGCTATAGGTACGCGATCGTGACCGAGGAAGGGCCCGAACTACGCGCGTTTATTTCGCACTGAGGCCCGGCGACGACCAATAGAGCGACAGGCCTACCCCAACGCTGCCTCCCGGCAGGACACGTGATTCGAGTTCCCCTGGGAAGTCCCACAGGTTGGCCGAAACAAAGGCCTCCGTGCCGGCCAGCAGGTGATTGAACACCAGTAACACCAGCCAGTCTTGGATCTCGTCTCTCTTCGCGCTAACCGTTTCGGCGTCTGTGTCTTCCTGGAAATTGAGTTGGTGGGCCGCCTTGATGGTCATCGTGAGGGTTATGCCCTCCCAAAACACGAAGGCCGCGCCGGTAACCCGCCTACCGAGCACGGCCTGGCCCCATCCAGGTAGCAGCATAGAGCGACCCAGCGCTGCGAGCGGGGTCACCGGCGGCTTGACCCGGAACGGCGGTACCGGAATGGTATCCTGCGGGCGAGGACGCCGCTGTTGTGGCGGCGGGTTCCTGCCCACTTGTGCCGATGCGCTGGACCCGACGACCACGGACAGAAGAAGTACGACGCCTATGAAGCGCATAGGGCCGCAATGTGCCGTGGCAGAATGTCGCAGACCACCTCGCCGCCTTCCGCCGTCCGAAGCTCACCGTCGAGGTGCACCGCGAGCGGCGGCGTATCTTGGCATCGGATCCTGGCCTGCCGGGTACGAAAGATGGTGACGGGCTCCAACTGACCGTGCGTTCCTCTCATGACCTGCGGTACATATCGCAAGAAGGTCAAAGGACTCACCTCCCGAATGAGACAGACATCGAACATCCCGTCCGACGGATCGGCTTCCGGTGTGAGCCGAAAGCCGCCTCCCGCAGTTTTTCCAATGGAGACCTCCACCATGAGCAACCTTCCCTGCTCGCGGTATTCCTCCGCGGCCACCTCCAACTCCGGCGCCTCGAATCCGAAGAAGCTGCGGTATACCGCTGCGACGTAAAGAGCAAACCCCTTGAGCCGCTTGAACTCGCGGGATCGGCGAACGACCTCCGCCCCAAAACCCACCCCCAACCCATTCACGAAGTATTCGCCCAGGGCCCGCCCGACATCCAGCCTATGTATAGTACCGCTCAGAGCTAACTCCAGGTTCCTTTTGGGATCACGCGATTTTTCGAGACTCAGGATCTTGGCGAAGTCATTGCCCGTCCCAATCGGAACGTGGGCCAGTATGACTTCGGTTGGGCCATCACTCAGGAGCCCGTTGGCAACGCCGTGAACAGTCCCGTCTCCTCCCACTGCCAGGACGACCGGCCAGCCCATCGCTCTAGCCCGAGCCGCGAGATCTTTCTCCTCACCCGCATAGCGCGTGGTATGACTTTCCACGGTCCACCCGAGGTTCTTGGCGGTTGCTGGAAGTGGCCCGGCAAGCCCGGCAGCGCGTCCGCGGCCGGCGTGAGGATTCACGATGATGAACGCGCGCTTTTCGACGTTCAACTGGGCTCGTCCTCCGGTACACGCTGAACTCGATAGACCGGCGACGAGATTGGCGGGAGCGTGTGGGAATCGAACCCACCAGAGCCGCCTAAGGCACCTCTCAACGGTTTTGAAGACCGCGCAGGCCACCAGACCAAATCCGCCCCCGGGGAAAGTTAGGTCTTGAAAGCTACTGCATCGATCTCTACTAGCACGTTCTTCGGTAGTGCGGCAGCCTGCACTGTGGAACGTGCCGGCTTGTGGTTACCAAAATAGCTGGCGTAAACCTCGTTCATGGCGGGAAAATCCGCCATATCTGTGAGGTAGACCGTTGTCTTGAGGACATTTTGCAAACTCGAACGGGCTTTCTCCAACACCGCAGCCAGGTTCTGCAGTACTCGTTCGGATTGTTCCACAACATTCGACCCAACTATCTCCATTGTAGCCGGGTCGAGTGAGATTTGGCCCGCCGTAAAGACGAGGTCCCCAAATACTACTGCTTGGCTATAGGGTCCGATGGCTTCGGGTGCCTTGGACGTCGATACGATTTCCATCTTCTCCCCCTTAAAAGAGCCCTTCCAATGTTCCGTTGGGCAGCACGCGCATCCGCTCCGCGGCGGGCACTCTGCCAAGGCCCGGCATGGTCATTATGTCCCCGGCAAGCGCGACCACAAATCCGGCGCCGGCCGATGGATAGATGTTGCGGATGTTGAGTCTGAAATTCTCGGGCGCGCCGAGTTTCTTGGCGTCGTCACTCAACGAATACTGGGTCTTGGCCAGACAGATCGGGGTCTCGCCCAGTCCAAAGCTCTCTAGCTGCTTCGCGGCCCGCACAGCGGCCGGCGCAAAGTCGACTCCTTCCGCACCGTAAATGCGTTTGGCGATCGTCTCGACCTTTTCACGAATCGATGACTTGGTATCATACAACGGGGCGAAGCTGCCGTTCTGCCCATTTAGCAGTCCGAGAACAGCCTCGGCCACTTCGATGCCGCCGTCGCCGCCTTTCTCCCAGACATCACACAGCGCGACCTCGGCGCCATTGGCGGCACAGCCTCGCCGAACGACGTCCAGTTCTTCCTCGCTATCGGTGAGAAACCGATTGAGTGCCACAACGGATGGTACCCCGAACTGCTTAACTATATCGATGTGTTTCGCCAGGTTGGCAAAGCCGCGTTCGACCGCATCGGGATTCGGCTCCGTCAACTCCTTTTTGTGGGCACCACCGTGCAGTTTCAGAGCTCTTACCGTCGCGACTATTACCGCCGCCTCGGGATTCAGGTCACCGGCCCGGCACTTTATGTTGAAGAACTTCTCGGCACCCAGGTCGCTCCCAAATCCCGCTTCCGTCAAAACGATGTCGGCCACGCGCAGCGCGAGTTCGGTGGCGGCAATCGAGTTACATCCGTGCGCGATGTTGCCGAACGGCCCACAGTGGACGAACGCCGGTCCCCCTTCTAAGGTCTGAACGAGATTGGGCATCAGGGCATCACGCAGCAGCATTGCCATCGCACCCTGGGCGTTGAGGTCACTGGCGCGGACAGCTTGTTTGTCTCTGGTGGTGGCAACGATAATGCGCCCAAGCCGTTCTTCCAGATCTCCTTGGCTGCGCGAGAGTGCCATCACGGCCATGATTTCGCTCGCCGGAGTAATCACGAACGTGTCCTCCCGCGGCATGCCGCCCAACGGTCCCCCGAGTCCGACCGTTATATGTCTGAGTGCTCGATCATTCATGTCGATCGTGCGGGGCCACGAGATGCGGCGCTGATCGATGCCGCACGCGTTTCCGTGGTGCAAGTGATTGTCCAACATGGCGGAGAGCAGGTTGTGTGCGCTGGTTATGGCGTGGAAGTCACCCGTAAAGTGCAGATTGATCTCATCCATTGGGACAACCTGGGAGTATCCCCCACCTGCAGCTCCACCCTTGATACCGAACACGGGCCCGAGACTGGGCTCCCGCATGCACAATACCGCCTGGTGACCGAGTTTTCTGAGAGCCTGAGTCACCCCCACAGTCACGGTCGACTTGCCTTCCCCAGCGGCGGTTGGATTGATCCCGGTGACCAATACCAGCTTCGCTTTCCGTTCCCGCGCCGCCGTGGCCTCCGGTCGGATCTTGGCTTTGGTGGTGCCATAGGTAATCAGTTCATCGGGCTTGATACCTATGTCCGCCGCTACATCAGCGATCGGTCGAAGTTTGGCTTGCTGGGCAATCTCGATGTCGGATGGAAATGTTCGGGTCATTGTGGATGTTTGAGTTGGTTGTAAGGTTACGCGTGTATGCCAAAACATTCTTCGGCGTTTGCGGTCGTCTGAGCCGCGATTTCCTCGACTGTCGTCTCACGTACCTCCGCAAGCCGGGAAGCCACTTCAACAACGAACGCCGGCTCGTTCCTCCTACCTCTGTGCGGCACCGGAGCGAGATACGGCGAATCCGTCTCGATCAGGATCCTGTCGGCGGGGACGGCACATATCGCTTCGTCGTCATTCCAAGAACCGAACGTCACCATCCCACTGAATGAGACGTAATCGCTGCGTTCGATACCAAGCCGTAGCAGTTCTTTCCCCGAACTGAACGAATGCAAGACCGCTGTTGCATCGGTGTCGCGGAGCATGGCCACCATATCGCTGTCGGCCGATCTCGAGTGTATCACGATGGGTAATTCGTACCGTACTGCCAGTTCAAGTTGTTGTCGCAAGACCACTTTCTGCAAATCTCGTGGCGAATGTTCGTAATGGTAATCCAGTCCGGCTTCCCCAACCGCTACTACGGTTGAGTCGTTCAGCATCCTCTCTATTGCGTGCGCAACATCGTCGCTCCACGACGAAGCTTCGTGCGGGTGGACTCCCGCGGTGCATGACAGTTCATACTTCCGCGCCAACGTCATTGCGGTACGACTGGTCGCTTCGCAATCCGCAACAACGATGACATGTCTCACTCCAACGTCCCGCGCGCGATTTACGACGGCATCTCTGTCGGAGTCGAACTTAGAGTCACCGAGGTGGCAATGTGTATCGACCAACACGGCGCAGAAAGTCAGACTCTCAGTTTGTGGCTGTGGCCGGTGACAGTTTCTTGGTACCTCGCACATCTTCTCCCGGCCAGCGGTGCTCGATGGCCATGAGAAGCGGCGAAGCGATGAAAATTGAAGAGAATGTTCCCGTAACTATGCCAAAAGTCATGACCCACGCGAATCCACTAATCACCTTGCCCGCGAGGAGTAACAGTGCGATGGTGGCCACAATTGTCGTCCCGGAAGTAAGTGCGGTCCTCGGCAAGGTTTCGTTGATGCTTCGATTCAGGATATCGTACAGCCCGTGGCGCTTGTACTTGCGCAGAGTTTCTCTTACCCGATCGAACGTCACGATGGTGTCGTTCAGAGAGTAACCGATAATCGTGAGCAGTCCGGCTACCACCACGAGAGAAACCTCCAAGTTCATATACGACACGAAAGCGACGGTAGAGAATATGTCGTGGACCGTTGCCAGAACCGCCGCCAGCCCAAAGCGCCACTCGTAGCGGAACCAAATGACGACGAAGATAGCTCCGAATGCCAACAACAGCGCCAATTGTGCTCGGCTCCTGAGTTCCCTTCCCACTTTGGGACCGATCGCCTCGGTCCGAACGATCTTGTACATCTCCGTCCCAAACGAAGACGCCATCGCGCTGTCGAGCGCCGCGGCTGTCGCCTGTGTCGACTCCTCGCTGACACCTGCTTGCGGATCGAGGCGCGCCCTGATCACAAAGTCCTGAGGCGTGTCGAACACCTTGATCTCGGCGCCACTCAAGCTGGTACCGCTCAGAGCCGAACGAATACTGCCCGTGTTGATCGATGTGTCGGTTACCTGGAGTTCGATCAACGTTCCGCCGGTGAACTCTATGCTGGTGTTCAGCCCTCGAACTGCCAACAGCAACAAGCCCGGGAGAATGAAAGCGAGAGCCGCTATGCTGCCGCTCTTCCAAGCACCTAGTACATCGTAGTTGGCTTTATCGAATAGTCGCATTAGATGGAAAGTCCTTCTTTAGCGGGCCGGTTGCGCAGCCAGATAAGGAAGAGAGTTTTTGTGATGAACACCGCAGTAAACAGCGATGCGATGATACCGATGATCAGCGTTACCGCAAACCCCTTGACCGGTCCGGTACCGAACTGGAAGAGGAAGGCGGCCGTAATGACGGTGGTTACGTTCGCGTCGATGATAGCCGGCATCGCCTGCTTGAAGCCCGTATCGACCGCAGATCTCGCGGTCTTACTGAGTTGCAGTTCCTCTCGTATTCGTTCAAAGATCAGGACGTTGGCATCGACCGCCAACCCCAGAGAGAGAACGAAGCCCGCCAATCCCGGCAGGGTCAGCGTTGCATCCAGAGTCGCAAGACCGCCAAATGTGAAAAGGACGTAAAAGACCAGCGTGGCCATGGCCAACATGCCCGCCGTCCTGTAATACAAGACCATGATGAGTAATACCAGAACCGTAGCCGCAACGGCCGCGGTCTCGCCTTTTTCAATCGAATCCTTGCCGAGGCTCGGGCCGACGGTTCGCTCCTCAACGATCTTTATGGGTGCCGGCAGCGCACCGGCACGCAACACCAAGGCCAAATCCTGAGCCTGTTGCAAATTCGCGTTCCCCAACTCTATTTGCCCCTGCCTGCCGATTTGCGATCTAATGACGGGGGGCTGTCCGTTCACCCGACCGTCCAGCATGATCGCCATGTAATCCCCCACATGCTTCGCGGTTTCCCGCCGGAAGATTCGGCCACCAGCCCGGTTCAACTGAAACTGCACCACCGCGCCGCGGGTCACCTGATCGGTCGTGGCCTGAGCGTCCGATAGTCTTTCACCGGTGATTATGGGCTTCGTGTCGACCGCGTAGAGCGGGCGGAACGGCCTGGAGCCCCGCGAAATCGGCTCGGTACCCCACACCAATTCCAGCCCCCTGGGAACGGCCCCCTGCGTCACTTCGAGATGGATTATGCTATCGACCTGGAGATAACTCTCCTCCGGAACCAGGAACTCACCCGGCATCGACCCCTCGAACAAGAAGGAACTCAAGCTCGCAGGGCTGTCTCCAACGAACGTAGAATCACCCTCGGTCGAATCGCTTTGTAGCGACGCACTATCGCCGCCGAGCAACTGCTGCACGGTGGTCGAGGCGGTGGACGGGGCGCTCCTCGTCCGCACGCCGGCTCGAGCCAGCGCCCTGTCGATACTGGGAAGTGCCGCCTTGAAGCGCTCATCCATATCCGTTATGCGGAATTCGAGGAATGCCGACCGCTGAACGATCCGCTTAGCCCGGGCCGGATCGTCGATCCCCGCGAGTTCCACCACTAGCCGGTCATTACCCACTTTCTGAACCAGCGGCTCCGATACGCCGAACTCGTCGATTCGTGTGCGGATGACCGTAAGAAGCCGGTCGATGGCGTCCTCAGGGTCCGGCACCGCACCCCTGCTATTGTCGATCTCTAAGGCCAGATGAATACCTCCACGAAGGTCGAGGCCGAGTTTGAGGGGTACGCGGCGCTCGGTGGTGTCCTTCATGACGCCGTCACTGCCCCGCACCCGGATAGTGCTATCCCGGGGAGTCAGCGACCAGACGCTGAGAGCGACGAGAGCGCCTATGAGAATCAGCCGGTTGCGAATTGTCGAAAACATGAGATCCTAACGAATCATAAATGGCAAAGAGTTAATAGCTACTGAGGCCAGTGGTTCGTGTCAACGCGCTTCTGGCCGCCTCGAGGTCACGAGCAAGCTGCTCCACGAGTTCTGACGACGACCCGAACTGCTTGACGTCGCGCAGCCGGTCAGCCCACGAGACCTTGACTGTACTGCCATAAAGAGCCTCGTCGGTGTCAATCAGGTGAACCTCCATGGAGCGATCCGCTTCCCCGAACGTAGGTCGCGGTCCCAGGTGCATCATGCCACCAGCACTTCCCGAGGCCCACTCCACCCGCACCGCGTACACCCCGTCGGGAGGCAGCAGTTTGCGGTCGTCTCCGACCGCGAGATTGATCGTACGGTAGCCCAGACCCCGTCCCCGGTGGGCTCCGGGTACGACCGACGCGTTCATCGAATAGGCCCGGCCCAGCAGCAGGTTCGCTTCCTTCAAGTCTCCACCGGCAATCGCACGGCGGATCCGAGTGGACGAGACGGACCGCGGCCCCACATCGACCTCGGGGACCACTTCAACCCCAAACCCCAATCGCTTACCGAGAACCCGCAATAGTGTCACGTCACCGGCTCGGCCCTTGCCAAAACCGTGATCGTAGCCTATCACCAGCTCCCTCATGTCGAATCGAGCAATCAGCAGCCGGACGAAGTCGTCAGGAGAGAAGCGCGAGAGCTCCGGCGTGAATCGCAGGAAGGCTACGACATCCAACTCGCTCTGCGCCAGGATTTCCCTGCGTTCGTCGGCCAATGTCAGCAACCGTGGAGCAGCTCCGGGATTCACCACCTCCAGCGGATGGGGCTCGAACGTTACGAGCACGCTCTTACGACCCCGCTCGCGAGCTCGGCAGGTTACCTCGTTCAGCACCTTCCGGTGTCCAAGATGCACGCCGTCGAAGGTCCCGACCGTTATCACCGTTCCGGGGGCATCCGATCCCTGCTGCACCGGACTCATCCCTCGAGCACCACCCGTACCTTCAAAGAACCATGCCGGCGTTCCGCGACAGCGATCAATTCATCTCCATGGATCAGTGCGACAGTACCTTCTTCACCCTCGGAGTGGATCGGACGACCGTGGCGAACCAACTCCACGGCTCCCGTATCGAGTTCCATCCGTGGCAGATGCGCTATCGCTCTGGCAGGTGTATCGATTACCATACCCTCGCTGATTTGATCAGCCGACACCGCATCCTCGACCTTGAACCCGCCGACAGATAATCTCCTAAGAGCGTGCAGGTGTGCTCCGCAACCCAACGCTCTTCCAAGATCGCGCGCCATTGCACGGATGTAGGTCCCGCCGCTCACGTCGCAGAGGAACGACAGATCGCGGCCCTCCCGTGCGGTGATCTCGAACCGGGATACTTCGACCTCGCGCGGCTTCAACTCCACGACCTCTCCTTTGCGTGCCAAGCGATAAGCTCGCTGCCCTCTTACTTTGCGCGCTGAGTATGCCGGAGGTTCTTGAGGATAACGGCCTATCAACTGCCCGACAGATCGCTCGAGTACGTCATCCTCGATGACCTGCCATGACTCGTCTTCCCGAATGAGAGCGCCGGTGGAGTCATCGGTATCCGTTGCCTGGCCAAGCCTGACCGTTCCCGCATACTGTTTCCGCAAGCCTGTCATGAACCGGCACAACCGCGTTGCTCTCCCCACCAGGACAATCAAGAGACCGGTTGCGAACGGATCCAGGGTGCCCGCGTGCCCCACTCGTTTCATGCCGAGCGCTCGCCGCACACGGGCAACGACGTCGTGAGACGTGATCCCCTCGGTCTTGTCCACGAGAGCGAAACCGGACTTCAGGATATCGGCTCGTCGTGTTTGAGTTCGCGCAGAATAGCGTCGATCCGCGTGGCGTGCTCCAAGCCGTGATCCAACACGATATGCAGTTCGGGCGCCGAGCGGATGCGTAGCGTGCGCGCCAGATGACTGCGCAAGAACCCGCGGGCATGGAGTAACCCCTTCATGGCGCGTTCCTTCTCCACGTCGGTTCCCATGACGCCGACACGTATCGTAGCATGCGATCCGTCTGCCGAAACCGTGACACCTGTGATCGTTGCGAACCCGACGCGCGGGTCCTTCAACTCCGTTGCCAACGCCCGGGCCAGCGATTCTTGCACCAACGCTGCGAGGCGCTCGGGTCGGTATTTGCGAGCTTTGGTCACAGGAATGTCGAGGAGGAATCGATGACGCGACTATGTGCCTCCCTTTCGACCAGACGGTCGGCAGACCCCAGCACCGATGCGGCATGCCGACGGTCGCTCGCGACAACACAACATGCCAGCTCAGTCCGCTGCCACAGCTTGTGATAGTTGGTTTCAGCAACCGACACGTTGAAGCGGTGGTGCAACTGATCTTTGAGACTTCGCACAATTCGCCGCTTGTCCTTGAGAGACCCGCAGCCGCTCAGGTGCAGATCCCACGTCCGGATTCCCACGACCACTACTTCGCCTTCTCAGCCCCTGCCGTCTCGAGAGTCCTGGCCACTTGCACGATCTGGAACGGCTCGAGAATGTCGCCCACCTTGACATCGTTGAAGTTCTCGATGCCCATGCCGCATTCCAGTCCCTCTCTTACTTCACGGGCATCGTCCTTGAATCGCTTCAGGCTGTTCAGTACGCCTCCAAAGATCTCTACCCCGTCGCGCACCACTCGCACGCGTGCGCCTCGCCGGACCACTCCTTGCCTCACGTAACATCCCGCAATCGTACCCACGCCGGAAATCTTGAATACCTCTCTGACCTCCGCCTCACCCAAAACTTCCTCGCGCTCTTCGGGTGCCAACATGCCTTCCAGGGCTTGCTTGACATCTTCAACGGCTTCGTAGATCACCCGATAGGTCCTGATGTCCACAGTCTCCCGTTCGGCGGCAGCTCTCGCGTTGGCGTCAGGCCGTACATGGAATCCAATGATCACGGCATCGGACGCCTTGGCAAACACTACATCACTCTCGTTGATCCCGCCGACGCCACGGTGTATAACTGCCACCTGCACCTCGTCGGTCGAAAGCTGCGCGAAGGCGTCGGCAAGAGCTTCTGCCGGCCCACCTTGATCTGCCTTTATGATGATATTGAGATGCTGGACCTTCCCCTCTTCGATCCGCTTGGAGAGTTGTTCCAGTGTGACAGCACGCGAAGTGCGACGATGGTCCGCCTCTCGATCCAGACGCTGACGTCGCTGCGCGATATCGCGAGCCTGCTCTGCCTCCGATACTACGGTCAGCGTGTCACCCGCCTGGGGGACCCCGCTGAATCCGAGCACCTGCACCGGTATGGAAGGCCCGGCTTCCTCTACTCTGGCGCCACTTTCATCGATCATCGCCCGCACACGGCTTGCCTGATTGCCGCAGATGAAGTGGTCGCCGACCCTCAGAGTACCGCTCTCTACCAGAATGGTCGCCACCGGACCTTTGCCGGGATCCAGAGTACTTTCTATGACCGCTCCCGCCGCCAACCGATTTGGGTTCGCCTTGTTATCGAGCAGTTCGGCCTGCAACAGGATCTTCTCGAGCAGATCGTCAACGCCCTGGCCCGTCTTGGCCGAGATCGACGCCCACATCGTATCGCCACCGAACTCCTCGAGCAGAACTTCGTGTTTCAAAAGATCCTGCTTGACCTTCTCGGGATCCGCCGCCGGCAGATCGATCTTGTTGATGGCAACAACGATTGGGACGCCGGCGTTCTTGGCGTGACTTATCGCCTCGACCGTTTGGGGCATCACCTTGTCATCGGCCGCGACAACGAGAACCACGAGATCGGTTATCTGCGCTCCCCGCGCCCGCATGGCGGTGAATGCCTCGTGCCCCGGCGTGTCGAGAAATGTGATCACCTTGCCGTCGGCCACTTCGATGCGATAGGCGCCAATGTGCTGCGTGATCCCACCTGCCTCACCCTTGGTGACGTTCGAATGCCTGATGTAATCGAGCAGCGACGTCTTTCCGTGGTCCACGTGACCCATGACCGTGACGACAGGAGGACGCCGCACCAGGTCGGCCTCGTCATCGGCCTCCTGCCCGGTGACCTCGGCTGCGGAAGCGTAGCCTTCCTCTCTCACGGCGTTGAATCCGAACTCGCCCGCTATGAGGTCGATCTGATCGAAGTCGAGCCGCTGGTTCACAGTGACCATCATGCTCAACTCTTTGAAGCAAAACGCAACGATGTCGGTGGGCGGAACGTGCAGCATGCCGGCCAGTTCCGCTACCGTTATGAACTCGTTCACCCGTATCGTGGTCTTCTCGCGTTCCTTCTCCTCCGCCCGTCGACTGGCCTCCAGTTCCCGCGCGCCGCTGGTCTCATCACGTCTGCGCGAGGGCCGTCTGGTGCCGGGTCCTTTGATCGACGCCAACGTACGACTGATGTTCGCCTGGACGGCCTCACGGTCGACTTGGGTGCGTTTCCCTCTTCTGCGCCTCTTCCGGTCACGCTTGCGCTCTTCGGCTACTTCACCCGGCGCCGCCGACGCGACGGGACGCGGTGGTGCCGGTGCCGCCGGACGCGACCTCCGCCCTGACCCAGACCGCTGCGGTGTCTTGGGAGCACGCGGAACGCGGCGCGGTATTACGGGAGGCTCAGCCTCTGCCCCATCAGGCTCGGGCGCAGCAACTTCCGCTGCCGCAACCGGCTCCACCGGTTCGGGGGCGGCAGCGACCGCTTCAGCCGTCGCCGCAGGTCTGAGGTCTTCAGCCTCCTGCGGACTCGGCGGTTCCTCCTGGGGCTCAACCGCGGGCTCCGGCTCGGTGAACGTTATCTTGGACGGCACCTCAACCTGCGGCTCCAACTCGGCTGATTCCGCAGCCTTGGCCGCTACTTCGGCTGCACTACGACGACGACGCCTTGGGTGCTTGGTTGCCACTTCCGGTTGAGCGGTAGCCTCAACCCCGGTGCCGCGTGCACGTCGACGAGTGGTTTTCTTCTGCGGACCACTAGCACGGCGCTTCTCCCGCTCCCAGCGGGCTCTGACCAGGGCCACCTGATCTGGATCCAGACCCGACATGTGGCTCCTGACATGGATATCCATGTCGGCGAGCAACTTGATTAGCTGACCGCTATCAATGCCAAACTCAGCCGCGAGATCGTGAATCCGCGTCTTACGCACTAGCTCCTCCTACTGAACTTCCGAGTGACGGCTTCCACACCCGCCCAACTCCACGGCCTTCGGTCCCGAAGCCGTGGGGATCCCCTTGCCTCTGGCTAGTCTACCCACCTTCTGGTCGGTCTTCTCACTGCGGTCGGACGCGAGTACAACCAACGCCAGCTCGCCCCGCTGCAGGGCCGCCCTAACGCCGGCCGTTCCAACCACGGCGCGCCCAGCTCTGACGCTCATGCCAACCAGACCCAACTGCTGGTCTCCAATCATGCCGCGCTCGGCGCCTCCGGTCCGTCCCCGGACACCTTGTTGGCCGTGGCGACCGACTCGTCGGCCTGAGCCTCCGGGTTCTCCTCAGTCAGCTCACCGAGAAAGACAAGCAGGACATCGGTTCGTTCAGGCGTCATGCCCTCGATCTTCAGCACGTCTTCACGCTCTAGATCGAGTATGTCTCTCAGGGTCTTGAAGCCCGCCGTTTCGAGAGTTTCGACTACCTCCGCCGGCAGACCCTTCAACTCGTTCAATCTCACATCCGCTACCAATTCGTCTTCCGGTGGCAGCGGCGCGAACAAAGGACCCTCGCCACCCCTCTCGAGCCACTCGCGACTAGAATAAAGGTCGATTTTCCAACCCGTCAGTTCCGACGCCAGCCGAACGTTCTGTCCGTTCCGACCGATTGCCAGTGAAAGCTGATCTTCGTCGACAATCGCCTGAATGGTCTGAGCCTCTGGATCGGCAAAAACCCGGGTCACACGCGCCGGCGCCAGCGCCAGTTTCGCAAACCGCTCCGGATCGGGGGACCAGGGAACAATGTCGATGCGCTCGCCGCCCAACTCGTTCACCACCGCCTGCACCCTGCTGCCTTTGAGCCCGACGCATGCCCCGACCGGATCGATCCCATCGTCGCGACTTATAACCGCGATTTTGGTTCTGCCCCCAACCTCGCGCGCCGCCGCGCGGATCTCGACTATTCCCTGTTGGATTTCGGGAACCTCAAGTTTGAAAAGTGCCTGCACGAACGTCGGGTCGGCGCGCGAAAGGATCAGACGTGGGCCCTTGGGTGTCTCCTCCAGTCGCTTGAGGACCGCACGCAGCGTGTCTCCCTGATGAAATCGCTCACGCGGGTTTTGCTCGCGATAGGGGATGATCGCCTCCGCCTCGCGGTAGCGGTTGACCATCACCACGAGCCGGCCCCTCTCGATCTGCTGGATCTCACCCGATATCAGATCTCCCAGCCTATCGCCAAACTCGTCGCGTATGCGGGAACGCTCGCCCTCACGTACACGCTGGATTATCCGCTGCTTGGCCGCCTGTACAGCCAAACGGCCGAACGCCTCGAACGGCACTTCTTCTTCGAGCACGTCGCCGACCTGGAATTCTTCGTCCTCGAAACGCGCATCTTCGAGCGACACCTGCGATGTCGGGTCCTCTACTTCCTCCACCACACTCTTGAGAATGGTGACCGCAATAGTTCCCGTGGTGTCGTCGATGGTTATCTCGTCCCTAACAGTAACACCGTAACGCCTCGCCAGAGCCGCATGGATACCGTCGCGCAACAGATCGAGCAGCTCATCTCTGTCTAGCTGCTTGATATTCGCAAGCTCCTGAAGCGCCGCCAACAGCTGCGCGGAACTTGTCATGCGATCTCCTTGACTTGCAGTTTTTCTCTTAGTGCCCGATGGCCGACCAGTCCACCACGAGCTTTGCTTCGCCGACGTCACTCAGCAGCACTTCGACTTCCTCGCCATCCTCGAGCCGTAGTACCACCGACCGAGTATCGGGCACCCTCACAATGGTCGCGCGGACTCTGCCGCGGCCACGAATCCGCGCACACACCTCGCGCCCAACAAATCGCTGCCAGTGCTCGGGCCAACGCACCGGTCTTTCTATCCCGGGAGACGAAACCTCTAGAATGTACCTGGAACCGAGAATCGCGGTCTCATCCAGCCACCGCTCGAGCCTTCGGCTCACAAAGGCACAGTCGCCGGCGCTGACGCCCCCCCCGGGCGTCTTTTCCAGCCGGTCGATGCGCACCTGGAGAGATACCCGCTTGCCCGCGTCCCTTTGTGTCAGGTCCACAAGCTCAAAGCCCAGCGCGGTAACCCGATCGCGCACTTGGTCGATCAGGCGCTCCAACTCATCTGTCATCTGATTCAGCCAAATAAAAAAGCGGGCCGACTACGCCCGCACAGCACCGCTACCCAATATACCGTAGGGCCGCAAACTCCGTCAAGTCACAGGCTTACCGAGGTATCCGATCATTCGCCCCGCCGCGCCGCGGGAACGCCGGTGGGAGAAGAAGCGACCTTCGTCGTGAGCGCTGCACCAGGTGCTCGTGGTGCATCGCCCAACCCCCAGTTCCCGTGCCTGCCGCACCAGCACCGCCCGAAGATCGAGCTTGCCCGGCCGGGCCGCGGGCTCGCCCGTGACCGCCTCCAACACCTCGCCTCCTACTTCATAACACTCACCGCAAATACCGATCCCGCAATGCATTACGATGCTCCCCGCCGGTGTGCCAGCGAGGCTCGCAAGATGAGCTATTCCACGCGCCAGAATCCCCGCTCCCGTGCCCCGCCAGCCCGCATGGAGTAACGCCATCGCCCCAGATCCCGGCTCCAAAAGGAATATCGGGATGCAGTCCGCGACGGAAAGGGCGAGCAGACAGCCTGGAGCCAAGGTGATATGCCCGTCGATACCGTCGTGTATCAGGAGGCCCTCCGGCGCTCGCTCGTGGACGGCAATCCCAACTCCGTGAACCTGGCGGCCGATGGCGATCCCCGCGAAACTGCCGGCGAAGGCATTGCGAAGCATGTCGAATCTTCGCAACACGACTCCCACCGGCTGGCTGCCCCAGAGATCCAGGTCGAACCCGTCAACCGCCGCGGTCGTGCCCGCGACCACGCCGTGGTCGTGGCGCCATTCCGCGAGTTCGTAGCGCTCGAACCCGGCGCCGCACACACGAGCTTCAGATAACTGCCCGACGCTGGTGCCCATCTCCCTACGCCGGTGCCGCCAGAAGAGACCACGTGGTGCATGGCCATGCCTTTCTCACATCCATCTAGCCCTCGGGGTCGATTCGTTCGATCTTGGCGCCCAACGCGCGCAGCCTGGCGTCGATGTCCTCGTATCCACGGTCGATCTGCCGGATATTGTGCACCACGCTCTCGCCTTCGGCGGCAAGTGCGGCCAGGAGGATCGCCATTCCTGCCCTGATGTCGGGACTCTCGACCACTCCACCGCGCAGCTTCGAGGGACCCGACACAACCACTCTGTGCGGATCGCACAGGACCAACCTGGCTCCTAAACCAACCAACTTGTCCACAAAGAACAGCCGCGATTCGAACATCTTTTCGAAGATCAAGACCATGCCATCACACTGGGTCGCAACAACAACGGCGATGGATGTGAGGTCAGCCGGAAAGGCTGGCCAGGGCCCGTCTTCAATTTTCGGCACGTGCCCCCCCGAATCCGGTCGAACGCGTCGTTCCTGGTCAGGATCCACGAAGAGGGCGTCGCCCTCGAGGCGTGGTCTAACACCCAACCTGTCGAAGGTCACCAGAATACTGCGAAGATCTTCGCTGCGGACACCTGCGATCTTCAGTCGTCCATTGGTAACCGCGGCCAAGCCGATGAACGAAGCCACTTCAACGTGGTCCGGCCCCACTTCCAACTCCGCCCCGCCGAGACCCGACGCACCCTCGATGGTCAGGGTACTGGTCCCTACCCCATCGACAGTCGCTCCCATCGCGATCAGTCCCCGCGCCAGATCTCCTACATGTGGCTCCGTGGCCGCATTCCTGATGATCGTGCAACCCGGCACGAGCACGGCTGCCAACAGGCAGTTCTCAGTCGCCGTGACGCTGGGTTCGTCCAGGAAGACGTCAGCGCCCTTGAGTTGGGAGCTGCGGATACTGTAGACATCCCCACTGGTCACCTCCGCACCCAAAGCCGCAAACGCCAGAAAGTGGGTATCGAGCCGCCGCCGCCCGATAACGTCCCCACCGGGCGGAGGCAGCGTTACCCGACCGAAACGGGCAAGCAGCGGCCCTGCCAGAAGAATCGACGCGCGCAGCCGCGAGGCCAGGTGCGGATTCAATTCCCTGGACGAAACACCACGCGGATCGATCGAGACTGTGTTGGACCCAACCCACTCGTACTCGGCACCGAGTTCGGCAAGCAGTGTAAGCAGCGCGTCCACGTCGTGAATTCGGGGAACGTTTTTCACCCGACAAGGTCCGTCAGCGAGGACCGTTGACGCGATCAACGGCAGTGCCGCGTTCTTGTTCCCTGCCGGCTTCACGGTTCCCTCGACTGGCTGGCCACCAGTAACCCGAAAACTCTTGCTCATGGTGGGCAACCATAGACTGCGTCGGGCATCCGCGCAAGACGCATCGCTTGACACACGTTCAGCGCACGGGGATTTTCCTGACGGCGGACATTCTCGGGTCCCACCTGCACAAACCTGGTTTCGGAGCTAAAGTACCGTACATGGACTTGCTGGTCTGCATAATCAATCGGGAGGAAGAACTCGAGGAGGTATTGGCGGGCTTCCTGAAACTCGGTATAACGGGCGCTACAGTGGTCAGAAGCGAAGGAATGGGACGCGTGCTGGCCCAGGCGGCCCCGGTGATGGCGGGTCTGCAGGAACTCTCGTCCCGCACGAGACCGCGGAACACGACGATACTGTCGGTTATCGAGTCGCAGGACAAACTCGACTCCGCCATCCAGATGATTCAAGATCGGTGTGGCGATCTCGCTAGACCCGGCACTGGAATCGTATTCACCGTCCCTGTGAGCCGTGCAGTTGGACTGGCTGCCGAGCTCGACGCGCGCTCCGGTTAGGTGGCCACCGCGAGTTGCCAACACGCTGAGGAGTCGTAAATGGCTTGGGCCGAAGCAGTAACCGCAATATCCACCGCACTCATTGCAGTGATCCTCGCGTTCGCCGGCGTCGCATTGATATCCTGGGTCAGTGAAGTCCGTAGATTGACCTTGGAGCTCAGCCGTCTCACGGCATCCCTGGACCAGGATCTACGACCTACCGTGCAATCGGTTCGTACCCTCGTGGACGATGCCAGCGCCGTGGTGTCAACCGTCAGATCCGAGGTGGTTGGTGTAGTCGAGACTTCAAAGGGGCTACGTCGCAGAATAGACAGTGCCGCCGACTCCGTCGAGGACCGACTTCAAGATCTGGAAGCACTGCTCGACGTAGTGCAGAACGAAGTGGAAGATACGGTACTCGACATCGCGGCCGCCCTGAGAACCACGCGGCGCGGCGGCTCTCTCATCAGGCGGATGAAACGAGCTCTCGTTCGTCGCAGGCGCTGAACTCTTGAGCGCCAGCCGCTTTGCAGCGGTTATCTCGGTCGCTCTGCTGCTGCTGGTGCTGTCCCCTGCGGTCGCCCACGCATGGACACCCGGGACACACATCTTTCTCGGTGAATCCGTACTCGCAAATCTGGCTCAGCTGCCGCACGCGGTGGCTGATCTCCTGCGCGCATTCCCCTTCGACTACCTGTACGGCAACATCGCGGCAGACACCTCTATCGCGAAGAAGTACGCTCCGGTGGGACGGCACTGCCACTCGTGGCGTGTGGCACTCGATATCCAGAAGACCGCCGAAACGAACTCGCTAAGAGCTTTTGCCCTCGGCTACCTCTCGCACCTGGCGGCAGATGCGGTAGCTCACAACTTTTTCGTCCCCCGGCAGCTGGTTGTGACGTCCCGGACCATAGCTTTGGGACATTCATACTGGGAGAGCCGGTTCGAGACGCATCTCGGCGAACCGTACGCACGAACGGCGATGGACATCATCCGACTGGACCACTCGATGGCGGACGCACATCTCGACCGCATTCTCGCACCCACCATCTTCTCCGTACGGACGAGCAGGCGCATTTTCCGAGGAATGATCGGGGTCACCGAAACACAAAGTTGGCAGCGTGCCTTCCAAGTACTGTCCGACAAGAGCCGTTGGGATCTGGGTACAGACGTCATAGAGCGGCATATGGCGGCCTCCTTTGAACTCGTCATGGAGGTAATGTCCGGCGAAGGCGAAATCGCCAGGAGACTGGACCCGTCCGGTGAATCATCGTTGCGTCTGGCCAAGCGCACTCGGCTGGATGTCATGCGCAACAAACTTCCAAGCGACTACCGAACACTGAGAGCCTTCGCCCAGGAGCATTTTGGTCTCCCCGACTATGACCTGGGGTACTGGAAGAGTTGGGGCGGCCGTAAACCATGGAGGACGTCCTAGCCGAGTCGCCGCCGGAGCAGAGCCTCCACCACACTGGGATCCGCTCGCCCATCGGAGCGCTTCATGACCTCTCCCATGAAGAAGCCGAACAGCTTTACCGCACCGTCCCGATAGCGCTGCACCTCGGCCCGGCTCGTTCGCAGAACCTCGTCGATCCACTGGGCAACCCTCGCTTCATCACTCACCTGTATCAAATTCAGGCGTTCGGCAACCCGGAGGGGCGGCGCGTCTTCGAGCGCCAATGACGAGAATACCTGCTTTGCCGCGCGGTTACTCAAGGTCCCCTTACCCACCAGAGTGATTAGCGAGGCCAGTCTTTCAGCGGAGACACGGAAGGTAGTCCGATTTGCTTTGGCATCTGCGAGTACCGGCCCCGTCACCCAATCGGCTGCGGCTTTTGCGTCGCCACAAGCTGCCACTACAGATTCGAAGTAATCGGCGCGATCACGTCTTGCGGCGATGGTCGTGGCATCGTCCCGCGCCAGCGAATACTCCGCCTGCAGCCGCACTCTCCTCACGGCAGGCAGTTCCGGCAGCGATTCTCGCTCTTGCTCCACATCTACCTCCAAGTGCCCGAGCGACAGCGGTGGCAGATCGGGCTCTGAGAAATACCGGTAGTCGTGACTCTGCTCTTTGGTTCGCAAAGGGCGCAGCGAACCAGTTCCTGCTGAATATGTCGTCAGCTCAACGGTTTCCCCCCGTTCAAGCGCTGCGGTTTGCAGGTCACGGAGTTCGGCCAATGCTTTGACTGTGGTGGCGAAGGAGTTCATGTTCTTTACTTCTTGTTTCGTGCCGAGGGCGTCGCCGACCGCCCGCACCGACAAGTTCGCATCGACTCTGAGGCTACCGTCTTCCATATTGCAGTTCGACACTTCGAGGTATTCGAGTATCTGCTTGAGGGCTTGTAGGTAGACACGTGCTTCCTCGGGCGAACGCATGTCGGGCTCGCTCACGATCTCGATGAGAGGTACGCCACATCGGTTGAAGTCGATCGCGCTCCGATTCGGAACTCGATCGTGCAACGACTTGCCGGCATCCTCCTCGAGATGCAGTCGCGTTATGCCGATCGCGCGGCACACTCCATCTATCTCAACGTCGAGATGCCCGCCCGTAGCAAGAGGGCTGTCGAACTG
Organism: Gemmatimonadales bacterium; assembly: GCA_046757925.1. Taxonomy (GTDB): domain Bacteria; phylum Gemmatimonadota; class Gemmatimonadetes; order Gemmatimonadales; family GWC2-71-9; genus JAZDCZ01. The sequence continues at coordinate 29,627 of JBHHZE010000020.1, forward strand.
CGATATCTGAAAACCCTTTGGCAGATCCGGGTAGAAGTAGTGCTTCCGGGCAAACAGGCTCTCCTGCGACACGGCGCACCCTAGAGCAAGTGCAGTGCGTACCGCATAGCGGACTGCCTCTCGGTTGGTAACGGGTAGCGCTCCGGGAAGTCCCAGGCAGACCGGACATACATTCGTGTTTGGTGGATCGCCGAAGCTGGCAGAGCATCCGCAGAACAACTTGGAGCGCGTGTTCAACTGCACATGCACCTCCAGCCCGATTACGGTTTCCCGGGTCATCCAAACTCGTCCATGGGATCGATCAACTGCTCGAGCACCTTGGCGGCACCGATCATTCGGCCTTCTTCGAAGCGGGGTGCAATGAACTGGCCGCCAATCGGTAGATCCTTGGATCTGCCAATCGGCATGGAGACCGCCGGCAGCCACGCGAGATTGGCCGGGCTAACAAAAACGTCGGACAAGTACATCGCGATGGGATCGTTCACTTTGGCCCCCGCCACGAACGCGGTCGTTGGTGTGGTCGGCGTAAAAAGCAGGTCGATCCCGCTTGCGAACACCTTTGCAAAGTCACGGGTGATCAAACACCGTGCAGCTACCGCTTTCTCATAGTAAGATTCCCAATACCCGGCCGAGAGGACGTAAGTACCGACGATTATCCGCCGACACACTTCCGGGCCAAAGCCTGCGCAACGCGTCGTCCGAGACATCTCTCTCGCATTGGCGTTGTCCTTTGCAACTCTGAGCCCCAAGCGAACACCGTCATACCGGGCGAGGTTTGAGCTTGCTTCCGCCAGTGCCAAGATGTAATAGGCGGGTACTGCCAACTTGGTGTTGGGTAGAGAAACGGTACGGATCTTCGCCCCGGCGTCGCGCATGCGATTGATGGCGTTGCCACAGGCCTTCCTAATGCCGGAATGCAGTTCATCGGTGTGATACTCGACGGGCACGCCGATGGTCATTTGGGGAAAATCGGCCCATACATCGTCAATCCGGAATGGACGCACTTGCGAACAGGTCGCATCCCTCTTATCCCAACCCGACATGGCACTGAGAACCGCCGCACCGGTGTCGATGGAACGCGAGAGTACGCCAATCTGATCGAGCGAGCTTCCGAACGCTACGAGGCCGTAACGTGACACCCTGCCATAACTCGGCTTGATGCCGACGATGCCACAGAAAGAGGCGGGTTGCCTAACGGACCCCCCGGTTTCGGATCCCAACGCCGCTTCGAGTGCGCCCGCGGCCACGATCGCGGCCGAACCACCGGACGAACCGCCTGCGACGCGCGTCGGATCTTCGGGGTGCCTCGTGCGTCCGAACATCGAATGCTCTGTCGATGCGCCCATCGCGAACTCGTCTAGGTTCGTTTTGCAAGCTACTACGCACCCCGCCGACTTGAGCCGCGCAACGGCGGTCGCTTCGAACGGCGACCGATAGCCTTCGAGTATGCGCGATGCGCAGGTGGTCGGGTATTCTTTGGTGCAGATGTTGTCTTTGACGCCGAGTGGCAATCCGGCGAGAACACCGGCGCGTCCAGCCTTCTTTACCGTCCGAGCCTGCTCCCACAGGATCGAGCGTTCGTAGGCAACGGCCGCGTTCAGACCGCTGCGTTGGGTGCTCTCGATGCCGTCGGCGGCGGCCCTGGATCGCTCGAGTACGTCCTTCACGTATCCAACGCCGCACTCACTTTGGGCACCAAGAACAGACGGTCGGTCATCTCGGGAGCGATCTCTTCGACCCGCACGTCGCACGGAGCATTAGTCACGTCGTCGTCGCGCAACGGCGCGGCATCGACCTCCTGCAATGGCTGGTCTGAGATATCGGCCGGACAGTCCAAGCCCTGTAGCTGCGATACGTAATCGAGTATCTGTCCTATTTGTTCGGCCAAGAGCGGCAACGATCCTGGATCTATGTCTAGCGCTGCAAGCTCTGCGACGCGTTTTACTTCTTCGTTGCCAATCCCCATCATACCTCCTCCCAGTCCCGCTCGAGACCGGCATATGCGACGAGCAACTGCTTGCAACCCACCTCTGCATCGTCAAAATCAACGGTGGCCTTGAGGTTACGGCCGTGGCCCGATACGCCGGCGATGGTGCCCGAACCGAATTTGCGGTGCCGAACGCGCTCCCCCTTCACATACCGTGGTACATCCTGCGAAATATCGGCGATATCCAATTCTTCGAAGGCCATCCAGCTGGGCTTTCTCGGGCGCTGGTACAAGTCGTCCCCAAAGATTCCACTGGTCTGCCTGTCCGTCACTACGCCGGGTGGCAGACCGTCGAGGAAGCGCGACGCTGTTCCGGGCAGCAGCTGTCCCCCGCGTCGGCGCGTGCGGGCCCACGTCAAATAGAGACGATATCGGGCCCTGGTGATTCCGACATAGGCAAGACGTCGTTCTTCCTCCGCAGTTTCCATTGACTCCAGCGATCGGCTGAGCGGAAACAGCCCATCCTCCATGCCGGTCAGGAACACGATCGACCACTCCAATCCTTTAGCTGTATGCACAGTCATCAGTGTCACACCGCTGGGATCCCCTCCCACCGAATCCGACGGAGAAGCAAGAGCTGAACTCGCCAGGTATTGTTCAACAACAGACCCTTCCTCCTCGTCTGTCACATCCTCGGACCACTCCGCCGCGCCGGCAACCAACTCCCGTACGTTCTCCATACGTTCGATTCCATCGACGCCATCCTGAGTGAGGTATTGTTCGTAGCCGATCGAATCTACTATTCGTTGTAACAGGCTCGCGGGATCCATGGTGGCGGACGCCACTCCCAGTTCGTGAATCAACTCCGCGAAGTTCTGCAATCGTTCTTTAGTGTACGGCCGCAGGTCGACTATTCGATCGGCGATCGCGGCGGTAGCCAAGAGCGGCTTGGACCATTGGATCGCGGCCGCCTGTAGAGCTCGGAGGCTGGCGGTTCCGATTCCGCGCTTTGGCACGTTGACGACCCGCATGAAGGCCTCGTCGTCCGCAGCGTTTATGGCGAGCCTCAGATACGCTATTAGGTCCTTGACCTCGCGTCGTTCGTAGAAGCCCGCAGTGCCCACGATCTGATAGGGTACGCCGGCCCTCCTCAGAGCCTCCTCCAAGGCCCGCGACTGAGCATTCGTTCGATAGAGAATACACATATCCCTAAATGCAAAATCGTCGTTGGCGGCACGCTCTCGCAGTTCCCGTGCAATCCATTCCGCCTCGTCTCGCTCATCGGCCGCAGCAACCACATTGACCAGATCGCCGCCCTTTCGATTGGTGAATAACGTCTTGCCAAGACGAGCGGTGTTCTCTGAGATCACACCGTTGGCAGCGTCGAGGATCACCTGGGTAGACCGGTAATTCTCCTCCAGACGAATCAAGCGGGCATCGGGGAAGTCGGTCTGGAAGTCGAGCATGTTCCCGACATCCGCTCCACGCCAGCTGTAAATGGATTGATCGTCATCCCCTACGACACATATCTCTCTATTGAGCCCCGCTATCTGCCGGACCATCAGGTATTGCGCTCGGTTTGTATCTTGGAACTCATCCACGAGGATGGCGGAGAACCGTCGCTGGTAGGCCTTCAATCTACCGGGGTTTTCCCGGAAAACGGTGAGCGGATGGATCAGTAGGTCGTCGAAGTCCATGGCATTCGCACGCAGCAGTGCCTCGGTCATGGCGTGGTATATCTCGGCCGCGACCGCGGTCATCCGATCGTTCGATTCCAACGCAAGTTCCTCCGGTAGAACCAGCCGGTTCTTCGCGGCGGAAACGATGTACTGTATCTGCTTCGGAGGAAACGCACGATGGGAATAGCCATGGCGCTCGAGCAACCGCTTGATCAGAGCCAGGCGATCCCGCTCGTCGTAGATTGTAAACTGGGGTGTGAACCCGATGAACCGTGCTTCCCGTCTGAGGAGTCTGGCACATATCGAATGGAACGTTCCGATCCACAATCCTGCCGGTTCGCGCGCCAGCATGTCCGTCACCCGCTCGCGCATCTCTTTCGCCGCCCGGTTCGTGAAGGTAACTGCCAGGATGTTGCCAGGATCGACACCGTGGTGCTCCACCAGGTGGACCAGACGTGTGGTGAGCACCCGGGTCTTGCCCGAGCCGGCTCCTGCCAGAACCATGAGCGGGCCGCCTCTGTACTCGACTGCCTCCCATTGCGCCGCATTTAGACGATGGTCATTCACTGTCTTCTTCCCCGCTGACCGGCAGAGTGACCACGAACGTTGCACCGGTGTCGGTCTGCACCAGATCGATTCCGCCTCCATGGACCTCTTCGACGACGCGACGCGCCAACGCCAGTCCAATGCCCCAGCCCCCCTGCTTGGTGGTCACACCCGGATCGAACAAGTTGGCGCGGACTTCGGCGGGGACTCCCGGGCCGTCGTCAGACACCGAAATCTTGGCATGGTCTCCATCGCTTTCCACTCGGACTGCGACGTGCCCACCGCGCGAGCTCAAGGCGTCGATTGAATTCCTTACCAAAGCCTCGACTGCCCATTCAACCAGCACTCGGTCAGCCTGAATCACCGGTCCTGTGTCCGGCGCTTCGACTCGAAGCTCGACTTGATTCGCATGTTTCGGTAATCGGGGTTCAAAGTAGGCGGCCACCCTCTCGACGAGCACTCCGAGCGAAACTTTTTCGCGGCGCGCCGGACGGCCAATTCGTTCGAACCGTTTCGCCACGCGCTCAAGGCGCTCGAGGTCCGCTGCTAGATTCTTGGCGATTCCAGCGGCCCGTCGATCGGGGAGATCGGCAAGGCGATCGACCCATGCACCCGCGCTCATGAGCGGAGTCCCCAACTGGTGCGCCGACTCTCGCGCCATCGCGACCCAAAGCTGCCCGCGATGGCGATCCACTGAAGACCGATAGGCCCATATCCCCATCGTGACAGCAACGACTAGGATGGTCAGCTCGAGGAGACCCAGCCAGGCCAGTCGCCGAATCACCGGGAGATCCCCGAAGTGAACCGCAAATCCGGGCACCGGGATCGGGTCGTTGTTCCGATCCAGTTCCTCTATGTACTCCCTCAGTTTCGTGTCATCGGCGAGATTGAGCGCGACGCCGGCGGAATCGAACGGCGTATTGGCCCAAGCGGTGGGCTTGCCGCTCGAGTCCGTCACTACGATCGGGATGCCGATTTCCTGTGCCTGTTTGGAGAGACCGAACAGAGTCGGAGTTTCCTGCCCGGGATTGCCGATCGCAGCAATGATCTCGCCGTAGAACTGCGACGTCTCGCGCGCCTGGTTTCTAAACTGCTGTGCGACATCCCACACCTGCCACAGCGCGATGCCGCCGAAGATCAGGGCGAGCCCGAGGACTGCACGCGGACCGTGCCGCCGCAGGAGGCGCTTATCTGCGAGGCCCGCCATCTGGTTTCAACCGATCCACCCCCATGTAGGGAACCAAGGGCTTGGGGATATGCACCGTGCCATCTTCCTGTTGATTGTTTTCCAGCAGCGCGATGATCGCGCGTGGCAATGCTACGCCGGAGGCGTTCAGCGTATGCACGAACCGCGGCTTCGCGTTCGGACTCGCGCGGTACCTAATGTTCGCTCGGCGCGCTTGAAAGTCGGTGAAAGTGCTGGCACTCGAAACCTCCAGCCACATACCGACGCCAGCCGCCCAGACCTCTAGATCATAGGTCTTGGCACTGGCAAACCCCACATCGCCTGCCGCCAGCAGCACGACTCGATACGGCAGGCCGAGACGCTGGAGAACCGTTTCCGCATGACTTAGAATCTTCTCCTGCTCGTTGGGCGAGTCCTGAGGCTCCACGAACCGCACGAGTTCGACCTTGTCGAATTGGTGGACCCGAATGATCCCGCGTGTGTCTTTGCCGTGCGAGCCCGCCTCTCTCCGGAAACAAGGAGTATACGCCACGTAGGAGAGCGGCAAACTACCGGGCGCGAAGATCTCGTTCCGGTGAAGGTTTGTAACCGGCACCTCCGCCGTCGGAATCAGAAACAGGCCGTCAGTGGTACTGTACATGTCGTCCTCGAAATCTGGGATCTGACCGGTCCCCTGGGCAGTCTCCCTCGTCACGAGAAGAGGCGGCGCGACTTCAACGTAGCCGTGCTCGTTGACATGTATGTCCAACATGAAGTTGACGAGGGCGCGAACCAAGCGCGCACCCATGCCGACGAATAGGGGAAACCCGCTTCCGCCGATTGCGGCCCCTCGCGCTAAGTCGAGTATCCCCAGGGCGTCACCCAGTTCCCAATGCGGCTTGGCTGGGAATGGAAGTTCCTCTGGCTCACCCCACGCCCGAACCACCTCGTTTGCCGCTGCGTCACCGGCGGGAAGGTCGTCCAGCGGGATATTCGGAACCGCCAACAGCGTTTCCTCGAGCTGGCTGTCCACCGACTTCAGTTCGGCATCGAGAGCCTTGATGGCGGTGCTCAATTCCTGTAGTTCGTCAATGAGATCATCGGCGTCACCCTTGGCTCTCTTGATGACAGCCACCTCTTGCGAAGCCCGGTTCCTCGCTGCTTTCAGCTTCTCAACCCGTGCGACCACCGATCGTCGACGTTCGTCGAGTTCGACCAACTGTGTCACCCTCTGGCCCAGAGATACGCCACGCCGTTCGAGCGCCGCCCGGACGACAGCGGGTGACTCACGGACTAGTCGAATGTCAATCACGAACTATGACGTGGGGAAGCCGGGTTGAAGACCTCGATAACCGCAGTTGACGTCTATCAAGAGTTTGAGAGTGATAGAGCGCGCTTGTCCGTCTATGTCGAGAACCTCGAATTTACCGTAGCGCGGCAGCGCTCCCAGGAACGCACATACACCGAGGTTGGAGGTGCGGGACCGCACAATAAACACCAACCCAACCGACATCGGGACCGCCTCGTCGAGCACATAACCGTCCGTGGGTGCCCTCATTATGGAATCGAACGGCTCGTTGCTCAACCTGATCCCCGCTGCCTGATTGACACCCAGCGGGCCCGCGGGGTACATGACGGGAGTGTCGGTCGAGTCGAAATCGAAAGCGACATCGAACAGCTCACCCTGCTCCGTCTGTGCCACTGTACCGAGAACTACATCGTAGGCACTGGGGGCAGAGATCGACGTGCCCCGCAGAGCAAAAAGGACGATCGTGTCGGGGAAATTGGGCACACCGGCCGGCGGCAGCCCTATGCCGGTGCCGCACGCTGCCGCCACGACCACGCCCGATGCGGCCGCGGCACTCAACCAGAAGTGAGAAAAGAAGATACGTCGCATATGCTATGATGAAGCTTAGCCGGACTCGGAAATGCGGTCAAGCTCGTGAATCGCCTTGACTTCCCTCCCGGCCGAATCTAGCTTGGCGCCCATGGCATCCATCCAAGAAGTAGTGCAGGTGCTGGCAACGAGGTCCGGAGTCGACGCGGTAATCGTATTGGGCCGCGACGGCCTCACAATAGACGCCCGGGCTGCACCCGAGCTCGACACCGAGAGCCTCGCCGCACTTGTACCGCCGGTGGCCGACGCCTGTTCCAACCTCGGGAGCGCCGGTCTTCGCGGCCACTTCTTCACTGCGGTGATGGAATACGACACCGGCCTCGCCATTGTGGCCGAAATCACCGATGAATCTCTGCTCGTCGTTCTGGTCAAGCCGGACACGAACGTCGGTAAGTTGCTCTACGAGTTGCGACGACACCGCAGCGCAATAGCTGATCTGCTTTGATGCATTACGCTCAGGACGTGACGGACTACGCGGCACGATACAGTACCGCAACCCAGTCGTGAGCCGCTGGGCTGCGATCCTGGCCGGTGGCTCCGGTACGAGGTTCTGGCCGCTGTCCACGCCAACCAATCCCAAGCAACTGCTGCCCCTGGTTGGCGGTGATTCACTCCTCGAACTGACAGTTCGAAGATTGGCTGGACTGATCCCACCCGAACGTACGCTGGTACTAACGGGATCTCCGTTGGCAAACAGGACCCGCCAGCTACTGCCGGATATCCCCCCCAATAACATCATGATAGAGCCTCGGGCGGCATCGACGGCTCCTGCCCTGACGTGGGCAACTCATGAAGCTGCCACGGCGGACGCCTCGGCTACGCTGTTGTCGCTACACGCCGATTGGTACATCGGCGACGATGAACTCTTCCGAACAACGGCCTCGCGCGCGATGGACGTGGCCGAACAGCACGACATGATGGTTGCCGTTGGCATGGTTCCGTCACGCCCCGATACCGGCTACGGATATATTCAGCCGGGTGATGCTTTAGAAGGTGACGCACGGCGCGTGCAAGCATTTCTCGAAAAACCCGATCGCGAAACCGCTAGTAAGTTGATCGACGGCGGGGCACTGTGGAACAGCGGTTTGTTCGCCTGGACCGCGAAGAGATTCGCCCTCGAGACAGAAACCGTGGCGCACGAAATCGCACCGCACGTGCATTTCCTTGCAGCCGGTGACGTCAACGCGTTCTTCGAATCGGTGAGTCCGGTTGCCGTAGATGTCTCACACTTCGAGCGCAGTAACCGAGTCGCGTGCATTGCAGGAAGTTATGCCTGGGATGACGTGGGCACATGGGACGCACTCGCGCGACTCCGCAAGAATATGGAAGGCGGCAATGTCATAGCCGGCCGGGTATACCAGCGGGACTCGCAAAACTGCATAATCTGGGCGGAGCACGGTGCGGTGGTGGTGGATGGAGTCGAGGACCTCGTGGTGGTCAGCGCCCACGGGGTAACGTTGGTGACTACGCGCGCGAGGTCAGCGCAACTCAAGACTCTGCTTCAAGACATGCCAGACTCGATCCGGAAGCCGGAAGAATGACCGACCTCTATCTCGTAGAGCCCGAACCTTCACCGAAGTGGTTCCCATTCTCCCAGTGCAGGCCAATCTGCGAATTGCGAGCAGGCGCGTGGCTCATCCGCGAGCGCTGGGAAGCAATCGCAGACGGGTCTACGGCGGCCATCTTCGGACATTCCGGGATCTCGGCCTTCGTAGAGGAGGGTGTACCGCGCATCGAGACGCACCATGGTATAGACGGGCCCGCGATCGTCGGGTATTCGGAGTTCGTGCCCGCTGGCGAGCAGCCGACCTTTCCTGCGGAGATGTGCCGGCTCACCAACGACGGATCCACTGTGGGGTGGTGGATACCCGAGGGCAACAAATGGGACGGAGGTCAGCCGGCCGGGTCCGAGCTGGAACTGGAAGGGATGACCCTTGCCGGCGCTTACGACTTGATCACGGCCCTGGAGCTGCTATTGCCACCCGACACCATGGATTTCACCTACGAGGGTGGCGATCCCCTTCCCGAGGGCAGCGTGGTGATAGGTGACCCGGCAGACGTCGTGATCCTTGGGGCCGTGGTCGAGCCGGGCACGATCTTCGACGTCCGCCAAGGTGTCGTGGTGGTGGAGCAACATGCATATCTGAACGCCGGCACCCGCTTGGAAGGGCCCGTGTACATCGGACCTGGCACGGAGATCCTGGGCGGTCCCGTGAAGGGCTGCGCGGTCGGACCCCGTTGCCGTATTCGGGGTGAGATCACCAACACAGTGGTGTTGGGTTATGCCAATAAGGGCCACGACGGCTTCGTCGGCCATTCGGTGATTGGACGATGGGTGAATATCGGTGCCGGCACAACGACTTCCAATTTGAAGAACACGTACGGTCCCGTGAGACTCGATATAGCGGGAGACAAGCTCGATACGGGACGCCAGTTTCTGGGCACGCTCTTCGGCGACCACGTGAAGGTCGCCATTGGCACGCAATTGGGCACTGGCACCGTCATCGGGCCCGGAGCGAACGTGTTTGGCACCCCCACACCTCCCAAATACATAGCTCCGTTCGCGTGGGGGCCGGGCGGCGAGTCGATGGAGCGGGATGGTTTTCTCAAGATCGCACGCCGTGTGATGCCACGGCGGCACGTCGAGGTCACAGCCGAGGTTCAGGCAGCCCTCGAAGCTCTGTACGACAACGCCATGCAACATTGAAGCTCGCGATACTGGGTTCGGGCAGTCGCGGCAACGCGCTGGCGATCGCGGAAGCCGGCGAGACTCTTCTCGTGGACGCCGGATTCGGAATCCGCGCCATCAGCCGGCGTTCGGCAAGTGCCGGGGTGGCATTGGACTCTCTTTCAGGGATCGTAATTACCCACGAACACGGCGACCACGCACGGGGCGCACCGGGGCTGGCCCGCCGATCCGGGTGCCCCGTTTTCGCCACACCGGGCACCTTGGAGATGCTTTCCTCGCAGCTCGAAGGAGTTGATTGCCACCGGCTTACTGCGGCCGAGCCGAGGTCGATCGGCCCCTTTACAGTGAGCGTGTGCCGAACCAACCACGATGCTGCCGAACCGATCGCAGTCACAGTCGAGCTGTGCTCGGGTACCAAGCTGGGTATGGCCTGTGATGTAGGAAGCCCCACGCGCGCCTTGCGTCGCCTCTTGCACCAGTGTCACTGTCTGGTGATAGAGGCGAATCACGACGATCTCCTGTTGCGAACGAGCGCCTACCCTGCATCAGTGCGACGGCGCATCGCGGGATCGCGCGGGCACCTATCGAACCGGGCAGCGGCTGACCTGCTGGGTGAGTTGTGTCACGAACGGCTCGAAACGGTGGTTCTCGTTCACCTCAGCGCTCAGAGCAACACTCCGGAGCTTGCACGGCAGGCGGTGGCCCCAGTCCTCGAGTCTCGGGGCTTCATGGGGCAGCTAGTGATCGCGTGTCAGGACGAAGCCATCCCCACCTTCAGTGTGGCATCGTCCACATCTGAGACTCCCACACCCGTATTGGGGACCGGGTCATCTTCCTCGAGAAACGCCACCTGAGGCTCCCACTGTCGCATCATCTGGGCGAAGGCGTGCGCGGCCTGGCCGTCGAATTCCACACCGGAGCGTTCTTCCAAATATGCCAGGACTTTTTCGGCAGGCCAGGCATCGCGGTACGGTCGATTGGTCCTGAGAGCATCGTAAACATCACACACGTGGACCAGCTTGCTCGCCCGGTGACAGTCACGCCGATACGCGAACGACGGATACCCACCGCCGTTTAGCATAACGTGATGCTCATACGCCACCACGGCGGCCATGTCCAAATCCGGCTCCGACGTGACGATGATTCGGGCACCCTCAGCCGGATGAGCGCTCATGACAGCGCGCTCCTGCTCATCCAGCTTTCCTGATTTGTTCAGGATATCCAGAGGAACCTTGACCTTTCCCAGATCGTGCAGCAGGCCTGCCACTCCGAACGCCCGAACGTCTTGCGCACCCAGCCCCAACCACTCCGCCAGCCCCATCGTCAGCACCGACACGTTGAGCGAATGCGTTGTCGTGTACTCGTCGAATTCGCGGAGCTTGAGAAGGGGCAGTATCATCTGACGGTCGCCGTGCATAGCCACAGAGAGACCCCGCACCAGCGCCTCGGCTTCGAATAACGGTAGCTCGCCACGGTTCGTCACTTCATCATGCAGCCAGCGAATCGTTTCCGCCTCTTCTCCCAGCGTCAGGGCGAGGGTTGCCGTGGCGATCTGCTCTCCATCACTTTCGTCGCCCCGAATACCGATCTCGCCCCACTTGATTCCCGTCTGTCGGGTCTGTCGCACTTGGGCCGTGTCGATTCCGCTGGGACCCAGCCGTACCAGAATCTCTTCCAAGAACGCTTCGAGTTCCTCCTGAGTGGCAGTCGCATCAAACTCGAGCCGCTGAATGCCGATGCTTGCCAGTCGTTCACTCCACTCCCACGCCCTCATCTCCTTGAGCGGTGAGTTACGATAGACAACCTCCTCGCCGAGAAAGGAGTAGACGGGATGCTTGTCCTCGCCCAGGAGATCGAGCAGCTTCTCGTAGGTCGCGTCGAGAGCACGTTCCCGGGAGGAATGGCCGTCAGGATAAAGCGAAAGGGCCGAGAGTGCGTGGGCGAAGGCGGTCAGGAAGCCGACAGCGTGCGTCACTCTCTAAGACTCTCCCGCTTCACCCAGAGCGGCATTGCGCACGTCCGGGTCCCTGGATTTCGCAGCGATCAGCAGTGTCTTCTTGGCCCGAGGATCGGACTGGAACCGGCGTAGGCCGGTTAGAGCCTCCAAGAACACTCGGCTTTTGGGCGGAAGCTTCCACCCCAGGAGCGTCTTCCGAGGCTCGGCCATCCGTATGAGCGGTGCGGCCGCCTCACGAATACCGCTGGCGGCAAGAACACGGACCGCCGCGACGCGGAGTTCCCCGGCATCGTCCGACGTGGCCATCTTGGCGAGAAGTGGCACCGCCGCGCCCGGGCACGACTCCGCCGCCGCCGCGAGACCTGCCCGCACGGTCCGAGAGTCACTGTCAGTAAGAGCCGCACAAATTGCCCGCTCCCGGCTCTTGGGATTGCGGAGGAGTATGCGTACCGCTTCGCGCCTCACCCTCGGATCGGAGTGTTGCATGAACTTGGCGCCGTCAAACTCCGGCGGCAGGTCCTGCATCTCCCCGATAATCGAAAGCATGTTGCGCTGCACGAACCAACGAGGGTCGTCAAGATGAGTCATCAGAAACGGGAAGATGTCCGGGCCCAGTTTGACCAGCCGGTCCAGGATCGTTCTGCGGGTCTGCTGCGAGTCTGATTCTACCAGAACCTCGAGCATCGGCTCAGCTGCGTTGACCCCGATGTGCTGCAGCAGAAGGTCGAGAGCTGCAGCATCAATAGGATCGGCCTGCAACAGCGATTCGAATCTCTCTCTCCCTCCCAACTGCTCCACGATAGCCGCCGATGCAACCGGCGACTGTTCGTCATCAACGAGATCGAGCAACCACCTTACACTCCCCTTCTCTGCCAGCGCGTCAACCGCCCGGGTCACCGCTTCGCCCGCCGTGTCCAGCTCGAAAGCCATCTGGACGATTCGCATCGGCTCGGGCCGGTACCGCATGTCGGGCGCCACCGAGAACACTGGCGCAGACCCCGCCATCTTCTGGAGTGCCTCACCGTAGGCTCCAGGATTGGGGTCGTTCAGAGTCCAGCCATTGATCAATTCCGAGACCTGCTCGCGAACCGAGATCTCGGCCACAGCCCGGCGGTCGCCACGGGAGACCTCGGCATGCTGCGATAACTTCTGAAGCATCCTCAGCATGGAGTGAGATATCGTCTGCTCGTGTGACTCGCTTGCGGCCCTCACCAACTCCACAACCGCATCGACCGCCATGCCCTCAGAAGCGTTGAGCAAGAACTGACGCCGCTGAGTCCGGTCGCCACCCATCTCCAAGAGACGTTCGAGCGTTCCGCGGTCCAGCGTACCCACAAGCTTCGACATCCGTTTCTTGAGAGCGGCTGCCTCACCTCCCTTTGCGCCGCGGAGTTCTTCGGCGATCTTGAGCAGGTAGCCTACGATCACCTGGTCATAGGCCGTCCCGCCCTCGTGTTCGTCGATGGCTTTGGCCACCACCGCGGGTTCCGTATTGGAAGCCTCTATGGCATCCGGGTCAGCATCTTCCGACGCCATGGCCGCCCGCGCAAGCCCAACCCACAACTCCGCCGCACGGGTACGGCTCGACCTATCCTCCTCGGCGGCCTCCGATTCTTCATCGTCCAATAGTTCGAGGGATTCGTATGTGAGCGGGTGGAGAGAAATGTGAGGCCATGTGATCAATTGTTCCCGTGGTCCGAGACCGATGGGCTTGCCAGTCCGATCCGCCTCCACCGCGATCACCGCCAAGAGATCTTGGATCTCAAACGGATCGGAGCCCCTGCGGAAGCTTACCGCGCCCAGGTGATGGCGGTGAAGGCGATCCGCGAGATCGCGCAGGACCGGGTTCTGGGGATCGGTAGCCACACCCTCGATCACGAGTTGGTTATGCGCAACTCCGAGAGACAGGGTGCCCCTTTCCACCAGGAGCGGATCGAGACGTTGGGCCACCCGCTCCGCTGCAGGAGCGAGCGACGGATGTCCCTCCGGGTACATGGCATGTTTGTGCAGGGCGATAGATAACTCGATGAGGAAGTCGGCCAAGTCCCTCGAGAGAGCAGTGGATCCGCTAACCTGTGACGGGCCTTCGGAGGTCGACTCTGTCACTCTACGTAATAGGTGATAACAGGTGCGGGGGCATTCTGAGACCGGGCTGACGAGGCGGGGCGACCTCCTAGGGGGCCATGTGGCCGCTCTGGCTGATCGACGGCGGGCCCCACCCTCTTCAAGACAACTGGTTCCTCCAGATCACCTCCCGACAACGTCATCTTCTTTCCCTTCAGGCGAAAGTGATATCCCACCCACTCTTCGCCAAACAAGATGTAGATAGTGTCCCGGGCCAAGCTCCAACGGACCGTTTCCTCTCCAAAGCTGGCCGATGAGTCGGAGCGGATGATAAAGTTCTGCGGACCGTCGGGGGTATCGACTTGCCACGTCCCGGATATATCCGGTAGCGGCTTCTGCGCACGCAGGACAGCGGGTGCACCCATCAGGGCCAGCAATGCCAACATGAGCACTGTGCTTTTCATATCATCAAACTATCCAGGGCCGGCATGGGACGCCACACGGGTCTCTAAACCCAAGCGCCCCGGGGAGATCCCCCGGGGCGCACAGGTCCAGCGGATGTTGGCGCGTGGACGCTAGTACATGCCGCCCATGCCACCGCCACCCGGCATTGCAGGAGCCGCCGGCTCGTCTTCCTTCTTCTCAACCACTACACACTCGGTGGTGAGCAACAGGGATGCCACCGAAGCCGCGTTTTGCAGCGCGGTGCGCGTTACCTTCGTGGGATCGATCACCCCTGCATCGACTAGATCTACGTACTCGCCGGCCTGGGCGTTGTAACCCAGGTTTTTCTCTTTGGAGTTGCGGACCCTCTCGATCACGATCGAGCCCTCTACCCCAGCGTTGGAAGCGATAGCTCGCATCGGCTCCTCGAGCGCACGGCCAACGATACTGGCGCCGACACTCTCATCGGGATCATCCAGTTTGAGTTTCAGGACAGCAGCCTGAGATCTGAGCAGCGCAACACCGCCACCGGGCACGATCCCCTCCTCGACTGCCGCACGCGTGGCGTGAAGTGCGTCCTCGACGCGTGCCTTCTTCTCCTTCATTTCGGTTTCGGTTGCGGCACCGACGTTGATGACCGCCACCCCACCGGCCAGCTTGGCGAGCCGCTCCTGTAGCTTTTCGCGGTCGTAGTCGGACGTGCTCTTGTCGATCGCCGCCTTGATCTCGCCAATCCGACCCTGGATGTCCTTGTCAGAGCCGGCACCGTCGACGATCGTCGTGTCGTCCTTGTCGATAACAACCCGCTTCGCGCTACCGAGGTCGCTGAGCACGGCGTTCTCCAGCTTGAACCCGACCTCCTCGCTGATGACTTTGCCGCCGGTCAGGATGGCGATGTCCTGGAGCATGGCCTTGCGGCGATCGCCGAACCCGGGCGCCTTGACTGCACACACCTTGAGCGTGCCGCGCAGCTTGTTGACGACCAGTGTCGCCAGCGCCTCACCTTCGACATCCTCGGCGATGATCAAGAGAGGCTTGCCGGTCTGAGCAACCTTCTCCAACACAGGCAGAAGATCTTTCATGGCAGAGATCTTCTTGTCGTGAATCAGGATCTGTGCGTCTTCGAGCACCGCTTCCATCTTCTCCGGATCGGTTACGAAGTACGGTGAGAGATAACCGCGGTCGAACTGCATGCCGTCGACCGTGTCCAGGTCGGTCTCGAGCCCACGCGCCTCTTCAACGGTTATGACGCCGTCTTTACCCACCTTCTCCATCGCGTCGGCTATGAGTTCACCAATCTCGTGATCGTTGTTGGCCGAGATCGCACCGACCTGAGCTATCTCCTTCTTGCCCTCAGTAGCAACGGATAGCTTCTCGAGGTCCGCTACGACCTTGTCGACGGCCTTGTCGATGCCGCGGCGGATAGCCATCGGATTGATTCCGGCTGTAACGCTCTTGAGGCCTTCGCGGAAGATCGCCTGCGCCAGAACAGTCGCCGTAGTAGTACCGTCTCCCGCCACGTCAGACGTCTTCGTGGCCACCTCTTTCACCATCTGGGCGCCCAGGTTTTCCAGCGGGTCAGCGAGTTCGACCTCCTTTGCAACCGTGACACCGTCCTTCGTGACGGTTGGACTACCAAACTTCTTGTCGATCACGACGTTGCGACCCTTGGGGCCCAACGTTACCCTGACGGCATCGGCCAGCTGGTCGACGCCTTTCTTAAGGCTGCTCCGAGCCTCGACATCAAAATGGAGTTCCTTAGCAGTCGCCATTATTTACACTCTCCTCAATGTTTCGAGCGGATGATCCGCTAGTCGATGACCGCGAGTACGTCGGACTCCTTGACGATGAGATATTCTTCATCGTCCAAGGTGACCTCGGTCCCGCTGTATTTCCCGTAAAGGACCTTCTGACCCACTTTGAGCTCCATGGGAACTCGGTCGCCCTTCTCGATGCGTCCGGGACCCGTCGCCACGATCTTGCCCTGCTGGGGCTTTTCCTTGGCGGTGTCGGGGATATAGAGCCCGCCGCGCATTTCCGCAGTTTCGTCCAGTGGCTGGATCACGACGCGGTCGGCCAGCGGCTGGATCTTGACCTTCGACTTACTCTTCGTGGCAGTGGCCATTGGCTGTCTCCTCCATCAACCTAAGTAGTTGTTATCAAACACTTTCCTGATTCATTAGCACTCGTTGGTAGCGAGTGCTAATAAGTACGGGAGCATAAAATTAACCGCCGGACCCACTCTGTCAAGGCAGGGCTCCAGCCGCGCCTAGACTGCAGCGGATTCCGTCTGTTGCTACCTCTGCCCTGCGACCCGGCGCGGCGCCGAACTGTTGTTGCCGATCCCATCGCCTAGCTGACCGGCTCCGCCGGAACCCCAACAATAGACGATCCTATCGATACTCAACCCGCAGGAGGCCGTGGCCACGGCCGCCTCACCGGCGTCGACGGTCTCGAATGAGATACCACCCGTCACGGCTACCGGATTGGATCGGCTGGTGAAGCTCCCGTCACCGAGCGCACCGGCCTCGTTGGCACCCCAGCAATACGCATCGTTGTTGCTAACCACCCCACAGGAATGTTTGCCACCGGCGGAAACCGATTGGAACACGAGATTCCCGGTCACTTTGACGGGAACGAGACTGCGACCCACCGAGCCAGCCCCCAATTGTCCGTCGGTCCCCAATCCCCAGCAATACGCATCTCCGTCGAGTGTAACGCCACACGTGTGCTCCCCACCGGCGTCTAGTGACTCGAACTGCAAGTTGCCTGATACCAGCACGGGCATCGCCGAGTTGTCCCGCGTGCCATTTCCCAGCTGCCCGTCCACCCCGGTACCCCAGCAGTACGCATCCAGATCTTGCGTGAGTCCACACGTGTGGTCCGAGCCGGCAGTTATGGCAGTGAAAGTCAGGCCGCCTATAACAGAATCGGGCGTTGCACGCGGTGTCGGACCGGAGTCACCGTTACCCAATCGGCCGTTCCGTGGCGTACCCCAACACCAGGCATTGCCGCTCATATCGAGCCCGCATGCATGTACGCCGCCCGCGGTGACCGTAGTCAGTTGCGCGTTCAGCACGACCCGCGGCACAACCTCCAGGACCGAGGTCACCCCCAGACCCACCTGACCCTGGTCGTTAGCGCCCCAGCACTGAACTTGGCCACTCGAAACGCCCGAACTCACTACACCGCAGGTGACAGTCCCGCCCGGCGATATCTGTTGAAACGTCAATCCTCCCACTACCGGAAACGGGACGTTGCGCTGGACCTGATCGCCCGTCCCCAGTTGACCGACACCGTTGGAGCCCCAGCAGTAGGCCTCTCCGGCGGTCGTGAGCGCACAGGTGTGCAGAGCTCCCACCTCAACGGCCGTAAAGGATACCGCCACTGTGTCGTTGTTGTTGGTGTTGTTGTCCGTGAACACGCTAGTCGAACCGCCGCCAAGGCAGCCTGCGCCAAACAAAGCCGAGAGACCGAGCACCGGCAATCTCCAACGAAACAATTCTCTCATCTCACCACCTGGTTAAACTGACAGTGTCAAGTACACACCGGAGACAGCCTAGGTCCCCGCGTCCTTCGCCCTTCCAGCCGCCCAGTGTTCCTCGAGCTCAACGCCCAATCCCTGGGCCATGCGGTTCACGAAATTGTAGTATGATGCCACCTGACATACGTCCAGGATCTCGTCATCGCTCAGACCGACATCCCTGAGCGAGTCGATGTCCGTCGCCTGCATTTCGGCGGGCGAGACAGTGAGCTTCACCGCATAGTCCAGGATGGCACGCTCCCGTATCGAAATAGCCGCATTCCGGTAGTCGGACTCAATCGCCGCCACCTTCGCATCGTCCCTCACTAGCCTACGGAGGCCCGCCCCGTGGTGGGTCATTCAGTAGGCGCATTCGTTGGCCCCCGATACCACTACCGCGATCATCTCCCGCTCGACTCTGGAGAGGTTCGACGGCCCCCGCATCAAATGGGCGTAGTATTCGTAGTGGTACCGAACCGTCTCGGGGTTCAGGGAGTGGATGGTGAGGATATGGTCCACCCCAAACCGCGTCGCCAACGGTTCGTAGAGTTCGCGCAACCTACCAGTGGCTTCGGTTGCGTCAATCGAACGGATCCAGGCCAAGTTCTGTTCCTCTGTTAATTGATTATGCGTCGGGCCGCGACCCAGCGAGCGCGCCACCACCCACTTTCCGAGTCCTTGGCCGCCAGATTCGAGATCTTCACTCCGCTCGAAGCGCTGTGAATGAACTTGCCGTCTCCCACATACAGACCGACATGCGTAACGCCAGCCCGCTCGACCGAGAACCCCAAGATATCACCCGGCATCAAAGCTTCCACCGCCCGTTCAACCAGCATGCCGGTCCTGGCCTGATCCCGGCTCACCCGGGGAATGATAAGGCCATGCTCTCCATAGGCATACTTGATGAGACCGGAGCAGTCAAAACCGTTGGCGTCGGTCCCGCCCCAGCGATACGGAGTGCCCATCACGGCGATCGCAGTTTGCACCACGCCTTCCCTGAGACGGACTGCCTCCTTGCTTGCGCCGTCACGCCCGGCGTTGTCCGCAATCTCCGACTCGGTCGGAGGAGTATAGTCCCCATCGGCCCTCCCCGGGCGCCCCACAGTCCCGCGCGCCCTCGGTCGGCCGCGGGACCGCGCTGAACGCGGCCGCAACCCTATCGACAAGCGGCCCGACAGCGCGACACCCCGGCGATCGAACGAGCGCAGGCGCCAGAACCCCCGGAGATCGGAGTCCTCCACCAGATAGCGAGCCTCGACACCGAGTGACAAGAAACTGAGAGGTCTGAAAGCGTAACCCCCACCGGCACTCCACTGACCGCTGAGGTTGCGATCCGTGTGCCGGATCCCCAGACCGACGCCGGCAAGCACGTAAGGACCCGAACTTCCCCGACCCAGCGCCAGTGAGAATTCACCACCTGTCTGCCGCAATTCACCCGCGCCCGAGACCTGGGTCTGATGATTGACTCCGATGCCGTAGCTGAGCGGACCCACGAGCGCCTGATAGTACGTGGCCGCATAGATCACGCTGGCCGAGTCATGCCACCAGCCTCCCACACTCAACTCGACACCATGATCCTGGGCACAAAGAGGGGGCGCGGCGACGAAGAGGATTACGGCATAAAGCCGCGCTGGGAAGACGTTAGACTTGGGCATTGCTGTCCGTAACTTCAAACGTAGCAATGAAATAGCTCACGGTCAACGGCAGCCCTCGCGGGGCCTCGGCCATTCACAGGCTCACGAAACCCCAAGGGGAGCTCTCGGATAGGCTCCTTCACCCTGATATGTTGAGTTGCTGACACCGAACACACAGAAACGGAACAATGGAGCCATGCCTCACCTGACCGTCACCCGCCGCGTGCATTTCAGCGCCGCCCACCGGCTGTACGATCCCGCACTCTCCGATGAGGAGAACGCACGCATCTTCGGGCCATGTAGTAACCCCAACTACCACGGACACAATTACGAGCTGGAGGTAGCGGTAGAGGGCGACATAGATCCGGCAACCGGCTACGTGGCCGACCTCGGGGCGATCAAACGGATCGTGGAAGAACGGGTCCTGTCCAAACTGGACCACAAGAACCTCAATCTCGATGTGGCCGAGTTCAGCAAGACCAATCCCACCGCCGAGAACATCGTGGTGACCATCTGGCGCCTGCTCGAAGGACACCTGCCCGGAAGATTGCGCAGGCTGGTGCTTTGGGAGACACCGCGGAATTACGTGGAATACGAAGGAGCTTAGATGCTTACCCGCTCCATGGTCGCCCGGACCGCGTCTGCGGACTTCCGCAACTCAACCAATTCCTTGCTGGTCAACTCGACCTCGAGAATCTGTTCGAGTCCTCCAGAACCGAGTTTGCACGGGACGCCGAGGTAGAGGTTCTCGACCCCGTATTCGCCCTGCATCCAGGCGGCGCACGGCAGGATCCGTTTCTTGTCCAGAGCTATCGACTCTGCCATCTCCGTCGCCGCCGCCGATGGCGCGTAGTATGCCGACCCGGTCTTGAGATACCCCACGATCTCCGCCCCACCCTTGCGCGTGCGCTCCACAATCGCGTCGAGAGACTTCCGATCCATCAGTTGCGTGATCGGAATCCCTGAAACGGTCGTGTAGGAGATGAGCGGCACCATGGTATCCCCATGACCACCCAGCACCATTGCTTGAATATCTCGCACGGAAACGTCCAGCGCTTCGGCCAGAAAGCTGCGGTATCGAGCCGTGTCGAGCACGCCGGCCATGCCGATCACACGTTCCCGGGGAAATCCTGTTACTTCCTTGGCTACCCACGCCATTACATCCAAGGGATTCGATACGACGATCACGATGCTCTCAGGGGCGTACCGCTTGATCTCGCTACTCACCGACTTCACTATCTGCACGTTGGTATTCACGAGGTCGTCACGACTCATTCCGGGCTTTCGCGCTATGCCGGCGGTAACGATAAATAGGTCGCTGCCCGCGGTGTCAGCATAGTCATTGCTCCCTAGAATGCGCGAGTCGAATCCCTCGATCGGGGCCGATTCCCACATGTCCAACCCCTTACCTTGCGGCACTCCCTCGATGATATCGATGAGCACCACTTGGCGGGCCAGCGCTTTCTCCGCGATGCGCTGTGCCGTTGTAGCACCAACGTGGCCAGCACCCACAATTGTGATCTTGTTCATTCTGAATTACCCGGTTTGGTCGATCGGCTGGTCGAGCCGAATGTTGAGTTTCCTAATGCCCTCGTAAAGTACGATTCCCACTGCGGTGGCAAGGTTGAGACATCGCACACTCCCACTCATCGGGATGCGAAAGGTACAATCGGGATACTTGTCGCGCACGGCAACCGGAAGCCCGCCGGTCTCATTGCCGAACACCAGAACCGCATTGTCACGAAACGGCGCATCGAGGTATGAGCGGGCGCCATGGGAGGAAAAATACAAGCACCGCTCCCGGCATATTGCCGATCTGAAATCACTCCAGAGCGGATGCGGCCAGATGTCTACATCGTGCCAGTAGTGCAGTCCCGCACGTATCAGACTCGGATCGTCGAGCCTGAACCCCGGCTCGCCGATCAGGTGTAGTGGGGTATCGGTGGCAGCACACAGCCGGACGATGTTGCCTGTGTTGGGGGGAATCTGCGGCTCGATCAGGGCGACCGAGAGACCCATGCGCTATCCTCACTATTGTCAGCATTCGACCGCCATCCGCTCGTTCCGTCCGCGAAGATCTCCCTTTTCCAAATGGGAACTCTCTTCTTGATCTCTTCGATGATGAAGCGCGATGCCTCGAACGCAACCGGCCGATGCGGCGCAGCCACCACCACGGCGACACTCGCCTCCCCGGTCGGAACTCGGCCTACCCGGTGCAATACCGCAGGGCGAGCATCGGGCCATCCCCGAGCGACCTCCGCCAAGATGCGGTCGAGCTCCGCATCGGCCATCTCATCGTAGGCCGAATACTCGATTGCCTCAACTTGGCCGTCATCGGGTCCGGCTCGAACGGTTCCAATAAAAACGGTCGTTCCACCCATGCCAGGGCCGGCCACGTCGACCATCAATCGTTCCACATCGATCACGCTACGGGTCAGGTGCGAAATATCAACCTCCTGCGAGCGGCGGCAGAAGCGCCAACTCGTCCCCTTCGGCCAGGCTCTCGTCCGGAAGTACGTGTTCGCAATTGAGCGCGACCATAGGCACGGCCGGCAATGACTCGCCGTTGGGAACCCGGGAGCGCAGCAGCGAAACTGCGTCCGCGACCGTCGCGGCTTCGGGGAGATCCAGTATCACTTCTTCCTCCCCGGTCAACTCGGCATACCGAGCAAATAGCTTCATTCGAATCGAAATCATGGCACTTGAACTCACCCATGTAGCAATGCTGACCGAAAAGTGTCAGTATGTCATTTGGAAATATAGCGCCCCCCGCACCGGTGCACGAAACGTTCTGGCGCTACAGCACGTTTGAGTTAGAATACCGCATCACTTGACATGGACTCGTCACCACATCGAGCTTCCAACGTCTTTCGATGCGTTTTGAGATCTTTTCAACCTCAGTGAGGGCACGACCAACATGAAGCACCCAAGTTTTTCACACGGCAAGACGCTCGCAGGGATCGCGTTGGGAATCGCGCTCGCCCCGACGGGGGCCCTGGCGCAATTCACCGCCTTACCCGAACCGGCCGCGTACGCCCTGGAGAACGTGGTGGTGGTGCAAGCCGACGGCAGCAGAACCAACGGCATTACCATTGTGGTTCGGAACGGTCTCATCGAGGCCATGGGTCCCAACGTACAAGCTCCACCCGATGCGGATGTGTTGGAGGGCGATTCACTTGTAGTGTACCCGGGATTCGTCGACGCCCAGGGAGCTGCCAAGTATGAGTTTCCCAAGCCCGAGACAGATCGCTCGAAGATCAAGTCATGGGCGCCACCACGCTCGGTTCAGAGCTTCACACCCCACCAACGCATCGTAGACTACCTCAGTGCCACCGGTGAAGACTTCGCGGACGAGCGCAAACACGGGGTAGTGGCCGAAGCGGTTCTGCCCGACGGTCGTCTCATGCCCGGACGGGGGACCCTGCTCCTGCTAAGAAAGAACGCGGCCACGGCCGAGGAACTGGTCGTCCGCCCAACGCTCGGAGTCTCGATGTCCTTACAGGGAGCGCGGGGTGTCTATCCAACCCAGCTGTTCGCCGTCATGGCATTCATTCGCCAGAGCTTTGAGGACGCACGGCACGAAGCGTCGGTCCGTGAGGCATACGACAAAGATCCCAGAGGCATGACAACCCCCAAGTGGGATCCCGATTACGCTGTCCTGCGGGAGGCGCTGGACGGCTCAGCTCGTGTGTACTTCAACGCCAACAACGCGGAAGATATTCGCAATGTGCTCGAGCTGGCTCGGGAATACGGTTTTCGTCCCGCTATCGTGGGCGGTGCGGAAGCCTGGATGCTGGCAGACGAACTCAAGCGAAACAACGTTCCCGTGTTGGTCTCCCTCGACTTTCCAAAACCCCAGCGCTGGAAGCCGAAGAAAGAGAAGAGCGACACCGCCGCTGCGCAGGCCACGGAAGAGGAACTCGACCCAGCCGCTTGGCGCGAAAAGAAGGAGTTGGAAGATCGTTATGCGAATCCCGCCCACTTGGCCGAGGCAGGAGTCACGTTCGCCCTCACGAGCGGAGGCGGGAAGGCGAAACTCCGCGACGGGGCGAGGAAGGCCATCGAGTATGGCCTCTCGGAAGACGCCGCCCTGGCCGCCCTCAGTACGGCGCCGGCCTCCCTGCTGGGGATCCCTGCCGTCGGACGAATCGCCGAGGGCATGGCAGCCACTTTCATGGTGGCCGATGGCCCGCTGTTCGACGAGGGCACCAGTATCACGTACACGTTCGTTGAGGGTAGAGTGGAGCGGGGCGAGTCCAAGAAAGCTGCTGCCGATGA
>JBHHZE010000021.1:0-50770 GCA_046757925.1 Gemmatimonadales bacterium
GCAGCCTCCTTGTGAAGTTTGGAACGATCAGACTCGCATCAACTATGTGAGACGGCCGGGTGCGTCGGTAGAGTCCGAACGTGCATTCTTGGGGTCCGAACGTGCATTTTGCAGCATCGCAACGGGAGTTGGGTGGATTAGCCGTAAAGACGGGTGTCAGAGCGAGAGCCCGACGATCTGAGTTTACTTATATGAGGAACGGCTACTGAAGCATCGCTACCGAAACATCAACGATCCGGGAATCTTGAAACGTTTGTCTGAAACCACTCAATCAAATCTTCTTCCGACAACGTACCGTCTGCCACACCCAGCATCGTGAGCACGGACTCGCCGTCGGATACCAGCAACTCGTAGCCGTTCAGCTCCAGGAATAGCTCTGCGGTCACAAGCGCCGTTCCGTACGGTGGCCGATGACAGTTCCCGTTCGTTCATTCCACTCGCTGCGCCAGGAGTTCGAGTGCATGCTGCAGATCGGGCTTGAGTTCCAGGACCTGCACAAACGGGTCATCTCCCAGTTCGAGCATCCGACTCGGTACGGTCTCGATCGTGTAGTCAAGCAGATCCAGACTATCGTTCACTTCGGTCCAGTCGAGCGGCGCCGAGACCGGAGCGCCCCGTAGAGGCCGGACACAGAACGGCGACACGAGGAGCCGGCCGTGACCGTTCTGAACGTAGTCGATGTAGACCTCGCCGGAGCGCTTGGCCGGGTTGCGTGTTATCGTTGCGACGTCGGGAAGTTCCTCGGCTACGACACGGGCGAGAAGCTGGCCGAGTGTCCTCGACTGCTCGTAGGTGCACTGCCGCCCCAGCGGGATCAGTACATGCAGTCCGGTGGAGCCACTGGTTTTCACGAATGACGGCAGATCGATCGCGTCACACAGCCGATGTACCGCCTGGGCGATCGTCACTACGTCGCTGAACGGAGCGTCCTTGGGATCGAGATCCAGAATGCACCAGTCGGGTCGCTCCAGCGTCGCCACTCGGCTGGACCAGATGTGCAGTGGGATTGTGCCAAGGTTGATTATGTAGAGCAACGACTCCACATCTTCGGCCACGAAATAATCGAGTTCCCGTTCCGATCCCTCGCTCCAGAGCCTGATGCGGCGAATCCAGTCGGGCGCGAACTTGGGAGCATCCTTTTGAAAGAACGATTTCCCTTGGATTCCATCGGGGAACCGCGTCATGACCACCGCGCGATCCCTGAGGTACGGCAGAATCCAGTCGGAAACGGCACGGTAGTATTCAATGAGATCACCCTTTGTGTATCCCTCCTCCGGCCAGAACACCTTGTCGGGATTCGTGAACGGCACCGTCCGTTCTGCGGAGGAGTGTTCGACTGGTAACGGATCCTCCAGCACTTCGACCTGTTCGGCCCAGTGACATTCGGTGGGGGGCTTGTCGTCGCGCATGTGGAGAAACGCGGCTTGCCGTAGGAGGTGCTGTTCGGTGATCTCCCTGAACCGCACCTCGCAGACGAGTTCCGGATCGACCCAATGGTGCTCTGCGCCTGCGGGAACATCTCCCGCACACGGGGCGCCGGCCCTCTGGAGTTCATCGAGCCGAGAGCGGATTTCGTCCAGTTGGCTGTCGTCGAAGCCGGTTCCCACCCGCCCGACGTAGAGCAGCTCGTCTCCGTCGTAGTGGGCGAGATGGAGGGCGCCAAACCCTGCGGCTGTTCCCTTGCGGTCGGTGAAACCGACTATCACGAAATCGTCGGTCCGATCGGCCCGGACCTTTAGCCAGTTCGGGGAGCGGCCCGACAGGTAAGCCGAGCCGAGCTTCTTGGCCACGATACCCTCGAGCCCCATGCGAGACACCTGCTCGAACATTGCTGCCCCGTGTTCCGCAATGTGGTCCGAGAACCGCAATGGTCCCACGGACGGGAGTACCTTCTGCAAGAGCGACTTGCGCTTCTCTATGGGTAGCGCTCGCAGATCGTAGGGGCCGAACGCCAGCAGATCGAACACGTAGAGCGTCGCGGGGAGTTCGACGGCCGCGCGTTGGATGTCCAAGCTGCGAGAGAGCCGGCCGCGTTTCTGTAGCATCTGAAAGTTGGGGATGCCCCTGTCGTCGTGAACCACCACCTCGCCATCCAGCACGAAGTCGGTGTGCGGCAGGGCGTCGATGGCGTGGGCGATGTCCGGGAACGTGGCAGTCAAATCGTTTCCCGCACGAGACAAGAATTGAGTTTGGCCTTCTTGTCGACGGGCCAGTAGGCGATAGCCGTCATACTTGAGTTCGAATATCCAGTTGCTATCGGTGAAGGGCTCTTTGCGGGCCTCCGCGAGCATCACCGCGAGGTCGGATCCCTCCAGCCGTCCGCGAGTTGCATTGAGTTGGTCCAACTCACCGCAGATAGCTTGGGCCGGATCGTGGCCGTCACGAAGTTCCTCCACGGTGAGCCCCGAGTAGATCGAATCGGCGGGTAGGGATTCTGTGCCTTCCTCCGAAGCACAGCCGTCGCGTTCCTTGATGAGCAGCCAGTCCTGCTTGGTTTTGACCAGGGTCCAAAGGCCGTGCAGTTTGTAACCGCGCAGCTCGAACAGCAGCTTGCCCGTCTTCATCCCCTCTTCGGCGTCCTCCACGGCTACCCATGTGCCCTGATCCCACACGATGACTGCTCCGGCCCCGTAGTTGCCTTCCGGAATGATGCCCTCGAAGTCGCCGTACTCGACGGGATGATCCTCGGTGTGCACCGCCAGGCGCTTGTCGGCGGGGTTGGGTGAAGGCCCCTTGGGCACCGCCCACGACACCAGCACTCCGTTCATCTCCAGTCTGAGATCGTAGTGCACTCGGCGGGCCGCGTGCTGCTGAACCACAAACATGTGCCTGCGGCCACCCTCGCCGGCGCCAAACGGTTCCGGCGTCCGCTCGACGGATCTCTTTGCCCTGTAATCACTTAGTTTGTCAGGGTCGTGGTTGTGCTTGGCCGTCATGGGGCTAAGTGTATATTCATTGCCCCTATGAGCGCACGTCCCATATCCGCCGCCACCATCTCGTTTGGTCTAGTGTCCGTCCCGGTCAAGCTCTACGCCTCGGGCGAGTCGGGCCGTAAGGTGTCGTTCAACCTGCTGCACAAGGATTGCGGGACGCGCCTCAAACAGCAGTACATCTGTCCCAAGGAAAACGAAACGGTCGAGCGAGCGGATTTCGTCAAGGGCTACGAGTTCTCAAAGGGCAAGTACGTGGTGTTTACCGCGGAGGAACTCAAGACGCTCGAGGCGCAGGCGACCCATTCCATCGACATCACCGAGTTCGTTCCGGCAGACCAGGTCGACCGCATATATCTGGACAAGGTCTACTATTTGGGTCCCGACAAGGGCGGAGAGCGGGCCTACCGGCTGCTGTCTGCCGCTCTCAAAGAAACCAACCGTGTGGCGATCGCCAAATACGCCGCGCGCGGCAAACAGTATCTCGTGATGGTGCGTCCCAATGACGAGGGCCTGATCTTGGAACAGTTGCTGTATCCCGACGAGGTCAAGCAATTCTCGGAGGTACCGCTGGGTGAGGGAGAGGTCAAACCGGAGGAACTTAAGCTTGCGCTCCAACTGATAGAGCAGGCTTCGTCCGACGAATTCCACCCGGAGAACTATACCGATGAGGTCCGGGCCCGGATGCTCGAATTGATCCAGCAGAAGGTTGACGGTGAGGAGATCACCGTTGCTTCGGTCGAGGAGCCCAAGACTCAGATCATAGACCTGATGGCGGCATTGAAAGCTAGCCTAGGCGAGAAAAAAGCATCATAGTTGCGGCAATGCATGCGTCGCCGCAACCGTCATCGTTGCCGCCACCGTCTATCGTCGTCGCCACAGCGTCGCCACGCATGCGTCGCCGGTACTACGGTGCCTTTTTTCTGCCGTCCAGCGTCCAGATATCCCAATCCCGCAGCATAAAGAGCACGACGAACCCCGCGAGCATCGGGACGCCCGCCAGAAACAGGTGATTGTTCCGCGTGTCGAAGATCAACCCCCACGGATCGATCAGTTGTTTCCAGGTAGATAGTACGGAAACGGTATTGATGGCGAGGCCGATCCCGTAGGACCAGGTACGCATGAAGCCTAAGATGATGGCAACGGAGACTAATGTCTCGACCGCGCCGATGATGTATGGCATCGATTCGCCAATCTTGATCAGGTAGAACCCTTTCCAAATTCCGATTGTCGACTGTGGCAGGAAGAACTTTTCGAGCGACCAGATGAGAAGAAACACTCCCAGGCTGATCCTAAGGATAGTGAGCGCGAGCGCCAGCTTGCGTTGATCGGGTTGGACAGCGGTGGTCATTACATGCTCCCGAATTCAGGGTTTGAGGTGTCGGCGTACCGAACGGTGTGGACGACGCGTGCGTCCGCCCACTACCTGACTACCTTAGTTTGTGGCTTGAAGACTCCCCATGCAAACCAGAAGTGGTTGCCGTGTTGAATTGGCGTGAGATCTTGTCCGGCCAGGGGCCCGGAGATACCGTGGCCCAGGATGTTCCACACGGTGCCTGTTTCTGTGTCACGAAATTGATCGGTGCCGGCCGATTCGAAGGTCAGGGTGCGTTCGCCCAGGTGACGGTCGAACACTCCGCTCGATCCTACATCCCGGCCGCTGCGAATACTGCGGCTGTCGAGCGCGCTGGCCGTTCCCGGCGTCCAAAATACGACTATCTCACGATCGGCCACCTTGTCGTTGACCACGCGCTTTTTCTCGAGTGAGGAGAACGGGTACGCGCGTACCTCATCGCCTAGCTCCAAGGCTACCACCCGTTCCATGGCGTCCAGTCGTTTGTCGATCTTTGCTCCGAAAAACCGTCTGAACGGCCCCCCACGCGGGTTGTCGTATCCCGCGTACGGGTTCTGTCCGTAGGATCTGCGGTGACCGGTCTCGCGGGAGAGTACTTGGCCGTCTTTGAACTGTTCCTTGAAGGTCTTCCAGTTGACCACCGGGGAACTGATGAATTTCAGTTTGCGGCCCGCGTACTTGCCTACGATGCCCTCTCCAATCGCCTGCTGCCACCAGGTTTCTGTTTGCCGGTCGTACATGATGAGGTCCGAGTGTCTGAGCCGCCCGGTCGTGCCGAAGTCGAGCACCTGTCCATCGAATCGCCTGTCGAACGAGAGGGCCGTGTTGCATAGCGGGCAGAATGTGACCGTGACCGGCGTGTCTCCCACCACGTCGTTCACGATTTCGTGCCAAATCAAGATCTGAAGGGGATAGGCCTTGGCCACGCTCCCGATGTTGACCACTACCACCGGCTCGCGATCGTCGAGCCAGCGGTCGGCTTGTTCGACCGTCACGAACCTCGGGTGATCGACCGCGGGAATCCCGTCCTTGGACGGTCCTCCAGAGGCGATCTCGTCGAGCGGAACCGTATGGTTCGAGAAGTCGGTTTTCCATCTGCCACCGAACTGGCCGAACGCTGCGTTGGGGTGGCCCACCGTCATCGTCAGGACTGAGGCTATCGTTATGATGCTTGAGGGTTTCATCGGCTCTCCTTGACACCTCTTGAAAGTCATCGGCGGCGGCCAGGGTTCCGGGCCATATCCTACCTCCCGACAAGTTATGTCCAGATTTGGCCCTGGGAAGGGAACACGGGCTACCAACTTCGCCTTGGGATAGTAGGTTGTAGTGAGGTTTTGCACGACACTTTCAGGAAAGCGGGAGAGTTGATGACTAGTGTGTCCCACGAGGTGGAGCGGACGGTTCTAGAGCGGTACAGCCAGGGTGCCAAGGCCAGGGTTGCCGAGCTCTGTTGTCCGGTAGACTACGATCCCCATTATCTCGAGGTCATTCCCGAGGAGGTCATCCGGCGGGACTACGGCTGCGGCGATCCCAGCCGCCACGTTCGCGCCGGTGAGACGGTTTTGGATCTGGGCTCGGGCAGCGGCAAGATCTGCTATATAGCCAGCCAGATCGTTGGCCCGGAAGGGCATGTGATCGGGGTGGACATGAATCAGGATATGCTGAACCTCGCCCGCGATTACCAGGCCG
Source organism: Gemmatimonadales bacterium (assembly GCA_046757925.1). Classification (GTDB taxonomy): domain Bacteria; phylum Gemmatimonadota; class Gemmatimonadetes; order Gemmatimonadales; family GWC2-71-9; genus JAZDCZ01. The sequence goes on from JBHHZE010000021.1 coordinate 5,974, forward strand.
AGGTTACCGGTCGAATCGGCTGGAACAACGTGGAGTTTCGGCGGGCCAGAATCCAGGACTTGGAACTCGATCTCGATGCCGTGGGCGAGTGGTTGGCCGATCATCCGGTCCATACGCCGGACGATCTGGTGAGTCTCGAGGCAGAACAAGACCGGTTGCGGCGTGAGCAGCCGCTCGTCGCCGACCAATCGGTGGACGTTGTCGTCTCCAACTGCGTTCTCAATCTCGTGGAGGAGGAAGAAAAATCCCGTCTGTTTGCAGCACTGTTTCGCGTGCTAAAGCGTGGTGGCCGGGCGGTGATCTCCGACATCGTGTCCGACGAGCCTGTGCCGCAGCACCTGAAGGCCGATCCGGAGCTCTGGTCGGATTGTGTCTCCGGTGCCATGACCGAGCAGGGCTTCCTGGCTGCGTTCGAGCAAGCGGGATTCTACGGTGTCGAGATCTTGAGCCGCTCCGAACGACCGTGGCGTACGCTTGAAGGCATCGAATTCCGCTCGGTCACCGTCCGGGCCTACAGGGGGAAGGAAGGTCCGTGCGTGGAAACCAACAAGGCCCTCATATACAAGGGACCGTGGAAGGAAGTGGTTGACGACGACGCACATGTATTCAGGCGTGGGGAGCGGGCGGCGGTGTGCGAAAAAACATTTCGGATCATGACCGGCGAACCCTACGCCGGCTCGTTCGAGCCCGTATTGCCGCTGGTACCGGTCGATCCAGATCAGCAGAGGCCGTTCGACTGCAGCCGTACCCAGCCGCGGTCGCCGAGAGAGTCCAAGGGGTTGGATTACGATATCACAACTGAGGCATCCGCTCCCACGTGTAGCGACGATTCCTGCTGCTGAGTGCAACCGGGGGCCGTCCATGCCGTTGCAATACCGCTGCGGACGCGGTACGGACGGGGGTTGAACATCGGATGCGTCTGTTCTATGCCGTCAACATCCCCGCCGAGACTCGCCGGGCCATTTGGAGCTGTGCGGACCCGTTGCGACTGGAGGCCTATCCCATCCGCTGGACGCGTCCGGAATCGCTCCACGTGACGCTCAAGTTCTTAGGGGATGTTCCGGACGATCTGGAACGCGCTCTGATAGCGGCCGCGGATCGGGCGGTTGCGGGCACCGAGCCGTTCGTGCTTTCCATCGACTCCGTCGGCACCTTCCCCAAGTCAAACCGGGTGCGGGTTGTGTGGGCGGGATGTAGCCCGGTGGCCCAATTGGAAACGATGCAACGCCGGCTGGAGCAGCAGACCGAGGCTCTTGGATTCCCGACCGAGGCCCGGACGTTTCGGCCCCACATTACTCTGGGCCGTGCAAAGAGTGGCGCGAAGAAAACGCAACTGAGTGGTGTTGGTAAGCAACTCGAGAGCGTCCACCTGTCTGTTGAGTTTACCGTAGAGTCCTTGGACTTGATGGAGAGTAAGTTGGGGGCGTCGGGGGCCCGCTACAGTGAGCGCTACTCGGCGAGGCTGACCGGGTGACGAGGTTGCTCAAGAACGTGTTTGCGTGGTTCGGTGTGGCGCTCGCCACTCTGGTAATGGCGGGCATCGGAGTGTGGCATTACAGGGAACGGATCGACGATGCCTACCATTCGATGGAGCGCCGCGGCAAGCCGAAGACTGCAGCCATTGCGTCGAGTGTGGGATATTACTCTCGCAGGCATCTCGCCGCCGCGCTCGAGAAGGAAGGTTCGATTGCCCAGCCGCAGGGTCCGGATTTCGTCGTTCTGTCCGCCGCGGAGATGGCATCGATCATCCGTGATAGGCTCGACCCCGGCGCTCGCCTGGTTCTGGACTCGATCGGCGTAGAGCTGAGGCCCGATACACTCACGCTTCACGCCGTGTTACTGACTCGACGGTTTGGAGGCGATCTTCTGGGACCGCTGCGGGGTATGCTGAGATCACGCGAGCCTATCCAGTTGTCCGGCGTGCCCACGATGCGCGAGCCCGGGGTGATCGACTGGAAGATCGACGCATTCGTTGTGCGTTCGTTCCCGTTTCCCCGGGCTGCCGTGCCGCTGTTGGTAAACCATCTAACCGGGAGTTCCGACGGAGTGATTGTCATAACAGTACCGCCCTCGGTCCGCCGTCTCGGTATCCGTCCTGACGGCATAACCTTTTCCAGGCGGGCACGCTGATGGCCAAACGAGTACTGGTGATCGACGATGAGAAGGGTGTGCGCAACGCGCTGAGGCAGACGCTGGAATATGAGGGCATCGAGGTGCGAACGGCGGCTTCGGGTCAGGAGGGCTTGAGAGCAGTTCCGGAATTTCATCCGCACCTCGCGTTCTTGGATGTCAAGATGGCTGGAATGGATGGGCTAGAGACACTCACGCGATTGAAAGAGCTGGATAGTGGGCTCAATGTCGTCATGATATCCGGTCACGGGACAATTCAGACAGCTGTCGAGGCCACGCAGCGCGGCGCCTACGACTTCTTGGAAAAACCGCTGGATACCGACCGAATTCTGCTGACTCTCCGGCACGCCCTCGACCATCTCGATCTCTCTTCGGAGAATCGGCGTCTGCGCGATGTCGTGACCGACCGGTACGACATTGTGGGGTCGAGCAAGGTGATACAGGAAGTGCTGGCTCTGGTTGACAAAGTCGCCCCGACTCCCGCGAGGGTGCTGATCACCGGCGAGAACGGCAGCGGCAAGGAGCTGGTGGCACGGGCGATCCACCGAAAGTCGCCGCGGGCCGATAAGCCTTTCGTGGAGGTCAATTGTGCGGCGATCCCCAGTGAGTTGATCGAGAGTGAACTGTTCGGCCATATGAAGGGCTCGTTTACCGGGGCCTTCTCCGACCGGCCCGGCAAGTTTGAGCAGGCCGATGGCGGTACGCTCTTTCTCGACGAAGTTGGTGATATGAGCAGTGAGGCTCAGGCCAAAGTGCTCCGGGCGTTGGAGGAGGGGGTGGTGACTCGTATTGGCGCAGCTAGGCAGATAAGTGTCGACGTGCGTGTGGTTGCAGCAACCAACAAGTCGCTCGAAGATGAGATCGCCGCCCACCGCTTTCGGGAAGATCTCTTTTACCGGCTGAATGTGGTCCCCATCGAAGTGCCTCCGCTGCGGAGTCGCCGCGAGGACATCCGAGAACTGGTAGAGAAGTTCACCAGCGATCTAGTATCCAGCGCCGGTTTCGTTCCGGGGCGTTTTGATGATTCGGCCATCGAGGCCCTGACCGCCCGCGATTGGCCCGGCAATGTAAGAGAACTGCGCAACGCGGTCGAGCGACTGCTCATCCTGGCGTCCGGAGAAACGATCGGAGCTGGGGATGTCGCTCGTCTGGGAGGAGCAATGCACGACTCTCAGCTAGGCGATCTCATGTTGTGTGACTCCTTCGACTCGTTCAAACGTGAGGCCGAGCGCGCCTTCCTTCAGGTGAAGTTGGCCGAAAACGGATGGAATGTGAGTGAGACGGCTCGCAAGCTGTCGATGCCCCGCAGTAATCTTTACAAGAAGATTGAAAAGTACGGCCTGGAAAGAGAGTAAGAGGCAACATGCAGGTTTGACGTGCCGCGTTTTTTTGTCACTCCTTGCGTAAATATCGTTATGTTCGAGATGGCACTGGGAGATATGCTGTACCCGTGCCAACTAGATCTTCCATTGCGGTCATCCTGAACGCCGGAGGGGCGGCGCTCGACCTGGCAGCGCTCAGGGATATTCCCGAGGGCCGGCTGGTCAAAGCCGAATTCGCTGCCAGTGAACGAGCTTCGTGCGTGGCTGCAACGGTGCAACATGAGTGCTCAGATCGTGATTTTGTGGGCGCGCTTCGGACCTGGGCGCATGGACGCGGATGGTCCGTAGCGGTTGCGTCATCGGCCGAACCCCACTAATGTAAAACACAGTCGAAGATCGGTGAGCGATGCCGTAGCTCAACATGTCCGTCTGTGACTGAACTAAACTCTATCGGCTATATGCCGAACGCTGCGTTCACCAAGCGCTTTAAGGTGCCATCCATTCGGCACAAAGTATTTCCTCTCTCCAATTCAACTGTCCGATGAGCACGGGCCGCTGAAAATCCGGTCCCGGTTAATGTCTACGAAAAGATCAGGTCTACATGATCAACGTTGCGACACAACACTCTGCGGAGGCAGGTGACACATGGCGGTTGTTTCGGTCAAGAGGATATCGAAGGACGATGGATCTCTAGATCAATACCTGCGCGAGATCAGCCAGTACCCGCTGATTACGCGTGAGGACGAAGTAGGTCTTGCGCAGCGGATCAAGGACGGAGATCACGCGGCTCTGGACAAGTTGGTGCGGAGCAACCTCAGGTTCGTGGTATCCGTCGCCAAAAAATATCAGAACCAGGGCGTCAGCCTCTCAGACCTGATCAACGAGGGTAACCTCGGGTTGATTCGAGCCGCCCACAAGTTTGACGAGACCAGGGGAATCAAGTTCATCTCGTACGCGGTGTGGTGGATCCGCCAGGCCATTCTTCAGGCGCTGGCAGAGCAAAGTCGGATAGTGCGTGTCCCGCTCAACCGTGCTGGTACGCTTCACCGGATCGGAAAGCGTTCCTCATCGCTGCTGCAGGAACTCGGGCGGGAGCCGACGGTCACCGAGATTGCGGAAGGTATGGACATTACGAGGGACGAGGTGGCCAAGACCTTGTCGATCTCCCAAAGTCATCTTTCGCTCGATGCACCGCTCACCCCCGGTGAAGATAACCGACTCATGGACTATATCCCCGATACTCAGAGCCCGGGTCCTGAGACCGAGACGTTCGAGCGCGCCTTGTCCGACTCGATAGAAGAGGTCTTGGAGACCCTCAAGCAGCGAGAAGCCAGGATTCTGCGGCTGTATTACGGCCTCGAGGGCAAGGAGCCGATGACGCTCGAGGAGATCGGTCGCATGATGGGGATCACACGTGAGCGTGTCCGACAGATCAAGGAAAAGGCCCTCGCCCGGCTGCGTCACGTGAGCAGAGCCAAGGCCCTGGAGAGCTTTCTTCTCTAGAAGGGGTGGAGACCCACGGGCTCCGTTCGTTCGGGTTCGGTCCCCATTATATTCCACCCCGTGTCTATTCTTCCAAACCGCACCTAGCAGTATCAAATGAAGCTCGGTGTCATATCGCTTGGTTGCGACAAAGCGACTGTCGATTCAGAACGACTGGTTGGCGATCTCATCGGACACGGTGCGAGACTAACAGAAGATCTGGCAACGGCGGATCTCATTCTGGTCAATACCTGCGGCTTTATCGATGCCGCAAAGCAGGAGTCGGTCGAGGCGATGTTGCGAGCGACCGCCTTGAAGCAGCACGGTCGAGCACAGGCGGTAGTTGCGGTGGGATGTCTCATCGAGCGCTACAAGGAGGAACTGCAACGGGAGATCCCGGAGCTGGATCTAGCTCTCGGTTTTGGCGACCTCCACAAGTTGGTTCCAGCGCTTGCCGAGATGGGACTGGTTGCGGATCCGGTGAAGCATCATCCCGGGTCACGTCAGTTCCTGGGTCCGGATTCCCATATACGGTATCTCAAGATCTCCGAAGGCTGCGATCACACATGCGCGTTTTGTGCGATCCCGTTGATGCGGGGTAGGCACAGGTCGGAACCGCTGGAGCGACTGGTGAAGGAAGCGCAACTACTGGAAGAGCAGGGCGCGCGAGAAGTCAGCTTGGTTGCGCAGGACCTGGGACACTATGGCCGCGATCTAGGACGTAATGGACCCAAGCTCCCCGAACTGCTCGAGGCTCTACTCGAGGAAACGACGATTCCCTGGTTGCGCCTGCTCTACGTCTATTCCCTTGGCCTTACCGATAGGTTGATCGAGTTGATGGCCAACGAGCCGCGCATCGTTCCGTACATCGACATACCGATCCAGCATGCATCAGATGCTCAGTTGGAGCGGATGCGGAGGCCCGAGCGCCAGAGCACGATCCGCGAGAAGGTTTTGAACTTGCGTAAGGCAATTCCCGAGATAGCCATTCGAACCACAACCATCGTGGGCTTCCCTGGTGAAACCGACGGTGATTTCGAAACGCTGTGTGAATTTGCGTCAGAAATGGAGTTCGAACGATTGGGCGTGTTCACGTATTCTCCTCAGGAGGGCACGCGTGGGGCGGAATACGATGACGATGTACCGGATGTGGTAAAGCGGGCGCGCCAAGAGGAGTTGCTCGAAATCCAACGCACCATATCGGAGGATCGGCTGTCGCGTTATGTGGGCAACGAAACGGAAGTGCTCGTCGATCGAGTGGCCGACCCTGACGAGGAGGGATTCACCCATGTGGGACGGGTAAAATGGCAGGCAGACGATGTTGATGGTGTGACCTATGTGAGAAGGGGCGGGTGGGCGCGGCCGGGAGATTTTGTTCGGGTCAAGTTGGAGGACAACGTGGACTTTGACTTCCATGGGGTAGGTGACCTGTGAACAGTCCGTCGCTGGCATCGCGCTCGCGCAGTGTGCTTCCCGGTGGCGTGAATTCCCCGGTCCGGGCCTTTCGTAGTGTGGGAGGTGATCCCCTCTTCGTACACAGTGCGGATGGTGCATTCCTAACGACCACAGAAGGTGACCGGCTTGCCGACTATGTGATGTCATGGGGAGCGATCCTGCTGGGCCACAACCATCCGGCTGTGACCGAGCGGATCAACAGGGCGGTGGACAAGGGTGTGGCGTATGGAATGACGTGTGAGGCCGAGATCGAGCTTGCGGAACTGATCGTGAATTTGGTTCCGTCGATTGAGATGGTGCGGTTCGTGAATAGCGGGACGGAGGCCACGATGTCGGCGGTGCGTCTGGCGCGAGCTGTGACCGAGCGGGACATGATCGTCAAAATGGATGGGGGATACCATGGGCACGGCGACTGCTTTCTCGTGTCTGGAGGGAGCGGGATGGCGACTCTCGGCATCCCGGGGAGCCCGGGGGTGCCGGTGGAACTCGCCCGCCTCACGCTCACCGCCGCGTTTAACGACACTGCCGGCATCGAGCGGTTGTTCGACCGGCATGGGAAAGATATCGCCGCGGTAATCGTCGAGCCGTTCCTGGGCAACGCCGGCTTCATACCGCCGCACAAAGGTTTCCTGGAGCGCTTGAGGAGCATAAGCAACGAGCACGGGGCTCTGTTGATTTTCGATGAGGTCATGACCGGGTTTCGGGTCGGACTCCATGGTGCGCAGTCACTATTGGGGATCGAGCCCGATCTCACGACGCTTGGCAAAGTCATTGGAGGCGGATTCCCCGTCGGGGCATACGGCGGCAGAAAAGATCTCATGGAGCGAGTAGCGCCCGCCGGTTCCGTCTATCAGGCGGGAACACTCTCCGGCGGCCCCGTAGCCATGGCTGCCGGGGCCGCAGTGCTCGAGGCGGCGAAGGAAGACGATTTGTACGACAGGCTCGATCGTCGGAGCGGCGCTCTGGCCGCCGGACTCGAGTCCGCTGCGGCAAGACACGGTGTGCCGCTTTGCGCGGCCCACGAGGGTGGGATGTGGGGTTTCTTCTTCAACGAGGGCCCCGTCGACAACTTCGCCGTCGCGAAGCGATCTGATACCGATCTCTTTGTCAGATTTCAGCGGGCAATGCGGGAGTTGGGAGTTCTGCTCGCCCCGTCGCCCTTTGAAGCCGCGTTCGTCTCGGATGCGCACACGGACGACATCATTGCGGATACCATCGAACTCTTTGCCCAGGCACTGGCCCAGACTGCTGTTTAGCACCGCCCTCGCGGTGTCGCTGGCAGCATGTGCCCGGCCGCGGGGAGTGGCAAGAGCGAGCGGAGAACCTACTGTGCGGGTTGGTCTCGTTGTCGGGGCCCGGGAGGCGAGACTCAAAGGTCAGGGAAGTGTAGCGACTAGCGGGTCGGCCAAGCTACGGCTGGGGCCGGGTGACGAGGTGCGGATCTCCGGAGACGGCGACCGCATTCGCTTGGACGGACCACGTGGCGGCCGGTTCGATGTGCTAACCTTCAGAAGCCTCAACCGGTCACGTTTTCTCGTGGTGAACGGTCGCGCATATCGCGGCAAGGTCGAGGTTTTTGCACGCCGCGGTAAGGTCTACGCCGTGAACGTGGTGGGTCTCGAAGAATACTTACCCGGCGTCGTGGCAGCCGAAATGGGGTCGCGGCCCGCAAGCGAGCGAGCAGCGCTCGAAGCCCAGGCCATCGTGTCTCGCACCTACGCGCTCAAGAACCGCGGGAGATTCAAGGTTGACGGTTACGATGTTCGTGCCGGCACTAGCGATCAGGCGTATCTGGGAGTGGAGCGGGAGAGCAAGACCGCCGTTGCAGCCGTGCGCAGGACCCGGGGTCAGGTACTGACCTACCACGGCGAACTCATCAGTCCGTTCTTTCATTCCACGGGTGGCTATTCGACGGCCGCCCCGGAGGAATCTTTCCGCACGGTCAGTCCGATTCCATACTTGAGGCCCGTTTCCGACAGGAAGTCCGGTGGCGGCTATTACTGTGACGTTTCGCCGAGGTTTCGTTGGACGGTCGAGTGGGACGGCGACCAGTTGGAGGATATATTGCGCAGGACTGTGCCGCGGGTTCTGCACATCGATGTCGCTGCCCTGGCCGGACTCCACGGTGTGAGCGTGCACACCAAAGGTCCATCGGGTCGAGTCACTGAGCTCCGGCTGTCTGTGAAGAGCGGCGATATACCGGTATTCGGCCCGGACATCCGCGCGGTCTTGCAGACGCCGGATGGGACTCCCCTCGGTAGCACTGCGATCGAGGTTTCGGCGGACGCCGCCGACGGGAAGATCAGGCGGCTCCGCGTTTCGGGCGCCGGTTGGGGGCATGGCGTGGGGATGTGCCAGTGGGGTGCGGTGGGCCGGGCACGCGCCGGACAGAGCGCAAACACGATTGTCACCACTTATTTTCCGGGCACACGCATTGAGAACTGGTATTAGTGTAGCACTGATAATTGTCGCGCTTGCTCGGCCGGCCGCCGCGCAGGGGATTCTGGACAAGTTCAGCTATGAAGGATTGGCGTTTTCGGGAGTGGGTGTTGCATTCGGCGCGGTCACTTCGAACAGGCTCACCGATGAAATCATTGGGGCGGTCCGAGTCGACTACGGATTTATTGCACCGAGGGTGAGAGTGCTGTTGGGAGGGTCGTATTTCAAGGGAGATTTTGATGCTGAGGAGATTAGCGAGTTTGAGACCAAACTGCGTGGTCTTGTACGTGACCCGACCCGGGACTTTACAATCAATGTTGGAACGGTCAGTTGGTCCGACTTGGCACTCGACTTCGATTTGCAATATTTGCTCCAGGCGAGTAGTCGAGTGCGCACGTTTGCAGGTGTCGGGGTCGCAAGTCACCTTCGCAATGGATCGGGCCGGGCGATCGAGGGAACGTTTGTCGAAGATGCGCTCGACAACATAGAGGCCGGATTGAACTTCTCTCTTGCCACCGAGGTTACGCTTGTGCGGCATCTCGATTTCACGGTTGAGCTGCGCGGTGGAATCACCAGTGGGCTCAGAACTGGCTCTATCCTGTCCGGCCTGATGTATAGGGTGCATTAGTGGAGGCTGTGACGCGAATCGGGGTGCTCGGCGCCGGGGCTATCTCGCAGGTAGCGCATCTTAGTGTATTGCCCAAGTTCGATCGGGTCGAGGTCGTGGCACTATGCGATATCGATCTCCCGAAGGCACGCTCGCTCGCAGCCAGATTGGGCATCCCCGATGTGTACGACGATATCGAGGATCTCATCGCGTTGTCGAAGCCGGATGCGGTGGTGGTTTGCACGCCCAATCATTTGCACGAGATCCACACCATCACCGCGCTTGCGTCTGGGGTACACGTTCTGTGTGAACGGCCGCTCGCACTCTCCATCGGAGGCATGGAGAAGATCGAGGCGGCACGGGAGCAGAGCGGGGCGGTAGTGATGGTCGGCATGAATCACCGGTTCCGATCGGACGTGCAGACACTTCGCAGATACCTCGAGGGCGGAGAGCTGGGATCCCTTTATTCCATACGAAGCGGGTGGTACACGTTCCGACCTACGAGGCAGGCCCTGGGTTGGCGGTTTCATCGCGAGCAATCCGGTGGCGGTGCAATGCTCGATCTGGGCTTGCCACTCATCGATCTGGGGCTTTGGCTGGCCGGATATCCCAGGCCGGAGTCCGTAAGCGGACAGTTCAATCCGGCGGACTACGGGGAACGGGTCGAGGATGCTGGTTGTGCCCTAATCCGCTGTAAGGATGGACTGTCCATCATTGTAGACGTTTCTTGGCGCTTCGTGGGCGATGCGGAGAAGTTCTTTGTAAACCTCATGTTATCTCACGGTTCTGCCAGCATCGCACCGCTCAAGGTGTTCAAGGAGATGCAGGGCATGCCCATAAACGTGGCGTCCACGGGTGCGTCAGGTGGAGAGAACGTCGTGAATGCTTCTTACAGATCTGAGTGGGCGCATTTTCTAGCTATGGTGAGGGGTGGGATTCCTGCTCCAACTCTGGAAGACCAGGTTCTGCTGCACCGTACGCTCGAGGCTGTCCAGCAGTCGGCACGCTTGGGCCGCGACATAGAGCTATGAAATCTCTTTTCCTCCCGCAGAAGGACTGGTTCCTGGTCCTGGCCGGAGCGGTCTTGGTTCTGCTGTCGTATCCCCCGTTTCATCTCTTCGTTCCGTCGTTCATATCTCTCGTCCCCGCGGTGTGGTTGATCGAAAAAGGGAATCGTGATCCCACGCCGCTGCGGAGAAACCTGGTTCAGGGATTCTGGTTCGGGACGGCGACGCAGGGGCTCGAGCTCTACTGGATGGTGTTTGCACTGTGGCGGTTTACGCCTCTCTCGGTGCTGGGGTATGCTGCTACGGTATCGATCCTGGCCACCTACACAGCCCTTCTGTTCGCACTCACCGGATGGGCGACGCGGACGGCGAAGATCTCCATCCTGCTCACGTTCCCCGTATTCTGGACCACCATGCGGTGGTTCGTGGGGCACCAAGGCGACATATCGTTTCCGTGGCTCGGTCTTGGCACGTCCTTGACGGGATATCCTACGCTAGTTCAGATCGCCGACGTAATTGGGGCCAGGGGTATCACATTCTTACTGGTCTTGGCCAATGTCGCGCTCGCCATGGCTTGGCATGAACGCCGTGTGAACCGGAGCAGGACGGTCAGGCTCGTGGGTTCTGTCCTTGCGGGTATAGGGCTCGCCGCCGCCTATGGGGTCGTGAGGCAGGAGACGATCGAGCTACGGCCGGTTGGCAAGGTTGCCGTGGTGCAGCCCAACGTTGGATATGAGGAGAAGGCAGACAAGTCGCGTCACGATAGGATCGTTCAGGATCTCATCGAAATGTCCGCCAGGGTGGTGGACCGCACTCGGCCGGACCTCGTGGTTTGGCCCGAGGCGGCCATCCCTTACTATTTCGACTACCACCCAAACTGGGAGGCTGCGATTGCGGCCCTGGTGATAGGGAACGGTGTGCCTGTGGTTACGGGCGGCGTGGACGTCAGATGGAGATCTCGTAGCGAGTACGAGTACTACAACGCTGCATTTCTCTTCGACGAGCTTGGTGGTAGGGGCACGTATCCCGTATACCACAAGCGCTATCTCGTGCCCATTGTTGAACGCGTTCCCTGGGTAAACCCCCGCTGGTTCAAATTGGAGTGGTTTGGAGGTTTTGGCGTCGGCAAGATACGACCCGTCTATCACGAGCCGCTGGGGAAGTTCGGCGTCATCATTTGCTACGAGTCGGCATTCGAGGATCTCAGTCGTATCTATCGCAGATCCGGTGCCGACTTCTTGATCAACATCACCAACGATGCTTGGTTTGGCAAAACCACCGCACCGTATCAGCACAAGTCTCACCTCGTCATGCGCGCGATCGAGAACCGCGTTGGCATCGTACGATCCGCCAACAGCGGCATCTCCGAGTTTGTCGATCCGCTCGGACGCGAGCATCACGAAACGGGCTTAGCCATACGGGCCTCGACCGCCGACACGGTATTGACGTCGGATGTCGTTACGGTGTATTCGAAACTGGGCGACTGGGTTGGTCAGCTCTGCGCGCTTTTGACCGTGGCTCTACTCGTGTATGCTAGGTTGCAGCACAGGGGAGAGAGGCGCTTGGCGGCCTAGTCGCCCGAACTTGTTTCGAAAACCTTGCCTTCCACGAATAGCTCAAAGAGATCGCTGTCCAGCATTCCGTCATTGACTTCGTAAGACAAGATGTCGAGGGCCCGGTCCAGTGGTACGGCGCGCTTGTAAGGCCGATCGGATGCAGTGAGAGCGTCAAAGATATCGGATATCGTCATCATCCGCGTCTGGACTGGTATCTCGCTCGCCGTGATCCTGCCGGGATATCCGGTGCCGTTGAGCTTCTCGTGGTGACCCAATGCGATCTTGGGAATCGAACTCAACTCTTTGGTCCATGGTATCTGTTGCAGGAAGCGGTAGGTGTGGGTGACGTGACTCTCTATTTCCAGCCTTTCTGCATCATCCAAGCTACCTTTCCTAATGGAGAGGAACCGGACCTCGTCTTCGGCCAGGTAAGGTTGTTCTTGGCCATCCAGATCCAGGTAGAACCGATTGGCATATTCAAGCAATTCTTCGAAACTGCCTTCGGGAAGCACGGTAGGTTCGTTCGACTCCACTACCAGCTTTATGAAGTGATCCAGCTCGGCAAGTTCACGTTCGTGCTCGGCTGATAGTTTTTCGAGGAACTCATCGTACCCTTGGCGGCCCGATTTCTCCAGGAATTCCATTCTCTTGCGGTAGAATTCCCCGTCTGCGGTTCGTCGAATGAAGCTGTACCGCTGTTTGAGAAGGGCCAAGTCGGGAGGATAGAGTTTCTTGGCCTTGACGAGCACCTGTTCCCGTACCCCTACTTTCCCGAAGTCGTGTAGCAAGCCTGCATATCTGAGTTCCCGAATCTCTTCGCGCGAGAAACTCGTGGCGGCGTACGGTCCGCTGGTTGCGCGGTCTACCACCGTTGCCAGACCCACCGTCATATCGGCTACGCGGCCCGAGTGCCCGAACGTGGTTGGATCACGTTGCTCGATGGCGGTTACCGACGCACGCACAAACCCTTCGAACAGTCGCTCTATGTCCTCGTACAGTTGACTGTTCTCGATCGACACAGCCGCTTGTCCTGCCAGTGCTGATACCAGTTCGACGAGCCTTCGGGTATATGGAATCACCTGGGCGTCGAAGTCAGATTCGTCGTTGAGTTTGGCTTCGTAGTCCCGCTTCCGATTGATGAGCTGCAGAACTCCGATCACCTCACCTTTGTGGTCGGTCATCGGGATGGTGAGAATAGATTTCGTGCGATAGTTGTACTTGCTGTCCACCGAGCGATTGATCTCGTACTCGGAGTCGGGCGGCAGAAAGTACGCATCATCGATGACCAGGGGTTCGCCCGTGGTGGCCACGTACCCGGCAATGCTGGATTTGTTAATGGGAATCGTGAACTCGACCAGAGGTATATCGGGACGAGAATAGGTCTGTGAGAGTTTGAACCTCAGCATATCATCGCCGTCGTCTTGGTGTTCCACGAGATACAGGCTCGCTGCATCCGACGATGTGAGGCGGCGTGCTTGGGTCAATATGAGATTGAGTAGGGAGTTGTAGTCCCGTTCGGTGGCCAAGGCCATACCTATCCGCGTGAGTTCGCCGATCTCCTTCGTCCGGCTAGCGGTTTCCCTGCGGGCACCATCAGCCTCGAGACGCGCAACCGCAGTTCTGTAGGATGTTCTCAGCGCGAGAAGTAGCTGTCTCGTACCACAGGGTTGTGGCACAAAGGTGGTCAGTAATTCTTCGTCCAAGACGGCTGGAATATCTCGTTCACCCTCGTCTCCAATCGCTACAATACCCCCGCCCGAATCCGCAAACGCCTGCAACCTGCCCGCAAACCGATCTCTACTGCCAGGGTCGAAGATGAAGAGTGTAGGATTATCACCGACCACCAGTTGTTTGGCCGATCTGATGGACACGCATTTGACCTTCTCGGCAGCCAACGCCTCGGCGATCGATGTGATCGGAAACTCCGGCGTGTGGAGCAACGTGAGGTTCATTGGCGGTGCTCCGTGCTGTCGCGGCGGTCCGGTGGCGGCTTGACGCCCGTTAGCATACGGAGAGGACGCCGGCTTATCTGCTCGGCAAAATGTGAGAGGACTTCGGTGGAGCGGGATATGCTTTGCATGGTAGAGTGGATCAATCCCCGGTTCTCTTCGCTCATTGTCTCGGCCATCGTCGCCAGGCTGTCGAAGCGTTGAAGCATGCCGCGGGCGTCTGACAACACGAATGCGAGCGAGTCCTGCAGCTCCCCCAATCGCGCGTCTTGATTCTTAGCCAGCACTTCGAAGTTTGCCAATGTCCGGGAAACCTGCCGGAGCGTGGCCTTGATCTCGGGTCTCGTGGTCGATATGAACGATCCCGCATCCGAGACGGTGTGCTCAGCCGCGTCGATCATGTCCTGTGCCTCGCGGAGAAGCCTCGGGACCTCCACGCTCAACGATCGTGCCATTTCGGTCAGTGCGTCGACCGCGCTCCCGCTCCGCTCCGCCGTCAGCGTATCTCCATCCACCAGCACGCCCCTCCGGGCCGTTCCCGCCGGTATGACGAATTCTATTACGGCCCCCGCAATCGGTGATGGCTGGGCGATAACCGCGCTGGTAGTTGTCGGTAGGGTCAATGTCGTGCCATCGGGATAGTTTTCTTGAATCGATAGCTTGGATACGAAGCTCAAGTCACCGCTCGTCGGATCGGTAACCGGATTGATCTCTGTAACCCTTCCGATGACCAGGCCCCGCAGTATCACCTTGGTGTCCGGACTCAGACTCCGAGCAGTCTGCGAGCGCAAAAACAGGTTGTACCGTCCTTCACCAAATCCACTGGTGAGCAGGAGTGCGCCAATCATGACACCAACGCTCACGAGGACGAAAATGCCTACCAGAAAATCGATCCGTCTGGGTTTCACTGTCCCCGGCTCCTCAGGTGAAGGGTTCTATCCGTCCCTCTGTAACCCGGTAGTGATATTCTATCCTGGGTCGCAGGCGTTCTGGGATGAATTGTGCGGTAATGAAAACGGTACGGCGACAGCCTTCTGTTGTCTCGCCTCCCCGAGCTATCTCGAGTAGCTCTGCACTCGCCTTCGGCGGCAAGCCATCAAACGGCTGCTCCAGTATCACCAGTTTTGGATCGAACGCCAGGGCACGAGCGAGGGCCGCACGCCTACGCTCCTCCTCGGTGGCTTGTGCCGGTCTCAACCCAGCCGCGCTCCTGAGCGACATCATCGTTAGCATGATCTCTATACGGCTCTCCATCTCGCGCTCCCGCATGTCGCTCCCGTAGCGGAGGGGCAGGGCGATGTTGTCGAGCAGACAGAGGTTTTGCAGCAGTCCGTCTCCGGCGGGAAGGTAGCCCACCGCCCGCCGGAACGCGAGCGACCGACGACGGTCCATTGTTGCAATGTTCTCGCCGAATACCAGTGCCCGGCCGCTCGGTGGGGATTCCAGACCTAGGGCATACTGGCCCAAGAATCCAACTCCGCTCATATCGTCACCCACTACGGCAGTCGATGAATGAGCCGGTACCTCGAGAGATATCGCCTCACCATCGCTTCGGGGCAATCCGATGTTCTCGAAAGACAGAGGAGGCTGGTTCAAGATAAGCTCACAGCTACAAACAGTCCTGATGCGATGAAGATGGCGATGATACTCGTTACCACGGCCCGACTCGCGGCAACTGGGACGTCCGTGGCAGCGCGGCCCACCGAAAGGCCGTGAAAACTCGGAACTATGCCCACTATCACACCGAACACCAGGCCCTTGGCGAGCGTCAGCCAAACGTCTTGGAAATCGAGATTGTTCAGAACGATGGCGAAATACGTGGCGCTCGTCATGTTGTTTACCGTGGCGGCTACCCAACCTGCCATGACGGCCACGACGTCGAACACGATGATCAGCCCGAATACGGATATTATGGCGCCGCCGAAACGCGGTATGACGAGGTAGTGAGCCGGATCGATACCCATGCTCTCGAGGGATCTGACCTCTCCCATGACTTTATTGGTAGCGAGCTCGGCGGCGATTGCAGTGCCCGATCGTCCTGTCACTATGAGTGCAGTCACGAGCGGTCCCAACTCCCGTACGATCGCCACCACCACGAGTCGACCAATGAGTTCGGTGGCGCCCAGTCTACCCAGTTCCCGGACCGCTTGAGAGATGAGTAGGAAACTGAGTATGCTCGCCAACACCACCACCACCGGGATAGCCTGAAGAGCGGTGAACCACACTTGAGCGGAGAGAACGCGGAAAACTACTCGGCGTCCGGCTCTAGGTAACC
The DNA here is from genome assembly GCA_046757925.1 of Gemmatimonadales bacterium. Classification (GTDB taxonomy): domain Bacteria; phylum Gemmatimonadota; class Gemmatimonadetes; order Gemmatimonadales; family GWC2-71-9; genus JAZDCZ01. The sequence continues at coordinate 22,196 of JBHHZE010000021.1, forward strand.
AGCGCCAACTGACAATTGATCCTGCTGAGAAGCGTGCCATCGCACCCAGTTGAGCGATGGCACGGGTGACACCACCTCCGATGGCTGCGAGCGGCGTCAGCACACGCCCGGTGCGCTAGCCTTTGACTTGTTTCAGAGCTTTCTGCGCTTCCGTATATTCCGGGAAGATCGCGGAAGCCTGACTGAACAACTCGGCCGCCTTCTGATTGTTGCCGTTGTTTTGGTAGAACAACCCTTTGGTATAGAGCTTTACGGCCTTGGGCGGGATCTTGCGCCCCTTCCGCTTGTTAAACGCCTGCCGCGACAGTGCGGGTAGGTTGAGCCCCTTCGTGAGATTGTTCGCCAGATCGACAACGATGTCGTTCATGTTGTCACGCTTGTCACGTGCCCGCTGGACTTTGATGATCTCGGTCGTCTCCACGTCGACAACGCGAGCGTCAATCCGCAAGTCAGCATTCCAGTCGATGAAACCACCCAATATCATGTACTTGGCACCAACGATCTTGCCTATCTTGGCGGCGGTCTGGGCGTCAACTCGGCCAGTCTTCCCGAGATCCTGCTCCTCCATCAGTTGCTTGAGATTGGTTCGGTCCACGAGGCGCAGTTGACCGTTGAACGCCAACTCCGTGATCAACATCTGCTGGAGGCCGATGCTGAAGGCCCCCAAGTCCTCTTTGTCAACTCCGATCGATCCGCCGTTCTCGAACGGCAGCACGCCGATACCTGGTCGCGTGTCCTGCGCTGGCGCCGTATGCGGTATTGCCAATCCGACGGTCAGAAGCAGGGCAAATGCTGAGCGCCACTTCATTGTCATATCCTCCCTCAGAGCGTCAGTTCCAGACCTTCCGTGGCCGCAATCACCTCGAGCGGCTGGCCCGGATCGTCTGCGGTGGTGCGTGCCTCCTGCAGCAAATGATCGATATCTTCGTCGCTGTGTTCCGGGAGATGGTGAAACAGGACCAAGCGTCCCACCCCAGCCTCTCGGGCCAGCGCTACAGCTTCGTAGTTGGATGAGTGGCCCCAGCCACGATGCTTCTCCAGTTCATCAGTCGTGTACATGGCGTCGTGTATCAGGACCTCTGCACCCGACAAGAAGTCGACCAACTCCTGCCGCCACTGTGGGCCCACCTGATAGTCGCCGCCCGATCCCAACTCATTGTCGGTTACGTAAGCAAAACTCGCGCCCCCATTCTGCGGGGTGAGGCGATAGCCCAGAGTGTTCCCCGGATGTCGCAGCCGGGTTGTCTGAACTCTAAACCCATCAATTTCAACGTCTTGAGATTCCACATGCTCCACACTTAGCTGCGCCGCCAGCCTGTCAAGCGGCACGGGGAACACAACTGGATCCATCTGGAGCCGCAAGATCTTCTCCAATCCCACCTCCCCCTGGGGTGGACCCCAGATGCGGATTCTGTTGCTCGATCCGAAAAAGGGTCCAAAAAACGGCAAACCCTGAATGTGATCCCAGTGTGTGTGACTCAATAGGAGGTCGGCCTCCACCCCTCCCTGGGCCTTTGCCAGCAGCTCACTTCCCAGCAGCCGAATGCCGGTACCTGCATCCAGGATGACCTTGTTGGGCGGGTTCCCGTTCTCTCCTTCGACCGATATGCACGGCGTATTGCCGCCATAACGACTCGTGTGTGGTCCGGGTGTAGGGATTGAGCCTCTGGTGCCCCAAAACCTTATTGTATATGCCATGTCCCCAGATCAATCATAGTCAGACCCAAGGTATCTCATAGTCAGACCCAAGGTATCTCCTGTGTCGAGGTGACGGCAAGCCGGCCGCTCACGCGGTCACGGTGATCTGGCTCACGCGAGTCCTCCCATCCGCTCCAAGCCTTTCCGATCTTGAATCTCTATGGTGGCCTGGGTGACCGCAATCAAGCCCTTGGTGGCCAAGTCCTTGATAGTGCGCGATACGGTTTCCCGGCTGGATCCGATCATCTGGCCCAAGGTGTGGTGAGTTACGCGGCGGCTGATCACGACTCCGTCGCCCTCGTCGGCCAGTTGAATCAGGAGGCGGGCTACCCTTCCGGGGACGTCGAGCAGCACCAGGCCCCCGATCTTGTCATCCGCACTCCGTAGCCGTCTGGAAAGTTGCCGCAGCAGGCCTAGAGCAATTCTGGGCGTCTCTTCCAAGCAACGGTGGAAGTCATCGCGGTGCAGCACCAGCAGCCGCGAATCTTCCATGGCGATCACGTGTGCGGAGCGAGGTTGGTCATCGATCAGCGCCATCTCGCCGAAAAAGCTTCCGTCTCCCAAGACCGACAGGATAACCTCGCGGCCGTCCTCCCCGATCAACACGACCTTGACCTGCCCGGAGTTGACCACGTATAGGGCGTCACCGGGATCGTCCTCGAAGACGATCACGCTGTTCTTGGGATAGTTCTTGGTTCGCGTGACACGGCTGAGCCGGTCGATCGCCTGATCGTCCAGCTCGGCGAAGAGTGGAACACTACGGAGTGTCTGCCCCACGGACATTGGCTGGTTTTCCGTCGAGATTGGGGTCCAAGATTAGTGAAGGCAGCCCCGGCTGTCAATCGAGATAGGCGATCCCGCTTGCTTGCAAGTCTAACCGCCAGTTATATTTCCCAGCCTTGCACCCGGAAACTACTCGTGGAGAAAGAGCAGTGAAAGAAGGCATACATCCCAACTACCAGCGGGCCGTGGCGAGGTGCGCTTGCGGCAACACGTTTGAAACCCGTTCCACTTTGCCGGAGATCCACGTGGAGATATGCGCCCACTGTCACCCGTTCTTTACCGGCAAGCAGAAGCTGGTCGACACGGCGGGGCGTGTTGAGCGTTTCCGCCAGCGCTACTCGAAGCAGGTCGAGCCGGCCGGCGCGGAGTAACTTATGGAGGCGCGGCTCGAGGCCGCGCTGGAGCGCGCGGCCGATCTCGAACGAGAATTGGCCGATCCCGCCACAGCTGCGGATCCCGCCAAACTGAGAAAGCTAGGTCGCGAGCACAGTCGGCTGGAACGGATCCGCACCACAGCAAGCCAATATCGCAAGCTCCTGGACGAACTGAATCAGGCACGGGAACTATCGCAAGACGAAGATCCCGACATGGCCGAACTGGCGCGTACCGATTTGGCGCGTCTCGAGCCGGAGGTCGAGAACCTCAAGCGTCGCCTGCGCGAGCTGCTGGTTCCTCCGGATCCCCTCGATGATCGCAATACCATAGTAGAGATTCGAGCCGGTACCGGTGGAGATGAAGCGGCCCTGTTCGCCGCGGATCTATACCGCATGTACACTCGTTACGTAGAGCGTCAAGGCTGGACGCTCGAACCGGTTTCGGTATCAGAGGGTAACCTGGGGGGGCTTAGGGAGGTGGCCTTCATGGTCAAGGGTCCCAGTGCTTACGGCCACCTGAGGCACGAATCGGGAGTTCACAGGGTGCAGCGGGTGCCGGCGACCGAAGCGCAGGGCAGAATCCACACGTCCGCGGCCACTGTGGCGGTGCTGCCGGAGGCGGCAGATGTCGAAGTGGACATCGACGACAAGGACATCAAGGTCGATGTGTTTCGCTCTTCCGGTCCCGGAGGACAGAGTGTCAATACCACCGACAGCGCGGTTCGCCTGACCCATCTGCCAACCGGCCTCGTGGTCCAATGTCAGGACCAGAAATCCCAACTCCAGAACAAGATCAAGTCCATGCAAGTGCTTCGGGCTCGACTACTCGATCGCCTGCTGGCCGAACAAGAGGCAGAACGGGGGAAAGAGCGGAGAGCAATGGTCGGCACCGGAGACCGATCCGCCAAGATCCGCACCTATAATTTCCCCCAGAACCGGGTGACCGACCATCGAATCAATCTCACGCTCCATTCCCTGGACAGCGTTCTGGCGGGCGACCTCGATGAAATCGTAGCGGCGCTCCGCCTCGCCTACGAGGGAGAGCAGGCGGCCAATTGACTGTGGTGGTGTCTTCGGTGGCGGCGGAGATCGATCGGGCAGCACTCTGTCTCCAGCGTGCGGGAATCGCCGGTCCCCGGCGCGAAGCGACCGTGCTCTGGGCAGGCCTGGCCGGCCTGTCGGTTGCAGACTTCTGGCTTCGCGGCGAAGACGTGATGGGTCAATCAGACCAGGTGCGGTTTCGTGAGGCTGTGAGGAGGCGTTCGAGGGGCGAGCCGCAAAGTTACGTGCTCAAGGCGGCCGGATTTCGTAAATTGGACCTATTCGTAGATCGGCGGGTGCTGATTCCCCGGCCGGAGACGGAAAGTCTAGTCGGTCATGTAATCGAATGGGCTGCGCGTCGCTGGGGTTCGGAGCCGTGGGGTAGCATCGCGGATATCGGGACCGGCAGCGGGTGTATAGCCTTGAGTCTTGCTGAGGAGGGACGGTTCGAGCGGGTGATTGCAACGGAGTTTTCGAACCGCGCGTTGCAGGTGGCATCCCGCAACATCTCCGCGGTCGCGCCCGGTACACAGGTCGAGTTGCGGGCGGGTTATCTGCTAGAGCCCTTGGACGGGCTTGCGGTCGACGCTATCGTCTCGAACCCGCCGTACCTCACCGAGTCCGAGCACAGGAGATTGGGGCCCGATGTGCGTGACTATGAGCCCCGCGAGGCTCTGGTTAGCGGTCCGGATGGCCTGGGTCATCTGCGCGAGCTCTTGGGAAACGCAATGAGCTATCTCAAGCGCGGCGGACTCATAGCGTTTGAGCTAGATTCAACGAGAGCACGCGAGACTTTGGAACTAGCGTTTCAGGCGGGATGGAAGAACGCCCGTCTTGAGCCCGATCTTTTCGGGCGTTTGCGTCACATTATTGCAACGAAGGAGTCGGCGTGATCAACGAGCAAGCAGTCGAGCTGGGTCGGCAGATCGGACAGACCGACGACTATAAGGCGGTGCAGCAGGCGCGTGACGAGTTGGATAAGGCGACGGAGTTGAGCGCCGTGATGCAGAGAATGGAGCGTCTGGCGGAAGCGATGGAAGATGAGGTGAGACGCGGGAAGGAACCTCCCAAGGAGAAGGCCGACGAATACCAGCAGCTGCTCTCGCAGCTTCAGGCCGATCCACGATATCAGAAACTGGTGGCAGCACAAGCGAACTTCGAGAAACTGATGGTGCGAGTGAATGAACGCATCATGGAAGGTATGAAGAAGGGCGCCGAGAGTCCCATCATTACCTTGGGCTGAAGTCATAGCGGTGGCTGGAACTTTCATAGTCATAGAGGGTGCTGACGGCATCGGCAAGACGACGCTCGCGAACCGTCTGGCGGATCGTCTGCGTGGTGCCGGTCGCGACGTGGTGGAGGTGAGGGAGCCGGGTGGCACTCCAGCGGCGGAGGCTGCGCGCAAAACGGTGCTCGATCCCGCACTAGACACTTCACCGTTGGCGGAAGTGTTTCTCTATTTGGCAGCGCGCGCGGACTTAGTATCTCGAGTCATTAGGCCCGCGCTCGACGCCGGCAAAGTGGTTTTGGGAGACCGTTACGAGCTGTCGACCGAAGCCTACCAGGTGGCGGGACGCCAGTTGCCGCGCGATGCAGTGCTTGCGGCGAACCGTCTGGCGACCGGCGGGCTCGTGCCGGACATAACCATTGTTCTGGATGCTCCCCTGGAGGTGGCTTTGCGCAGACGCATCGCCGCGGGAACGAAGCCGGATCGCATTGAGTCGGCGGACGCCGAAATCCATCGTCGCGTCGATCGCGCTTTCCGTGAGGCCGTCGGTCCGGGAATAGTTCACTTGGATGCCAGTGGCAGCGCTGACGAAGTGGAGACAAGCGCTTGGAGTGTGGTCAGATCGTACCTGAACGGCAGTTAGTCGGCGACGGTTGTCGGTGAGATGGGAGGGACAATGATGAGCAGGAAAAGAGTGCTGATAATAGCCGTCGTTGGTTTCGCCTCGTTCCTTTCGGGGGGATGGCTACTGCAACGAGGGACATCCCAGTCCGGGGCGGTTTATGCCAAGGCTCGGCTGTTCGAAAACGTGCTGGCGCACATCGCGCAGTATTCGGTTGACTCGCTCTCCGAGCTTCAGCTGTATGACAGGGCCATTGACGGACTGATAGGACAACTGAACGATCCCTATGCGGATTTTTTGAGACCGGAAGATTTCGATGAGCTGACCGAGCGTACCACGGGTAACTATGGCGGACTGGGTATGCAGATCGATGTGCGAGACGGCTGGATTACTGTTATCGCGCCCATGGCCTCCAGTCCTGCCGAAGATGCCGGCATCGAGTCGGGCGATCGGATCGTGGAAGTGGAAGGAGTTTCGACGTTTGGTTGGCGGAACGATCGAGCCGTGTCGGAACTGCGCGGCAAGCCGGGTACCGAAGTTCGCATCGGTATCGAACGACCTGGCGTACCGGGTACCATAGACTTCACGCTCACACGGGCTACCATCCACGTGAACGCCGTGAGTCGGGCAATGATGCTGCGCGACGGCATCGGTTATGTTTCGCTCTCCTACTCCACGATCAGTGAGACGGTGACAGACGAGGTGGCAAACTCGGTGGACGAGCTCATTGATTCCGGAGCCCACAGCCTGATCATAGATCTGCGCAACAACCCTGGCGGTTTGCTCGATCAGGGTGTGGAGTTGACCGATCTTTTCTTGGACCGTGGCCAAGTTGTTGTGGCCACCCGCGGTCGAGATCCCAACGCCGACCAGACATACAATGCCAGAACCGCGCAGCGATGGCCCAAGATGCCGGTCGTTGTGCTGGTGAACGGTGGGACCGCGAGCGCTGCGGAGATATTCGCCGGCGCATTGCAGGACCACGACCGTGCAGTTGTGGTTGGAACACCGACGTTTGGCAAGGGATTGGTACAGACGATTTTCTCTTTGGGACCACGTCAGGCGCTGCAGATTACAACCGGGCATTGGTTCACGCCGAGTGGTAGAACGATCCAGCGTCCGATTCGGCGGATTGACGGCTCGCTCAGGATAGTTGGTGGTCGAGAGGAAGAGGAAAGGGACCGGTCGACAGATACTAGTTTGGTCGAGTCGAGTCCCGTGTTTCACACCGATGCAGGAAGAGAAGTGGTGGGTGGTGGCGGCATTCGTCCGGATGTTACTGTCCGCTTCGATCCCCCGAGCGCCATGGAGATCGCATTCACGCGAGTGCTGGGAAATAGGATTCCCGACTACCGCGATGTTCTAACTACCTATTCATTGGAACTCAAAGCGAAGCACGCGGTCAGGGACAGCAACTTCTCCATCACACGTGGTATGCGCAATGAGGTCGTCAACCGGCTCTTGGCGCGAGGGATCGCTATCCCCGATTCGCTAATCGGCGGCGTGGGCAATCTGCTCGATCGGCAGATCGGCTACGAGGTCGCCCGCTACGTATTCAGCGGTGAGGCTGAGACTGCACGCCGTGCACGCGATGACGTCCAGATTCGGAAGGCCCTGGAGCTTCTGGCCGGCGTGCGAACCCCGGAGGAACTCGTGGCGGCGGCTGACCGCGAAGCCAAGGTGCGACGTAGTCTCGAGAATAAGTGACAGCCGTAGGGATCGTGGGTGCGGGTAGGGCTGGTGTCGGGTTGAGCTTGGCGCTGGTGGCCGCCGGATTCCCCGTCAGCCTTCACGGTCGCCGTCAGAAAAAACTCCCGCGTTCGCTCACGATGACGCATGGAGATTTCCCGCCCTGGATCTCCGAAGTCGATGTTGTGATCCTGGCGGTGCCGGACGACGTCTTGTCCATGGTTGCCGAGAAGTTGGGACGTGTCGGCACCATCGCCGAGAAGCACGTGGTACTCCATCTGTCAGGCGTGCTGGACCACACTGCATTGCGGCCGTTGGAAGGGAGTGGCTGTTCGCTCGGGTCGCTACATCCGCTGCAGTCCATGAGCGATCCTGAAACCACACCTCAGAGATTGAAGGGTGCGGCGGCCGCGGTAGAAGGGGATAGCCGGGCGGTGCTCCAGGCCGAGGCGTTGGCGCACGCTGTGGGTCTCGAGCCGTTCCGTGTCACGGGATCGAAGAAAAGTCTGTACCATGCCGCAGCCGTGTTCGCGTCTAATTACCTCGTGGTGTTGGCCGATACGGCCAGCCGTCTTATCCAGGAAGCTGGGGTCCCCGAGGAAGATGCATGGCGCGTTCTCGAACCATTAGTGCAGGGTACTTTGGAGAACATCCGCCGGCGCGGAGCAGCTTCGGCGCTGACCGGCCCGCTGTCTCGTGGAGACCTCAAGACGGTGCGCAAGCATCTGGACGCTCTACCGAGTGAGGATGCTGCGCTCTATAGAGCCCTGGGCAGGGCGACGTTGCAGCTGATGGGAGTCGCCGCAGAGCACCGTGCCGCATTTGAAGCCGAACTGACCGATTAATTGGGAGTGACTATACGCGTTCCCTTAGGCACATCGAAACGTAATTCGGAGGCGGGGATCGGCATGCCCGTACGTATCCGTTCGAAGGTCAGCGTGCGCTGTTGCCCCGACGGTTCCCGCAAGTGCAGCCGCATTACCATCCCACTGGATCTCGAGATCGAGATGTCTGCACTGCGAAAGGGGATTGCCTCGGTACGTGGCACGAGGTGAACAACATCCACCAGGTTGCCGCTCACCGTATCTGAGCCCACGTATGACGCACGGTAATGTTCGAGCGGCCGGTCCACAAACTGGGCCAAGAGATTGGGGGTCGCCGCTCCGCGCTTGGGGATCGGCTGTCTGATAACCTGATTGGGTACGCTGCTCGGCGCATAGGCCCAAAGCCACTTCCCGTCGGCGACAATGCGATCGCCCGCAGGTTCGTCGAAGCGCATCGCGAACCGATTCGGTGGCGCAAGCAGGAAGGTGCCGTGGGTGGTTTCCGGTCCACCGAGCATGGGGTTGACGATCGTTTGTACGAAGTCGGCCTCTAATGTCTCGATGGCCCGATAGCTGCGCTCGGCTTTCCTGAGGACCGACGTCGCGTCCTGCGCCCCCAGCATGCTGGATAACAGCAGCGAAGCAAGCGCAGCCTTCCTCATGCTCTCACCGATATCGGGAGTGGGGCCGCGATACTGCGGCCACTGGCCTCGGCGATCGTACGTGCCTGTTTCATTAGCTCCGCGAACTGCTCGGGGTAGAGGCTCTGGGCGCCGTCCGACAAAGCCTGGTCGGGATGAGGGTGCACCTCCACCATGATTCCGTCCGCCCCGGCTGCTACCGCCGCGCGTGCCATGGGAATCACCTTATCCCTCCTACCTGTACCATGGCTCGGGTCTGCTATGATCGGCAAGTGCGAGAGCGAATGCACCACCGGAATAGCCGTTAGGTCGAAGATGTTGCGTGTCGTACTGTCGAACCCCCGAATTCCTCGTTCGCACAGGATAACGTCGTGGTTTCCCTCCGCGAGCAGATATTCTGCCGACAGGAGGAGTTCCGTGATGGTGGCAGCCATGCCGCGCTTGAGCAGCACCGGCTTGCCGCATTTGCCCGCACGTTTGAGCAGCGAGAAATTCTGCATATTGCGTGCGCCGATCTGAATGATGTCGGTGTATTCCGCCACGACGTCGATACTTTCAGGGTCCATTGCCTCTGTTACGATCAAGAGGCCAGTTTCATCCCGTGCTCTGGCCAGGAGCTCGAGCCCTTCCATACCGAGTCCCTGAAATGAATACGGAGACGAACGCGGCTTGAATGCCCCGCCGCGCAGGATCGAGGCCCCTGCGCTTCTTACGGCTTGAGCCGATTCTATGATCTGGGGTTCCGATTCGACCGAACACGGCCCGGCGATCGCTACAACCTCCGTTCCCCCGACCGTCAGCCCACCCGGCAGCTCGACGACCGTAGGTTCCTCCTTCCATTCCCGCGAGACTTGTTTGTAAGGCTGGGTTACATGAATGATCTCTTTGACGCCGGCTATGGCCGCAAGGCGCGAGGCGTCGACACGTCCGTCATTGCCGACGAGTCCCACCGCCGTGCGCTGCTTCCCCGGCATTGGACTGGCCTGATATCCCAGAGCTTCTATCGTTGCTACCACTGTCCGCACCTGTTCCGGAGTGGCGCCATGTTGCATTACGATCAGCATTGGTTACTTCCCTATGTGGAACCTCTCACCGTCACGTGCAACTCGCACCGGGCCACCGAACGCGAGCGCCGCCGCATCGGCCGGATCCGAGTCACCGAAAACCGGGTAAACATGAGTCAGCACCAGTTCATGAGCTCTTGCTGCCTTCCCCATGGCGCCGGCGCGTGTAGGGGTTAAATGTATGTCGATGGCGCGGTCATCTGGTAGCGAGCATTCCGCAAGTAGCAGATCACACTCCGACGCCCACTCGGCGAGCGCTTTGGACGGACCGGTATCGCCGGTGTAAACCAAGCGAACACTCCCTTCCCGAACCGCATATGCCAAGCTGTTGGAAGTGTGTGGAGTTTCGTGGGCCTCCAAGTACACCGCTTCTGCCAGTTCGATCGAGCAACCGTGGCCGACTTCCTCCGGTTCAATGGGGTATCCGGGGTCGAGCACCCAATCACCCAACGCTGCCGCCAACATCGTGAGTCTCGTCTCGAACCCTATCGGTCCCACCAATCTGAGCGGCTTGGTACGCGGTGGCTCAACGCCCCATCGCAGAGCGAACAACAGCGCCGGCAGTTCGCCCCAATGATCTACGTGAAAATGCGTTATTGCGACCCACGACACGTCCCACCATGGTACACCGAACTCCGCAGCACGATGCAAAGTTCCGGCTCCGCAGTCGAGTAACAGACCGACGTCTCCCGCTTGAACCCAATGGGAGGGTGCTACCCGTGCCCCTGATGGTGCGAGCGTGCCGCTTCCTAGCACCACTAAGTCCATTGGCTCCCGCATCGGTTATGAGGCAGCATCGAGTAGTTCGTCTCTGGCGAGGGTTGCTGCCGACCTCAGAGAGCTAGAGCCTGAGGTTCACCGAGGCGTACTCCTACCAAAGTCGATACGCCGGGCTCTTGCATGGTGATGCCAAACACCGCGTCCCCAACCTGCATGGTGCGCGGGTTATGCGTTATTACGAGGAACTGGGTATCTGCTTTGAACTCTTCGAGCAGCCGCACAAACCGCGAGACGTTCGCATCGTCGAGTGGGGCGTCCACCTCGTCCAGGAGGCAGAATGGAGCCGGCTTCGTGAGATAGATCGAGAACAAGAGGGATAACGCAACGAGCGCCCGCTCTCCCGAGGACAACAGGTGGATGCGTTGCGTTCTCTTGCCACGGGGCGCAGCGTAAATCTCGATGGCGCTTTCCAAAGGGTCACTTTCGTCAAACAGCCGGACGTCACACTCCCCACCTTCGAATAGCGTATCGAACACTGTCTTGAAATTCTGGCGAACCTGGGTGAATGTTGCGTTGAACATCTCTTTGGCGTTGGCGTCCAGTTCCTGAAGTGCCTGCAGGAGCCCCTTCCTGGCCTCCACGAGATCCGCCCGCTGCTCCTGCAGGAACTGGAGTCGAGCAGTCTCTTCTTCGTGCTCCTGCATCGCCAGTGGATTCACAGGCCCCATCGCCTCAATCGTGGCAAGGAGGTGTTCGGCTTGCTCGCGCAACTCATCCGTCTCTCCATCGATTGGTGTGGCTGACTCGAGCAGTTCATCCAGCTGCATGTGCCACTCAGCCTCGACTCGTTCCACCAGCGCGCGCCGATGTCCCGTGGACTCGGTGAGTTCGAGCTCAATGCGGTGCGCTTGCTCGCCTAACCGCTCCAATTCGTCACGCGCGGCCGCAACCGCCTCGTCGGCCAGGGTGACCGCCTCTTCGGCGCTGCCGAGCGATTGTTCTGCGTTACGCGCGGCGAGTTCCAAACTCTTGACCGTGAGCTTTCGCTCTTCCAGCATGTCTTTCCACTCGGTACGTTGCTCGGATAGGGCTTGAGTGTCGGTCTCGATCTGGGCGACCTCGCGCTTGAGCGCCGCGATCTCACTCTGCATGTGCGAAATGGCCTCTTCCGCCCGAGCCTCACGCTCCCGGGCCGCCTGTTCCCGGGCCGATACTTGGGCTTCCTCTACCTGCCAGTGCACTAGACGCTCCCGCGCCGCCTCCTGGGCTGCCACTAGCTCGGCGAGAGCGCCCCGCTGCCGCTCCAGCTCTCCCGACAATTCCACGTCCTTCACTTGGGAGGCGGTCAGCTCGGTGTCCACGGACTGTAGTCTTTGCAATCGTTCGCCGAGTCTCGTGTTCATCTGTTCCAGAGATTCTTCCAACTCCGCGAGTTCTCGTTCAGCTCTATTGAGCGATCTGCCGGCATCGTCGCCCGCGCCCTGCGCTTCACGGAGGGCGGTGCTTTCACGTTCCGCACCGGCTGTCGCTGACTCCAGGGCGGCGATCGCCGCTGCATGCTCCCCCGCCGCGCGCTCGCTCGCACTCTTCAGTTCCATCATGTTGCGTTCTACATCTTCCAGGGCCAATCGCAGCGAATCCAGTTCTGCTCGTCTACTCAGAGGGCCACTGGACTCGGCACTTGGTAGATAAACAGCTCCGTTGGCTCGCCGTATCGCGCCGTCAACGGTTATCTCGCCTGCACGGGACAACAGCGAATGCACCCAGGGAGCCGCGGGTTCCGTTACCGCGACATCGAACTCCGATGTCGGCGGGCCGGCATTACGTGGGCCTGCGGCCACAGGCAGTAGCACGAGATTGCCGGGCTGCATTTTCGCATGCCAGTTCATAACACTTGCAACTACATCGTCGTCCCGCACCAGAACTGCATGCAGCCACTCACCCAGCAGATGTTCGACACTGCCTGCCAGATTCTCCGACGCAGTCACGAAGTCGCTCAGTGGGCCGAGAATGGCGCCGGCGCCGAAGCGGTCCTGTTGTTCGAGTAGTGCATGGGCCGCTGGGGCCAGGCCTTCCCGCTCCTGCTCCAGTCCTTCCAGGGCCTCGCGGCGGGCCCGAAGCTGAGCCGCCTTCTCCTCGGCCGACCGTAGCTCGATCTGAATAGAGGCCTCGTGCTCCCTGGCTGCGGCAAGGTCGTGACGGGCTCGCTCCAGCTCTGAGACGGCTGCCCGATGAGCTTCCGTCCGGTTCTCCAATGTCCCGCGTACACGGTCTACCTCGGCCCGAGCGAGTTCGACCTCGCGAGCCAATGCCTTACGACGTTCCTCTGCTTGCTTGGCACGGGGCTTGAGATTCTCGACCTCGTGCAGCAGGGCTTCTTTTTCACCTGCAAGAGATCGCAACGCTTCTGCCTGGCGCTGCTTTGCTTCCTCGAGTTCACGGACGCTGCCGCGCTGATTCGCGAGCTGTTCCCGTAGGTCGGCTTCGGTGGTCGACCTGAGATCCAATTCGGTCTGCACCGATTGCCGCGAGGTCTGCGCGGCCGACCGCTCGGCCGCCGCGGCCTCGCGCTCTCGCGTGGCCTGAACCGCGCGCTCATGCGCCTGGCGTTGCTCTGTCACGGCCCTGGTCCGCTGCACCGCCGCGTTCTCGATCCGCTCCGAAGCGAGATTGAGGTCCCCTTCCAGACGCTCGACTTCTATCCGAGACTCCGCCAGCCGGCGCTCCAACTCGGTTCGGCTCGCTTCGGTTGTGGCACGTGTTTCGTGGGCCGCGTCGCGCTCGCGCTCGAGTTGCTGCAGGTGCTCTCGCATCGCCGGAATCTCTGTGGCCAATTGGGCACGACGCTGGTCGAGCTGTTGTGAAGCTTGGTCCATCCGGTCGAGCTCGCGGCGCGTCAGCGTTGCCACGATGGCGCGTCTCTCCTGGGTGAACTTGCGGTGGCGCTCGGCCTTCCCCTTTTGGCGGGCCAGGCTGCGGATCTGGGTCTGCACCTCGCCGATGAGATCGTCGAGTCGCTGAAGGTCGTCCGATGTCCTTTCCAGCCTCCGCTGGGTGCTGATCTTGCGGTCGCGGTATAGGCTGATGCCCGCCGCCTCCTCAAACAGCGACCGGCGCTCGTCCGGCCGGTCCGAAAGCAGGCGGTCGATCATTTGGGCCTCGATGACGACACCTACGTCGCTCCCCAATCCGGTGCCCTTCAGCAGATCCTGCAGATCTCGCAGTCGCACCGGCGAGCCGTTTAGCAGATAATCACTCTGGCCGCTGCGCGAGAGGCGGCGCGTCAGGACCACCTCATTGTAGGCTATTGCTAAGGCATCGTCGCTGTTGTCCAGGTAGAGCGAGACCTCGGCGATGTTCGTCGGCCTGCGTTTCGCCGAACCCTGGAATATTATCTCCTCCATCTTGGAGCCCCTGAGGAGTCGTACGCGCTGCTCGCCCAACACCCACCGTACCGCGTCAGAGATGTTGGATTTGCCACAGCCGTTCGGTCCCACAATGGCAGTCACTCCCGCTTCGAACCGTAATGCGGCTTTGTCGGCAAATGATTTGAATCCCGACAGCTCTAGCCGGGTAAGCTTCATGATCGTTCCCTGTCCGTGATACGGTGACTTGGAGGATGTGCCGGGCCGGCGGACCCATGGGCACCACAAGAATGTATGCTGGGATACCGCATTAACGAAGTCCCTTCTTGGTCTCGATCTCTGCCTATGGCTGGATGCTCTCGGGCGAGATGACTTCGCGGGTAATTATGAAAAACGGTCGCCCCAACTTCTTCCCTGCCAACTCAGCCTCTGCTCGACTCGTGTAGGGCCCAAGGACTACTCTGAACAACTCGTCTGCCGCGAACCCGGCCGAGTCCGGTTGGAGTACGCTGGCGTTCATACCGGCGTCCCGCAGCTCACGTGCAAAGTCTTCGGCCCACGCGGGGTTACGCGAGCTGCTCACTTGCACGTACATGATCTGACCGGCCTGCTCGGGCCTGGCGACGCTGTCACTGGCCAGTTCCAGGGCCGGCCGCCGCGGATCCCATGCGGTTACCATCCAGCGATCTGCTCTGGACGCTCTCAACGATTGGGCAGACTCGAACGTTCCAGGTTCGAGAGCTCGCACCGTATCTCCCCTGCGGACCAGGACGCCTCCGTCCGGTGCCACCGCGGGTAGGTCGGAGTCCCAATCGGCGCTGACGGTCCCCACTATCTTTACCCCGGCGAGATCCACGATCCATATGGAGTCGGCCGTCTGGCTTTCTGCCAGCAGGATTCGGCCGAACGGATCCATGCGCAGGGCCCCAATCGGGCCCGGCAGCACGAGCACGTTCCGCTCGTCCGGCTGGAATCGGTCGAAGGACACGAGCTCGTTTGCGCCCTGGACTGCGTATATCCGGTGCGCCGACGGCGAGAGGACGACTTGGGTTGTGGCCGTCTCGGTGCGTATGAAGCTCGCTTCGCCGGGATCTGCTGGATCGAAAGTGGCAAGGCCCGAGTCGGTTGCAACCACCACGAATCGCCCCCATCTAGATATAGCGATTGCACCGCGCGGGATGCGCTGTCGGATGGGGTCCTGGCCCTCGGCGAGCATGAGGAGCTCGGGCGCGCTGTCCGAAACGGTCGCCACGATTCGGTCCCTGAGGGCTCCCCATAGATGAGTGGGAATTTGGGATAGAGTGTCACTCCATTCGTCGATTCGCCCGCTGGCATCTACCTCGCCCAGCACCCCATCTGCTCTCACCACGGATGTCTGTCCCGTAGGGCCGATAGTTGCCAAAGCTATGCTCGTATCCAGGGTTCTACTGCGGCCAGTGACGAGATCCAGGGCCACGAAATCCCTGCCACCCTTGGCGCTGTGACTTACCAACGAAAGGACAAGATCCTTGTCCCGCGCGAAGCCCACGATCGAAAGGATTGGTCTCGGTCCCGCGTCAAACTCCCACGACACTTCGCTCATCTCGGGTAGCCGGTAGAGTTTGGCGTCGCCACCATTGTGTGGCAACCGGAACGCCACCGAAGCACCAACCTCCATGTCGCCGCTCGGTTGCGAAAGATCTTGAATGATACGGTCGGGGGCTCTGTCCGGTCCGCATCCCGCGGTGGAGAGTAGGAGGAGAACGAGTAGTGTGCGTGTTTGCATATGCGCTAGTCTCTAAACAATCGGGCCCAGGCTGAGAGTCCAGAGCGAACCCTGGACTTGACGCGCATGCTCCGAATCGTGGGTGCTAGACGGCCACAGTGGGCGCATCGGCCCAGAGCTTCTCCAAGTTATAAAACTGTCGGTGCGCCGGGTGGAATATGTGGACCACAAAGTCCACGTAGTCGAGCAATACCCAGCGTCCGGATCGGAGTCCCTCAATGTGATGCGGATTGCGGCCCGCCCCGTTCAGAACGGCCCGGACTTTCTCGGCGAGTGCCTTCACATGCGTGTCGGACGATCCAGATGCCACTATGAAATAGTCCGTGGCATCACAGATGTTGCGCAGGTCGAGTACGACAATCCCTACCGCCTTGTGATCGTCCAGGGCGCGGGTGGCGACCTGAATGTGACTGCTTGCGCCGCCCTTACTGTTGCCTTTCAGATGCCTAACCTGCTCGAGCTTCGTTCCACGAGTCTCAGACCTATCAATCTTCTATCTGGTAGAATATACCCCAGGCACCGGGGCCCGTGTGAACGCCAAGGGCCGCCGTCACGTCTCCTACCAGGCACGTCCGGGGTGCGTACCGGGCTACCAGTTCGGTCTGGATCTCCGCGGCGATGCCCGGGACGCCCGCATGCGCAACGCCCATTCGCAGCTTGCGGGGGCGCGGCGTCAGACGACTATCCAGATGTTCGATCACCCGTTCAATCAAGCCGTCGCGACCCCGGATCCGGTCGTACGGCACCGCACGGCCGTCGCTGTCCACTTCGAGAATCGGTTTGATATCCAGTAGGCCTCCGAGCCACGCTCGTCCCCTGCTCACCCGTCCCGACCGCAGCAGATCATCGAATGAGTCGACGGTGAAGAAACCTCCCGATTGTTTCCGCACGCGAGCCAGCTCAACCGTGATTTCGTCCACCGTCCGTCCCTCGTCGATCAGCTCCGCTGCACGTATCACCAGAAGACCGAGACCGAGAGATACAGTCTTGGAGTCTATCGTCGTAACGCCCTTGTGGGGGAGATTCTCGGCTGTGCGTTGGGCCGACGACAGGGTACCGGAGAGCGCTCCGGAGACGAAGATGCCCATGACCTCTTCTGCAGCAGAGGTGGCATCGTTGAAGGCTTGAGCGAAAGCTGCCGGGGTCGGTTGTGAGGTTGAGAACCTCTCACCGCCGCACTTCATGCGCGAGTACAGTTCGGATCCCCCGATCTCCACTCTATCGAGCAGGGCTCGGGAGCCGACTAATACTTGGAGCGGTACGATGATGATGCCGTGTTGGTCCACTATCTCATCGGAAAGATCGCACGATGAGTCAACTACCAGCGCAATACGCCGCTTGCTCCCATGCAAAGTCCGATGCTGCTGCCGCATGTCCTCGGCCTTTGTGCTCTCGATGGTGCCCCATTCCTTCGCGAGTTCGAACACGGCGTCCGGTGTATCGGTGTGGACATGAACCTTGAGCAGGTCATCGGTGCTGAGGACCACGATGGATCCACCCAGGATTCTCAGTTGCGATCTCACTGCGGTGCTGGCCGGCATTGCCGAACCTCGAACGAGTACTTCGGTGCAAAAATGGAAGTCACGCTCTGCGGCAACCTGAGCAATCGCTGCAGCGTGGGGCACGACGCCGGAGTACGGCTGGATGGCTGGTTGGATCGGGTCCCCGTCTATGAGTCGCACAATGCCTTCGAGAATTCGCACAAAGGCTTTGGCTCCAGCATCGACCACCCCCGCGTCTCTCAGAACTTCCAGCAATTCCGGCGTTTTCTGGAGTGCAATGTCGGCCCTGGTTAGGACCCGATGCATCAAGTCCTCGAGCTTGGTCGTTTCGCGGGCCGCCAGCTCCGCCTCTGCCGCTGCCTCGCGGGCAACTGTGAGGATTGTTCCCTCGACCGGTTCGTCCAGAGCCTTGAATAAACGGTCGGAACCACTCTTGATGGCCAGTGCAACCTGGTGGGCGCTCGCGCTCATCAGGCCCGCCAGAGATTCCCTGAATCCCAGGAGGAACTGGGAAAGGAGCATCCCCGAGTTGCCACGTGCCTCCAGCACGCAAGTCCGGGCCATGGTCTTGGTGACAGTGGGAAGTGGTTTGGGACCGAGCGCCCGAAGAGCCTCGGCAACGGCTCTCAGGGTCGCCGCGAAGTTGGTCCCGGTGTCGCCATCCGGTACGGGAAATACATTTATGCGGTTGAGTTCCTCTCGCCCGGCATCTACCCAATCGGCTGCCGCCAGCAGCGACAGCCTGAGCCGCGGTCCGTCCAGGTATCCGATGCCGATGGGAACGTCAGTCACTCTCTTCCTTTACGACCCACACCCGAATCTCAGGACGAACGTCGGGGTGCAAGCGGATGGGCACCTTATAGATGCCGATCATTTTGATCGGCTCCGGCAGCGCTACACTCCTCTTATCTACGTTGAAGCCCTTCTCGGCAAGAGAGGAGGCAATATCCGCCGACGTTATGGATCCGAAGAGTTTCTCACCCTCTCCCGCCTTGACAACGAACTCCACCGATACACCAGATAGTTTTTCAGCCAAATTGTCGGCCTCGGCTCGCTCGGTCTCCCGTTGCTGCGTAAACCGACTGGCTTCGGCCTCCATTCTGCGCCTATTTGCGGGAGTGGCCGCGTAGGCCAAGCCCCGAGGGATCAAGTAATTGCGGGCGTAGCCGTTCTTGACCTTCACCAGTTCGCCTGCCAAGCCCACATTGTCGACCGTCTGCCGCAGTATCACTTCCATAGTTCAAGTACTCACTGGCGGGGTCGTCCACCGCCGTCTAAGGTCAAATCCGGCGTCAACTACACCGAGAAGAATGGCTCCACCGGCTGCGATGGGCAACAGAAGAATTGCGGCAAGCGCCAGCAATACCGTGACCAGGCCGCTTGCGCCTCCCAACAGTTGCAATGCAAACACGATTACCGCGACTCCGCGCAGAGCGTACAGTGTACCGGTCACCACCAGCAAATTGATGGCGCTGAGCCTTCCTGCCGCGAATCTCGGGATGAGGACGATAATCAGAGGTACCACCGCAACCCAGCCGAGGTGTTCGGAGAATCGAAACTCGCGAAATCGTCCTACCGCTGTACCCAGCGGCCGTACCGCCACCCGATGGTAGATGGCCGTCGCCACGCCCAGCCCCCCCATCACCGCGAGTGCCAGAATCGCGGGATAATAATCTGCCATGAGACGTACGGAAGAGTCGGCCCAGGTTGCCAGTTCTGCAGCGGTAGGTCCGCCCGGACTGCTCTTGGCACCTCCGCTCTGCCAAAACAGACCCATTGCCTGACTTACGAAGTAACTAACCCGATGCGCTACCCACCAGTGTAGTTCCGCCCACGAGGACCCCAGCGCGAGAAGTATTCCGCCCGCTGCCGCCGACGCGGTGGCCACGGCGAGCAATGCTCTGTGGGTTACCGCGGTCGTCGTATATCTGGCTGAGACGACGAACACCGTGGCCGCAATGACAGTGCCGGAGCGAAGCAGTTGATCCGGGAGGCTGCCAGACCGCGCGAGCCAAGCCAGGCCGAATCCCCCGGCGACCGCAGCGATCAAGGCCTCCCGCAAGGACCGGGGAGGAGAAAGCACCAGCAATCCTGCCAGGGGAACAGCCACGAGGGCTATCGGTGCAAAGATGAGATACAGCGTCACCGCCGCCGTCAGCGGGCCGTACAGCCGTGCCCACTGCCGGATAGTCATGAGCCACCGTCCCGACGCACGCCGTAGGACGGCGCAATCATCTTACCTACCGTGCCCTTTGATGTAAGGCAGAAGCGCGAGGTACCGGGCACGCTTGATCGCTCGCGAAAGCTGTCTCTGATGACGCGCGCACATGCCCGAAAGCCGGCTCGGAAGGATCTTGCCGCGCTCCGTCGTGAATCGTGACAACAGGCGCTCGTCCTTGTAGTCGACAAACCTGGCGCCGGACTCGCACACGGGACAAGTCTTGCTTGGGCGGGCCATCAGTCGTCTCCTTCGTCTAGCGACTCGTCTTGGGTAGGCCCGGCTTGCGCTTCCCCAATTTCCGTTTTGTCTGCGACGGCGTCCGAGGTAACCGGGACCGGCAATGCCTCGCTCACGACTATCAGATGTCGGAGAGCGCTGTCCTCGAGTTTGATTGCGCGCTCGAACTCGGGCAGGAGCGTAGGGTCGGTCTCAAACCGCACCAATACGTAGTAGCCCTGCTCCTTTCCCTTGATGGGATATGACAAGGTGCGCTTGCCCCAGTGACTCACGCTGGTTACTGGATTCGGGTTCTCCGGGTTCTTGAGAAGTTCGTGGAAGCGGTCGAGGTGCTCGGTGACCTGAGTTTCCTCGAGGGCACTGTCGAAGACGTAAACTATTTCGTACTCGCGGCTCATTGCACCATCCTTTGGACAAAGTGACCCCGCCACTCGCGGCGGCGGAGTAGGTGGTTTTCCGAAGGGACAAAATCTATTAGGGGTAGCACTACCTTGCTACCCCTCTCTTCCGGAGATCTCCTCTAGCTGACGAACCAGGGCGCGAGTACCAGACTCACGACCGACATCAGTTTGATCAGTATGTTGAGCGACGGCCCGCTGGTATCCTTGAAGGGATCGCCCACGGTGTCGCCGACGACCGCGGCCTTGTGTGGATCCGATCCTTTGCCACCATGGGCTCCGCCTTCGATATGCTTCTTCGCGTTATCCCATGCTCCACCCGCGTTCGCCATGAACAAGGCCAACATCACGCCCGTAAGAGTGGCGCCGGCAAGGAGGCCTCCCAGCGTCTCGATGCCGAAGAGTTTCCCAACTAGCACGGGGGCTACGATCGCGGTAACCCCCGGCAGGATCATCTCACGCAAAGCGGCCCGAGTGGAGATGTCGACACATCGGGCACTGTCGGGCTTGGCCTTACCTTCCATGAGACCTGCGATTTCGCGGAATTGACGCCTGACTTCCTGGACCATGCCTTCCGCCGCCCGGCCGACGGCGGTCATAGTGGTGGCCGCGATAAAGAACGGCAGAATGCCGCCCAGGAACAGGCCGATCACCACCTTGGGATTCACGATATCCAAGGTGAGTGGTGGCGCTCCCTGTGGTGTTACTGCGTTGGCGTATGCACTAAAGAGGGCCAACGCCGTCAATGCAGCGGAACCGATGGCAAAGCCCTTGCCCATGGCCGCCGTGGTGTTGCCGAGCGCGTCCAAACCATCGGTGATCTTGCGTACCTCCGGACCCAGGCCACTCATCTCACTGATCCCCCCGGCATTGTCGGCGATAGGACCGTAGGCGTCGACCGACATGGTGACGCCTACGGTTGCGAGCATTCCAACGGCTGCGATACCGATACCGTAGAGACCCGCATTCGCGTGGGCCACGTAAATTGCGCCGCTGATGACGAGCAGCGGGATAGCAGTTGAGCGCATGCCGACAGCCAGGCCGGAAATGATGTTGGTGGCTGGGCCCGTGAGTGACGCTTCGGCGATTGTCCGAATCGGCTTCGCGGCGGTGTAATACTCGGTCGCAAGGCCGATCATGATGCCGGCCACAGTACCCGCTACAACTGCCCAAAAGGGCCCCAGCCTGTTGGCGACGCCGGACGGCGTGGTAATCCCGATGTCGATGCTGTTGGTTAGGAAGTAGGCCGCTGTCAAGAACAGGCCGGCAGCGATGAACGTGGACCACCGCAACGCACCTGCCGGGCTCGATCGCTCGAGCAGGCGAAAGATTACGATTGACAGGAGGCTTGCAATGAGACCGAGTGCTATGTACAAGACGGGAAGCGCTACACCGGCCATGCGGTGGGCGATGAGGGGGCTCGTCGCCGCGATGGCCACGGTAGCAATCACCGCACCTACATAGCTTTCGAAGATATCTGCGCCCATGCCTGCAACGTCACCGACGTTGTCACCGACGTTGTCGGCAATCGTCGCCGGGTTGCGGGGGTCGTCCTCGGGGATCCCGGCTTCCACCTTGCCAACCAGATCGGCTCCGACGTCTGCGGCTTTCGTGAAAATGCCACCGCCCACGCGCGCGAAAAGTGCTATCGACGACGCACCCATGGCAAATCCAGTGATGATCTCGCTGAACGCGCGCCAGGCGTCCTCGCTGCCTGGGTCTCCCAAGAACGCACGCATGACCAGCCCGATACCGACCAATCCCAGGCTGGCAACGGAAAGTCCCATCACGGCCCCGCCGTTGAATGCGATCCTGAGTGCCATGGCCTGACCGCTACTGCGGGCCGCCTCACTGGTTCGGGCATTTGCCCTTGTAGCCGCCTTCATGCCCGAGAATCCTGCGGCGATCGAGCACAGACCACCACTCAAGTAGGCAACCGCCGTATTCCATCCAATCACTATTCCCAAGAGAACGGCGACAACACCAAGAAACGGGATCAACATGGTGTACTCGCGGCGCAGAAAAGTCATCGCGCCCGAATGCACCATTTCCATGAGCTCCTGCATCAGGTCGTTGCCGGGCGATTGGCGTCGGACGTATAGGTAAGTGATCCAGGCGATTATCAATCCGACCGCGCCAGTAGCCACGGCCGTCATGGGTAGAAAGCTGAAATCAGTCACTCTGTCCTCGTCGGTTGAAGCGGTTCATCGTTGTGTCAATATCCTCGGTTATCCAGCATTCCACGGTTTCCTGCAACAGCGGCAGGGATTTTCCAATAGTGTCCAATTCCTCATCTGACATCTGTCCGAGCACGAAATCGGCCGGGTCAATGGAATCAGCTGGCAGGGGGCCGACCCCGATCCTGAGTCGCGCGTACTCCGGTGATCCCAAAGCGTCTTCCACGCTCTTGAGGCCGTTATGCCCTCCCGCAGACCCGCGTGCCCTTACCCGAAAACTCCCGAGCGGAATCGCGAAGTCGTCGACCAACACGAGAAGCTGAGTTGCAGGATCGAAGTCAGAACTCGCGACCAGCGGACGCAAAGCTAGCCCGCTGCGGTTCATCTGCGTCCTGGGCTTCACCAGGCCAACTCTCTCCCCGCGGAACGTGCCGTCAGTTACTGATGCTTGCCCAGAGCGACGAAAGGGCGGGAACTTCCACTGTCTAGCGAGCCAGTCGCCCAACATGAAGCCAGCGTTGTGTCGGGTAAACGCGTAAGCGGCCCCGGGATTCCCAAGCGCAGCGAGAACGCGCAGTGTCTAATCCTCGGACTCGGTGCCTTCTTCTTCCCCTTCCGCCTTCGGTTTGCGAATGAGTTCGGGCTCGGCCTCCTCCTCGAGCTCCTCTTCCACCACAACCGTCGGCTCGGCCTCTACCTTTGGAGGCACCACGGTGCACACGGTACGGTCCGGATTCTCGAGGACTTCCGCGTTTTCCACAACGAGGTCGCGGACGTGGATCGAGTTACCGACAGACAATCCTGTGACGTCCACAGTCACCTCCTGAGGGATGTCTTTCGGCAACACTCGGATCTCCAACTCCCTGAGTATTTGATCGAGTATCCCACCTTGATTACGCACACCCTCGGGGGAACCCTCCAGCGAGATAGGAATGCGAACCGTGAGTTTCTCTCCTGCATGAATCTCGAGGAAGTCTACGTGCGTCACCTTGAGGCGAGTGGGATGACGCTGGATCTCGCGGATCAGAGTCCGTACTTGCTTGCCGCCGATCTTGAGCTGAATGACGGCAGTCTGTCCGCCGGCGGCTACAAGCACCTTTTCGAAGTCGAGACGACTCACGACCAGCGGCTCGGGATTGCGACCGTGTCCGTAGATAACGGCCGGGATCTTGTCCTCCCGGCGCAGTCGGCGCGCGGGGCCTTTGCCCGACGTGGTTCTCGGTTCCGCCGTCAGCGTAATTGTATCAGTCATGTTCCTACTTCCTGCAGTCGATGTAAGAGTCAGCCGAACAGCGAGCTGACCGATTGATCGCTATGAGTGAATCGAATAGCCTGAGCCAGCAGCGGAGCGATGGACAGTATCTTGAGACCGTCGAACCCGCGCTCCTCTGGCAGTTTCATTGTGTTCGTCACCGCCACCTCTTTGACCGGACACCCCTTGAGACGCTCAACCGCAGGCCCCGAGAACAGAGGATGGCTGGCACAGCAGTATACATCGCGCGCGCCGAGCCGCTTGAGCGCATGAACCGCCTCGGCCATAGTGCCCGCCGTATCGATCATGTCATCGGAGATCAGACAGTCACGGTCCTCTACATCCCCCACCACGTTCACGACCTCGGCGATGTTTGCCGACGGCCGCCGCTTGTCGATAATCGCGAGTGAAGCATCGAGGCGTTTGGCGAAACCGCGCGCCATCTTGGCGCCGCCTACATCGGGGGCCACCACCACCAAATTGTGTAACCGCTTCTGCCGGTAGTGCTGCACGAACACCGGAGCTGCGTACAGGTGATCGACGGGTATATCGAAGAACCCCTGCAACTGGTGCTGATGGAAATCTATTGCCAGCAGTCTGTCCGCACCCGCTGTGACTATGAGGTTGGCCATCAGCTTGGCACTGATTGCCACCCTGGGCTGATCCTTGCGATCCTGTCTACCGTAGCCGAAGTACGGCACCACGGCCGAAACCCGGGCGGCGCTGGCGCGCCTCGCGGCGTCAATCAGGAGCAGCAATTCCATTATGTTGTCTGACGGCGGACACGTGGGCTGGATGATGAACACGTCCTGCCCGCGCACGTTCTCGTCGATCTTGACGAATATCTCGCCATCGGCGAAGCGTCGGATAGTTACCTTGCACAGCTCCTGTCCCAGACACTGGGCGATTTCTTCGGCGAGCGGCATGTTGGCCGTCCCCGACATCAGGAGCATCTTGCTGGATTTGAGAGATATCTCTGGCATAATAGCCTCCCAAGATACTTACAGACATTAGGATGGAGAAGGGGTTGGATATGCTTGTGAGGGACCACGGGTACGGGCTGGACCGGTTGGGCCTGGGATACGGTGGGGGCGCGATATGGAGCTGACGCTGCAGTACTGGTTCATGTTTCCCATATCGATCCTGATCGCTGCCATCGCGATGTCCACAGGCGTTGGCGGCGCTGTGTTCTTTTCTCCGATTTTCATGCTCGCGCTGAAGATCGAACCGGCCGTGGCCATCGGAACCGCGTTGATCACAGAACTGTTCGGGTTTACCTCGGGGGTTTACGCCTACACACGACAGCGCCTGATAGACTTCAAGCTGGGCCTCATGCTCCTCGCGTTCTCGGTGCCCGCTGCCGTCGTGGGTAGTCTCACCGCGGAATCGTTTCCCCCGAACGCGCTCAAGTCGATCTTTGCGGCGGGTGTGATCTTCATAGGCTGGCAGCTGTTCCGCTCGCTGCGACATGCGCAGGTTGACCCGGCCGGAGAGAACCCAGATGCCCACACATCCAGACTGGTGGATCGCTCAGGCCGGGAATTCCATTACACGGTGTGCAACAAGGGTCAGGGGATGTCATTCGCGGCTGTGGGCGGCTGGTTTCTGGGAATGATATCCGTGGGCCTCGCCGAACTCCAGGAATACCATCTGGTCGTGAGATGTCGTATTCCTCCACCGGTGGCCGTTGGGACCGCGATCTTCGTGGTTGTCGTAAGCGTTCTAGTAGCTTCTCTGGGGCATTTTTACAACTTCGCGTTCCGTTCGGAACCGGAGGTCTTGCACCAGGTTTTGGGCTTGGTGGCGTTCACGGTGCCCGGTGTAATCGTAGGCGGTCAGATAGGACCCCTACTTCAGGCGAAGTTGGATCCCGATCACATCAAGATGGGCTTGTCGGTGATTTTTGTGGCCGTGGGGGTGTTCATGTTGGCTATGGTGATGGCATGACGCGGCATCGGCCGCGCCCCGGAGGACTCTGGTCCAGCCCTCCGGGTCCGGCGTCAGAGTTACGCTGCTCAGCTAGCGGAGCCATCCTGGCACGGGCTCATGGTGAACGACTTGGAAGCGGAGTTGTTCTCCGGATCGGTCACGGTCACGTTGCCCGAGTAGGATGCGGCCTCGGGACAGTTGACGGTTGCGGTCGCAGCGTTAATCGAGCCTGTGCAGTTGGACACGCCGCCCGTGAACGTCAGATTGCCCGCCGGCGTGTCCGCGTCCGTTACGGTGGTTATAATCGTGACATCGGTGGCGGTATTCGCCGTGCACCCACTGGCGTGCATCCATTCGACCATCGAGATGACCGGTGGGGCCGTTTGCATGGGTGGGGGTGGCGGTGGCGGGTTGTTGTTGCCGGGGCCGGTGTTGGAATCACTACCTCCCCCGCACCCGTAAGCTGAGATTCCGGCGATGAGTACCAGCGGCGTCGCTCCAAGGGATCTCGCTGTCTCCTTGAGTCTACACAATATCTGAATCATGTGCTACACCTCCGTTGGGGAACCGAGTGGTAGAGGGTCTCCATGTAGTTTACGACGGCGGGAATCGTAAGATGGGACGCGGTGCAGCCACCGGCAAGAGGACCTCCGGCGCAGTTGGCCCCGGTGGATTCGAACCACCATTCCCGGATCCAAAATCCGATGTCCTGCCCTTGGACGAGGGGCCATTAACTCGTTACAGCATAAAATGTTACACATTGGTACCGCGGACGAAAGGTAACGGAGGTAGGAGCGGCGAGCAATCCGGCGTCAACGAGGACTCCCGCCGGCTTACGCCGTCGGGGCAAAGTGTAGCGACGACGTTTGCCGTCGAACTAGTCCAGCTTGTGGGTTATCTGGGCGTCGGATTGGCGCGGTGCCCCGGCGAGGTTCCACTCCACCATGTCGCCGGAAGAGATCTTCAGGTTCTGAGAGAGATAAGTCGAGTGGGAGTCCATATGCGCCGCCACGAGCAGGATGTTTTCATTCGCAGACGCAATTTCGTGGGGCAGTGAGAATCCAGCGTCCTCGTGTGAGCCCACGGTACCCAATAGATGGAGGCCGGAAGCGCTCATGGCGTAAACCCGCAAGTCGCGCGAGTTGCTGTTCACAATGTGGACGGACGCGACCGCGGTGCTCGCCGCCGATGTGTCAGAGACGCTTCCTCTCGCGACGAGGGCGATTGCAGCTACCGTGGAAAGTGTGATGCCGATGCGAGAGATTATCTTGGCGTACATGAAGTATTCTCCAGCCGGCGGGTGAGTGGGGGCGCGCCGGCGGTACGCGCGAGTATCGATCGGCATTATGTAAACACCGCTTTTCAAACGGGAGTTCCCATGAGCCACCGTCCCTGTAGGTGATGCAATGAGACCTGTCAACCTGATCGACTATGAACACGTCGCTCGCGACGTGTTGGCGGATGGGCCATTCGGTTATATAGCGGGCGGTGCCGGCGACGAACTGACGCTGCGTGCGAACCGAACTGCATTCGATCGATTTAGGCTGAGGCCCCGTGTATTGATCGACGTATCCCGGGTCGATGCCCGCACGACTGTGCTGGGTCAGAAGGTTTCTTTTCCGGTCCTGCTGGCTCCCACCGGTTTCCAACGGCTGGCACACTCCGACGGCGAACTCGCCACGGCACGGGCCGCGGCCAAGGCACAAACGATCATGGTGTCCAGCACCATGTCGTCGGTGACGTTGGAAGACATCGCGGCCGCATCCCACGGACCCAAGTGGTTCCAGCTCTACTGCTACCGCGACAAGGAAGTAACACGCTCCCTGGTGGAGCGTGCTGCCGCGAGTGGCTACTCGGCGCTTTGCATCACCGTGGATGTTCCGCGATTGGGCCGCCGCGAACGGGACGAACGCAACAGCGTGCGACTTCCGCCCGAAGCCCTTCCCGTCAACCTCGCGGCCATGGTCGATCTCGCGGCAATTCCCCTGGAGGAGCGCGGCTCGGCCGTCTCGCAATACGCCGCCGATCTCATCGATCCGTCGCTCACGTGGGACGACATCGATTGGCTCCGCTCGCTCACCGATCTGCCGGTCTTGCTAAAGGGAATACTCACGGCGGAGGACGCGGAGATCGCCACCCAGCACGGAGCGGCCGGCATCGTGGTGTCCAACCACGGCGGCCGGCAACTGGACGGAGTTCCGGCGACCATCGAAGTCCTGGAAGAGGTTGTACGGGCGGTGGGAGGAAGGGCGGAGGTGTTGCTGGACGGTGGTGTGCGCCGCGGAACCGACGTCCTGAAGGCACTGGCGTTGGGTGCACGCGCGGTGCTGATCGGCCGGCCCTATGTATGGGGACTAGCGGCCGACGGCGAGGCTGGTGTGACCAGAGTCTTGGAGCTGTTGCGGGACGAGGTGGAGTTGGCGATGGCGCTGCTGGGATGCCCCGCAGTCGCTGACATCTCGGGGGATCACGTGGGGCAGGGTGTGCCGATCGAGCAAGTCGATAGCTAACGGCCGATTAGCACTTGACCTAGGGCGAGCCCGCTTCTTACTTCACCAAGAATCTCAGCCCAAACAGATTCGTTGTCGATTTGCGGTCGACTAACGTCTTCCGGGTGTTCCAAAACACCCGTATGGGCCCACGTGGAAATTCGAACCCAAGTTCGCTGACGCCCCGCCAACGGGTACCTTTTTCGGGTCCGCCAGTATCGCGGATAGTACGCAGACCGGCTCGGACGTGCCAGATAAGGCCAAGCGTACGGCTCAGGTACCCAATCCCGAGGTCACCAAACCAGCGGGCACCCACGTCGGGCGTCGCGCGACTCAATGCGGCAAATGTATAGAACTCATTCACGGTGCGGTATGACACCGTAGCGCCGCGCAAGTCGTCGTCGAACGGCCCTGCATATACACTGACGCTGAATCGTGCAGCGATGACTGGGGCTGCTGGAGCTTTCTTGGCGCTTTCCTGTGCCTCTAGCTGTAGGGCGCACAGAGCGGCCAAGCCAATAACGGCGAGAGCTTTCATTAGTAGAAACGCCTCCTC
>JBHHZE010000022.1:0-50479 GCA_046757925.1 Gemmatimonadales bacterium
GCGGCACTCCGACAGCAGGGCCGTATTTGGCCGCGGTTTCGAATCAAACTTACCGCAGCTTAGACTCGCTCATTACAGCGGCCATCCAGGCAAGCCCCTCCTAGCCCGCTACTTGCACCTGCATCAGCTGGAGCATCAATCTGAAGCCCAGACCCCACGCGGAGGCGCTTACTGAACCAGGTCGAGCGTTCAACGGCTCCATCTTATTTACGGCCACTCGCAAGTCAGGTAGTTTACCGGACAACATGAACACACATCGCCATAAGCCGCCACTCACCGTCGGTTCGCGATCGAGCGAGCTGGCGGACTACTACCGCCTCCGGAGGCGTCTAGCAATAGCCTTGGCGGCACTGATCGGAGTGACTGTCATCGGCATAATCGGCTTCTCGATAATCGGTGGCGGCGACGCGAGTATAATAGATGCCGTTTACATGACTATCATCACTCTCACCACGGTGGGGTTCGGCGAGATCATCGATATGGCGAACCATCCCACCGGGCGAGTGTTCACGGTAATCCTCTTGGTGGTCGGTATGGGTATCGTCGCCTACGCCGTACCCCTGATGGCAGCATTCATCATCGAGGGGCAGTTGTTCCACACCTTCGCGAGACGCCGCATGCAGAAAACAATATCGCAACTCCAAGATCATATCATTGTTTGTGGAGACACCGCCGCAGCCTCTTACGTCACTGAAGAGTTGACCAATACGGGACGGGCTGTTGTGCTGGTGACGCCAGATTGCGACTCCCTGGCATCCTACGAGGACAAGCTGGAAGGGATTCCGAGAGTCACCGGAGATCCGAGTGATGACGCGACCCTCGTGAGCGCAGGCCTCGCTCGCTCTGTCGGAATAGTTGTTTGCATGGAGAGCGACAAGGACAATCTACTAGTAGTGCTCACGGCCCGCCGTCTCGCGCCGGCAGTTCGCATTGTCGCCGCGACCGTGCGAGATGATACAGAACTCAAACTGCGGTCGGCCGGAGCCGACGCAGTCGTATGTCCGAACCGCACGGGCGGAATGCGTATGGCATCGGAACTCGTGCGGCCTCGCGTGGTCTCGTTCTTGGACCAGATGCTCCGTGACCGGAGCAGCCTGCGCGTTGAGGAGATTACCATTCCTCCCAGTGCAGGCGTAGTCGGCCAACCGCTGGACTGTCTGCAAGTCGACACGCTGCCCGGAGCCCTGCTCCTAGCAGTTAGGCATCCGGCCGACTCCAGCTACGAATTCAAACCACCGGCAGACCTGCCCCTGGCACCCGACATGACGTTGGTTGTCATGGCAGATGCTCCGGCACGTGTGGAGCTCGAACAGCGCGTTGCCGAAACAACTTAGGCAACCCAACCTTGTGGGATCAGTGCGAAGGGCGTAGCATAAGTGCATGCTACAACTCAGAGATATCATCGGTGGACTCATACTGACGCTGCCGGACAAGAAGGCACCGGAGCGCCCTCCGTGCTTCCCCGACCTACCAAAGGACCCTCCACCCGTGCGTCCTCCGAAGCCCTGGTGCACCACCGGAGCCGGTCTCCGCATCAACAGGGTACATGGGAAGACTAGCGAGCCCTAGAGCGACGCGACCCCGTCAAAGAATCGTGTAACATCGTCGTCGGTGGCGAAGACATTCGGCGAAATACGAACCGTGTTGAGTTCTTTCGTATGGAACGCCCGGAATACAAACCCGCGCTGGTGGTACATGGTATCGAACACGTCTCTGCTGTCCTTACCCTTGACCTCGAGCGCAAACAGGGATGCCGACAGTTCCCACGACTCGGGAGATCGCCAGATCACCCTTCCAGACGAGTGTGCCCGGCCCCGGAACAATTCCCACAGTTCGCGATACCTCTCTTCTTTTGAGTCCGATCCGAGCGAAGTCTGAAAATCAATCGCATCCCCCATTGCGAGTAACTCCGGCAGGTTGCGCGTACCGTAATCCTCGAACACCCTCACGGTACCCTTCCAACGCTCCTGGCCCCAGGTCATCCACATTGGCCGGACCTCGCGTTGTATCTCGCTCCGCAAATACATCATTCCCGTCCCCTTCGGGGCCTGTACCCACTTGTGAGGACTGGCACAATAGACATCGACGTCGAGATCGCGTACATTGACCTCGCGCATTCCAACGGATTGGGCACCATCCACCGCGACTATCTCCACTCCTCTGCCCCTCGCGAGCGCGGCAAGCTCCTTAACGGGATGGAGCAAGCCCACCATGTTGTCGATGTGGGGCAGAACCAGGACTCGTGTTCTAGAGGTAATCTGGCGATCGTATAAGTCGAGTACCTCGTCGGCCGAAGCGCTGGCTATGGTGTCGAGCGGATGGTGGAAACGCCTGACAGTGAATCCTTTCGATTTGGCGTTGTGATACCAGCTAACACTTGCACCGTCATGGTTGAGCGAACTGAACAGCACTTCATCGCCGGGTCCCAGGTCGAGCCCACCAGCCAGGATGCTGAATCCCTCGGTCGTGTTGTGCGTGAGTGCGACTTCCTCTGGAGAACATCCCAACAATCGAGCCGATTTCCGCCGCACTTCTTCTCGCGGCTCTTCCCATTCACCGCCCCACATGTACAGCCATGGATTCTTCTCGCAAACACGGAGGTACCCTACGTGCGCTTCGTGAACTGCGCGAGGCACCGTCCCTATGGAACCGTGGTTGAAGTAGGTGATACCAGGATCGAGTAGATATCGATCTCTCAGTCTCTGCCAGTTGCCTCGTTCCACACTCGTGAGGTCGAGTAGCTGCTCCCCGAACGCCCGCTGCACTGCAAGGATCCCTCCCAAACCGGTTGCCCCTGCCACAGAGACCATTTGCTTCAAAAAAGTCCTCCGCCGCGACATCAGAAAACCTCCTGTTTCTGGAAACTTCGCAAGCCAGGCCTTACTTGCGTCGCCCAACTCCCCTGCGTCTCCGTCTCGTCCAGTTGTCGTTCTCGTCGGGACCTCGGGGCCCGATCGTTCCTTCCACTGACGCGAGCAACCGTCGGGCGTCATAGAAGCGGCCGGCCTTCATCACGAGACGCGTTCTGTGTGTGTTGCGTATATCCGCGAGCGGATTGCCTTCGAGCACCACGAGATCTGCAAGTTTGCCGGGCTCGATCGTGCCGAGATAGGTCGATACGTTGAGGGCACGAGCACCATTGATGGTGGCTATCTTGAGGGCAGCTGCCGCCGGAATCCCCGATAACACTAACGCCTGAAGCTCCCTGTGGACCGAGAAGCCGGAAAAGAATTCACCCCAACTTGGATGATCCGTTCCCAACGTGATCCATCTGGCTCCTCCGGCATCGTAAAAGGCCTTCACGGTACGCCGCTTTACCCAATAGATGCGCTCGAACTGCTCGTTAGCGGGACGGGGCGGACGCCCTTCCACCACATCCCTCATATAGGGAGTTAGATACTTGAGTTCATCATCAAAATAGGTATAGACATCGGGATCCCGTCTACCGAAATAACCGTACGCAGTAAGTGTCGCATCGAAAAACACGTGATGCTCGAGATAAAGTGATATAATCGCATCGATTGCCGGGTCATCCGTATTCAAGAACTCCAGCGTCTGATACGCCGGCCTATCAGACGCTATGGCATCACCGCCCAGAAAGTGCTCGATGCGGTCGATCCCCATCAATATCGCGTCTCGAGGATTCACGCTATTGCGAAACCCCGAATCGAGGTGCCCTGTGACTGTAGCCCCGTGAAGATGCGCCCGGTCTATGAGAGCGCGAAGGTGCTTGGGAGAGATGCGCTTTGCCTTGAAGTTCCGCACGCCATGCGCAGCCCAATGGTCGACCTCACGATAGATATCTTCGACGGTCGCATCTCTGTTCCAGCCCTCCCGCGCGCCACCGAAGTAAGGACCCGAATTGAAGATACGAGGTCCAACTTGTACACCGGCGTCGATTCTGCGTCGCAACATCTCCATGCTGTCAGGATCGACTTCGCCGGCCGGGAAAGTCGAGGTCACACCGTTAGCTAGGAAGATCGTCGGGTACGAGTGCGTTTCATCCACTCGACCGTCACCAAAGAGATCTATGGCATAATGAGCATGTAGATCGAACATTCCCGGCATGATGTACTCGCCATCGCCCAGCTGCACCTCCTGAGCCTCGCCCTCGATCGGCTCCATGTTCCGCGACCCAACACTCAGGATTTTGCCCGACCGCACGAGAATAGCCGAGTTAGGAACCAGGCTATCGGATACACCGTCGAAGAGCCAACCACCCTTGATTACCACGTCCTGGGCAGCGACCGGGGCTACCGCACATCCAACGGTGAACGTCAATAGCACGGTGGTTCGAAGACAGCCGTACGCGTCTTCGGCCAGACGCCTGAAGATGCGGACCGTATTCTCGTCCGTAGAGGGGCAGTCCAAACCCCCTGTCGTGGGTGCAGCGGCAGACATCGTGACAAGATGACCAAATGCAGTGGATCCCACCAGGCTCCCCATAGACTCCCGTGCCTTGATTCCTTACAATATGGAACTGTCGCTGGCGATAGCCCCTAACGAACGAGGTGACCGGCATGCCGAATCGAGCAGTGCCACCCAAAAAGCTGAGCCGTCGCGACTTTGTTCAGGTCGGCGCCCTGGGACTGGGCGGCTTGTCCATACCGTCTCCCCCACAACAACAGGGAACCCACAGGCCTAGGTTCCACATCACCACAAAAGAGAGCTTCGACCCGTCCCACATTCCCAGCTACCACGGGAACCACCAATCGGCATATCGATACATCGACCGGCATCAGGAGGCGCACCTGGCAAACATTCAGCGTTGGCTGCGCCAGCCGTCTGTCAGCGCTCAGGACATCGGCGTCGAGGAGATGGCAATCCTGGTCAAGGACGATCTCGCGAGCCTAGGGTTCTCCGAGACAACGCTGGTCAAGACGGATGGGCATCCAGGAGTGTGGGGATACTACGATGCCGGCGCCGCGAAGACGCTCATGGTATACATGATGTACGATGTCCAACCCGTCGATCCCAACGACTGGAGAGTGCCTCCCTTTGACGGCGCGCTCGTGAACACCGAACTGGGATCGGTGCTCATGGCCCGGGGTGCAACCAACGAAAAGGGACCGGAACGCGCATTCCTCAACGCAGTGGAATCCATCATCGCCGTGGAAGGTACGCTTCCCGTAAACCTCATGGTAACGGTCGAAGGTGAGGAAGAACTAGGCTCACCACACTATCCGCAGATAGTAGACAAATATGAAGAACGGCTTCGTTCCGCTACTGGCGTCTTCTTTCCATTCAACGCACAGGACTCCAACGGTGAGGTAACACTCAACCTGGGTGTCAAGGGGCTCCTTTACTTCGAGCTGGAGGCAACCGGTGGCCCCATGGGGGGCCCCACGCGGTCTGAAATCCATGGATCATATAAGGCGCTGGTGGATTCTCCGGTATGGCGATTGGTACAGGCCCTGGCGACTCTCACGAGCCGAGATGGCAATGCCATCGCTGTGCGCGGTTACTACAACGGCGTCCGTCCCCCGAGCGACGAGGAACAACGCCTAATAAACAGCGTTCTCGAGAACTGGGACGAGGACACCATACGCAAATCACTCGGCGTACAACGTTGGATCGATGGCATGAGCGGTGAGGAGGCGATCTTGAGCTACTTATATGACACAACGCTCAACATCGACGGAATCTGGGCCGGCTACACCGGCGAAGGCACCAAGACGATACTGCCACATAAGGCGACCGCGAAGGTGGACTCGCGGCTGCCTCCCAACCTGCGACCCGATAAGGCCTTGGACCTCATCCGCCGACACCTCGCGACGCACGGCTTCCCAGACATCGAAGTGCGTCAGCTCTCGGGCTATCCTCCATCGCAAACCTCGGTCGAGGCACCCTTCGTCAGAGCGGCCATCGGAGTGTTCAACAAGTACGGATATCCGCCGGCCGTATGGC
Organism: Gemmatimonadales bacterium; assembly: GCA_046757925.1. Taxonomy (GTDB): domain Bacteria; phylum Gemmatimonadota; class Gemmatimonadetes; order Gemmatimonadales; family GWC2-71-9; genus JAZDCZ01. Next base: position 5,908 of record JBHHZE010000022.1, read on the forward strand.
CGAGACTTGCAGGTAGCGCACCGTTCTATCAGTTCACCGAGCGACTGGGGTTGCCGCTCGTGCTCGGATCGCTGGGACATGGTTCGGGTGCACATGCACCCGACGAGTATATGGTAGTCACGCCGAAGGCTGGATCGACCATCGCAGGACTACCGCAGGTGGAAAAGGCGTATGCTGACATGATCTATGCGCTCGGCGAAGTCTGATTCGAAAACCGCTGGACACCATTGAGGAACTCCATCATCTCGGTGCTCGTCTTGCTGATCGCCGCGGGAGCGGTATGGGTAACCCGAACCGGCGACACAGGCAATCTCGAGGAGCAGATAGTCGAAGGCCGCGCACTGTACCGTAACGTGTGCGCTCCGTGTCATGGGGCAGAGGGAGCATTCGGTCCCCCTCTGACTCATGATATCTTGGAGCAGTATCGATCCGCAAGCATCCTGTACGACTACGTGAGCGTTGCGATGCCGTACGACTCTATGGGCAGCCTGTCTGAACGCGACTACTGGATGGTTCTGGCATACCTGCTCGACTCCCAAGACCTGCTCGATCCGCGGGTCGGCTTGAGCACCACGACCGCCGATCGAGTCCGATTCGACGCGCGCTAACGTAGCATTGTTGCGACCCAACTCGCCTCGGTATGGCGTGGAGCCAACACCACGGCCTCCACTGTGTCAGCATCTCAACCACTTGCCGCCCAAGAGGTTACATGTTTGGCGTGCCCGAGTAACCGAGGTGCGAAAATTGCTTGTTCCAATCTTTAGCGATCCAGATGTCCCGCTTCCCGCATGCTCGGAGGTGCCGTCATGAAATGGTGTGAACGTTGTCTCTCGGACCACGAGGGCCTCTGCCTGGACGAGCACATGAGGCTCGATCTTTCCGAGGCTCTCGAAGCGTACTTCCGCTACGCCGATACCGGTGGGATCGTTCGGCAGGAAGCGTCGCCCGGCCGCGGGGTGCCAAATCTCACGCTGCGGGAGAAGCGCTTCAGCTTCAGCTAGCCGGTGGCCGTCGGTCGAGCCACTCCACCAAACCCCGCAGGTTACCTACCTCTCCGTCGGGCCGCACAGCACCCGCCGGGCGTTCGCCTTTGCGGTTTACCCACACGACCGGTATCCCCAAACCGCTGGCTGGCACGATGTCGTGGAAATAGCTCTGTGCCGCGTGAAGCCATCGTTTGTTGCCAATCAGCGTCTTCGCCCTTGCAAAATGCGGCAGAGCTGGCTTATACGACTCCACATCCGCCGCTGTCACGAGCAGGTCGAACGAGACCGTGAAGTGCTCGAGTGTCCGCTCGAGCAAATCCGGATCGACATTCGAGAGAATACCGAGTCGGTGGCCCGCATCCTTTAGTTGCTCAAGGGCACCGTTCGTATCCTCAAACACCGGCCAATCGGGTAGGCTCTCAGCGAGAAACCCCGCCTCCGAAATCTCCAGAGCCCAACCGAGGCGTCTGGCCGTAGCGCTCGCGGATCGGGCCAAGACCTCCCGATACGGCCTAAACTCCCCTGCCTCTGCCTCGGGCTCAACACGGTGATACGCAGCCATAACGGCTTCGGGCTCCAACCGCATGCCGTGACGCCTAGCCGCACCCATGATGGCGCTGCTGATGCCAGACTCCCAGTCAACCAGTGTGCCATAGCAATCGAACGTAATGATGTCGAACATCGTCTCCCTTTCAGAGCTTGGTACTGGCCGCAATCTACAAAACGGAAACGCACTGACAGTTTGCCGGCCCGGTTCTAACTCCGTCGACGGCACTCAGGGCCCAACCACTCGTCAAAACTTGAGTCCGCACCACCACGATTGGTGAGTGTAACTGCCAGTTGTCCAACAACTTATCAAGCATCCCGCTAGAGCATCCAGTTGCCTCCCAGAGACGCCACCGTTGGTTCCTCTCAATGACAAAACGCTCAAAATATGAATCGTGACTTTACCTCAGCCGCACGAGAACACACCTTACACTCAATAGAGAAGAGTAGAACCTGCGTTGGCCTGCCGTCATTACATGTATTGATCTCGAACCGGAACCATGGGGTGATTCGTGCAAAGTCACAAGCTCGTACTCGCATATCTAATAACGTCCGTACTAGCGCTCTCGACGGCCCTGAATGAAGCTACGCACGCGCAGGTTGTTGGACCGACTCATGGCTCCCTGGTTGTTGTGGGCGGAGCGATGCGCGATCCGGCGATCGTGGAGCGTTTCCTGAACCTCGCCGGCGGTCCCGACGCCCCGATTGTGGTGATTCCCACCGCGGGAGGTGCCGAGCATTACAGTCAATACTGGAGCGGCCTCAGGCAGTTCAAGGCAGCGGGAGCCACCCACATAACGGTACTACATACCAAGGACCGCAACGTTGCCAACTCAGAGGAGTTCGTTCAACCGATCAGGGAAGCGCGCGGAGTTTGGTTCAGCGGGGGACGGCAGTGGCGACTCGCAGATTCATACCTTCACACTAAGGTCGAGGAAGAGCTCTGGGCCTTACTCGAGCGCGACGGTGTAATTGGAGGCTCTTCCGCCGGGGCGACCATACAGGGCTCCTACCTCGCTCGTGGCGATACCAAGACAAACACCATCATGATGGGGGACCATGAAGCAGGTATGGGTTTCCTACGCAACACGGCGATCGATCAGCACGTCCTCCGGCGCAACCGCCAATTCGACTTGATCGAGATAATCGAGGCACACCCGAACCTGCTGGGTATAGGAATTGACGAAAATACAGCAATCGTCGTTCGCGGCGATCGGTTCACCGTGATTGGGGCCAGCTACGTAGCGATCTACGATCACGATAGCATGCTGGACTCAGGGGGACGATTCTACTTCCTTGGCGCCGGCGATCGCTTCAACTTGAAGACGAGAGAGGCGTTTCGCATGGGAACTGCACCGCGAGCCCTAGAACGTGTGATAAAAAAAGGATGGTCCAATCGCTAGGATAACGGGGCCACTGACAAGACAGTGGCTTGACAGGACAACTCACCGGTGTGCTCTCCGTGCAGGCTTCGCAGGTTTGAGCGCGTTGCTTTGTGTCGGAGAGCTCTCAGCTCAGCAGGACCCGCTCGAGGAGCAGTGGAGATGGGTTGAGTACGGCACGCAGACCGGGCTTCCGGCAAATCGACTTTTCGACCTGATAGAAACCTCGACCGGAACCGTCTGGGCTTCGTCCGAGCACGGCCTGGCGTGGTTCGACGACTTCCGCTGGCACGGCATAGGCGCCGATGCCGGCCTCCCTTTGGGAACTCCCACAACCGTAGCGGCGGACCGCGGCGGAAACGTGCTGGCGATAATCGCGGGACGGTTGTACAGAGGCAACCAAGCCGGCTTCAGCCCCATTGAAGTACCGGTGGCAGGCACGAATGACTCTACCATCTCTGTTGCTCCATGGGGCGCCAACGATCTCCTCGTACGCACCGTTCGAGGTCTCTATCGCTACAGCGAAGGGAGGGCGCACTCCTTCCCGCTGCCCATTGAGCTCGGCGGTAACCTCGACCGCGGAGCACGCTTGATCGGCTCGTCGTCGGGCAGAACGTGGCTCTCAACGAGGCGGGGTACGTTCGTATGGAACGGCCAGCGCTGGAAGAAACATCTGCCGTCGAGCGTGCAATTCCTGGTGGAGCGCAATTGGGGTGGAGCAGCTGTGCTTACTCATCCCGACGCGAGGGGGATCTGGGACTGGTCCAGGCATGGGTCGCCGACTTTGCGATATGGCTCCGAAACAATGCGGGCCGTGGGCATGGGAACCGATACGGCGGGCAACGTAGTCACGGCTACCGCGTCCGGACGCCTCGTTGTGCGACGCGGTGGGAGATGGAAGGTCGTTTCCTCCATCCCTCAAGCACTTGGAGTCACCCGCTCTCTATTGGTTCAAGCGAGCGGCAATGTCTGGGCTATAACCCCCGGCAGAATCTTTCTGAACCGCACTTCGTCCCACAGATGGCGTCGGTGGACGGCCATAGACACCCGTGTCGGCGATCGCACAAACGCCATCCTGCCCACTTCGGACGGTACGCTGTGGGCAGCTACGGATTCTGGAGTGCTCGTGGGATCGAGCCCCACCGCCATGCGCCGAATCACCTCGATCGGTGGCAGAAAGATCTACAACGTTACCGGATTGGCGGAAGATCGTGAGGGCGGCATCTGGATATCGAGCGGCAGTGATTTCCCAGGCGCCTACCGGTGGTTCGACGATCGATGGAGTCATTTTGGCCCCGAGCAGGGTCTCGACCTTCCACGCGTGCATAGGATCGTATCGGGCCGTCATGGACTCCTCTGGTTCCTCGGACTAGCGGCAGAGCCAATGCCTGCCGCTGATGAGCCAGGAGTAGTCACATATGACGGCGAGCGGGTCCGACATTGGGCGACAGAGAACGGGCTTCCCGGCGGTCGCGTGTACGATTTCGTCGAGGCACCCGACGGCGCGCTCTGGTTTGGTGCCTATCAGGGGATCGGTCGCTGGCGGGACGGGGAAACCAGGATCTGGACGGTTGCCGGAGGTGAACTAGCGAACGGGGCGTTTGTCCTCACAGCCGACTCGGATGGCCAGATCTGGTTCGGAGATCGTTTCCACGGACTCGGCCACATCGACAGCGACGATCACATCACTTTCCTCACAACGTCCGACGGGCTGGCTGACAACTCGGTCTGGAGTCTAGCCTTTGCACCAGACGGCGCTCTATGGATCGGCACTCTGGGAGGAGTGTCGATATACAAGGACGGCACATTCTCCAACATTGGTCCGATCGAAGGACTCGGGACGCGGCACGTGTGGCCCGTTGTACCATTGGTGGACGGGGCCTACATCGGAACACTCGGCACCGGGCTGTACGAACTGAGTTTCTCGGAGACTCGAGATCCGCCACCGATCGCGGTGATCAAACCACCTAGCGTAAATGGCACGGCAGTCACGTTCAGCTGGGAGGCCTACGCGTTCGATGGGCAGCAAGCACCGGAGCGAGTGGACACGCGCTACCGGTTGGACGCCGGCAACTGGTCTAGATGGGGCTCCGCCAGGGAGGCGGTGGTCTCCAATCTGACACCCGGAAGGCATACGTTCTTTGTGGAAGCCAAGGGTCTCCTCGGGCGTGTGTCAAACTCGCCTCAGGCGATTGATTTCCGAATTCCCGCTCCGTTTTATCGCAACCCACTGTTCATCGGACTGCTCCTGCTCTGGCTGGCTGCCACGGCAACCGGTGGCGGAGTATTCTGGCGCTACTCGAGGCGTCAACGTCAACTGCTCAAGCGAAGCGAATTCAGATTTCGCCGATTATTCGAGGAGTCGGCTGACGCGATCTACATCTCGACCGTCGATGGCAGACTCGCCGATGTCAACCCGGCCTTTGAGCGGCTCCTGGGATATCACCGCGATGAGCTGTTGCAGATGAACGTTGAGAAGCTCTACATAGATCCGGCAGACAGACGCCGGTTTAGAGAAAGTGTGGAAAGAGATGGATCCGTTGCAGACTTCGCCCTACAGCTTGCTGCGAAAGACGGGTCGCGTGTCGATTGTCTCATGGATTCAGTGGTGCGAGCTACGCCGGACGGCTCCGTGGTGGGGTACCAAGGGATCATCCGCGATGTCACAGAGCACAGGCGGGCAGAACGGAGGTTGCGGGAGAGCGAGGAGCGGTACCGACGCCTCGTGGAAGCTAGCCCGCTGGGAATCGTGGTTCATTGCGAGGGGAAAATAGTATTTGCGAACGAGAGCGCTGCATCTCTTCTCGGCGCGGAGGCAGAGCGAATCGTTGGGATGCCGGTGATGGACCTCGTGCACCCGGATTATCGCGCCGACATTCAGCAGCGGATTAGCCGAATAGAGCAAGCCAAGCACTCGCCTCCTCTACATAGGATTCGCTTGCTGCCCGTCGGCGGCGGTGAGATCGAGGTCGAAACGTTCGGGTTGCCGTTCACTCATGATGGCAGGCCCGCAGTACAGGTCATCCTTAGAGATATCTCCGAGAGCCATCGAGTCGAGCAGACGGTCAAGGATATCGCCCAGGAAGTATCGGCCAAGAGTGGAAACGAGTTCTTCGAATCGCTCGTGCGCTATCTTACGAGCACGCTCCAGGTGGACTACGCATTCGTAGGTATCATACCTAACGACGACTTGGCCGCCATACGAACCATCGCCGTCTGTGTCCACGGAAACATATCGGACAATTTCCGGTACAGTCTCGCTGGCACCCCGTGCGAGAACGTTGTGGGTCGCGATATGTGCGCGTATCGCAACGGTGTTTCACAAATGTTCCCTCAGGACAGCCTGCTGAGAGAGCTGGACGTGGAAAGCTATGTCGGCACGCCTCTTTTCGGTTCGACAGGTGAGGCCCTCGGCCTCCTAGTCGTGATGCACCGAAGGCCGTTCGAAAGAATAGACTTGTCAAAATCTCTGCTCCAGATCTTTGGCGTGCGCGCCGCGGCCGAACTCGAGCACCAACGCGAGCACGAGCAACGCAGCGTGTTAGAGGCCCAACTTAGACAATCCCAAAAAATGGAGGCCATCGGCACGTTGGCTGGCGGCATCGCCCACGACTTCAACAACATCCTTCTCGCAATTCTGGGTTATGCCGAGCTCGCCAGAGACGATATTCCCGCCGATTCACCAGCCAGAGAGGATTTAGAGCACGTGCTCACCGCTGCAAAGCGCGCGGAGGGATTGGTTAAACAGATTCTCGCGTTCAGTCGTCGGTCGGAGACCGAGTTTGCGGTCATTGACTTCGCCGATGTGTTGCATGAGGCTCTAGACCTCCTACGGGCCACCCTCCCAAGCACGATTGAGATCGAACGACAAATTGACGCCGGTGCCGGTTTTATCGCCGCGGACACGAACCAGATACACCAAATCATTCTCAATCTGGGTACCAACGCCGCCCATGCGATAGACGATGCTGTGGGGCTACTACATGTAACGCTCAGTCGGGTCGAATTGGCGCAACACGAGGCCATGCAACTCGGTAACATCACGGAGGGGTCCTATCTCAAGCTTGTGGTTCGTGACACCGGCACAGGTATGGACGAGGCGACGGCGTCGAGAATATTCGATCCTTTCTTTACTACGAAGGAAGTCGGCAAGGGAACAGGTCTCGGGCTGTCGGTCGTTCACGGCATTGTACTGGACCACGGAGGCGCGATCCGGGTTGCCAGCGCCCCTGGCCTAGGCACGACCTTTGATCTGTATTTTCCCCGTGTGGATGAGCCGAGACTAGCCAGTACTGCACCCTCACCTGTTAGACATGGGGGAGACGAAAGGATTCTCCTGGTGGATGACGAAGAAGCACTCGTGGCTCTGGGGAAGTCGTTTCTCGAAAAGCTCGGCTACAGGGTGGTTGCCGTAACCGATAGCAGACAGGCGCTTGAGTTGTTCCGAACTGCGCCCGACAATTTCGACCTCGTTCTTACCGATCAGACTATGCCCGGGCTTACCGGCCTAAAGTTGGCACACGAGGTAAGACGGTTGCGCGGAGACATACCAATCATGATCGCAAGTGGCTTTAGCGAATCGCTGAATGCGAACCGCTTGCAGACCGATCCCATTGCACGGCTACTCACGAAACCATACGATCTTCGTGACTTGGCCAAAGCAATTAGAGGTGTTCTGGACCAAAGCAAAGGTTCTGCGACGACCTATACCTGATCGTACCTATGGCAACTCACTATATGGTCGTTAACCATGCCGGCTGCCTGCATGAACGCGTAGCATATCGTAGATCCTACGAATCTGAATCCCTTGCCCTTGAGTCCCTTGCTCATCACATCTGACAGCATGGTCGTCGCGGGTATCTGCTTCATCGTTCGCCATTTGTTCTGCTTGGGAGATCCCTCGACAAACTTCCAGATGAACGCGTCAAACGATCCAAACTCTGCTTGGATGGCAAGGAAGGCCTTGGCATTGGAGATCGTAGCATCGATTTTTTGGCGATTGCGAACGATTCCAGCATCGGACAGCAAGTGTGCTACCCTCCGCCGAGTATATCGCGCAATCTTAGCCGGCTCGAAATTGTCAAAGGCCCTGCGAAAATTCTCCCGCTTATTCAGAATGGTTGACCAGCTCAACCCGGCTTGAAAGGCATCCAGCGCCAAGAACTCGAACAATCTCCGGTCGTCGTGGACCGGCACTCCCCACTCCTCATCATGGTAGGCAATCATGAGATCGCTTCCCAGGCACCAGTCGCAACGGCGTAGCACTTTCTTGTTGGCTTTCCCCACCTCCGGTGGCACCGACTATCGCCCCGTCATCCATCTGTAGAGCGCCCTCACATTGAGTGGAAACCAACTGTCGTACTGCCGCCAACCAGCATAAGCCGACAGTCGGATTCGCTGTGCGGCTTCATCCTCAGACCATCCCTTATCCACGGCCTCGCGGACCGCAGCACGCAGCTCGCTATAGTAGTTCACTTGACGCGCAATGGCAGCACGGTCTCCTGGTGGTCCATGGCCGAATGCGATACTGTCGAAATCCAGTTCCTGCAACTTCGCCAGCGCCTCAAAGAACTCGGGGAAATAGTAGTCTGGCAGTTCGCGATATCCCACTCCGTCGTTGGTGACGAAATCCACTGCGAACGCGAGTCTCTCCTTCGGCAACAGGGCCACAATCATGTTATCACTGTGACTCCTGCCGAGGTAGTGCAATTCCAATCTCCGACCGCCAAAGTAAAGTGTCAACTGATCCCTGAACGTGATATCGGGTGTCGGCAGATCTTCATCAGCCGTCTCCGCGATCCTCGACACCGCGTTGTCATGAGCTATCACGGGTACACGTGCCGAGAAGGCCGTCCGGAGCACATTGGCCCCAGTGGCGTGATCTGCATGGTCGTGACTATAGACTATCGCGGCGAGTGGCACCCCTGGAGCCAGTCGTTTTATCTCGGCGGCATAGAGCCGAGCGGCCTCGGTAGATATCGGGTCGAACGCCACCACACCGTCCGCCGTTACAACAAAGAATCCGTTGTGTGTCTTGTACCTGAACTGATACACACCTTCATCCAAACGGGTGGTTTCGAACTCCCTGTCCTGTGCGTGCGCGACCTCGACAAGACAAAGACTCAGAACACATAGCGGCAAGAACTTCATCGTTTCCTCTTGGCAAGGTTAGGATAATTGGCGAATTTGTTTCACGGAGCTGACCGCGTCGTGCAGCCTGCCAGCCCCCGTTTTTGTAAATACTGCTGGTGATATTCCTCGGCACGGTAGAATTGTGTCGCTGGTACGATCTCGGTAACTATCTCTGCGCTGAAGCGACCTATTTCAATCAACCTCCGCCGAGAAGCCAAGGCGGCCGCTTGCTGCTCCGCGTCGTGAAAGAACACCACCGAGCGATATTGGCTACCCACGTCGGGACCCTGACGGCCCGGAGTGGTGGGATCGTGACTGCTCCAAAGGACGTCGAGCAGCTCGTAGTAGGTAATGCGGTCCGGCTCAAAAACCAGTTCGACGACCTCCGCATGTCCGGTTTTCCCCGAACAAACATCCTCGTAGGTCGGATCCTCCAACGTACCACCCATATACCCGACCGCAGTCGATACCACTCCTTCAAGTCGGCGGAATGTCGCTTCGACCCCCCAAAAACAGCCTGCGCCGAAAGTCGCCGTCTGCAAGCCCGCATTGCTCGTCACTCGATTATCCCGGTCTAGAGGTTGATTGATATTACCCCCAAAGCAAACCCGTGTCATGGCCCGGCAGAAGCCTCTCCCCCTCGCGTCTGCAGGCGCCGTATATCATATTAGGAAAAGCGGATAGACTTCGTCAAAGGACTAAGCACTCACTGGAGGGTCTCATGGAGCGCAGAAGCTTTTTCCAAGCCGGTATCGCACTTGGGTTTGCAGGTCTAGGACGTGAGCTCCCTAAAGCAGAACTCTGGGCGCCTGCGCGCCCGAGCCCCAACGGACCGATTCGGCTGAGTGCAAATGAGAACCCTCTGGGGATCTCGCCTAGCGCCCGTCGGGCTGTCATTGACGCGATCGACGAGGCAAACCGCTATCCGGGTGCTCGCGAGACCGAACTGATCGACGCGCTGGCTGCCAAGCACAATGTCAAGAAGGACAACATCGCCCTGGGTAACGGCTCCACCGAGATCCTTCAAGTCATCGTCCAAGCCCATGGGTCTCCCAAGACGACTCTGATCGTGGCCGATCCGACATTCGAAGACGTGCCAAACTATAGTGAGCCGGAAAAGTACAGACTCGTCAAGGTTCCACTGGACGGTAGCCATGGCCACGACCTGGGCCGGATGCGCGAGATCGCTAACAAAGCTGACGGTCCGGTTCTCGTTTACGTCTGCAATCCCAACAATCCGACCGCGAGCGTGACTTCATGTCGCGATGTGGATGCGTGGATAAAATCGGCACCCGACAACCATTACTTCATGATCGATGAGGCATATTTCGAATTCGTTCAAGACCCACGATACTGGACGAGCGTTGAGTTGGCGGTTCGCAACCCCAACGTTGTGGTTGTACGTACGTTCTCCAAGATCTACGCGATGGCCGGAATGCGCCTAGGCTACGCGGTGGCCCATGCCGACACGATCAAGCAGCTTCACCCGCTCCTAGCTCACAACGGAGCGAATCAACTGGCTTTGGCCTCCGCCATAGCATCTCTCAACGACAGAGGGATGGTTGCCCGCAGCAAGGACTCGAATTCTCGCGCAAAGGCAATCCTGTACAGCGTTTTGCAGGACTTGAACATCGAGTACCTGGATAGCCAGACGAACTTCGCGATGCACCGTATAGAAGGAGACCTGAGGACCTATATCGACAGAATGAAGGAACACGGGTTCAAGGTTGGCCGACCGTTCCCACCGATGTTGTCATATAACCGTGTTTCTATTGGCCTGCCAGATCAAATGGAGCGGTTTGCAGAGGCGCTGAGGATGTTCCGAAAGAAGGGCTGGGTATAGCGGCACCCTTTCCACTACAGCACAAATCTCTGCACCCCCACTGACGGTCCGTGAACAGGGTGGACTGCCACACTCAATGGCTCTGCGCAATAGCCAGTCGGAGAGACATACATGAGACAGTTGCTCATTTGCACGGCCACCCTGGCCAAACCATCTACCACCACAACCGCATATGGCGGACCAGCCGGTGACTTCACGAACTCCGACCGTGGCTGACTCGAAAGCCGGCCGTCTCCAAAAGCAGCTGGGCCTGTTCGACGTCTACGTCATATCTACCGGTGCGATGTTCAGTTCCGGATTCTTCCTCCTACCAGGTATCGCTGCTGCCAAAGCAGGACCATCGGTAGGACTTGCATATCTCATTTCCGGTTTTCTGATCTTGCCCGCCATGCTGAGCATGGCGGAACTGGCGACGGCCATGCCCAAGGCCGGGGGCGCATACTACTTTCTCGATCGGACATTGGGCCCACTGGTCGGAAATATGGGCGGAATCGGTACGTGGATAGCCCTCATGCTGAAGAGCGCTTTCGCCCTTATTGGAACAGGAGCATACGCCGCAGTATTTATCGACCTCCCCATCAAACCGATCGCAGTGGCCTTCGCAGCGGTATTTGCAATTGTCAACATCGTAGGTGCAAGAGAGAGCAGTGGTCTGGTACGCGTTCTGGTGTTGGTGTTACTCACCATATTGGCTTTCTTCATTATCGATGGCGCCGTCAACATCATAGGAGTCGGAATCGGGGAAGTCCATCGGACCCGGTTCATTCCATTCTTACCCAATGGATCTGACGGACTCTTCGAGACGGTCGGACTCGTGTTTGTTTCCTATGTCGGCCTGACGAAAGTAGCGAGCCTGGCTGAGGAAGTACGTAACCCCGACAGGAACATCCCACTTGGCATGGGTCTTTCTCTTGGAACAGTCGTCGGTTTCTATGTGGTAGGTGTGTCCATAATGGTGGCGGTGTTGGGAGTTGAAGAACTAAGCACCAGCTTGACTCCAGCCGCCGACGCCGCCATACCACTGTTCACATGGCTACCCCCGCGCTCTGGTGAAGTGCTCTTGGTGGCCGCCGCAGTCGTTGCCTTTGCCTCCATGTCCAATACCGGTATCCTGGCAGCGTCTCGGTATCCGCTCGCAATGGCAAGGGATCATCTGTTCCCGAAAAGGCTCGCCAGGCTGGGACGTTTTCACACACCGGTTCTCTCAATAACGCTGACATGTACGATACTGATTTCATTTCTGTTGGTGCTGGACGTGGAGGCGGTTGCAAAACTCGCGAGCGCACTTCAGCTCATGCTCTTCGGTCTCTTGAATGTATCAGTCATCGTCATGCGCGAGAGCCACATCGAAAGCTACGATCCAGGTTTTCGATCTCCACTATACCCGTGGGTACAGCTAGCAGGAATAGTAATACCGTTGTTTCTGGTCGCCGAGATGGGATGGATGCCTGCACTTTTCACGGTCGGGGTGGTCGTTGTAAGCATCGCATGGTACAACTATTACGCCCGCGGCAACCTGGAACGCGACGGAGCCATATATCATGTATTCGAACGACTGGGCAGAAAGCGGTTCGCCGGATTAGATCAGGAGTTGAGAGAAATAATCAAGGAGAAAGGAATCCGAGAGGAAGATCCTTTCGACGAAGTCGTGACTCATTCGCTGGTTCTGGACTCGAGAGAGCCAGCCCCGCTCGACCGGATCGTTCGGGAGGCATCGGTCCTGCTCGCGGAACGGCTCCCTGCAACTGCCGACGAACTCGTAGAACATTTCGAGCGGGGAATTCGCATGGGAGGAACGCCCGTCTCACATGGAGGAGCACTACTACATATTAGACTACCTGACTTTGAATCATCGGAGATGGTGCTGGTTCGGTGCAGTGGTTGTGTCACTGTCGATGACGAGGAGATGCGTCGTCAAGCGGCGAAGGTACCCATCCGAGCCGTGTTCCTACTCGCGAGTGGCGAGGCCGACGCCGGTCGCCATCTCCGCATTCTCGCACACTTGGCGGGACGGATAGAAGAAGACAGCTTCATGACCGAATGGCTCGAGGCCGGCGACGAGCAAGCTCTCAAAGAGACACTCCTCCGCGACGACCGCTTTCTCTCTCTGCGCGTTGCGTCAGACACCGATACGGAACCGCTGATCGGCAAGTCGCTCAATGAAATCCGGCTGCCCGAGGGCACACTCATAGCATTGATTCGCCGGCACGGGGAGATCCTGGTTCCCCGGGGCCCAACCGTGTTGCGAGAAGGCGATCGCCTTACCATCATAGGGGCGGCAGCCGGCATAAGGCTCGTGGCCCAACAATACACACGATCAACCCGAACCTGAACAAACTCCGCCGACTCACCGGCGATCCCAAAAGCCGATGCTCGCAATTGTCTACATTCTGTTCATACTCTCGGGCGCAGCGGGCCTCATCTATGAGACCCTGTGGTCCCGATATCTGAGCCTATTTGTCGGACACAGCGCATACGCGCAGATTATCGTCCTGGCGATGTTTTTGGGAGGTATGGCGCTAGGGTCTCTTGCGGCAGGCAAGAGATCCTCACGGTTCCGGGATCCGTTGCTCTGGTACGCCGGTGTCGAGGCAGTCGTGGGAATCCTGGGACTGGGCTTCCACGATCTGTATCTGCTTGTCACGAACTACGCATACGACACCGTTTTTCCAGTCCTCCATGACGGCTTCATCCTGGACTTGGCCAAGTGGCTCATCGCCGGGTCACTACTCTTGCCACAATCGATCCTCATGGGCACGACTTTCCCGCTCATAGCCGCGGGTGTGCTGCGGCGAGTAGCAGTCATGCCTGGGCGCACGATATCCATCCTCTATTTCGCAAACAGCATCGGTGCGGCAATCGGTGTATTGGTAACCGGATTCTATCTCATTGCCTTGGCGGGACTTCCCGGAACACTCGTAGCTGCGTCCATTACCAACCTCAGTGTGGCATTGGTTGCGTGGGGTGTGGTCAAGCGATACCCGTGTCGTTCACCAGCTGAGGCCTGGGAAGTGGCTCCTGAAGCCAGAACACAAGGCCCATTCAAGGAATCACCGCTGCGCAGGGCACAACTGTGGCGCATGCTGCTGGCGGTGAGTTTCGGAACCGCACTCGCTTCGTTCTTCTACGAAATCGGCTGGATCAGAATGCTCGCCCTCGTGATCGGGAGCGCCACACACTCATTCGAACTCATGCTATCGGCGTTCATACTCGGGCTGGCGCTGGGGTCGTGGTGGGTACGGAAACGTGCCGACCGCTGGGCGCATCCCTTGCGAAATCTAGGGATGGTCCAGTGGATCATGGGTGCAGCGGCCCTGGCCACCCTGCCTCTCTACCACGCTTCATTCGAATGGACTGCCGGCCTCATTCACACCTTTACGAAAACGTCCGGCGGATACGCCGGCTTCACCGTGGCGCGCTATGTATTGTGTCTTGCGATAATGCTGCCTGCCACGTTCTGCGCCGGGATCACGTTGCCCTTGATCACTCGAACCTTGGTCGTCGGCGGCGTGGGCGAAAAGGCTATAGGGTCGGTCTACGGAGTCAATACCCTCGGATCCATAGTCGGCACGGCCCTGGCGGGGCTTCTGCTCATGCCACTCATCGGCCTGCGGATGCTCTTATTGACTGGAGCCACCATCGACATGTTGATCGGCGTAGCCATTCTGTTCACCGCAGCCCGCTACAACCCCAAGGCCAGACGTCTCGCATATGGTTCTGCCCTGGCAACCATGTTGGCCGCCGGTGCAGTGCTTCAGACGGGTGGCGTGGACCAGCGGGTCCTTTCAAGCGGCGTCTTCCGGCTCGGGAGTCTCGCCGGCACAAACCAAGTGGAGATCCTGTACTACAAGGACGGCAGAACCGCAACCGTGTCAGCATTCCGTACCAACCCCACCGGCAACGTCACCATCGCCACAAACGGGAAACCCGATGGATCGTTGCCGCCAGACTGGTTTCTCAGCTGCTCCGATTCCGCCCGCCGCCCGCCTCTGGCCTCTGATGCTGCTACACAAGCGCTAGCGCCGTTGATTGCCCTCGCCCACTCGAGAGGTGCGAAACACGCAGCCGTCATCGGACAAGGTACGGGGATGTCGTCGCATCTCCTCCTATCAGATCCTGAATTGGAGGACGTTACAACAGTCGAGATCGAGTCCAGAATGTTGGAGGGCTCCAGGGTGTTCTATCCGATCAACCGAAGAACATTCGACGATCCACGTTCGCGTTTTGTAATAGAGGACGCGAAGACTTATTTCGCTGCAGCCGGGCGAAAGTATGATATCATCTTTTCGGAACCGTCAAATCCGTGGGTCAGCGGGGTATCGAGTCTCTTTACGACCGAATTCTACGGTCACGTCACGCGCTATCTCACTGATGACGGGATCTTCGGACAGTGGATTCACCTTTACGAGATTGACGACGCATTGATCCTTTCGGTGCTTGCCGCGATGAATCAGCACTTCGGAACGTTCGAGTTGTTCATGACAGCCGGGTCCGACATGCTGATAGTAGCATCGAAGAACCAACAACTTCCCGAACCAGACTGGTCGATCTTTTCACAACCCAGCCTTACCCATGAGCTTTGCCTGTCGGTACCGCTTACACCTCAAGCTCTCGAAGCCGCTCGTGTTGCAGGGCGGGCAGCATTCGCGCCATTGCTCGATAAATGGACCCATCCAAACTCGGATTTCTACCCGTTACTCGACTTGTCAGCCGAGCGCGCACGTTTTCTACGCCACTCAGCCGTCGGTTTCAGGGAACTCACTTCCAAGAGATTCGATATCGTGGCCCCGCTGTTCGGTCACCGTATCCCCCCCAGCAGTCGTCCCATAGCACCGGTCTCCGGCACGCCGCGACTGACCGCACTTGCGCGAGGGGCGCTGGTCAGGAACCGAGTGGAATTGGCGATCATGGATTCCGCCCTGTCGCCACGGGAGCGAGAGGCCGTGTACATGAACGACCGCTGGATTGACGAAATGCAGATAGGTACCGCACCAAGCGATTGGCGAATATGGCTGGATAATTTCAAGAGGATTGAGCGGATTCGCAGCGGAGGTACCGCTGGTTTCATAGAAGAGAAATTCTACGAGCAAGTGAACGAGTTTTTGGCGCGACACCGAGCACCTCCGCAAGCACGAACAGTCGTATCGTACTACCGTAGCCTTGCAGCTTGGGACTTTGCGGCCGCGTCTTTGGCTGCGGATTCGCTGCTCGTGGACGTTGAAAAGGACGAGAATTGGATCACTCCAGAGGACCTGCTCGAGGGCGGAGTGGTCGCAAAGCTTCGGATCGGAGACACTGCCGGTGCCAAGATCCTGCTGGAGAAGCTCAGACCACGCTACCAAAGCGGGGCGGCTGGGCTCCGACTCCAGTTGCTGGATTCCTACATCCGGGCAACCAGCCACGCCGATGGATGAAGAATCACGCATGACTCTGGCTGAGCGGTGTGAAAGGCCGTATTGTTAGTACCGTTCACTCCGCGGAGAGAATCATGAAATCGACCGTGTCCTCAGCCCTTCTTCTCGTAGCAATGCCACTAGCCATGCAAGCACAGAACCGCGAGACCGGCAAACCGTTCACCACCCGATCCGAAGTAATCGCCCAACACGGCATGGCCGCTACCAGTCAACCGCTCGCCACACAGGCGGCAATAAACATTCTCGAGCGGGGAGGCACTGCCGTAGACGCTGCTATCGCTGCTAACGCGGTACTCGGCGTAGTGGAACCGCACATGAACGGCGTCGGCGGCGACATGTTCGCCATGGTCTACCTGGCTGACGAGGACAAGCTCGTCGGCGATCTCTTCGCCATAGTCTGGGCTGCCAAGTCCCGCTCGTTGCAGGGCATCAATGCGAGCGGCCGCTCGCCAGCATCACTCACGGCAGACGAGTTCAGGCGCCGTGGCCTGGAACAAATACCCACCTTCGGACCCATGGCGGTTAGCGTCCCTGGCGCAGTGGACGGATGGTATCAGCTGCACAAGAGGTTTGGGAAACTTCCCATGGCCGAGATCTTGAGTCCCGCCATCGGCTACGCACGCGACGGATTTCCGGTTACTGAGATAATCGCCGACCAGTGGCTACACGGCGTGGAATTGCATCATCTGAGACCTGGGTTCGCAGATACGTTCATGCCCTCCGGTAGGGCTCCGAGAAAGGGCGAAATCTTTCGCAATCCGGCCCTCGCCTCGACCCTCCAAGAGATTGCCACCGGTGGGCGAGATGCCTTTTACAACGGCGACATTGCGCGCAGTATCGAGCGGTATATGAAGGAGGTGGGCGGTTTCCTGTCCTATCAGGATCTCGTGGAGCACCACTCGGATTGGGTCGATCCCGTGTCTACCACGTATCGAGGCTTTACAGTGTGGGAACTACCTCCGAACGGACAAGGGATCGCGGCACTACAAATGTTGAACATTTTGGAAGGATACGACCTCGCAAGCATGGGATTTGGAAGTCCCGAATACCTTCACCTTCTAACGGAGGCCAAGAAACTCGCATATGAGGATCGAGCGAAGTTCTATGCTGATCCGGATTTCAACGATATCCCCGTAGCTAGACTGATCTCGAAGGAGTATGCGAAACAGCGAAGATCGCTGATAGACATGAACCGTGCAGCTCGCAAGTACGAGGCGGGCGATCCCATCCTCGGGACTGGCGAGACGATTTATCTCACGGTGGCTGACCGCGACGGCAATATGATATCGTTGATCCAGAGTAACTATTTCGCGTTCGGATCCGGCATGACTCCCCCCGATCTCGGGTTTGCACTTCAAAACCGCGGCGCGTTATTCAATCTCGAACCCGGCCATTTCAACACGTACGCACCGGAGAAACGTCCATTCCATACCATCATACCAGCTTTCGTGACCAAGGACGGTGACCCCTGGCTGAGTTTCGGCGTGATGGGTGGAGCCATGCAACCGCAAGGCCACGTGCAGATACTGGTGAACCTGATCGATTTCGGCATGAACCTGCAAGAAGCGGGTGACGCACCGAGAATCCGACACTCTGGCTCGTCACAGCCGACCGGTCATGTCATGGCCGACGGCGGTACACTGTATGTCGAACACGGGTTCTCACCGGAGACTCTGCGAGCGCTGGTTGCGATGGGGCATTCCGTCGCCCTCCAGAATGGAGGCTTCGGAGGCTATCAGGCGATCATGTATGATTCCGTGAATCACGTTTACTACGGCGCCTCTGATCCACGAAAAGATGGACAGGCCGCTGGATACTGAGGACATGTAGACCATGGCAACTCTCGACCAGCCGATCGCGCTCCTCTTTCAAAAGCACGCCTCGGCAATCGTTCTCGAATCCAACCAACAGATGGTCCTCGAGATCGACGGAACACGCCGAGCGATCACCAAGCAACCGCTCAGTACGGCACAGGCATTGACAATGGTGCGGGAAATCATGCCCGAGGGAATGGAACAGCAACTGGCCAGCGGTGACGGTCGGGTAACGTTCAACTACGTGTCCGGAGAGCACAGGCTGGACGTCCAAGCCGATCGGTCGGGACAAACTATTCACGTTGTTCTATCGCCTGCGAAGCCGCGGCGTTCGACTGCGGCAATATCTCGACCAGCCGAGGCGCTCTTGATGGATGTAATCGACAACGACAGAGAACTCGGCGACCAGGTAGTCGGTCCCACTGCGGAAGTGATCGCCAAAGGCGAAGAGAGAATCCAAGAGCTCCTCACCTATCTGGTAGAATCTGATTCGTCAGATCTACATCTGCGTGTGGGCCTACCACCTCATTACCGGACGCACGGCGAGTTGGTTGCCAAAGACGGTGCGGCGCCGCTTACGCGAGAAGACATCGAGGAAATGATCCTCTCCATCATGCCGGAGCGAAACAAGCAGGAGTTCACCGACACGAATGACACCGACTTCGCATACGAAATGGTCGGTTTGGCAAGATTTCGTGCCAACGCCTTGCGCGACCGCATGGGCGTGGCAGCCGTTTTCCGGGTCATCCCGACGGAGATCCTGAACGCCGACCAACTCGGCCTTAGCGCTGAAGTACAGAAGCTATGCTACCTCACCAAAGGACTGGTAGTGGTCACGGGCCCCACCGGAAGCGGTAAGTCAACAACACTAGCCGCAATGATTGATCTCATTAATCGAACACGCACCGATCATATCATCACCATCGAGGACCCGATCGAATTCGTCCATCCCAACAAGAAATGCATCGTAACACAGCGGCAAGTTGGCAGTCATACGCAGTCGTTCAAGCGGGCGCTGCGTGCGGCGCTGAGAGAGGATCCTGACATCGTCCTCATAGGTGAGATGCGAGACCTCGAGACCGTGGCCATAGCGATCGAAACTGCAGAGACCGGACATCTGGTGTTTGGCACGCTCCATACGACTACAGCGGTCAGCACCATCGATCGAATCATCGATCAGTTCCCCGCCGACCGTCAAGAACAGATCAGAGTCATGCTCTCAGAATCGCTCAAGGGAGTGATAGCACAGGTCCTTCTCAAGAAGAAAGGCGGTGGACGGGTCGCCGCACGCGAAGTTCTTCTCTCGATCGCCGCGGTGACGAATCTCATTAGAGAAGGCAAGACATTCCAGCTTCCGTCCACCATCCAGACGAACAAGCGATTGGGAATGATATCGTTGAACGATGCGCTCATCCAACTCGTCGACGACAATATCGTCGAGCCGGCCGAAGCCTACATGAAAGCAGTCGATAAGGCCGGTATGGAAACGCTCCTCCAGGGCCGTGGAATCACATTAGACCCCAAGGATACGTGATCCTGTAGATCATCCCTGCTCTATCATCCGATACCAACAAGGAACCGTCTGGCAGCATCAAGATATCAACCGGCCTGCCCCACGACGCGCCCCACTTGAGCCATCCGTCTGCAAACACCTCATACTCGACAGCGGTATCGCCATCCAGCCTGACCCGCGTGATCCGATATCCGCTTGGCGGCACCCGGTTCCACGAACCGTGCTCGGCAATGAATACCTGACCTCGATACTCAACCGGAAACATCGACCCGGAATAGAACCTCATCCCCAGAGCCGCTACGTGAGGGTCGAGGTCCTGAACCGGGGGCACGAATTCCACACATTGGTGCCCAGCACCAAACTCCCGGTCGACTATATGGCCGGCGTGGCAGTAGGGAAAACCAAAATTCAATCCTTTTGCCGGAGCGTGATTGAGTTCGTCGGGGGGCCCATTGTTACCCAACATATCCCTGCCGTTGTCGGTGAACCACAGGTCTCCGGTCCGCGGGTGCCAATCGAATCCCACCGAGTTTCTAACGCCGCGCGCAAAAATGTCGAGTTCCGTTCCATCGGGATTCATGCGCAGGATGGTCCCAAACCGCTCGTCTTCACTCGTATCGCAGATGTTGCAGGGTACACCAACCGGCAGGTAGAGTTTGCCGTCTGGTCCGAATCTCAGATACTTCCATCCATGCCACACTCTGGACGGTAGTGAATTGGTTACAATCGCTGGTTCTGGGGGAGTTTCTAAGCGACTTTCGATCGAATCCAATCTGATAATGCGACCGATGTCCGCCACATATAGGGCGCCATTTCGGAACGCTACACCGCTGGGCATGTTGAGGTCAGACAGAATCACAATTGTCTGATCCGCACGAAAATCGCCATTTGTATCGCGCAGCGCGTAGACGTTGCCCGCGCTGCGACTGCCCACGAAGATCGTACCACTGTCACCCAGTGCCATTGCTCGAGCGTCGGGAACACTGTCTGCATAGATTGCGATTTCAAACCCACGGGGCAAACGTATGTCACTGAGATCCATCGAGCGAACATATCCCCGCCAGTAGAGAACCACTCCAAGAACGACTAGCAACGCGGCTAGCACGAGCCAACGTCCCAATCTATAAGACGAGTAAAGAGCTCTGCGCAGGCTCAAAGGAATCATGGCGCTACCGCCTAGGGCGAGTAGCCGTCACACTCCTCGTGTTCGTGTCCAACGGGAGGTCCGACTCCAATCCGTCCGCCCACCTGATCCAGACGCCCGTAGGCTCGGCTGAAGTTCCCAACACCTGCACAGCTCCATTCAGCGACCAATAACCCGACCCCCCTTGAATCTCCCGCGCCGGTCCAAGTCGCTTGCCGTACCTCAGACGCATAATCGCACCATATGCATGGGGGTTGCCGGCGTCACCAACCAAACTTACGCGGATCCCGGGACGCGCCCGCTCGTTGTGGTACAGCTTTGTGGCTGCGCCGTTCTGACTCACGACCAAGTCGATCCGTCCATCAGCGTCGTAGTCGGCCAGAGCCGCGCCTCGCTGGTCGCCGTAGACTCTTATCCCCGACAATTGTCCCGGAACCGCCTGGAGGCCGCCTTTGCCATCTCCCTTCAACCACAGGCCCCGTCCCGCGTCATACCTCGACGTGCCAATTTCGGTGGGAAAGAAATTCTGGCTCAGGAACACGTCTTCGTGACCGTCACCATCGAAATCGCCGATCCCTACGAACGACGCCGGCGCCATCTGCGCTTCGAGGGGCAGCGGTCTCGATTCGAATGACGTTCCCGTGTTCAGCAAGACCACGTGGTCGAAGGTGCTCGCAGTAACACGATTCGCCGTGCGCGCTTCAGGTCCCACTAGATCTCCCAGCGTCGCGCGGGAGTAGGCTGCGAACGTGGGTATTCTCTGTCTCAC
Organism: Gemmatimonadales bacterium; assembly: GCA_046757925.1. Classification (GTDB taxonomy): domain Bacteria; phylum Gemmatimonadota; class Gemmatimonadetes; order Gemmatimonadales; family GWC2-71-9; genus JAZDCZ01. The sequence continues at coordinate 27,451 of JBHHZE010000022.1, forward strand.
GCGCGGCATAGCCAATGTAAGCCGTGCAAACGACTCCAAGGGTACAGCCACCGATCGGTCGTCTCCGTCTGGTCGTGCAACGATGAGATCGACCGAGCCGTTGCGATCGAAATCGTTGTAATAGAGATCGAGTGGTTCGCTTCGTGACGCCGGATAAACGGTGTTGCGTCCCCAGCTCGTAGCCACGATATCGAGCCGGCCATCGGAGTTGAGATCTCCAGTCGCGATACCGTTCCACCTGCTCGTTAAGCGATCCAGCCCATAGGACGATCCGACGTCCTCGAAGTGCCCTTCGGTATTGCGGAAGAGTTTCAGCGGTCCCCACTCCAGGGCAAGCAGCAGGTCTGGATCTCCGTCACCATCGATGTCCGAAAACACGGCGCTGGACACCAAGCCGACCGACTGGAGAATCCTGCTGTTGTCGCGATCCAACTCGAACCGCCCGCCCGCATTCCTGTAGAGTCGAGACGACGCCCGCAGCGGATAGACCGATGGAATGACCCGCCCTCCGACGAACAGATCCAAATCGCCGTCCCCGTCGTAGTCGGCAACGGCAAGCGGTCCCACGCTAGCGGTATCGCCGCCGACCACGTTTCGGGCATGCGTCATGCGACCGTTGCCCTGGAATTCGAAGCCCAATACCGCCGGAGTCTGAAGCGCCTCTTCCGGCGTGCGTGCCTCATAGCTCGACTGACCTACGAGTAATGTAGTCTCTCCGTCGTCACCCGGAATTCCCAGTACACTGGTCTGATCGAACCGGGCCGGCAATAGTTGGATGCGGACCTGAGAAAATCCACCGCCGTTGTTGTTGAAGTAGGACAGCGTGCCATCAGCTCCCGAAGCAACCAATAGATCTTCGTCACCGTCGTCGTCCACGTCATACCAGCTCACGCCAGGACCCAAACGACTCAGTTCGTTCGGCAAGAGTGGCTGCCGGTCGAAATCATTGAAGGAATGCTCTATGTGTGCGTGGTTGAGCTCCGATGATACGTCTGCAAAGTATGGGATCGGGGTCTCATTCGAGCGGCGCAACTCGCTCGTGGTGGACGTCTCGAGAATCTCGTACAGGCGATTCGGCCTTGCATGCTTCACCATCGTGCGCCTTCCATCGCGCCAATCCACAGCGATTTCAACTTCCTCGGCGCCACCAGTTGCGAAGGCGTAAGTCTGATCCGAGCTCGACAAGTACAGGCCTCCCACGGTGACTTCTTTCTTCTGCACGCCCACCGGTCCTCCCCGCACAGCTATAACGGCCCCGATGCCCCGTGTGTTGGGATCGTTCCCAATCAACCTCACAGCAATGCGATTCGCCCTGCTATTATTCCGAAACACCCCGGCCTCGAAGCCGAAGCGATTGATTACCACGTCCAGGTCTCCATCACCATCTAGATCTCCTGACGCAATGCCGTGTGAGACGTCTTCCTCGTCCGCAAATCCCCACTGTCTCCCGACTTCATCGAACGTGAGATCACCGTTATTGCGAAATGCCACATTTCTCTGGTGTAGTTGCGGAAAGAGAAGCCGTTCTCTCTGCCAATCCGGATGATCCGCGGCCCCCTGAATGCGGAGTTGGGTATCCCAATCCATCACGTCCCTCGTGTGTCCGTTGGATATTAGGAGGTCTTCGTAACCATCCAGATCCACATCCAGGAACATCGCTCCCCAGGACCAATCAGATGCGGTGACCCCCGCCAGATCGGCAATTTGGGCAAAGGTTCCATCGCCGCGGTTTAGTGATAACGTGTTGCGCATCATTTGCGGACGATTCTCGATGACGCCGACCAATTTTGGAAGCGCGGTGTGCGTGGGCCTTTCCATCTTGCGCCGGGCTAAGGAGCGGCTTAGCATGTCGGCCTCGAAGAAGTCCACGTCGCCGTCGCGGTCAACATCGGAGAAATCGATGGCCATCGCCGAGTTGCTTGTGGCTCTGACGGCTACACCTGGTGCCGCGCGGAACCTCCCAGCGCCGTCGTTGATCCAGAACATGTCAGGATCTTCGAAGTCCGAGCAGACATACAAATCGGGATCTCCATCCAAGTCTACATCGTAGAACCGGGCAGACAGGCTGAAATAGTCCGGCGGTTCCTTTAGCGGTCGGCCTGCCTCGTCGAGGAACCGGCCGGATGTGAACGGAACCAACTCGAAATTACCGGTACCGTCGTTCAAGTAAAAGGCGTCAGGATCAGCCCGCTGCGTTCTTATCACCATGTTCAAGTCTTTCCTGACTTGGACCCTGTAGTCCTTGCGGAACCGGGGGGCTACTTCATAGTGATCTCCCACTCTCTGAATCACCTTAGCGAACGTGCGCTGGTCGGGAGGCACTAAGTCCAACGTGCTTGCCACTTTGTAGTTCGCCACGTACAGATCGAGGTCTCCATCTCCGTCTACATCAGCCAGCGTCATCGACGTACTACCACGATTCGAGGCAAGTCCCACATCGGAGCTGTGCTCCGAGAACACCCCGCTGCCATTGTTTACGAACAGTGAGTTCGGACCACCGAGCGCAGTAACGAGCAGGTCGAGGTCGGCATCGCCGTCAACATCTGCAAATGTAACTCCTGTCGTGTACCGATCGGCCGCCGCGACACCGGCCCGTTCCGTGATATCTTCAAACTCCCAATCCCCGCGGTTACGATACAATCGATTTGAGCCGTCGATGCGTCCCAGGTATACGTCCACCAGACCATCTCCGTCTACATCACCCAAGGTCACTCCGGATCCATGCGCCAGGTGACGGTTCTCAATCATCTCCTGTTGGGAAGCACCGTTCACAAAGTCTATGTGGGTGCGCGAAGCGGAGAGGCGAGTGAATCCCGATTTGCCTCTCCAGGGCACCGATAGCTCACGCCAGCGGTACGCCACTTCTTCGTGCCAGGGACCTGGCTCTCCCTGGCCGCACCCATAGGTCCACGCCGTCAGCAAGAGAGTGAGACCTATTATCAACGACCGGTGCGTGTGGGGAGGGTTATCGAGACTCAGTGCTCGCATCGTGCTCCTCGTCTACACGGAATGGCGCGACACTAGAGGCAACGTCTGCTCGACCGGTCAGAAGCCTCCGAAGCTCACCGACCCTGGGATGGTTACAGAGAGCGACTGTCCAAACCACTCTGCGCTGCAGACGCGACATCATCCTTGCCAGTAGCGGGCAAATCGGGCGTGAAGTCTTCGCCTGGATTGATGAACAGATTCCGTTCGAGTTTGTATTGCCGGTCGTACAGTTCACGGTATCGTCCATCTCTGACGAGCAATTCATCGTGCGTCCCGCGTTCCACGACCTTCCCTTCCTCCAGCACGATTATCTGGTCCGCACTCTGGATCGTGGACAACCTGTGCGCGATCACAAAAGTGGTTCGCCCTGCCCGTAGCGACTCCAATCCATCTTGGATCTGCGCCTCGCTCTCGCTGTCGAGGCTGGATGTCGCTTCGTCCAGAATCAGGATGCGAGGATTCGCTAGAATGGCGCGTGCGATCGCAATCCGCTGCCGCTGGCCTCCGGACAGTTTTACTCCTCGCTCGCCGACGATGGTTTCGTAACCGTCTTCAAACCGATCCACGAACTCATCGCAGTGCGCAATGCGTGCGACCCTCTTCACTTCTTCCATGCTGGCGTTCGGTGCCCCGAAACGAATATTTTCGGCTACGGTACCATCGAAGAGAAAGTTATCCTGGAGCACTACTCCGACACTCGATCGATAGTCCCGCAACTTGAGTGTCGAAAGTGGGCGGCCATCTACGATAATCCTGCCCGTTTGGGGGCGATTGAAAGCAGCGACCAAGCTGATGAGCGTACTCTTACCCGACCCACTGGAGCCTACCAGCGCCGTTGTGGTTCCCACCGACGCATCAAACGAAATATGCTCGAGCACCGGAACACCGGGGTCATACTCGAAGCTCACATCTTCGAAAACGAATTCACCTCGAAGATCGTTGGCGGGTTCACGCAGATTGTCCTCCTCGTCCTCCGTCGCCATAGACCGGATCTCGCGAATCCGGTCCAGGCCCGCAAACGCTTCACTGATCTGAGTGCCTATCGATGCTATCTGGATCAGCGGTGACACTACGAGACCAGTGAAGAACACGTACATCAAGAAATCCCCCAAGGTCATCGTTCCTGCAAGTATCGAGCGACCTCCCACGACGATCATCAGGATCCCTATGGAGCCTACGACAACCGTTGCGAACGAAGAAATTGCCGATACACCTGTGACTGCGCTGGCCACATTCCGAAACAGCCGGTGGGCCCCTTTTGCAAAAACGAACTGCTCACGCCGCTCCGCCGTGTACGCCTTTACTATCCTGATTCCACCCAGCGTTTCGCCCAACCTCCCGGTGACTTCAGCGTTTATCTTGCCACGCTTGCGGAAGAGTGGCCGCAGTTTCGTAAACGCAATCGCCATTCCCGCCCCAAACGTCAGCAAGACCAGGATCGTCACCGAAGTAAGCCGCCAATTCAGGAAAAACAACACGCCCAGCCCGATCCCAGCGGTAACCAGACCACCACTCAATTGGACGAGCCCGGTGCCGACGAGATTGCGAATGCCTTCGGCATCGGTCATGATGCGGGAGATCAGGACGCCTGTCTTGGTGGAATCGAAATACGCGATCGGCAGGCGCACCACGTGTTGCTGTACCACTTTCCGCATCTCGGTTATGGCCCTTTGGGCAGCCACACCCAAGACCTGCGACAGGGCGAAAGACGTCGTGGCTTGGACCAGAGTCGCCGCTCCAACAGCCAACGCAAGAGTTGTTAGAAGCTCCGTTCTATTGTTTCCGATCACCTCGTCGACCAAGAACTTCGAACTCACAGGCAGCACGAGTCCAGCCAGCCGGTTGACAAGCATCAGGCAGAAGCCAAGGGCCAACCGGCGGCGATACGTCCACATCACCCGCCGCGCTTCGGCCCATGCGTTGGCTAGATTGAGCCGGCTACTATTCTCCGCCACTGAAAACCCTCTCCGTAGATGGAACTGACACTGCGATTCCAGCACTCACAACTTAGTCGGATGCCCCTTATTGCACACCATACAGGCACGGCAACGCGTCCACTGCGCGACGACACTGGCACGGATTGCGGATTTGTTGCAGGCACTCGACGTCTCGATGATCGTGGAATGGCCCGTCCAACTCCGGTGAGTCACCCAAGGTCAGACAAGCCGGGACCCACTAGAAAGACCAGTTCACGATGGGCATGACCGGTAAGACTCCACCATATCGAATGATATTGACGAGACCTATTTGGAGGCCACCGCCCCCAGCCATCCGTTCGGCATAGTTCACAAGTCCTATCTGCAAGCCTTTCATCGTCTTCGACCGATTCACAACCCCAAACTGGAACCCCCCGCCATCTTCCACGTAGTTAACCAACCCGTCTTGGAATCCTTCGAACTTTCTCTTGGTGACGTTGATGAAATTGCTTTGCCATCCCATTGCATCGGTGTCGTTATATCCGACGATGCCAAACTGCACCCCCTTGAAGAGTCCGTGGGTACGGTGCGTCAGACCCCAGTCCAACCCCGTCATCGCAGCGTTTTCCCCAAACAGTAGGTTGATCCTGAGGCCGGCGATCGAGTCCGTTTCGGGAAAAATCTGCATCGGGTTGACCAGGGCGATCTGGATCGGACGCCTCTGCGCCTGGACAGTTCCGGTAAGGCCAACTGCTAGGACGGCGATTCCCAACAGCGAGACGTGTCGCTTCATCAACTGACTCCCTCCTCCTAAACCGGGGCACTCTGATTGGCCGGACCGACCCCACACCAGTAACCGAATCCAGGGGTCCTCGAGCACGATATTCGATGGCACAAGATAAGCAAATTCAGCCAAATTGCAGGCAAAACCGTGATTCGTGACCAGAATCCACGCCCCATGCCGGTATAATTCGCACCGCCGGCTCCAAGGCCGCCTCTGGCCGGAGCAGGCACAAGGGCCTATTCTTATCAGCGCCTGCCGACCCGGATCCGGGACTCGGGACCTCCACATCGGGGGAGGGAGCGGCAAGCCGTCTACTATGAAGGACCATGATGCGCCCAATGAGAGAGACCCGTTCGAGGGTCATTCTCACGATGAGGCGAACGTTTTCTGGCTGAGGGCTGTTTAAGAGAATCTCGCACCAGAGATGCTTGATGGAGACACCTGAGTAGGCCCGCTGCGGCTTGGACTCGAAAGGAACGATATGCGAAAGCTCCGCATAGGGATCATCGATCTCGTGACCAAAGCACCCACCAAGTCCATGTGGGCGCGGGTGATGCATGCCAACTTCGCCAGTATCATGCCCCAAGCGTTGGGTGCCTGGTGCCGGCAGGACGGACACGATGTCACGTTGATATGCTACACCGGTTTCGAGAACCTGAGCGAAGAATTGCCGCGAGACATGGACATCGTCTTCATCAGCGCTTTCACACACGCCGCACAACTCACCTATGCCCTGAGTAACTTGTTGCGTTCAAGGGGGGCAGTCACTGTCTTGGGTGGTCCCCACGCTCGCTGCTACCCCCAGGACGCGGTCAAATACTTCGACTACGTGGTCGGGTTCACCGACCAGGATGTCGTTCGCGAGATACTCGATGAATGCTCACCGCAGCGGCCTCTTGGTAGACATCTCTCGGCCAAGCAACAGCCCCGAGAGCTCCCAGGAGTGAAGGAGCGCTGGGAATTCATGGAGCCAACACTCGACAAGGCCCCTTTGTTCAAGATCGTGCCGATGATCGGCAGCTTGGGATGCCCCTACACTTGCAACTTCTGCATAGACTCCACAGTTCCCTACCAGCAGCTCAGTTTCGACGTAATCAAGGACGACCTCCGATTCCTTCGTACACAGTACAAGCGCCCCAGGATCGCATGGCAGGACCCCAACTTCGGAGTCCGCTTCAACGAGTATTTGGATGCGATCGAGGACGCGGTACCGGTCGGAAGCATCGACTTCTTCGCCGAAACCAGCCTGGCACTGTTGTCTGAAGAACGCTTGAAGCGCCTCAGGAAAAATGGGTTCCAGGCCATCCTCCCCGGGATAGAATCGTGGTTCGGTATGGGCAACAAGTCTAAGGTGGGCAAGGGGAACGGGATCGAGAAGGTCAAGAGTGTGGCAGAGCAAATCAATACCATTCTGAGCCACGTGCCTTACCTCCAGGCCAATTTCGTACTGGGACTCGATTGCGATGAAGGCCCCGACCCGTTCGAGTTGACCAAACGCTTCGTCGATCTGTCTCCGGGCGCTTATCCGGCCTACTCCCTGCTGACAGCATTCGGACAGGCCGCACCACTCAATTTGGAGTATCAGCGTGCGGGCCGCGTTATTCCGTTCCCATTCCACTTCTTGAATACGCAGCACGCGATGAACGTGAAGCCCAAGAATTACGCGTGGCCGGAGTTCTACAACTACCTCATGGAACTAACCGATTATACCTTCTCATGGAGAGCCATACGCAATCGCCTGAAAGCCAATGGCGGCTCCAAATGGAAGTACATCAACGTGCTCCGCGGAATGACGTCTCAAGGACGCGGGAGAATCAAGTTCTACCGCGCTGTACGGGATCGCTTGAACACAGACCGGAAGTTCAGAGACTTCTTTGAGGGCGAAACGGGCGAGATTCCGCAGTCATACATCGACGCGATTCGGACCGACCTGGGACCTCTGTGGGATTGGCTGCCCGAGGGGGCTTTGTATCACGATCCCAACGCCTATCTAAAGTCCCAGGAAGAAGAAGCTCCCAAGGTAGCGGTAGCCGGGCGGCGCTGAGAAACTCAGGCCCGGCTTACGGCCCACCCGGATCAAAGCAACCGCTCCAGGTGCGGATACACGAAGTAATAGAACGCGACGGCCAGGACCGCCAGAATCGCCAGCCGTACGGCCAGCTTCACTACCTTGATCAAGAACCAGATCCCGACTACCGCCAAGACCGCAAAGATTCCGATTTCGATCATCTCACGTTCCCTGTTACTGTACCGCGTACCTCGTATCGGACGATCATCGAGATGAGTAGTATACCCAACAGTGAGATCAGAATAACGCTCACCACCTGTGCCGCCAAGAGATCCAGCTGATGGCCCTGAGCAATCTCAGTAACGTTCCCGCAGGACCCCTCGACCTCGTGCAGTAGGATTTCAATGCCGCTTGTCACTACGGGGCGGAAACCATTTGGGTCCCGAATCGTTCTTGCCGTAGCGGAGGAGCATCCAGCTTTGTAGCATTTGTAGTCGCGTGGAGTCCCAAGACCCTGAACGAGTACCGATATGCCCTCATATAAGCTCCTTGCCCTCTTCAGTTCGCTACTGGCCGTCCCCTGCTCCCTCTCGGGCCAGGCCTCACAAGCGCTTTCACTCGAGCGGATTTTCGCCTCGCCCGACTTCTTTCCGGATCGGTTCGGACCCGCACGCTGGCTGGACGACAATAGCTATACCACCGTGGAGCAATCACGCACGGGCCTGGATCTCGTCGAGTACGATGCCGCAACCGGGGCCCGGAAGATCCTCGTGTCATCCGATCGTCTTGTGCCACGGGGACAAAGTCGCCCGCTGCGGATAGAAGACTACTCATGGTCGCCTGATCGGAGGCAGCTGTTGATCTTCACGAATTCCAAGCGAGTATGGCGGCTCAATACGCGGGGTGACTATTGGATATTCGATCTCGGCTCCCGAGAACTGCGTCAGTTGGGAGGCGATGCACCCCCATCCACGCTCATGTTTGCCAAGTTCTCGCCCGACGGCACTAGAGTGGCGTACGTGCAAGGGCACAACATCTACGTGCAAGACCTCGGGTCCGATGCAATAACCCAACTCACGCACGATGGCTCCACCACCACCATCAACGGCACTTTTGACTGGGTGTACGAAGAGGAGTTCTCCCTCCGCGACGGATTCCGCTGGAGCCCTGACGGCACGAGGATCGCCTATTGGCAACTCGATGCCACTGGTGTACGAGATTTCCTGCTGATAAACAACACCGACTCACTCTACTCGTTCACGATTCCGGTCCAATACCCCAAAGCCGGTACCACCAACTCGGCCGCCCGCATAGGGATTGTGGCCACGATCGGGGGACCGACCAAGTGGCTCGATCTTCCCGGCGACCCGCGCAACAATTATCCGGCACGTATGGACTGGGCCGCGAACTCGGACGAACTCGTAATCCAATACCTGAATCGGCTCCAAGACACCAATCGAGTCATGCTTGGCAATGCCGCCACGGGTGCAGTCGAGACGATCTTTACCGACAGGGACTCGGCGTGGGTGGATGTCGTGGACGACCTCGAATGGATGGATGGTGGCTCACACTTCACCTGGGTGAGCGAGCGGGATGGTTGGCGCCGCGTATATCTCATATCGCGTGACGGCTCCAACGTCAAACCCATCACGCCCGCCAAAACCGATATACTCGGCATCGAAGCCGTCGATGAGTCTGACGGATGGCTCTATTACATCGCTTCACCTGAGAATCCCACTCGGAGATACCTCTACCGCGTTCCGCTCGACGGCAGCATGAAAGCCATCCGCCTCTCGCCCGCCGATGCGCCCGGCACACACAGCTACCAGTTGTCACCCAATGGCAGCTGGGGGTTCCATACTTTCTCGCGCTTCGCTACTCCTCCCACGGTCGACCTCGTGAGACTGCCGAGTCACGGCGTCGTAAGGACTCTCGCGGACAACACTCGCCTGAAGAGTACTATGCACCAACTTGCGTCCGTCTCCGCGCAGTTCTTCCGGATAGATATCGGTGACGGCGTCGTACTCGACGGATGGATGATGAAGCCACATGACTTCGATCCCTCCAAGATGTATCCCGTATTGTTCTACGTCTACGGCGAACCGGCGGCCCAAACAGTGCTCGACCGGTGGGGCGGCAGCCGCATGCTGTGGCATCGGTATCTGACGGACCGAGGGTACGTAGTGATGAGCCTCGACAACCGCGGCACTCCCGCACCGCGCGGTCGCGACTGGCGCAAGATCATGTACGGTGAGATCGGGACCATCTCTTCGGCTGACCAGGCCAATGGAGTACGTCAGATTGTCAAGCAATATCCGTGGGTAGATCCTTCCCGCATAGCCATCTGGGGATGGAGCGGCGGCGGGTCCCAGACTCTGAACGCGATATTCCGCTACCCGGATATCTATGGTACCGGGATGGCGGTGGCACCGGTGGCCGACGAGCGCTACTACGACACGATTTATCAGGAGCGCTACATGGGATTGCCGCAGGACAACCCCGAAGGCTACCGCAACGGCTCACCCATCACCTATGCCGGCAACCTCAAGGGAAACCTCTTGCTCGTGCACGGCACAGGGGACGACAATGTCCACTATCAGGGGACCGAAGCCCTGATCAACAAACTGATCGAGCACAATAAGGCATTCACGATGATGGCCTATCCAAACAGATCGCACGGTATCTTCGAGGGACGCGGAACCAGGCTCCATCTGTTCAGTCTGCTGACGCGGTATCTGGAGGAACACGTGCCCGTGGGAGGGCGGCAGATCATAAACTGAGGTTGCACCTTCAAGAAACCGCAGTTCATGTTTGATACAATAGAGACCTCTGGAAGTCTCCAGAATCCATCCGTGTCTCCCGACGGAACCCGGATCACACCTTCGAATCCGGCAAGGGTGCTCTCGACGGCTCTCCCGGTACCCGCCTGCGGATCATCGAGGTGCCCAACGTACTGCAGTGAGGTTAGGTCAAAACCGATCGATAACGTGCCTGATTTGTACCGGACCGACACTCCTCTCCCGCCGCCGGTTCAATTCGACGCATTCACTTCCAGCGTGTTGCGCTAACGCAACACGCTGTTAGGGGACAAACATCCCGAACAAATACCGATTGCCGCGGCTCGGTATCGAACCCTGTCGTACTCCCAAGTGCCACAACATCTTGACTCGCCAAACGCGCGGAGCTATATGGGTCCTTCTCATTCTTGGCCGCGCTGGCGCAGCAGCACACAATTGCTCGGGACAGGCCGAATCCTTGCAGGCGTCTAGGGCCTCAGCCGTTTCGCTAACCGCGAAGGGAGCCGTCTGGATGATGAACCCCGTCCGGGTTCTTCCAACTTGCGCCCGTGACTTACCCTCTGCGTCAGAGCGCTCGATCAAGACGTTGGCGAAGCCGTCATTCAGCGTGGCGACCGTTGCGTGTCTGTGCACTATCGTGACTGCTTGCGTGGCGCCTCCGGCCGTCACGCCGAGCGCGCCGGTGGCCGATGCGAAGTCCCTCATGCGGCTCGGACGTTACGATGAGGCTCGTCAGACGCTGGGAAACTGGTTGGTAGACCACCCGGACGATCAACTGGGCCTCCTGGCACTCGGTGCAGTGTTCGAGGGCCTGGGCCACACCGATTCCGCGCAGAACCTGTACATACACCTTGGCTCCACCGGGTTACCCAACAGGGCAAGTAGGCGCGTCAACGGCCGCATGCTGGCACTTGCCAGGGAAGAACGCCTGGCGTACGCCAAGAAAGCCGTAGCGCGCGAACAGGAACTCTCCACCCAACCACCCACCCCCAATACCATCGCCGTATTCCCGTTCCGCTACGTGGGTGGTCGCGAGGATCTCGAGCCGCTGGCACGTGGCATCGCACATCTGATCGTCTCGGATCTCGGACGCCTCCGAATCCGCACGCTGCTCGAGCGGCAACAAGTGCAGTTCATCATTGACGAGTTGAAGCTGGGAGAGTCCGACAGGGTCGACACAGCCACGGCTGCACGATCCGGCCGACTGATCGGTGCCGAGCACGTCATTCAGGGGACGTTGCTGAGCCTGACCGGTGACCAACGACTCGACCTATCGGCCGCTGCGGTCAGGACCACCACCGGGGAGATCGCCGCAATCGGGAGTGCCACCAATGCACTCGATGCGCTATTTGACATGGCGAAAGACGTTCTGCGCCAGATATTGAGCCGGATGAACATCCAGCTCACGCCCGCCGAAGTGACCCTCTTGCTGGAAAGACCCACATCCAATCTCCTGGCTTTCTTGGCCTTCAGTGAAGGATTGGGCGACGAAGATAGAGGCGACTACCTCTCCGCTGCACGTTCCTACCGTCGAGCAGCCGCGATTGACCCGGGCTTCACGGAGGCACGACAGCGCGCAAGTGACGCGCAGGACATGAACCAGGCGCAGGATCTCACGCTCACGCAGATGGCCAGCCTGCTCGATGCCCCACCGGTCTCGGCAGGATTCATCGCCGATAACCTAAACCACGTAATGCCAAGTGGCATGGAGACGAGCGACGATATCCAAACTTCCAGAGGTAACAAGGCGCCGAGCGGTGGAGATGGGAGAGGAGAGGTCGGAGGTGGCGATCGCATTGTGAGGACCGGACGCCTTGGTATAAGGGTCAAGCGCCCCCAATGAGGCGGGCCCTAGCGGTTTCATTGTTCCTCGCGGGTCCGCTTGCGGCACAATCCCCGATCTACCCGGACCCCAACGGTGGCACCGGCTTCGAATTTCGCACGTTTCAGTTCGATCGCGCATTCGATCTCCAGAGCGCGTCACAGGTCGTGGTACCAGTGTTCGCGGGAACGCCGATCGGCAGCCGTCTATTCGTGGATCTGACAGCGAACTATGCCCACACCAGGCTCCGGTGGCTGGATGGCACCGAGACGAACCTTTCGGGATTGACCGACTCGCAACTGCGTTTCAGTTATACGCTGGGCCGAGATCTGGCTGTCGTCTCGACCTCCATCAATCTTCCGACAGGTAAGTCATCGATCTCGAGTCAGCAACTGACCGTACTTCGCTCGACGGCACAGGACTTCCTCCCGTTCCCGGTGTCCAACTATGGAACCAGCGCGGGCGTTACCGGCGGGTGGGTTGTCGCACGCCGCGTTGGCGACTGGAGTATCGGACTCGCAGGCAGTCTCAGATACGTCAGTACCTACCAGCCATTCACCGACGTGCCCGGCGACTTCTCACCAGGCATGGAAGGCAGGATGCGCATCGGCGTTCTGCGGCCGGTCGGCGAACGTACGACCATCACCACTGGATTCACATTCAGTAACTTCGGCACCGACGAACTAACGGGAACATCCAACTTCGACTACCGGTCAGGAAACCGATATGTAGGCGAGGTCGGACTTTCGCATCTGGTTGGCCGCTCCACGCTCGAGCTCACGGCATGGACATACTTCAGAGCCGCCGGAGACTCCAACAACGTCAGCGTGCAAACCGCCAAAGAGAACCTGCACTATGGTAGGGCGGCAATCGCTATACCGGTTACCGATCGACTGCAGATCGACCCTTCCTTCGAGACACGGTTCTGGATAGCCGGAGACGGCAGTGACGGCCAGTTATACGGGTTGAATGTGCGCGCCAGATATAATGCTTCACCATACCTCACTATCGCACCTTCCCTGCACTACGATGGCGGGAACATCAAACTAGTGGAGCCCGGCGTGCTACCGCTGACTTCCTCGATCACCGGTTTTGGCGGCGCATTGCTGGTGCGCTATAGCAGATAATCGATTGATGCATGCCAGTCTCCTCGGCCGCTGTAGATCGCTCATCGGGCTCCTGCTCGTTGTCGCAGCAGCCACGGGTTGCGATGACGACGGTAGTGGACTCGGACCGACAAATGGCGGCGTTGGATTCCTCAACATCCAACCGGTGTTCCGAGCGGCCTTCGCCGCAGCCGACTTTGGACTCCTCCTCGACAACATCGAGATCCAGGTAGCGCGGCCGGACGCGCCGTCCGAATTCATCGTGGATACAACCGCGTTTTTCGATCCCGATTCTAGTACGGTCAAGTTCGGTTGGGCACTGAGTTTGAGATCGGAGGCCGACACCTTCCAGGTTACGCTTCGGCTGCTTGCCGGATCGCAACTCCTCTTCGCGGGCTCCAAGCTGGTCATACTGCGCGACGAGTCGAAAAGCGACGAGCTTACCGCCGAAATCGAACTCGATTTTGTAGGACCGGGGCAAGACATAGCAAACATTGCGATCGCGCCGGCCGATTCCGTAGTCACCTTCGGAGACTCTGTCAGGCTCAGAGTCGTCGCTACCGATTCCGCGAGCAATCGTGTCGAGGAATTCTTCGTCTCGTGGAAAACCGACAACTCCACATTGGCAACCGTGAACGCGGCTGGCCTGCTGCGGGACCGCAGTTCCAGGAGAGGCACCCTAGAGGTCGTGGCCCTTACGCCAACCGGAATCTCCGACACCACAATCGTCACATTGATTCCGATCCCGACCATCGTGAGAGCCCTGGATTCCAACGCCGATTCAGCGCCGGTCGGAACGTCTGTCGACCTGGGCTTCCAGGTTCTCGCCGAAGATGGCCTTGGAGTGACCGGAATCATGGTGAGTTTCCAGGCTCCGTCGGGCGCCTCCATTGGAGCACCGCTAATAACCGATTCCGCCGGCGTAGTACATGCGAGCGCTACGCTGGGAACGGCCACGGTACCAAACACATTCGTGATCTCGGTGGCTGGCCTGGACGATCTCGAGTTCACCGTCCAGGGTGTCGCCGGCGCCCCGTCGGCACTTTCTTTTGAGGTTCAGCCGAGCCAGACCACAGCCGGTGACGCTATCAGCCCGGCTACAGAGGTTTCGCTGAAGGACGTCTTCGGCAATCTGGTGGGCGGCCAGACGATTGCTCTCCGCATCGGTTCGAATCCAGGCGGCGGTGTGCTTGCGGGCCAGACGTCGATCGTCGCCAGCGAAGGCGTGGCCACCTTCACGAACCTCTCGATCAACAAGTCCGGTAGCGGATACACGCTTATCGTGAGCGCCAGCGGAGTTGACGATCTCACCAGTAGCACGTTCGACATAGTCCCCGGACCCACGGCCAGCGTCGACGTCATACCGTCAAGCGTTTCTGTCAGTTCGATCGGCCAGACCATGCAGTTCAGCGCCGTGGCAAAGGACGCACTCGGCAACGTTATCCCCGGTGCGACCTTCACTTGGAGTTCGGGTGATGTAAACGTTGTCACGGTGGATGCATCGGGCATGGTGACCGCCACAGGCAATGGAAGCACCAACGTTACGGCCACGAGCGCTGGCATATCTGGCAGCGGGTCACTGGCCGTTTCTCAGACAGTGGCCAACGTGGTGCTTGCACCCGCGTCGGTCACGCTCAACTCCATAGACGCCACGGCACAGTTCACTGCCGAGGCGCGGGATGCCAACGGCAACGCCATTGCGGGCGCGAGCTTCAGCTGGAACTCAGGTGATATGAACGTCGTCACTGTGGATGCATCCGGCCTGGCAACGGCGACCGGGAACGGAAGCACCAACGTTACGGCCACGAGCGGGGGCGTAGCGGGCAACGCATCGGTGACGGTCTCTCAAACGACGGTCACTGTAGTCGTAACTCCCGCGTCGGTCACGCTCAACTCCATAGACGCCACGCAGCAGTTCAGTGCCGAGGCGCGGGATGCCAACGGCCACGCCATTGCGGGTGCGAGCTTTACCTGGAGTTCCGGCGATGTCGACGTCGTGACGGTCGATGCATCCGGCCTGGCAACCGCCACAGGCAACGGTAGCGCCAACGTGACGGCTACGAACAGTGGCATATCCGGCAACGCGTCGGTGACCGTCTCGCAGACGGTAGCCACCATTGCGGTTACCCCGGGATCCGTCACACTGAACGCTGTCGGTCAGACACAGCAGTTCGGCGCTCAGGCGCTGGATGCGAACGGGAACGCAGTGGCCGGTGTGAGTTTAGCGTGGGGTTCCAGCGATCCCAGCATTCTTACCGTCGATGGTTCCGGTCTGGCCGCCGCAGTATCCAACGGCAGCGTAATCGTTACCGCCGCCGGCGCTGGCCAGACCGGTTCCGCCACCGCCACCGTAGCCCAGACGGTGGCGACGGTGGTGGTGAGCCCGACGACCCAGTCCCTCAGCTCGATTGGCCAGACCGCACAGTTCACTGCCGAGGCACGGGACGCCAACGGCAATGCCATTGCGGGCGCGAGCTTCAGCTGGAACTCAGGTGATATGAACGTCGTCACTGTGGATGCATCCGGCCTGGCAACGGCGACCGGGAACGGAAGCACCAACGTTACGGCCACGAGCGGGGGCGTAGCGGGCAACGCATCGGTGACGGTCTCTCAAACGACGGTCACTGTAGTCGTAACTCCCGCGTCGGTCACGCTCAACTCCATAGACGCCACGCAGCAGTTCAGTGCCGAGGCGCGGGATGCCAACGGCCACGCCATTGCGGGTGCGAGCTTTACCTGGAGTTCCGGCGATGTCGACGTCGTGACGGTCGATGCATCCGGCCTGGCAACCGCCACAGGCAACGGTAGCGCCAACGTGACGGCTACGAACAGTGGCATATCCGGCAACGCGTCGGTGACCGTCTCCCAGGCCGTCGCAAGCGTCGAGGTCACTCCCACCAGTGTGGTGCTTAACTTTATGGGCGAAACAGCACAGCTGACGGCGGTAGCCAAAGATGCCAACGGCAACCCGATACCAGGGGCGACCATTACATGGAGTTCATCTAACAGTGCAGTTGCTTCCGTGGACGTGACAGGGTTGGTAACGGCGGTCGCCGTCGGCACGGTGCAGATCACCGCATCGAGTGGCACGGTGTCGGCACCAGCAACCGCGACCGCCGACATCGACGTGCTGACACCAACGAGCACGACGTTATCCACCGCCGCGGCACTAGCCGTGGTAGGCAGCCCGCTGACGCTCACGGCTACAGTCAACCCGGTGCCTCCGGCCGGAGAAAATCCAACGGTAGAGTTCTTCACTGGATCGACGTCTCTGGGAACTGCGCCCGTATCCGGCAGTGGCACGGCGACGCTTTCGGTATCCACTCTCTCGCTCGCCACACACAGCCTGACTGCCCGGCTGTTGGCGACCGCTAACTTCGGCAGCAGTGTCTCGAGTCCTGTCACGCAAGAGATGATTCAATCGTTCAGAACCCTTGCCGCGTTCAATGCCGAGTTGGGCGGTGCGACCACCGAAACGCAGGACTTCGAATCACAAGCTGCCGGAACGACGGTGAGTACGGTTATATCGAACGTGCTCACGGCCAATTCAACTTTCTTCACCTTGGAAGTGGCCGACTCGTCCAACAACTTGTTCATGCTCGGCTTCGACGCCACTACCCGGCAGGCCGGCAATGGGCGGTACACACTCGACGTCAATGCCGGTGTGAATCGGAACGCTCTGGGCTTCGACTTGATTGCCCAGGATCCTACAGCGACCCCGGCCAACCTTGCTGTCACAACGGATATCGCAACCCTGAGCTTCACTGTGGACAACCAGTCGGGTGACGTGAACACGCCGTCGTTCATCGGAATCGTAGCAAGCATCCCGTTGCGCCGGATGCTACTCGTAGAGGGGCTTGTGTCGGGCGGTTCCGGCACGAACGAGCAGGTCGGTTTGGACGATTTCGTCACGGCGTGGGTCAACCTGCCGTGACCACGCAGCTTGAGCTCGTCCAGCATGACCTGCCTGGAAAGCGAGGAACGCCTCGCCGCAACCCAGTACTATCAATGAACATACGTGCGGCGACCCCGGTATGCGGCCGTGTTGCCCGGCGTTCGCGGTTGACAGTAGCGGTACGCCGGGTGCAACATGACTGTGGTATGATCCGCAAGCTCGCCGGCATAGCCGGATTATTGGCCCTCGTGGCGCCGGGGACTCTGAGGGCGAGCGAACTCAGTTGGCTGAACTATTGCACAACGGGATCGCTTCGCACGTGCGCCAGTGTGCAGATAATCACCACCGTTGCCGGCAATACGACCCTGGTCAGTGTGCGAGTGCGGAACCTCCAGGGAACCCCCGGGTTCACCGGACTTCCCGCATACGGCATCGCCTCGGTCTGGTTCGACCTTCCGGAAACGGCCTACCAGAGCTCCAACCCCTTTGTATTGGAAGGTGACAACCTCCAGACCGCCACGGGAACCGTCGGCGGCAATCCCACCGCCGCGGGGTGGCATCAGCACGTGATCGACAAGTCCAGTCCCCTTAACGGTGGATTCGGCTACGACACATACCTGGTCCATGGTGGCGCGATCATCGGCTGTGACGCACCGCCCCAGTTGCTCAACACCTCGGGCGCACTACAGACCTGCGGTGACTGGGTCACGTTCAACTTCACCACCAATTTTGCCTGGGATGTGGGCCAGTTCGCCAACGTGGAGATGAACTATCAGGCGGTGTTCGCAGACGGCAGCGGACAAGTTTGTACCACCGATCTCAACTGCTCGGTGGTTCCGGAGCCCGTGACGATGGTTTTGCTTGGCTCCGGACTGTTGGGAGTGGGAGGTGCTGCCTACCGGAGGCGCCGCCGGTTCCGGATCGACAGCAAATAAGTCCCCCCGGCAGGGGGCTGAAAAACAACGAGCGGGAAACACCTGGGTTGCCTACCCCCCGGTCCTGGCCGCACGACCGCCAGGTCTCAGCGTCCTCGGCCCGCCCCACTCGGCCACACCGAACTCGCCCCGTAGACAAACAGACTGCTGCAACACTACACCAAGTGCGATGGGTCACTGCAATGCTCGGAAATCCCCTCTAACCGTTCAAGTTTCAAATTACTGTAGCTTTCTCCAATGAATTCAAATGTGACCCGAAGACTGTTGCTGTCCCTGATTCCCGAGGGCACCGTCGTACTCACTGCGTTCGCGATCGTGACATGGAACCCCACGGTGATATCTCTCCGCGCCCTAGCTCAACTCCTACCGTTCGCCGTATTCGGAGCGGGACTCCTCTTGAGCTGGCGCTTCCATCGTGGCCGTGCATTGCTCTCACTCGTCGTACTCGCACTCGCGGGTTGGGCGGCGTCCAACACCATCGCAGATGTTCCCAACTCAACGCAATCCGGTCGAGTCGTTTTTCAAGCCACAGCGCTGCTTCTGCCACTCAACCTCACGGCACTGGCGTTCTTGCCCGAACGTGGACCTTTCACCGCAACCGGGATGCTGAGATTGGTCATGATCGGACTCGAGGTGGGCGGCGTGATCCTGCTAGCCTACCCCGAGCCGGCGCCGGCAGCGGACCTGCTGCAGACCGCTGTCTTCCCACCGACGTTAGTGGCCTGGTCGCATGTCGGTGATCTCGCCTTGCTCGCGTCCTTCACCGCTCTTGCAGCCCTGACGATTAGGATCGCCGTCAGTCAGGGGAGACGCAGTGGGCTCTTGTGGGCACTGGTTGCCGCAATGCTAGCGTTCCACACAACCAGGGGTGATACCGCCGTCATGATTCTCTTTGCGGCTGCCGGTCTCGCAATGGTGGTGGGTGTCGTTGAGACCTCCTATCGCATGGCATATCACGATGCTCTCACCGGATTGCCTGCGCGGCGCGCCCTCAACGAAGCCTTGGACCAAGTGGACGGCCCCTACACCGTTGCGATGGTGGATGTCGACCGCTTCAAACAATTCAACGACGAACACGGTCACGATGTCGGAGACCAGGTACTGCGGATGGTGGGGGACCGCTTGAAGAATGTTGACGGGGGTGGAAGACCTTACCGCTATGGCGGTGAGGAGTTTGCCATTCTCTTCCCCGGCAAGACACGGGACTACTGCCAGCCCCATCTGGAACACGTCCGATACGCGATAGAGAGCGCATCATTTGCCATTCGTGGCTCCAGACGACCGCGCAAGAAGCCGGCGAAAGGCGGTGGGTCAAGGCGCGTACGCAAGCACCTGTCGGTCACCGTGAGTATCGGTCTCGCCGAGCGTACCGACGGGCGTAATACCCCAGATAAAGTGGTGAGAGCGGCGGATCAAGCTCTATATCGTGCCAAGAAATCGGGACGCAACCGCGTGAGCCGATGACAGCATCAGTAGCGCTTCGCTTCTAGCACGCCATCGAGCTCACCGACCTCCACGGCCAGCTCGTGAATTGCGTGATCACCGAACATCGCCGGCAGTGCGACAGCCAGTACGCCGTCCGCCGTCACCTCCACCGACAGCGCTGAGTTCCGCGGCACGCAGGCCCGATACACTCCCAGAGTGTCGCTTTTCACCTCGGTCCAGGTAACCACCGTGTCCGCTGTGACTTTAGCCTCCAGCCACACGACCCTGACGCGGGCGCCTGCAACCACTCTGTTCCGCGCCACGTCACGAACTCTTCCCACGATGAGCCCGTCTCTCCCGCGTTCGGCAAACGGGGCACAGACACGCTTCACAAGCACCTCGGGTGACGGAATGGCCAGATCGGCATGAATCCGTGCACCCGGCTCGAGCGCAACGTCCTCCTCATCCGCCAACCCGAGAAGCGCCGTACGGGGGTGGGAAAAAGTCACCGTATAGTCCCCTTCCGGCAGATCAGTCAGCCAAAAGCTACCGTCGGCTTCGGTGATTGTGACCCGCTCGGTGCCTTCGAGGCGGACAAAGGCACCGGCCAGCGCTTTGTTAGTGGTGCTGTCGAAGACCGAGCCTTCGACAGTGGCTCGTCCTCGCGCGTATACGGTCCTCCCGTCCGCCGCGTACACCCTGAGCACCTCACCACCGTCCTCCTGTATTCCCACGATGGCTTCCTTTAGGTCCCACACCGGCCCCTTCAATGACTCGACCTTGGCCACCATGGGCATGCGGATCCACCAGCGACTTACAATCCAACGACCGTCCGGTAGCTGCTCGAACTGCAATTCTCCGGCAGCACCTCGTTCACGCTGCCACACCCCCACATTGACGTACGACAGCTCCAGTCGTTCCAGCGCATCGGTCGCGCTGTTGAGCCAGAAGACTCCCTTCACGTCCGGCCTAGCACTGCCTCCCAACGGGGCGAACCTGAGGCCCACGAGACGTTTGCCACTCTGTCGCTTCTGATCGAGTTGGAAGCAGTGATTCCGGAGGAAAGGATCGGAGAAAAAGACTTCCGCGTCCGGGGCCTCGTAGACCACGCTGTCATCCTCGATCGTCACATACCCCCTGCGTTCCAGTTCTTCTACCGATCTGCTGCGGAAAGGCATGACGTGACGCCCTTTGAACGGGGTTCGCTCCTCGTGCAGCAGCCGGAACGTGGGACTGTACCACCGCTTGAAGCGTTCCAGCTCGTGCACCAGATGCTCCTGCATGTCCACCCATGCCACCGCCATCAGAGCTTTGCGTGCCTCCTCCCAGACATCCAGCACCTGGAGAGCCTGCTCTCCAATCACCCGACACTGGAGGGCATCACCTTCGATAGTGGCGGTGGCAAGACGCACCAGGACCGGCTCCACTCTGAATTGCCGCTCGAGGATCTGTCCTTGGTCGAGCGTGAAGACCGAGGATACAACACTCCGGTAGCCGATCCTCTCGGTACGCAGTCGATAGGAGCCACCTCGGGGAGCGTTGATCGTGAACATGCCAAGCGGGTTGGTAAGTGCCCGGGTGACCTCCACGGAGTCACGATCCAGAAGCACGACGTAAGCACCTGCCACCGGAGCACCCGTACTTCGATGGATTAGGGTGCCCTTGACCGTCTGGGCCCACATCGCGGTGGTGCATAGCTGTGCCAGGACGGCCAACTGCAGACCACCCTTCCAGGCTCTCATCGTTCGACGGGACTCCGACAAAATGCCCATACCCTAACGTAGCCCGCTGGAATACCACGCGCTAAATGCCGTGCGGCTACGGCATCTGCATCCATCTACCTGCCAGGTATAACGTGCCACCTGGGTCAAAACAAATCTACCTAATTGCCTATGGTTAGTTCCCTTGACACTTACTTGACGCCTGCCATCCAGATTCGCGCAGCCTTCACAGATGCTTCTGGCCTGACCTGACAGTGCAATCGTCCTGGAGCAGTCGGACGGCGACATGACGGGGCCGAGCAAGAGACACGACCGATTCACGCCAATGACTCGGAGGAGATCCACATGCCAGGTGCGAGGGGTGCGTCAGGATCTTGAGACGGTGTCCCAGCCGACCCGCGGCCTTGGCTTCTTCCAGCGAGGTGATGAGGTCGGCCAGGGCGCCGTAGTAGACTCTGCGGCCGCTCTGGGCTGCAGCGATGGCGAGGCTGATCGCCAGATGTGTTTTGCCGACGTCGGGAGGGCCGAGGAAGATGACGTTCTCCTTCGGTTGTTGCGTAGCGTGATCTGGGCACCGAGGAGTTGCTCGATAGCCTCTGAGACCGTGACCCCTCCGCCATCAACTCCGGTGAGGACCTCGTCCAAACCCTCCAGCGCACCGGGCATCTTAAGATCGGCGAGCTGGGCCCGGATCCGGTTTAGGCCGGCCCCTTGTTCAGTAGTGGCCACTTTCTGCGTAGAATGCTCGTACTCATGACCGATAGCAGCTGCAAGTCCACCCGCCGGTACCGCCTCATAGAGGGTGATGGTTTTGCCCTCCAAACACGAGTGAGTACCGCACGAGTCGCCTGACACGAACGGGCGCTGGTTTACGGTGAATCCGCCCGATACTACGTTCGCGATCAGAGACTTACCAGTCTTACCCGCCTGGTCAAGCGCCCGCCAAGCATTGCCCACGCTGTCGCTCGCACAATCTGCTGTATTCGTGTCCTCCGGTGGACACAACCCAAACGGACCTGAGAAATTAACCGGATCACCGCCCGCAAACCCATAGAGATTCAGCCCCCCGGCCAATCCAATCGGGTCTTCCTGCGTAACTGTCCTGGTCGACGCGTTCGGCTACGACCCCAGCGCCGCAATCAGTTGCGCTTCTTTTCCTTAGCCGCTTACCTCACTCGAATCTTGATCGTAATATGCACTAAAAACCGCCGACGCGCACTTTTGAGGGGGAGTGGGGCGCGCTTCGCGGGTGGAGTGACGGAGTCTTCGGCGGTATCGCCATCACCACTACAAGGACCGAGTCAGCATCCGCGGGGCCCTCTCCGCTGAAGCCGAGTGTCGCGTGCGCCGTATCGCTCGGCATTTGGCGACCGTCGTATGGGCCGTCAGTCACAAAACGTACGATCCCGGTCCTCATGGCGGAGAGTATTCCTGCTCGTAGTGAAAACGCTACACTATCACGCGCCGGGACCAGCAGAATTGTGGAGGTCACATAGATTGAGGAGTCCACACGCACAACTTGGCACGCATCCGCCTGGATGCGGTAAGTGTCGCTTATGGCGCGGCCATTTGTCGTACAGGCCCGGCAGGACTCGAACCTGCAACCCCCGGTTTTGGAGACCGGTGCTCTG
>JBHHZE010000023.1:0-50351 GCA_046757925.1 Gemmatimonadales bacterium
TCTGCACTCCCCAAGGTTATTCTTCTTCACCAAACACCTGACGGAATGGGAGAAGTCAATGCCCGATTCACCAATGGATCAGAAGCGTCGCATCCGGCTAACCTCGTTGTCCCACGGCGCAGGGTGAGCTTGCAAGCTCAGTGCTGATGAGCTGGCGCAGGTTCTGCGCCACGTACCGGCGGTTGACGATCCACGAGTCCTGATAGACGCGGCTACGCGCGATGACGCGGCGGTATTCCAGCTGGCTGAAGATCGCGCATTGGTGGCCACGGTGGACTTCTTTGCGCCCATTGTGGACGATCCTTACGACTTCGGCAGGATCGCCGCCGCCAACGCCTTCAGCGACCTATTTGCGATGGGTGCCACGCCGCTGCTGGCACTCAACCTGGTAGCCTGGCCGCGCGAGCCCGAAATGCTGGAGCTACTGGGAGAAACAGTGAGGGGCGGAGGCGAAGTCGCCAAGGAAGCAGGCGCTCTCGTCCTGGGCGGACACTCGATCGACGACAAGGAACCCAAGTTCGGCATGGTAACGGTGGGAGAGGCCCATCCGTCGGAGATCGTAAGCAACGCCGCGGCTCAACCCGGCGATCTGCTCGTTCTGACGAAACCGTTAGGGACGGGGATTCTGGCAACCGGCCTCAAGCAGGATGCGATCACCGAAGACGACATGCGGGAAGCGGTTCGAGTCATGGCTGCCCTGAACGCACCGGGCGCACGAGCCATGCGGACCCTGGGTGGCTCGATACATGCCGCAACCGATGTAACCGGATTCGGCTTCCTGGGTCACCTGAGCAACATGCTCGAGGCGAGCGGACGAAGCGCCAAGATTTTTGCCGGCAGCCTACCGGTTTACGATGCAGTGGCACCGTTGATCGAGCAGAACGTGGTGCCCGGTGGTACCCGGCGGAATCTCACGGCGATCGATCGGTTCACGGCGTGGGAGAACTCGGTCAGCGACTTCCACAGGATCCTGCTGGCCGACGCACAAACGTCGGGCGGATTGCTGATCGCGGTGGAACCGTCTCGCGTGGACGCGCTGGTGGCAGAACTCAAGTGTCAAGGAGCACCTGTGGCTGCTGTCGTCGGCGAAGTCCTGCCGCAGGAAGCTAGCCTCGCCACAGTGACGGCGGCGGCCCGCTAGTGGGATCCACCCATCATGGCATCCCGCTTCGCCCGGAATTCCGTACCCTCGCGCCAATTGGGAAACGTAGATTCGTTGGCGAGCCGATAGCCCACTCGAAACAACAGACGCAGATCCTGCACCGCGCCTGACAAATCCCAGTCGGGGTTGAACTCGTCAGTTGGTTTGTGATAGCGGTTAGCCGTATAGTCGTCCAATTGCTTGTGAGTCCACTCTTCCCCGTGCTCGATGTTGTCCACCCCGGCATCTGCATACAGGGCGGGAATCCCCACCTTCGCGAAGTTGAAGTGATCCGACCGATAGTAAGACCCCTTCTCCGGATTGGGGTCCGGACGGATTACACGATTCTGAACCCTCGCGGCGTCCGCCAGGTAATTGTCGAGTTCTGAATTGCCGTAGCCAATCACGCTGATGTCACGCATGGGGCCCAGAACGTTGAGCACGTCCATGTTGATGGCCGCCACTGTCTTTTTAGGTGGGTAGACCGGGTGGGACGCATAGTACTCCGACCCCAACAGTCCCTGCTCCTCGGCCGTAACCGCGAGAAACAGGACGGACCGTGACGGCCGTGGCTCCAGCGACGCAAACGCCTTGGCGATTTGTAACAGCCCCGCAGTGCCGGTCGCATTGTCCTCGGCGCCATTGTAGATCTGATCGCCGCTCAAGTTGGGGTCGCGACCGAAGTGATCCCAGTGAGCCATATAGACGACAAACTCATCAGCCCTATCCGTCCCCTGCAATACTCCCAGCACGTTGTGAGAAACAGAACGTTCGACACGGTTGTTCAACGTCACGGAAGCATTGAGACCCATTGGGACGGCCTTGAAACTTCTATCTACGGCTAGACTCTTCAACGAATCATAGCTGAGACTCGCCGCCGCAAAGATGTTGCGCGCACTCGCCAACGTGATCCACCCCTCGATCGCAACTCGGGACATGTTGTTGTCGTCAGACACCAGCCCGAACTGCGGACCGGACCAACTACCCGCGACTACCTCCCAGGGATACGCCGCGGGCTCCGTTTCGTGGACTATGAGTGCCGCCGCCGCCCCCCGACGAGCTGCCTCCTCGTATTTGTAGGTCCAACGGCCGTAGTAGGTCATGGCGTTGCCATTGAACAGCGCTGTGTCCTGGGTGGCAAAACCTGGATCGTTAACCAAGATCACGACCGTTTTTCCCCTGACATCGATATCCTCGTAGTCGTTCCAGTGGTACTCCGGTGCCACTACGCCGTAGCCCACAAAAACCATCTCGGAGTTCCTGATCTGTGCCAGGGGGACGACTCGTTTGGTCCACGCCATGTAGTCTTGGCGATAGGCGAGCCTCTGAGTGCCATTCCCGCCTCGCACGACGAGCTTGCTGCTGGAGTCCGCCGTTATCGACACCAGTGGGACCTCTTGCATGAAATTTCCCTCGTTGCCCGGCTCGAGTCCCAGCTGCTCGAACTGCGCGGATATGTACGCGATCGTGGTATCCTCGCCGGGCGATGAGGGCCCTCTCCCCTCAAACTCATCCGACGCCAGTGTCTCGATGGCGGCGGCCAGATCGCCCGTCGTTATTGCGTCCAGAGCACTTCGAGGCGGACCGTTATCACCCGCACAGGATGTTACGAACAGGGCTGTCGCCAGATAGGCCCCCAGTGAAGTTGCAAACCTGCGATTACCTGCCATAGCGCGTCCACGTTTGTGAGAAAAGGACATCATCGACCGCTTATCTCATTCAAGCGGCTTGCTACGTCTCGTGCCCGATGCACCATGCGCATGATTGCATCCGCTACGACAGCGGTCTGCGCCGTGGCCTCCGGCAAATTCTTTTGTTCCACGGCCTCACGGATTCCCGGCATTGTTTTCACCCCGTATCCCGTATAGAACCCCGGGGCGTATATGATGTGTTGAAACCATTCCCGTCGAGGCAGCCCACTTGGAGTGGCAAGATCACGTTCCGACAAATAGATCTCCCGATTGATCTCCCCGAGTGCCTTGCGCTTGCGGCGCAGCGACTTGGCGTCAAGGGCCAAGACTCGCGCCATAGCAGAGTCGAAGGCAGCTCCGGCTTCCGCCAGCTCACCCACCGCCTGCTCCACGGCGGAAAGATCGAGCGCCCCATCGGTGATCTCGTCCTTGGCGAGTTTCTCGAGTTCTTCCACGTACCGGCCGTAGGTGGCGGCCGCATCCGAAAAAGAGAACGGCAGCACTGTGGCATCGGCCATCCGCAGCGTGGCGACGGCAATGGTACCCGCCTGTGTTTGTCCGTACACGAAGCCTGGATCCAAGAACCTGGTATAGAAATCATAGCTGTCGTAGATCGAATGATATATTCCCGCTCGTTGCCCTCCCCCGTGCGACAGATTGATCGAAGCTATGGCAAGGTGATCGATAAATACCGTGTAATCGGATCCGGACCCGAGCGCACCCAGCCTAAACTCTCGGGTCTTCGCCTTGGTTGAATCTTCCGCTGTTTGCGCGCGCTCGAGATCGCGGTCAACCAAAGCGGCGATGGCGTTCTTACCCGATTTCGGGTCCTTCGTATCTCGCGCAACTTGCCTGATAAAAGTCTCCAACGTGTGGGATCCCGAAGCGCCAAGCCAGCCTCGAGAATAAGTATCGGAGTTGAAGTACATCACGGCCTTCTGCTCGAGTTCGGCCGCATGGTCCTCGGCCCATTCTGTAGATCCAAGAAGTCCCCACTCCTCACCATCCCACAGCGCCAGTATTATGGTGCGCTGCGGTCGCCATCCCGTCTTCAGAAGCTTGGCGAAGGAGCGAGCTGATTCCATCAGCGTGACCGCGCCGGATATGGGGTCCTGGGCGCCATTGACCCATGCGTCGTGGTGATTCCCGTGGATGACCCACTGATCCGGATACGTCGAACCCTTGATGCGCACAATGACGTCGTACAGCGGTCCCAACTTCCAATCAAAACTGAGTCTGACTCTCACTCTTGCCGGTCCCGGTCCTACGTGATAGGTGATCGGCAGTGCCCCTTTCCAGTCGTCATTGGGCGCAACTTTGCCGCCCAGTGCCTCGAGTAACGGCAGCGCATCACCATACGAAATCGGCAGCACCGGGATGCTCATCAGGGTCTTGGCATCCTGGCGGTCGAGCTTGCGTCCGCCGTGCTTCGATCCCCAGCCCGGCGTGAGCGGGTCGCCGGGATAGGTCGGCATGTCCATGACGCTGCCGCGCTGCACACCCATTTCCGGTCGCATCGGACCGGCCGGGTACACATCGTCGACGTAATACCCGTCGTCCTCCGGGTCGGAGTAGAGGATGCATGCAATCGCACCGTGTTCTGCGGCAACCTTGGGCTTTATGCCGCGCCAACTGCGGCCGTATTTCGCGATGACGATCTTCCCTGTTACATCCACGCCCATCGCCGCAAGCTTATCGTAATCACTGGGTATGCCGTAGTTGACGAACACGAGTTCACCGGTGACGTCACCATCGGCCGCATAAGCGTTGTAGGTGGGCAGCTGGTCGAGATCGCCGGAGTCCTTGTCTTCAGGTATCTGCGGCTCCTGTAGCTTCGCCACATATTTGGTCGGACCCAGCAATTCCACCTGCCTCTCCACCGGCGTCGGCAGGAGTGCTTCATATTCCTCGATGTGTGCGTCGAGACCCCAGGATTTGAACTTCTCGAGCGCATACTCTGCCACAGCCTTGGATCTGGCGGACCCGGCGTGATGGGGCTCCTCGCTCATGAACAGCATGTATTCGCGCAATAGCGCCGAATCGGGCGTCGCTCTCAGTAGTTGCTCCAGTTGCGATTCTTTCGCGCGCGAATCTGTCGTGAAACCGCGTACCGGCAACGACTGACCCAGCACCACAACCGGGCAGGCGGACACCATCAACAGCGCACCCAAACAACGGCGTGCAGATCTTTCAAAGCTCATGACGACTCCCGTGTCATATAGATAGTTCCCGAACGTCTACCTTGTCGCCTCCTGAAAGTCCAATCTCCTCCGTCGGAGCATGCCTATTCCGACCCCGCCCCTTCCCACCCCAGAGCCTCAGCGCAAGCAGTACAACAAGGACCACACCGTAGATCACTGGATCGCGCGTGTCGGCCTTCACTTGCCAAAGAAAGTGTAACACGCCACCCGCCGCTGCCACGTAAACGAGCCGGTGCAGCCGTGTCCACCGCTTGCCGCCCAGCCGTTTGATCATCTTCTTGGTGGACGTGAGCGCAAGGGGCAACAGGAGAAGGAAGCTGGAAAAACCAACGGTAATGTACGGCCGCTTTGCCACATCTTCAACGATGTCCTCTAGGGAAAAGAACTGATCCAGACCGAAATAGATGGCGAAGTGGAGCGAAAGATAGAAGAATGCGAACAGGCCCAGCATTCGACGCAGCAGTCCTAGCTGGGAGAGCCGGGTCAACCGGCGGAGGGGCGTTACCGCCAGCGTGATCAGCAGAAACGTAAGCCCCCATCGGCCGGTTCTGTGTGTGACGTCCTCTATGGGATTGGCACTCAGATTGCCGGCGATAGTGTCCCAGACGAGCAATGCTGCCGGCGCCATGGACGCCAAAAAGACGGCGGGCTTGAGAACCCCGTTAACCCATTTCCGCCCGATCAACACCGCCCTAGTAGTACTTCTGGAGATCCATCCCCTGATAGAGATCCGCCACCTGGTCACCATACCCGTTGTACATGAGGGTCGGCTGCTTGATCAGCTTCCCGATCCTGCGCTCCCGCTTCTGACTCCACCTCGGGTGGTCCACTTTCGGATTGACGTTGGCGTAAAAACCGTACTCGTGTGGAGCCGCCAGGTTCCACGCCGTAGGAGGTTGGTCTCGTACTAAACGAATCTTGACTATCGACTTGATGCTCTTGAATCCATACTTCCACGGCACCACCAACCTGATGGGTGCACCGCTCTGATTGAGCAATTCCTTCCCGTAAAGACCCGTGGCAAGAAGAGTAAGCGGGTGCATAGCCTCATCGAGGCGGAGTCCCTCTACGTAGGGCCAATCCAGAATATTCCGCCGCTGACCGGGCATCTGTTTGGGATCGTAGAGTGTGGTGAACGCCACGTACTTAGCGTTCGATGTCGGCTCCACGGACTTCAAGAGTTCAGCAAGCGGAAAGCCCATCCACGGAATGACCATTGACCACGCCTCGACGCACCGCAAGCGGTAGATCCGCTCCTCGGCGGGAAAGCGCCTCAGCAAATCTTCGATGTCGAAGACCTTGGGCCTGTGAACCTCTCCCTCCACGACAACGCTCCACGGACGTGTGCGTAACGTGTGCGCGTTCCTAGCTGGATCTTCTTTCCGAGTCCCAAACTCGTAGAAATTGTTGTAGCTGGTCACTGCATCATACGGGGTCAGCTTGTCGCCATCGACCCTGCCGGTCCCCGCCGGCCATGGCAGGATCGACGCGGCCGCCGCGCCCGCGGCGGCGCCAACGAACTGCCGTCGGTTCCAGAATAGCCTCTCGTCGGTGATCTCCGAGGCTTTGATGTCGTGCGGACGCTTGATGAGCATCGGTGTCTCCAAGAAAAAGGCCACGCGTAGCTTATAAATGTAACGCAAATATGCCGCCGGCGGGTCCTAAAGCTGAAGCCACCAGGGGGCCCCGGAACCAGTCGGCACGTCCCGGGTTACATGATCCAGTGGGGGTTCGGTTGCTCTCGCCGGGACCACCTGTATATTCGATATAAGGGAGAGAGTTCTGAACCATAGAGGCAATATGATACTTCGTAGATTTAGCCTCACGACGTGTCTGGTATTCGCGTCTGTGGTTCTGAGCGGCTGGGAACTGCACGCCCAAAGTGCCGGAACCATTGCGGGCACGATCACCGATGCCATCACCGGCGCTCCCATCCCGGATGTCACCGTCGCCGTACTGCGCTCGACGCTTACGGTACAGACCGATGCCGAGGGCAAATACGTGATCGACGGCGTATCGCCCGGGCTCGTCAAGGTCAAAGCCATTCTCGTGGGATTCGTGCCGATCACTTCGGACTACTATACGGTTCTCCCTAACTCGACGGTCGACGTCAGCTTTAGGCTCGCTCCCCTGGCATATAATGTCAGTGCGGTCGAGATTACCGGGGAGCGTCCGAGAACCCGCCCGGCCTTCCCGGGCGCAATGGTGCTAACATCGAGGGACCTCGCAAAGCGCGGCAATATACTGAACGCTCTACAGGGCACCGTGGCCAGCATAAAAACCACCGGTCGCCACGACGAGACCAGGCTGGTGGTTCGTGGTAACGCCAAGGGCGTCCTGTACGTGGTCGACGGAACCGTGATAACTCCACCTCTCACATTCAACATCGATACTCGTGACGTGGAGTGCGTAGAGGTTCGGCGGGGGTCTGCGGCGATACAGGAGTTTCGCAAGAGCATCAACAGTCCCACCTACTCCGGCGTAATCCTGATCTGGACAACCGGCAGCAGGTACCCCAGACCTCCCGATTGTCTCAAAGAGAGCTAGCTCGTATCAGCGCCATTCTGGAGCACGATCCGCACGACCGTGCCCTTACCTTCCTCACTCTCAACGCCGATTGTTCCTCCCCAGGATTCCACGAGGCGCTTGCAGATCGCGAGGCCCAGACCGGTGCCACTCGTCGTGGTCGAGAACTGTGGCTCGAATACCCGTGGCTGATCTGAGGGTCCAATGCCGTGCCCGTTGTCCCTTACTGTCAAAGCAACGG
The DNA here is from genome assembly GCA_046757925.1 of Gemmatimonadales bacterium. Classification (GTDB taxonomy): domain Bacteria; phylum Gemmatimonadota; class Gemmatimonadetes; order Gemmatimonadales; family GWC2-71-9; genus JAZDCZ01. Next base: position 7,801 of record JBHHZE010000023.1, read on the forward strand.
CTCCGTTCTCGCAATTCGCAACCGAGATCTCTACCCAGCTGGCTTCTGCATCTCTCGCGTTCTCTACCAGGTTTACCAATACCTCCTTGACGTCGTCCTTCCGAACCGGCGCAATCACCTCACCATCCGCTACGACACGGACCGACGTACCATCGGCCAGACTGTACAGCTCTGCCGTATCGCGGGCGATCACCACGAGATCGGCCGGCTCCAATGGCGATGCCTCGGCGGGGGGCGCCCCAAATCGGGAAAACGCCCGGGCGATCGCGTCGAGGCGCTCGATCTCCGCCAGTATCTGTCGGGAGGTACGGTTCAGCGTGTCATCGAAATCGACCCTCGGATTGCGATATGCCCGCTGGAGGTGCTGGATACCCAGGCGAATGGGTGTCAGTGGGTTCTTGATCTCATGTGCTATCTGGCGTGCGAGTTGGCCCCACGCGATCACCCGTACCGCACGGGTTAGCTCGGTCGTGTCATCGAGAGCTACTACACATCCACCAGGCGTGTCATAGATGTTCGCCGCTTGCGCTCTAACCTGCATCTCACCGACCGTGAACTCTCGACTGTCCGACTCGCCGCCCTGCTCCAGGAACTCCTTGACCCACTGCCACACCGGATCCCACTCCGGACCACCTGCTGAGTCGACCTTGGTGCCCGCCGGCAGCGGTACACCGAGAAGCGTCTCGGCACGGCGGTTCGCAATCGTCACATCCATGTCCCGGTCGAGGGCAACGACTCCCGTGGCCACGTTACGCAAGACGGCAGCGGTTCTACGCCGTGACGTCTCCAGCGCCAACTGACTGGACTCCACATCCTGCGCCATCCGAACGAACGCGTCCACCACGGACACGAATTCGGTAGGTACGCCGGGCTCGAATGGCGGAATCGGATCACCCCGCCCTATTGCCAGCGCGGCCCCTCTAAGGGATCGGACGGGCTTGGCCAGAGATCTGGCCGCCAGCGCCGCTAACCAAGCGGCGGCGGTTAGTCCCAGGAGTGTCGCCAGCACCAGTCCCAGGAGTAGATCCTCCTCCTCCTCGAGTATACTCTGGACATCGACGAGTCGAGGGGCCGCCAACACAGAGTTGGACGATCCGAGCCCACCGACATTGCGATATCCCACCCGCGTCGCCTGGCCTCCGACCTCACTGCTCGCAGTTACCTCCAATGCGTCCGTTCCAAACAGCCGCAGATAGACGCTGGGCTGCATGTAGCGATCGAACAAGCCCAGCTCCGCCAGCACTCCCGGACTCGTCTGCATCAACTTGCCGTCCTGATACCAAGCGAGATCTGCCCCCAGATCTCTCGAGAGATCGTTTAACTGGTCACGCTGCTCCATGGGATCCGTCAGAGCGTCCAGTTGGCGCGCCGAGCCAACCGCGTCGCTCAAGGTTTGCTGGATCAACAGATCCCGCCTTTGGGTCGCGTCGATGCGCAGGCGGGCTACGTCCCAGGCGGCGAAACCAAGCGTCGGTAGCACGAAGAAGCCGGCCAGCACAATGGTAAGCCGAGTGCGGTAGGACTGGAATCGGGTCAGTTCTTCGATCCCTCCCGGGACCCTCCAACTCCCGCTCAGTCCTTCACCGGTCAGCCACAGCAAACCTATCAGTCCCACGTTCAGAAGCAGGACCAGGGACCCACGCACCAGGTGGCGTCCAATGCCGCCGATAGGTACCTGTACCTGGAGATGATACCGGGTCCCCTCCGGAGGAGTCAGCGTACGTCCACCGTGAATCATCCACCCGTCACGCTCCCAAACGACCCGGTCCTCGCCGGACACCTCACCGCCCACCGGCTCTCCCAGGAACATGCGATACGGTGCGCCGAGACTGCGCTCACCCCGGAGAAACCTTGCTACTCGAACGGGGGGGATTAGAAGTGAACGCGGGCCTACGCCCACCGACACCACCGAGCCATCGGGGAAAGGCACCCAAGCGACATAATGGACACCCGGCGGCTGCACCACCGTCTCGATCAGAGTCACCATACTATCGCGCGCCGTTGCCGCCAGTGCCTGCAAGAGGCCGGGTCGGAGATCAATCTCCGCCAGGTCGAGATGTGCCACTTCACGACCCTCCGGAGACCACGTGGCCAGCACTACCGGGTATCCATCCGCACTGAGTGGCGACCGCCTCCACGCCGCATAGAGTGACGCGGCGGTACGCGGGACCGGTCCCGACAGTAGAGTGCCGGAGAACCTGTGCAACATGCCCATCGGCATCGGATCGCCTTCGCTCACTCGTCTGGCATCCCGCTCCGCAAGAATCAGCCGCCCGTCGATCGCCGCGCTCCACGTCAGCAGCGCAGCAGCAGTACCGGCGACCACCGCCACCGAGGTGACAGTACGCAATGTGGGTCCGGGCAAAACCGCCAGAGCGACGCCCGGCCACCACAAGAAGGGATACCAATCGGGCCATCCATGCACGGGATCCCAGATAAACAGACCCAAGACTCCGGCCACCACCGCCCAACACCACGCGACGCCGGCTGTCCACCTGGGAGCCGGAGAGCTCCTGACGCTACGCGCGAACTGGCCCGCGACAAGCAGCAAGACGGCGCTGGTTACCGTAAGGGCCCCCTCCCATCCCAACCAGAGACCCACTCCCACTCCGGTCGCGGGAGGCGTGATCCCCTCCGCCAACTCCTTCATCACGAATGGGGCTACCACCACACACAGGGTTGCCAAGGTGCCCGCTATCCAGCGACTGCGCATACGACGACGGAGCATTGGCACCAACACTATCACCCCGAGAGCCGCCGAGATGAGCAGACTTCCGGCGGAGCCGGACACTGGACCCAACGTCGGAAGAAAGAAAGGTGCGGCCGAAAACAGTTCGCCCAGATTGAGCAGGGGACCTGCGGGGGTGAGGACGAAGAACGACGCGCCACCGATCACCCCCAGCCAACGACACGTCCCCCCGGCAACCGCGAGCAGCAGTACCAAGCCGAGCAGGATTAGGAGAGCCACGGTACGCCCACCTGACTTCTCGACCTGAAGTTTGAACGACCCCTGAGACGGAGGCACCGTCTGTACGCTGAACAGGGTGTCCGAAGTCACAACGCCATTATCCACGTAATCGAACACATCGTCGGATGTCGGCGCCGTTCGCGGCGCATAGAACGCCAGACCAACCCCCGTCCTGGCGGCGAAGCGTTCGGCCAGTGTTTGTCGCCGGTCTGGCACGGCGCTGTCGGCCGCCAACACAACCTGCCCCACACCCGTGGTGCTTCCCCGCTGGCGCCGCGCCTCCAGTATCACGTAGAATTGGGTAATGCGCGCCGACAGGTTGGCCGAGCCCAATTCCGGCACCAGCCGGTGACGACCGGCCCACGCCCACGGTTGCCCGTCTCCGTCGAGGGCCACTACGCCGCCTTCAGGCCCATCCGTGGCGAGCGCCCCCTCGAGGCGGCGAAAAGCACTCTCCCGGTCGGAGACGCCAGAACCGGCGCCCACACTGGCGGCCGAGTCGGCCAGAGAGCGGGCAAATTCAACAGCGGAGGAGAGCGTGGCTTCCAGACTCTGGCTGGCTGACTCGATCAGGTCCTCGTGCACCCCCGGCCAGTCCGATTCGATCCTGCGGACCTGCGAGGATGTTTGGAAGGCCACTATGGCCCCGCCCAGGGTCGCGAGTGACGCCAGAATCGGCCCGAGGCGTCTGGGCCAGAGCGCCAACGCAATGGAGATCAAACCAAGCACCCCGGCGACCGACGCCGACACCAGCGACGGTACCGCCACCCAAAACCCGAGAGCGGCCAACACCAGGAGGCCGGCGGCCTCCCAATGAGCAACCCTACTCCAGTTCAAGGTAAACCTCTGTATATCAAATACTTAACCTCCGACGAAGTCGGTCAGATCCTGCAGAAAAGGGCGCAACTCATTATTCCTGTGGGCACCACGGAGCAACACGGACCGCACCTGCCGCTGGGCTGCGATACCATCATCGTAGAGCGGCTTGCCGACGACCTGTCAACGGAGTTCCAGATTCTCCGAGCACCTACAATAGAATATGGCGTCAATGCCGCAATGAAGTCGCGATACCCCGGCACTGCCTCGTTGAGTCGCAAGACCCTGCACCGCCTGCTAAACGATCTCGTGGCATCGTGGGAGGCTGGAGGGATTGAGCAATTCATCATCCTTACAGCGCACGGTCAGGATCCCCACCAGGAAGCCTTGAGCACACTCAGCTCCCGGCATGCGACTATCAGTACCGTAGACATATTTGCAGTACCCCACATCGGCTCTGACGGTGACTCCGATATTCCCATCCACGGGGGTGAACTCGACACCTCGCTCCTGCTGTATGTGGACGCCACCCTGGTCGAACTGGGTAGGGCCCGGGATTACGTGCCATTACGACGCTATATTCGGCGCTACCACAGAGGATCCCCGGGGGCAATGCCGCCCGACAGCCCAGGTTCTCTCGGCCACCCAACCCGGGCAACGATTGAGAAGGGCGAGCAACTTTACCATGTTATATACGAGCGGATCGCCCGGAGGTTATTCCGCCGAGAGGAGGTCGGCTAGCCATCCTACAGCACCGGATCGGCCCCACAGATGCGTGAACGATCGCTGTTGGTAACCATTTCCTTGGCTGCGGGTCTGTGTACTACGGCCTCCTCCCTCTCGGCGCAAGGGCGCATCCTCGACAGGGGACAGTTTCTCATCTACCGTGGCGCCGACGTGGTGGGGCGCGAGGAATTCGTGGTCACGAAGGGTCGCACTGGATCGGGCCAAGGCTACACGATTGCGGCGGCCTCGTTCTACCCACCAGATTCCCCTACCCCCGTCGCGGTCGCGGCGCTCGAGGCAGGACCCGATTCGCAACCGTCTGCCGCACGGATAGATCTGAACAGCGGGCGCAACCCGAGCGTGCTTGTGGTATTCGGACCCAGGCGCATCACCGTTCGCACGGTCACTCCAGAGGGCGAGTCTGCCCGACAATATCCCGCAGCGGGCCGGATCATAGTTTTGGACGACCTTGTGATTTCCGGCTATTTGATTCCGCCGGGCCTGGAGGAAGGTCTGGTCACATTTTTCCGTCCGCGCACGTCAGAACGGATTGCCGCGAGGTTGTCGAACGCCGGTCGCGACCGAACCATGGTCGAACGCCGCGGGTGGGTCCTCACCCACTTCACCTTGGAGAGCAGCGGAGAAACCAGACATCTCTGGTTCGATGAGCGAGGACGACTCATCAAGCTGGAGGCTCCCGCAACGAATCTAACAGCCCTCAGAGTGAACCTCGTCCGCCGCTAGGACCGCATAGATTTGTACCGCCGTGCGCTCTCAACGCCTTGGAACCTGTCGCGAATCGTTCTAGTATACATCGCCGGAGACGTCACGGGTTGAAACCTTCGCCGAGAGGCCCCCGTAGAGTCGATGGTCACGAATACAACTACATTTCAGAAGGTCACGTTATGAAACGAACTCCGCTCATCGGGCTGCTTGCGGTGGCACTGAGTGCCCCCGTCGCACTCGTCGCCCAGAACCGTTCGCTCCCGTCGGTGCCTCAGAGCTTGTCTTTGCGTGACGCCGTAGAGCTGGCAACCAGGTACAATCCGGTGCACCGACAGGTCGAAAACGATCGACCCGGAGCTGCATGGGGAGTGCGCAACGCCTACGCCTCGTTTATCCCCAGGGTGGATCTCAGCAGCTCGGCAAGCTACACGGGGGCGGGTACCCAGAACTTCTTTGGATCTACCTCGTTTCTGCAACCTTCGGCCACCATCGGGTCTTCCTATCGGCTGGGTTTGAGTATGAACCTCGACGGCCAGACGATCATGGGGCCGGGATTGGCGAAGGCTCAGCTCAAGGCCGCCGAGGCCGCAATTACCAGCTCGGAGATAAATCTCGAAGCTTCCGTACGACAACAATATCTCACGGTGCTCGAGGCGGAGGCTCAAGTAGAGCTGTCCCGCAAGCAGGTAGAGCGAAATGAGGAGTTCTTGCGACTCGCGAGGTCGCGCTATGAGGTGGGTCAGAACACCATGCTGGACGTGCGTCAGGCCGAGGTCAGCCTCGGACAGTCGCGCGTGACGCTGCTCCAGGGAGAGCAGAGCGTCATCGTAGAGAAGCTGCGCCTATTCCAGCAGATGGGCGTGCAAGCGCCCACGGATCCGTCCGTCGTCACATTGTCCGACAGCTTCCCAATCGTTGCCCCGGAATGGAAACTCGAAGACTTGCTGGCAGATGCCGATATCAACAATCCCGACCTGTTGCAATTGACGGCCCAGAAGGATGCCGCCAGTGCCAACGAGCGGGCCGTCAAGGCGCAATGGTTACCGTCGTTGAGCTTGAACGCCGGGTGGTCGGGGTTCGCTAGGCAGTTTACCGACGACGTTCCGCTGGTAGAAGGCGGGGTGATGAACGCCAGGAACAGCGCGCAGCAACAGCTGGACGAGTGCAACTTTCAGAACGCCATCATTGCGGGGCTCGCTACGCCGACGGTAGCGCCACTCGACTGTTCGGGTTTCTCCTTTACTCCCACCGACGAGGCTGCGTTGCGGGCTCGGCTTCGGGACCAAAACAACGTTTTCCCGTTCGGCTTCACTGCCCAGCCCTTCAACGCGAGTGTTACGATCTCACTGCCGATCTTCACGCAGTTCAGTAGGCCACTCAGAAACTCGCAGGCTGCGGCCCAGGCTGAGGACGCCCGCGAGGCGGTCCGGGCCCGTGAGTTGGACGTCAGAACGGCCGTTACTCAAGCTTACTACGGACTGCAGACCGCCTACGAGACGATCGCGATCCAGGAACAGAACAGAATTGCCGCAGACGAGGGACTCAGACTCGCTCGAGAGCGTTATCGTGTTGGATCGGGCACGTTCTTCGAGCTATTGGATGCACAGTTGGCCGCTGAGCAGGCGGAAAGAGATTACATCAACGCTGTTTATGGATATCACCGTGCCATTTCGACCCTCGAAGCAGCGGTCGGTCGGCCACTCCGTTAGGGAATAGAGAAACGATATGTCCGGACGTAAGAAACTCATCATTGGCGGGATCGGCACAATAGCCCTCGTGGCCCTGATCGGGTTGAATGCTGCATCGAAGTCAGATCGTGGCGTTTCGGTCAGGCTCGAACCGGTGGGCAAGCGCAATCTCGTCTCCACCGTCACTGCGAGCGGGCAGATCAAACCCACGAAGTCCGTCGATGTCAGTTCCGACATCACGGGCCGTATCATCGAGCTGACGGTTGAAGAGGGGGATTGGGTCAAGAAGAACGATCTCCTGGTGCGGATCGACCCATCGCAGTACGAGGCGGCCGTGTCGCGCGCCGAGGCTGGCATGGCGTCGGCCGAAGCATCGGCGATACAAGCTCGCGTGAACAGGGATCAGGCAAAGAGAACGCTCGATCGCTCACTGGCCCTCAAGCGAGCCGACTCCCTCTTGGTGTCCGACGAGCAATTGGAGCAAGCCCAACAGAGCTACGACGTGGCCGCCGCGCTGGCGACCTCGGCGATACACAATGTCGAGCAAGCGCGCGCATCGCTCCAGGAAGCCAAGGATCAACTGGCCAAGACCATTCTGCGATCGCCAATGGATGGACAGGTGACGCGCTTGGCTGTAGAGGAGGGTGAAGTTGCCGTCCCCGGTACATTCTCCCGGGAAACCGGGCTTCTCATGACCGTCAGTGATCTGTCCGTTATCCAGGTGAACGTTAGGGTGGACGAAACGGACGTGGTTCGTCTCACCGAGAACGACTCGACCGAGATCACAATTGACGCCTATCCTGACACCACTTTTTCCGGACGTGTCACCAAGATCGCCCAGAGCGCCGTGCGTTCGGCCCCCACTGGCGGCACTGGAGACCAAGCGGTGGACTACGAAGTCGAGATCACACTCGACAATCCGCCACCCGGCATCAGGCCAGATCTCTCAGCAACCGCCAAGAGCGTGACCGCCATGCGTGACAGCGCCCTCAGTATTCCGATCATCGCCCTTACCGTCAGAGACCACACCCCGATATCGACCGAGGCCGCACCTCGAGACACCACGGGTGGAGCCAAGGAGACCGAGGGAGTCTTTGTCGTATCAGGCGGGGTTGCTCAGTTCAGGCCTGTTCGTGTCGGCATCGCCGGTGAGGAGTACTTCGAAGTGCTCGAGGGCCTTGCCGTCGGAGACACCATTGTGGCGGGTCCGTATCAAACCATCCGCGACATGAAGGACAGCACCGCGGTGCGCCCTGCAAAGGGCTCTGACTCGAAAAAGGAGAGCTAGTGGACCCGAACGCGTTGATTCACGTCCGGGGATTGACGCGCGAGTACAGGATGGGAGTGGAAACCGTCCTGGCTCTGCGCGGCATCGATCTCGACATTCAGCGAAACGAATACGTGGCCATAATGGGACCCTCCGGGTCAGGCAAATCCACGCTAATGAATCTGATTGGCTGCCTCGACACTCCGACCTCCGGCAGCTACAGCCTGAACTCCGTCGAGGTTTCGAACATGGATGACGATGCACTCGCCCGTGTGCGCAACCGGGAGATCGGGTTCGTTTTTCAGACCTTCAACCTGTTACCGCGCGCAAGCGCACTCCACAATGTGGAGTTACCTCTCATCTACTCCGGCGTTCCGGCGACTGAACGGAGAGCGAGGGCCGCAGAGGCACTCCGGACAGTGGGACTCGGTGACCGAATGGATCACAAGCCAACCGAACTCTCGGGTGGTCAGCGCCAGAGGGTCGCCATCGCCCGAGCACTCATCAACAACCCCAGTATGCTGCTGGCGGACGAGCCCACGGGGAACCTCGATTCAGCCACGAGCGAAGAGATAATGGACGTGTTTGCGGCGCTCCATTCCCAGGGGCAGACCGTCGTTGCGGTGACGCATGAACCGGACATCGCAGAGCACGCTCGCCGCGTGATCACCCTGCGCGACGGCTTGATCCACAGCGACACTCTAAAGGAAGCCGCCTAGCACATGCCACTGCGCGAAGCCTTCCGACTCGCCCTGCGCGTTATATGGTCGCAGAAACTAAAGAGTGGTTTTTCCGTGACGGGCGTGTTCATCGGCGTGGCGTTTTTGATCGCTGTTGTAACGATCGTCGAAGGCATGAACACTTACATGACCGAACAGGTGGCCGGCAATCTCTTGAGCGCGAACACGTTTCAACTGCGTCGCTTCCCCGACTTTCAGGTGGGCAACGTAACGCGAGATACCTGGCGCAGGTGGGTACGCCGGCCGCGTATCACGTACGATGACGCCCGCGCCGTAGAAGCCGCTCTCTCGGTTCCGACAACGACAGCGTGGGAGTCGCAGAGTTCGGCGGAGGTTTCTTATGCCGATAAATCGGCGCGCGTGCGGATCATCGGCGCCACGGAAGGCTACTTCGAACTCAAGAACTGGAATATTGCGCTGGGCCGCCCGTTCAGCGCCCAAGAAGCACGGATGGGGATTCCTGTCGTAGTACTCGGCAGCAAAGTGGCCAAAGGACTGTTCGAAGACGCGGATCCGGTGGGACGCGAAATCAAGATCAAAGGCCTTCCATACCGCGTGATCGGAGTAGTGGAGAGCCAGGGCAACATATTCGGGTTCTCGTTGGATGAGTTCGCGGTGGCCCCCGCGTTATCTCCCGTCAAACGATTCGTTGCGCGACCACATGTCGTCGATCAGTTCATCGTCAGGACGGCGTCCAACGTCGAGATGGAAACGGCAATGGAAGAAGTCGAGGCTGTGATGCGGAGCCGACGTGGTCTCAGACCGAGAGACGAGAACAATTTTTCCGTAGAAACGGCCTCCGCAGTCTTGGACTTCTGGGGCAAGATCAAAACCATTATGTTGGCCGTTTTCCCAGGACTAGTGAGTATCTCACTGGTGGTCGGTGGCATTGTAATCATGAACATCATGCTCATGTCGGTTGCAGAGCGAACCCGCGAGATTGGCATCCGGAAGGCTCTGGGGGCACGGCGTAGTGACATTCTGCGCCAGTTCCTGGTCGAATCGGCAGCACTCTCTACGGTTGGGGCCGCGCTGGGAATCGGCGCCGGTCTGGGGATGGCGGCGATCGTGGAAGCCACTACCCCGCTTCCGGCCAGCGTCGCTCCCCTGTGGATTGGGGTGGCGGTTCTGCTCGGTGCAGGTGTTGGCATCTCGGCCGGGCTTTACCCGGCCGGCCGTGCCGCGAAGCTCGACCCGGTCGAAGCCATGCGACAGGAATAGAACGTGACCCAACTATTCGAAGGAGTAGGAATAGCGCTCGCCTCCCTCAAGTCCAACAGGGTCCGCGCCGCTCTCACGATCCTGGGAATCGCCATCGGTGTCATGGTGGTGATGGTCATCGGATCGATGATCTCAGGGATCAACAGCGGTGTCGAGGACATCTTCGAGCAACTGGGTCCCCGTACGTTCTTCGTGCAGCGGTCCCCGCAAACGGGGGTCACGTTCGATGACGACGACCGCTGGCATGCCCCCCCCCTCACCACCGCCGAGGCCGAGCGCTTGCAGCAGCTACCCAGCGTAGCGTTGGTGGTGGTACACGAGCAGAGCAACCGTGAAGTGGAATTCGAGAGTCAGAAACTCAACTCTGTTGACGTAGTGGGATTCAGCGCCGGATGGCCCGTCGTGTCCGGAGGCGACATATTCCCTGGACGATCATACACTACTCTCGAGTCGCGCTCGAATTCGCGGGTTGCAGTTATCAATGAGAAGACCGCCGACGAACTCTTTGGGCTCAGAGATCCGATCGGCCGCTGGATTAGAGTAGCCGGCGTCCCATTCAAAGTGATCGGCGTGCACCAGCCCCCACCGGATATCTTCGGCCAAGGGAACCGTCCCCAGGTTACCGTGCCTCAAGGAGCCTTCCGAAAATACATTCGATCGTGGCGTGGCGGCCTCACGTTCTTTGTATCGCCTAGCGCCAGCATTGCGGTCACCGACGCCACGGAAGAGGTTACTGCCGCCATGCGCTCCATGAGAGGCCTGGGTCCGCGCGACGAGAACAACTTTGGGGTCATCACACAAGACAAGGCGCTGCAGAACTGGAATCAGGTCACCGGCATGTTCTTCCTCGTCATGATAGTGCTGTCGAGCGTGGGATTGATGGTGGGCGGAGTTGGTGTCGTTGCGATCATGATGATCTCGGTCACGGAGCGCACTCGCGAGATAGGCGTCCGCAAGGCCCTGGGCGCAAAACGCCGCGAGATCCTGTGGCAGTTTCTGGTTGAGGCAGCGACCCTCACGGCCATCGGTGGTACGGTAGGGATGATCCTGGGCGGCCTGGTGAGCGTGATCGTCTCGAGCACCACACCCATACCGGCGGAGGTGCCCATCTGGTCCATTGTGGCCGCTCTCAGCGCTTCGATATTCACCGGCGTGTTGTTTGGACTGTACCCAGCCGCCCGTGCCGCGAGGCTGGACCCCGTCGAGGCACTGCGCTACGAATAGTGAGTTCGGGCATCCGGGATGCCTCACGCTGCCTGCCCGGTCCGGATGCCCTTAGATTTCCATTAGATTTCCACAATGCCCTTCTCTGAAGCTATCAGACTCGCACTGCAGGCCGTCCTGGGTCACAAGCTCCGATCGTTTTTCACACTCCTGGGGATCATAGTATCGGTGGCTTTCCTCGTGGCAGTCGTCGCGATCATCCAAGGCATGAACGCCTACGTCAAGGAGAACATCGCTGGCGCAATAGTCGGCAAGAACGCGTTTCAAATACGCCGCACACCCATTTCCATAGGCCTGATCGACGATGCGGATTGGCGCGACCTGCAACGCCGACCAAAGATCGCGCACGACGACGCTGAGTTCGTCAAGCGCGCCATTCCGGGCGCCGCGGCAATCGCCATGCAATCCGGGTGGCCGACGCCTTTGGCGGACGTTACGTGGCGCAATCGAACCGTGGGCGATGCACTCGTATTCGGAGTAACGGCACCCTTCCAGGAAGTCCAGGATTACGATATTGTCGCAGGTGAACCGCTCACCGATGTAGATGTCATCGAGCGACGCTATGTGACGGTACTAGGGTACGATGTAGCGTCGAAATTGTTCGACAATCTCGAGCAAGCAGTCGGCAAGAAAGTGCGTGTGGGACACCTCCAAGTGACTGTGAAGGGCGTCGTGGGCAAAAAGGGAACGGTCCTCGGACAATCGTGGGACGGCTTCGCGATGCTGCCGCTCGGAGTGTTCGAAGGTGTCTACGGACGCCGCTTGACTACGGTCATTTCCGTAAAGATGCTGCGGGCGGATCTCGTCGCAGATGGGATGGCTCGGGCCGAAGAGGCGATGCGGATCGCACACCGACTGCGACCCGATCAACCCAACGATTTCACGGTGGACACGGCAGAGGGTTTGGTCACGTTTTGGAAGAACCTCACCAAAGTCTTGTTCACGGTCGTTCCAGCCGTGGTGGCCATAGGAATCATCGTCGGTGGCATCGTGATAATGAATATCATGTTGATGTCCGTGCACGAACGTACGCGCGAGGTGGGAATCAGAAAGTCTCTCGGTGCCAGGCGACGCGATATAGCCAAGCAGTTCCTGGCAGAGGCTACCGTGCTTGCCACGCTGGGCGGCCTGATGGGAGTGGCGCTAGGCTGGACTCTGGCCCAACTGGTCGCAGTGGCCACGCCGCTGCCGGCAAGGGTCACGTTGTGGTCCACCGGGCTGGCGTTGGTGCTCGGGGCGAGCGTAGGGCTCCTATTCGGGGTGTACCCGGCCACTCGAGCCGCGCGTCTGGATCCCATCGCAGCCCTGCGTCAGGAGTGATGAGATCGTGAGACTGGCCCAGCTATCCGAGGGCACTGGTATAGCGTTATCCGCCATATGGGTGCACAAACTCCGTTCTGTCCTGACGATCCTGGGTGTTGTCATAGGCGTCGCCACAGTGATGTCCATGGCATCGATCGTCAACGGCATCCGACAGCAGATAGTAACTACACTGGAGATCGTGGGGCCGACTACGTTCCGTATCCTGCGGTTCTTCTCTCAAACTCCGCTCAACCCCGACGCGTTGCCCCGTGAAGTTCGAATCCGACCCGTTCTCACCATGGAGGAAGGCGAAGCCATCGCCCGGCTGCCGCAAATCCACTATTCCGCGATCTGGACCCAGGTTTTCGAAAGATTGGAGTTCCAGGGTGTGCGAACACAGCTCACGGCCGTACTCGGCGCCGACGACCGCTTCATGGAGATTCTCGGCGGAGAACTCCTCGCCGGCCGGATATTCACGCCTGGGGAAATGCGGGCGGGCTCACCCGTCGTCGTTCTCGAGCAAGAGGCCGGAGATCGCGTCTTTGGCCGACTCAACCCTCTCGGACGCACCATGAGGATCGGGGATAAACCAGTGCGGGTCGTAGGGCTGTACAAGAAACCGGACAACATCTTCCAGCCTCCGGGGCAGGAGATTGCCGCGATACTCCCGTTCCTCACGGTCAAGCATTCGTACCGCTATGACGAGACCAATGCACTATTGATTCTCGTGAAACCCAAAGAGGGGGTGCCGGTCCCGGATGCGATGGATGCAGCGACTCTCCAGCTGCGACGCATGCGTGGACTCAGACCGGCGGAGCCCAACTCCTTCGATCTCATCACGTCCGATCAAATCCTCGATATTTTCAATCAATTGACCGGGGCATTCTTTCTCGTGATGATTGCACTGTCCAGTGTAGCGCTACTGGTAGGGGGAATCGGGGTCATGGCAATCATGATGGTGTCGGTAACCGACCGCACTCGCGAGATCGGTGTGCGGAAAGCATTAGGCGCTACACGCCGAGAAATCATGTGGCAGTTCTTAATCGAGGCCGCTACGCTGACGCTGCTGGGTGGAGCAATCGGTATAGGAGTGGGATTGGCGGCCGGCGAGGCATTGAAGACGGTGCTGGGACTCACGTCGGGGGTCCCCGTCTGGAGCGCCGTGCTCGCAACAGCCGTGTCCGTCGGGGTAGGCGTCGTGTTCGGACTCATGCCGGCGGCGAGAGCCGCGCGTCTGGACCCGGTCGAAGCTCTGCGGTACGAGTGAAGCGGCATGGCGCGATGAACATTTTCACTTGAGAGGGGCTCGATGAGTCAGACGGTAGACCTGCTTGCAGTAGCCGCCCATCCGGACGATGCCGAACTAACATGCGGTGGCACTCTCATCAAGGCTGCACGGGACGGACATCGAACCGGTATCCTCGATCTCACACGCGGAGAGATGGGAACCAGGGGCTCGCCCGAGACACGTGACCGGGAGGCCACACAGGCGGCGGAGATCATGGGTGTCACTCGGCGCGTGAACGCCGGCTTGCCCGACGCTCACCTATCCAATTCCACCACCGCCCGCAAAGCAGTGGTATCACACCTACGGAAATTCGAACCCAGAGTGGTGATCCTGCCATTCCCGGTCGGTCGTCACCCGGACCACCGAGTCGCCTCCGAGTTGGTACGTGACGCCTGTTTCTTGGCCGGACTCGCCAACTATCCGGGTGAGGGCAAAGCGCACCATACCGAGAAGATCATCTATACCATGGCCTACCGCGAAGATCCCATCAAGCCGACCTTCGTAGTCGATATATCGCGCGAGTTCGAAACGAAGATGGAGGCGATAAAGTGCTATGCATCCCAGTTTGCCGACGCTCAGAGTGCCGGAGAACTATTTCCAACCGGCCAGCCCCTGCTCGAACTGATCCGAACCCAAGCCGCTCACTACGGCAGCTTGATCCGAGTGGCCTACGGTGAGCCCTTCGCGACCCACGAGACGGTCCAAATCCACAATGTGGTGACGATGGGAGTCCGATCCATCTAGCCTCGCCATTCCCCTGGCACCACCGCCAACCTACCTTTTCAGGTCATGGATAGTGTCGTTTATCTCGACAATGCGGCTACCACGCCCGTAAGGCCTGAGGTGCGCGAGGCAATGGCTCCGTTCTTGTGTGAGGACGAGTTCGGCAACCCCAGCTCGCCTCACAGATTCGGGAGAGCCGCGCGTGCAGCGCTCGACGAGGCAAGGCAGGGAATAGCTGCAGCCCTAGGTGCTCGGCAGCGGGAGGTTTTCTTCACTTCCGGCGGCACCGAGGCCGACAATCTCGCAGTCCTGGGAGCTGCGCTCGCCGCCCGAACTCGAGGAAGAGCGTTCCGTGTTGCCGTGGGAGCGACCGAGCACAAGGCGGTTCTAGCCGCCGGCCACCAGGTGGAGGAGCTGGGTGGAGAGGCTATCACATTGCCCGTCGATCCAAGCGGAGCGGTCGACCCGGCTGCGGTCGACGATGTGCTCCGGCATGACGTGGCGGTGTTGAGCGTAATGTGGGTCAACAATGAGGTCGGTACTGTGCAAAACGCGGAACGACTGGCCCAAGTGTGCGCCGAAGCCGGGACGCTATATCACGTTGACGCCGTTCAGGCAATTGGGAAGATCCCTTGCTCGGCTACCGACGTACCCCACGCCTGCATGTCCATTTCGGGACACAAGATCGGAGCTCCCAAAGGAATAGGTGCGCTCATAATACCGGATCGAGACAAGATCCACCCGCTCATTCACGGGGGCGGGCAGCAGTACGGTGTCAGACCGGGCACCGAAAACGTGGCAGGTGCAGTTGGCCTCGGCGTCGCGGTGCAGCTCGCCGTCGCGGAGCGGGCGAGCGTGGCAGCCGACATCAGCGTGTTGCGCAACACTCTGGAGCTGGGGCTCTCGGAGCGGATATCCGACCTGGTGGTGATGGGATCGGATGGCCGGCGTGCACCACACATATCCAACATAATATTTCCGGGCACGGACAGCGGATCCTTGCTCATGCATCTCGACCAGGCGAACATCTGCTGCTCGGCCGGCTCGGCGTGCAGTTCCGGGTCCGTGTCACCGTCCCACGTGCTGGTGGCTATGGGCGCGTCGCCCGACCTGGCCTCGGCCACAGTGAGGTTTTCGTTCTCTCACACAAACACCCCGTCTGACGTCGAGAGGGTCTTGGAGGCGATGCCGGGGATAGTGGGCAGGGTGAGAGATCTGCACGAGGTAGCGGGGACATGAAACGGGTCTTGGTAGCAATGTCGGGAGGTGTGGATAGCTCCGTGGCCGCAGCGCTCTTGGTTCAACAGGGATATGACGTCATCGGGGTGACGCTGAAGTTGTTCTGCTACGGGGACAGCGTACCCGACAGACCGTGTTGCTCGCTCGACTCGATAGCCGATGCTGCCGCCGTTGCCGAGCGGTTGGGCATCCCGCATTATGTGCTGGACTTCGAAGATAGGTTCAATAGGGACGTGATCCAGGATTTCGTCGCCGAATATTCACGCGGCCGTACGCCGATTCCCTGTGTGCGATGCAACTCGTTTACAAAATTCAAGGATCTACTTGCGCACGCCGATGCTCTGGAGTGCCAGTACATCGCAACCGGGCACTACGCAATCGTCAAGGACGGGGCGATCTATCGGAGCACTGACGGAGCCAAGGACCAGACCTACTTCCTGTGGGGAATCGATCGTACGGTTGTCCCGCGAATGCTGACACCCGTAGGTGCAATCGAGAAAGCAGAAACGCGCCGTATCGCGCGCGAGCTGGAGCTGGTCACCGCCGATAAAAAAGAAAGTGTCGAGATCTGTTTCGTGCCTGACGGCGACTACGTCGGAGTTCTCGAGCAGCATCTGTCGGGTGATTCTCCGGCTTTGAGTTCGGGTCCAATCCGAGATACGGAAGGGCGATTGGTGGGCCAACACGACGGCTACGCACGCTACACCATCGGACAGCGCAAGAGACTCCCAGGTGGATTTGCTGAGCCCATGTACGTGGTATCCATTGAACCTGAGAATAGAGAAGTTGTGATCGGTACGATGGACGACCTGCTCGGCAGCAAGATCGAACTTGAGGACGTGAATTGGTTGAGCGATCCACTTAGTGCCGGTGAAACCTGCCTGGTGCGGATCCGCTACCGCAGCGACGCCACTCCGGCACGTGTGGCTAGCGTCGACGCGGGCAGATTGACGATCGATCTCCTCGAACCGGCCCGGGCTATCACCCCGGGTCAGTCGGGAGTACTGTACGACCATGCCGGAAGGCTATTGGGCGGCGGCATAATCAGATAAGGAGTGGACCCGTGGACCTCGTGCAGCATGTAGCGAACGAATTCAATGTTGATGCAGGGCAAGCCGAACGCGGCCTGGGTTGGATTTTCACTTCGGTGCGGCTTGCTATCGAGCCGGAGGCATACCGGCCCATCAAGAGCGCGTTCCCGGATTCCGATGCCTGGATGAGTCGGGCAATGGCCGGCGGGAGAACCGGCGAGATGCTGGCTCTGATGGGCGCCGAGACATTGGAACAGAATCTCAAATCCACAGGCTTCAGCGACGCTCAGATTCCCGCGCTGTTCACAACTGTTCGGGAAGCGCTACGCCAACACGTGACACAGGAACTCCTCGATCAAATCGCGGACAAGGTCACGGTACTGCAGGGTTGATCGCGGCCGGTAAGCGGTTGTGACGAGTCACCGACATGAGCGGGTTGGATTCCAGGGGTCGCACGGTCGCCTGACCGGAACGCTACATATTCCGGACGGGGAGATTCGGGGTGGTGTGGTACTGGCGCACTGCTTCACCTGTTCTCGTTCCCTCAAGATCACGCGGAATCTCGCAACCGGCATCGAGGACGGTGGCTACGCCGTGCTCCGCTTCGATTTTACCGGCCTTGGCGATAGCGAGGGCGATTTCGGCACAACGAGTGTAACCACCAACGTCGCCGACGTCGAAGCGGCTGCACACTACATGTTGCGCCGAGATTTCGGCCTTGCGGCTATGGTGGGTCACAGCCTTGGAGGGGCAGCGACCTTGCTGGCAGCAGGCAATGTGACCGAGGCACGCGCTGTAGTGGCTGTGGCGGCGCCATCCGGACCTAACCACGTTCGCCACCTATTCGATGAAAAGGATGTGCAGGCGGCCATGGACTCGGGTCGGGCCCGGGTCAAGATAGCCGACCGAAGCTTCGAAATATCGGCCGAGTTCTTCCACGACCTCGAGCAGCACTGCACTCCCGAACGCATAGCGTCGCTCGATCGCCCACTCCTGGTAGTCCACGGTACCGCAGACAAAACTGTGGACATAGAGGAAGGCGAACGAATATTCGACGCGGCACGTCAGCCACGTTGGTTCTCAGCAATCCCCGGCGCGGATCACATGTTCGCGCAGCCGCGACACTCGGAACAGGCCGCCAGGGCAATCGTTACCTTTCTGGACTCGGTTCTCTAGCCGTCCGAACACCCGTACAGCAATACAAACCGCAGGAGCAACCATCGATGGCCACCATCACCGCCGAACTCGAGTCAGGCACCCGCGTATCGATCTCGAACGGCCGCCACTCCTGGAGTGCCGACGAGCCCCCGGAGGTTCAAGGTACCGATACCGGACCGAACCCGTACGAGCTGCTACTGGGTTCTCTGGCGGCATGCACGTGCATCACCTTGTCCCTGTATTCTCGGCACAAGGGGATCGCACTCGAGTCGGTCAGTGCGTCCTACGACTTCGACCGTGTCCATGCGGACGACTGTCAGGATTGCGACGATGATGCTGCCGGCATGATCGACCGAATCCAAAGTCACGTGAAGATTGCCGGTGAGTTCGATGACGCTCAGCGCAAACGGCTCGTACAGATCACCCAACGTTGTCCTGTACACAAGACCCTCGCGGCGGGTGTGCACATGGTGGACGATGTCGAATTCAAGCGGTCGGGGTTTTAGGCCAAGCGGTAGGGGCGACGCGTGCGTCGCCCCTGCTGCTTGCCTAAAGCGCTCAGGAAATCCGTCGCAACAACTTTGACGTCCTTCCGCTCCACGTCTACGAGGTAATTGAGCCGTCTCATCTCAGTCTCGTCAATCGCGCCCGCCAGGTCGGCGAGAGCACCTCGCACGGCCGGATGCTGTAACAGTGTCGCCTTCCGAACGACCGGGGTCGCTTCATATGGAGGAAAGTATTGCCGATCGTCGGCAACCTGGAAGAGATGTAGCGCTTCGATCTGGCCATCTGTCGAGTTGCCCGCAATGACATCCACCTGGCCGTCCGCAAGAGCCCGGTATGTAAGCCCCAGGTCCATCTCACGGGCCCGGCCTCTGAACGACAGTCCGTACGAATCGATGAGACCGCGATATCCGTCGGCCCGTTCTATGAACTCATAGCCAGCTCCGAACTTCCACTGAGGTGCGACTCGGGCGAGATCACTGATAGTAGAGATATTGAACCGCTCTGCATCTTCACCACGAATCAGCACGGCAAACGTGTTGTTGAAGCCCAACGGTTCTGTCCACTCCAATCCCCAACGCTCGGCATAGGTACTGTCCACAACTCGCCTGACTATCTTGGGATCACGCTCCCTAGGAAGTTTCAGTATGGCGGAATACGCCGTTCCCGTGTACTCGACGTAGATGTCCAGTTGCCCGGCGGTTAACGCCGAATGGCAAATGAATGAGCCCCCCAAATTGAGTCGGCGGTCGACCTCGAGGCCGTTACGTTCCAACTGCTGCGCCACGATTTCCCCCAAGAGGACAGACTCGGTGAAGTTCTTCGAACCAACCACGATTGCGTCGCTGGCGTGGCACCCGATCGAGACCAATAGAGAGAGCACCGCACCAGGGAACATGCGCCTCACTTTCTCCTCCAGTCGAGCCGATGCTCCACCAGGTGGAGCACCCCGTCCGCAAGTAGGGCCAAGCCGGCGGCCGGGATAGCTCCTGCCAGAATCACCGTGTTGTCGACCATCGCAACCCCGCGGAAAATGAAGTCGCCCAGGCCGCCGGCACCGATGGCCGCCGCGATCGTTGCGACCCCCACTCCGATCACGGTGGCAATGCGTATTCCGGCCAGTATTACAGGCGCTGCCAGTGGCAGCTCGACAATTCGCAGTATCTGTCCGTCGCTCATGCCCATACCTCTTGCGGCCTCACGGATTGAATCGTCCACTCCTGTAATACCCGCATAGGTATTGCGGATCACCGGGAGGAGAGCGTACAGCACGAGTGCTACCACCGCAGTTCTTGCACCGATGCCGCCAATGAAGGGTATGGGAATCAGGAGACCAAACAGCGCCAGACTCGGGATTGTCTGGAAAACGTTCGCCACCCCGAGGATGGGTCCTCTGAGACGGCGATTCCGGGTCATCATGATTCCAAGTGGGACGCCGATCGCCACCGCGATACCCGCCGAAATCGCGACCAGCACAACGTGCTCCAGGGTGTGGGCCAACACGTCGCCCCGATTTCGCACGATATACTCCAGAAAGTTCATCCCAACGCCCGCAGCTGCTGCACCACTAGAGTCTCGTCGCGCTGGAACTCGTCGACCGCACCCACAAACGCCACTCGTCCTCCATCCAACACCGCAATCCGGTCGGCCAGACCCACTGCTTCACGGACATCGTGGGTAACGAATACAACTGTCTTTTCCAACCGACTCGTCAGACTCTTGAATTCGCGCTGCAACCCGGCACGCGTTACCGGATCGAGCGCCCCAAACGGTTCGTCGCACAGGAGCATTGGCGGATCCGCCGACAGCGCGCGCGCCACGCCAACCCTCTGTCGCTGTCCACCCGAAAGCTCACTCGGCATACGTCCACGAAATTCATCCGGCGGCAAACCCACGAGGTCGAGCAGATAGTCCGTCCTAGCACGGATTCGTGGTATCGGCCATCCCTCTAAGCTCGGCAGGAGACCGACGTTCCGCTCGACAGTCAGATGGGGAAAGAGCCCTACCTCTTGAATTACATATCCGATGTTGCGTCTAAGCGAAACCGGGTCCCATGAAATGGTGGATCTACCTTCAACCACGACATCGCCTTCGGTGGGATCGACCAATCGATTGATGAGACGGAGCGACGTGGTCTTGCCGGAACCGCTCTCACCCAGCAGCACCACCGTTTCGCCACGTCCAACTTCCAGACTCAGCGGTCCCACCAGACGCTGACCGTTCACACTCACGCCAGCCCCTCTGAACTCCACAGCCAAACTCGTCACCGGAATCGGGTCACCCAGCCCCTATGACGACCACCGTTATTGTCCTGGATCTACGGCGATTATCCAAGTTGAGAATCACAATCTGCTGCCACGTCCCCAGCGATAATCGTCCGGCCACTACGGGGATCGCGAGGCTGGTCTTCAGCAGAGCCGACCGAACGTGCGAGAAGCCGTTACCGTCCCCCCACCTGGCGTTGTGTCGGTAGTCACCATCCACGGGCGCCATAACGTCGAGTGCTCGTCTCAGATCTTCCAACGCGCCCGCTTCATACTCGATCGTAGTCACAGCCCCGGTGGAGCCCACCAATTGCACCACCGCCAAGCCCGTACTTATCGCAGCCTCGGTCACCACGGACTCTACTTCGGAAGTTATGTCGCGGTGACCAAACTCAGCGCTCAGATCAAAACTGAACTGTCGCTCGACGACTGCGTGACCTTCCGCGCTATCCATCAACGTCCTTGACCGGCGCTGCTCGACGTTGTCGCCTTGGGCTTTCCCCCGCCCTTCACGTATCGATCGTACCACTCGATCATGCGCGCAACAACGTCACCCACGCTTTCACGCGCACGGTAGCCATGCGATTCAAACGGAAGCTGGACGTACTCCACGACAGCCCCATGTCCTTTGAGGGCGTGGTACATGCGCTGAGACTGAATGGGGAACGTGCCCGAGTTGTTGTCGTTCATGCCGTGTGTCAGCAGGAGCGGCTCGTTTATCTTGTCGGCATAGGAGAACGGCATCATTTTCAAATACAGATCTTTGGCCTGCCAGAACGTACGTTGTTCAGCTTGAAAGCCGAATGGTGTGAGAGTTCTGTTGTACGCTCCGCTCCGCGCCACGCCGGCCTTGAATAGATCGGAGTGAGCCAACAGATTTGCCGTGGCGAATGCGCCGTAACTGTGCCCTCCCACCCCAAAGTTGCCGTCAGCGACGCCGCGTTCGATGAGCGCCTCCACGGCGGCCTTTGCACCCGCAACTGTCTGCTCTTGGTATGTATCGTTCGCAGCATCGCCTCCGACAACCGGCAGCGTGGGGTTGTCGAGTACCGCGTAGCCCTGTGTCAGCAAGAACAGATGCGAAGCGCCCGACGGCAGCACGAATCTGTGTCTGCTACCTCGCACCTGACCGGCCACTGCCGCCGACGCGAATTCCCGCGGGTAGATCCAGAAGATCACGGGCACTTTTGTGCCGTCCCGGTAGCCGGTAGGATAATATAGGGTCCCCGACAGCTGTACTCCGTCGGCCCGCTGGTACTTGATGATCTCGCGTCGTACCGACGCCAACTCGGGAGCCGGATTCTCGAAACGCGTCAGTTGCTCCTCTCGTCCGGATCTCACGTCATGTAGGAAATAGTTGGGCGGCGTGCTCTCATCTTCCCTTCTGATGACGATCGAGCCTGCCCCCCTATCCAGCACACTCGACACAGAGGCATACACATCCGCATCGGATTGCCAAACTCGCTCGACTTTCTTGGTGTCCAGATTGAGCCGGTCCAGGAAGGGGCGATCGCCATCGGGAGAGGCACCGGCACCCCTGAGATAGATCCACTTCCCGTCATTGGACTGTAGCAGCACGACATCGCCGTCGCCGTTCCTCGCCAAGACCGGCGACCCGGGATCGTTATAGCGATCCTCCGTGCTCAGATCGAACAGTTTCTCAGACGCCTCGCCTGGGCGTCGAGTATCGATAATCCACGTCCGCATGCGTCGCGTCTTTCGTTCCCGCTCGCTCAGTAGAGCCAGTCCATGGGTCCCAAAGATTACCCCGGAGTAGCGGAATCCCAACCTGGCCAACTCCACCGGCCGCTGGTAGGGTGGCGGCAGCTGCATCACCCGGTCTCTTACTTCGGCCGGCCGCCTCGTGTTTCCACCATCTAGAGCTTCCACATAGAACAGTGTGGCGTCGCTGCCCGCTTCCCACCTAACATTTCGCGGGCCCGTCCTGACACCCCCGATGGGGATCCCCTCACCGACCGCAACATCGGCCACGGTCTCGACCGACCGACCGGACATATCCCATATCTCGATGCTCTGGGCAAACCGGTACACCGGAACTTGATACGAAAACGGCCGTAAGACCTTCGTCACCAATAGCATTTCGCCGCCAGGTGCCGGAGACACGTCGAGGAATATTGCAGGTTCGCCGAGCTTCGTCGTCTCTCCGGTGTTCGCGTCCAGTAGGGCGAGTTGGCTCGTGGTGTAGTACGCGAAAAGCTGCTCGTCGTATGGAGAGGACAGCATATCTTCGTACGTTCTGACCGGTGCAGTCGCGCCCTCGCTGCGCTGTACAATGGGACCAGCGGGAACCGCAGGCTCCCGAGGACTCTCGCCCCGTTTTTCCACCACCAGTTTGCACAGGAGCTTGCCGCCGGGGGCCACCCATTCACATGCCGAACCGGTTGTCTCGTTGAGCGAAACGGTCGCAAGCCGATGTGCCTCGCCAGTGCCCACATCGGCAATCCATGGCTCGATGCGGTCATCCCACGTGACCGAGAAGAAGATCCGTGCACCGTCGGGGGACCAGGTGGGCCAGGAAAGGCGGACGCCATCTGGCGTTTCTATCGCTCGCACCTGTCCTGATGTAACGTCTCGCAAAGCGATCTTGGTATACCCGAAAGTGGAGTATCGCCCGTTCGTCTTGGGGTTTAGTCTAAGGCCCGCCAGCCTGAGAAGCGGTTGCGCGAGATCTGTTATGCTGGGCAGGCCCGTCCTCTGGACCAGCATCAATGTCCGCCCATCCCCTGCCGCCGACACCACGGGCAGGCGCGGTGCATCGAGGATTCGTTGTACGATCGGGGGCGGCTGCTTGTAGGGATCTTGGGCTGCCAGCGCACCGGCGGTGGCAGGCAGGAGGTAGCAGCACAGAACAAGGATTGAGATCCCGCGAGACATGATCAGCCGCATGGCGCGCTCCTGCTAGGTTGTGAACGATCGGTAGTATTGGGAATCTAGCCCGCAGGCCGTCAGGCGTCCAAGCTCGACAGCGCCACTCTCACGGTCTCCAGATGGATATCTACGGTATCCTGGATGTCTTTCGCGTACCCCCCAGCCATCGTGATTGCCACCGGAACATTGACTCCCCCGAGCAATCCAAGCACCGCGCGGTCTCTTGCGGCGAGGCCGCTCTTGGTCAGGCCGAGTCGGCCTAGACTATCATGTTCGTAGGGGTCGGCGCCAGCCAGATAGATAGCGAGATCGGGACGCGCGATCTCGATGGCCTCGGCCAAAGATTCTCTCAAAATCGCGAGATACACCTCGTCACCAGTACCATCCTCGAGCGGAATCCCCATGTCGGGCTTCTCTTTCTTGAACGGGAAATTGTTGGCCCCATACAGGCCGAACGTAAAGACAGCCGGATCCCCAGAGAAAATTCGGGCGGTGCCGTTTCCTTGATGGACATCGCAGTCCACCACCAGGACACGCTCCACCATGCGTTTCCCTTGCACTGCGCGCACCGCAACGGCGGTGTCGTTGAAGACGCAAAACCCTTCTCCTCGATCCGGGAACCCGTGATGCGTTCCACCCGCGAGGCTCACGGCGACACCGTCCTCGAGTGCGAACTTGCAGGCCGCTATGGTAGCCCCCACCGAACGTCGCGACCTCTGCACCAGTTCCGGTGACCACGGGAATCCTATCCGCCGCAGCTCGCTTTCGTCGAGCGTGCCGTCCAGCACCTTGGCGACGTAGTCTGCGTCGTGCACCATGAGCAACTCAACGTCCGTGGCGGGATCTGGTACGAAGAATTCGCCCGGCGGTGTGAGGCCCTCCGCCGAGATCGCATGCCGCAACAACGAATACTTCTCGATCGGGAAGCGATGCCGCTCCGGCAGTGTTAGCGTGAACTGGTCCGTGACGAGTATTCTCACATCGCCATCGTGCGCAACGTCATTGGGTATTCCCAAATAGAGGGTGTTTCACATTAGTCTACACGGACACGATAAGCGTGCGGTCCTCGAACTGCCAGCCGCAAACATGAGAATATCACGGTCGCACGATGAACGCTGTTCTTGTTAGATTGTGACCACCATGACAGCTAACAGTTCAATCCGCTGGAGGGCACGGGGTTTACGGACCCTAACCACGACGATTGCGGCGGCTGCGGCAGTAGCCGCGTGTGATATGGAGGATAGTGGCAGCGATCTAATTTTCATAGACGGCCGCGCCGTTGCCGCGCAGGGCGATTCCGTACTGGCCATGTCACTGCCTGGCGTCTCTGGAATTCTGATACGCAACCGCCATACCGGAGAGATCGACACTCTGGGCGCCAACGAACTCAATAGCCCGGTGCACTTTCAATGGGTCAACGATAAGTGGTACATCTCCGACGTTCGCGACGGACGCCCCGTAATAGTTGTCTTGTCGGCGCACGGCGACGTGGAGGGTAGGATAGAACTCGATACGGTGGCTTCAGCACCGCATCAGTTCGCGGTACTGGAAGATGGCCGCATAATAGTGGAATCAAGGGACAGTCGCCTGGTAGCGCTCTCCGAAGATAGTTCAACGACGTTTGCGCTCGTACAGGCAAGCTCGCGCACGGGACTGTTGGTGGCGGCACATGGTGGAGTACTCTATGCCATACCAGACCGATCCATCACGCTCTATAACGCGCTCGGTCGGATTAGGTGGAGGCTGGATTGGCCGTGGACAAAATCGACTTTCGCGGCAGATCTGGCGGTCGACTCTCAGGGACGGCCACACGTAATCGCCGGGCAGCAAGGCCGTCCCGGCTTCGTAGTCTTCGGACTCTCCCCGATCACCGGAGAAGTGGTACGATGGTCGGAGGAAGGACCGTTCGCGACGTTTGTGGTCGACAGGATGGGGAACATCGAACCGGATAGCGCGAGCAACTGGCTCGGCAAGTGACATCGATCTAGTACTTGAGTTCGGCCGCGTTGGCAAATTCTCGCAATAGCTCTTCCTCCCGAGGGGCTAGATCTTTGGGAATCTTGACGGCAATCTCCACCAACTGGTCTCCCTTTCTACCGTTCCGCTCGATTCCCTGCCCCCGGATGCGCAGCTTCTTGCCCGGCTGAGTACCAGAAGGTATTCTCACGACCACTTTGCGCCCGTGGATAGTCCTGACCTGCAGCTTGGTGCCGAAGGTGGCCTGAGCGACATTGAGCGTGACCGTGCAGTGGATGTTCACGCCCTCACGTCGGAAGAATCGGTGCGGTCTCACTTGGAAGGTCACTATCAGATCGCCGGGCCGTCCACCGGTCGGGTTCCTCTGACCTTGGCCTTTCAGCCGAACTTTGTGACCCGACTCCGTACCGGCCGGCACCGTAACCCTGATTCTCTTGTTGACCGACACCTCTCCCGTTCCCGCGCAGCCTCCACACGTCTGGCTCGCCATCTGGCCCCTGCCTCTACAGGCCGGACACGGCCTGTTCACGGCGAATCCACCCTGGCCAAAGCTCACGGTGCCCCGCCCGCCGCACTCCTGGCAGGTGGAAACCGTAGCGCCCGGAGCCGCACCCGATCCACCGCATGTAGGACAGGCTTCGGTCACCGGCACGGTTACCGGTACCTTCCCGCCTAAAGCCGCAACTTTGAACGGAATCTCGATTACCTGTTCAATCGGCTCGACCTCTCCCGACTTGCGACCCCGTCCGAAGATCGACGAGAAGATATCTCCAAAACCAGAGAACGCTCCGCCCAACCCCCCACCAAAGTCGAAATCCTCAACCCGGCGTGAGCCCTGCTGGTCGCCGGCTCGCCAGTTGCGCGGCCCGCTGGTAAACGAACCGAACTTACGCATGAGATCGTATTTCTTGCGCTGTGCGGCGTCGCTCAGCACTGAATAGGCCTCCGATATCTCTTTGAATCGCTCGGCAGCGGCCTTGTTATTGGGGTTTGCATCCGGATGGTACTTCTTGGCCAAGGCGCGATACGCCTTCTTGATATCGTCGGCAGTTGCCTTGTCCGATACACCAAGGACCTTATAGTAGTCCTTTGCCCCAGACATGCTCCTACTCTTCTCCCTCTTCGTCCTCTTGCGAGACGAACACCTGAACCCGGGCCGGCCGGAGCAGCAATCCACCAAAGCGATAACCAACCTGAAACACTGCTGCCACGCGATTCTCCTTGTCACCATCCGGAGCCGGAGCCGTACTGATGGCCTCATGATGGTTGGGGTCAAACACGTCACCTTCGGCGCCGACACGCGTCAGACCCGCATTCTCCAATTCGCGCAACAGCTTGCGCTCAACCAACTCGACCCCTGATACGACGTCCTCGGTACTCGCACCATCTGGATCCAGCGCGGCGACGCGCTGCAAATCGTCGAGGCTGTCGAGAATCGAAGACACCACCGCCGCCTGTCCGCGTGCTCTGATCTCGTCCCGTTCACGGGCCACCCTCTTGCGGAAGTTGTCGAACTCCGCTGCAATCCTGAGGTACTTATCCTTCTGCTCGTTCAACTCTTCGGTCAGTCGCTGCACGGCTTCTTCGGGTCGCTCCACCAACCCGGCCACGGCGCCGCCGGGTACTCCCGCTGCGTCATTGGGTTCAGCGCACTCTACCTCGACCTCCGGTTGCGGTCTTGTGACCGGGTCGGCGGTTGCCTTCGTTTTGTTCTGCTTGCCCTTCCGTTTACTCATTACTCCATCCAATGATAGCCACCGTAGTGCATGAGAAGTCCGTTCGGCCAACGGGGCACACGGGTGTACCATCGCCTCTTCTCAAGTCGCCGGCTTCGAGCTTCCGCTGACAGCTGCAAAAGGAGAAAGAGGCGTCTGGCACACTATACTAGGTTCCCCATAGATCCCACTCCTTTAAGAACGCAGGATTATAAACGACTGACCAGGTTGACACCAACTCTTCAGTCTTGGGATACCAAGCTGCGCGCCAGGTCGAGCGCTGCCTGAGCGGCGCGTTGTCTCACCTGCCGGCGGCCTCCGGGCAACCAGCGCGTGAGCACCCGACTGCGAGAGCCGACTCGTGCGGCAATGCACACGGTGCCGACGGGCTTCTCTTCGCTACCACCCCCTGGGCCTGCGACCCCGGTTATTGCTATGCCTGCTTCCACGTCGAATCTGTGGCAGACTCCGTTCAACATCGCCTCTGCCACCTGTTCGCTGACGGCGCCATATGTGTCGAGCAACCCTGTGGGGACGGCGAGATCCCGCATCTTCGACCGGTCGGAATAGCACACGACGCCCCCGAGGAACACATCTGAACATCCCGGGATCGCTGTGATCCTGCTCCCCAGTTCACCGCCGGTGCACGACTCGGCAACAGCCAAGCCCATTCCTCCAGCCCGAAGTAGCTCGAGCACCGCGGCAGCAAGATCTACATCACCGTCCCCATACAGGTGGCGGCCCAGAAGCGGTTTGGTTTGCTCTACCGCCCGATCCAGGGCCTGCCGGGCTCGAGAGCCGGACATCTGCCATGCGGTAAGCCGCAGGTCTACCCCCGCCGGCCCCGGCAGAAAAGCCACTGTCACCGGGTGGAGCAGTTCCTCTAACCCCGCCAGTCGATCGGCCAGTTCCGATTCGGAAACGCCCGTGGTGCGCAAGGTGTGAGAAAGTGTGACGCGCCTGTCATTCTCAGTTCGCATCCGCATCAAGCGGGGTATGACTTCCTCATCGATGAGGCCTCGCGTCTCCCGTGGCACGCCCGGAAGCATGATGGTGATCCCCCGATCTCCCTCCAGCCAGAGTCCGGGCGCGGTTCCCCGCCGGTTGGGCAGGATCTCTCCACCGGCCGGCACCTCCGCCTGACACCGATTCGACTCCGGCATCGGAGCGCGTCCAACCTTCTCGAACCGCCGCTCCAATAACCCCAGGTACTCCTCATCCGTGTAGAGCGGCACGTGATAGACATTGGCCACCGCGCGCTTGGTGATATCGTCTCGGGTAGGGCCCAGACCTCCGGTCACTATCACCAACTGCGTGCGATCCAGTGCCTCACTGACAGCATTCTGGATCGCCGACTCGGCATCACCCACGGTTGTATGCCGCACTACCTGTGCTCCTATGCCGGCCAGTGCGAGCGCTATGTCTGAGGCATTTGTGTCTACGGTGAATCCGAGGAGAAGCTCGGTTCCTACAGTGACTACTTCAACTTCCATCGGGCCGCGCAGCGGAATGTGCGCCGCGGAATAGACTCCTGTACCGATAGAAATACGCGACCAGTGAATAGACCGTGATCACGATTGAAACGAACAGAGTAACGGCTATCAAGTGACCGTGGAACCTTTCCCACAGGGCTCCCAACCAGCCCGACTTCCAACCAAACGCGGCGCTCAGATCTTTCCAGGCAAACCAACCGATCATCGACCCGATGAACACGTCTTGTATGATAGTTTTCAACTTCCCCGCAGTGGCCGCAGCTATTACCACTCCGCGACGTCGGGCGAGTTGGCGAAAGAGTGTCATCAACAGCTCCCGGCCGACCAACACCATCGCAACCCAGAGTGGCACGTTGCCCCACCATGGGATTCCGTACACTTGCATACGGTGGTTCGTAATCCAGTAAATGGGTATGAGGGTTGCGAAAAGCAACCACTTGTCGGCCAGGGGATCCAGCAGCTTACCCAGATCGGTTATCTCTTGACGCCGCCTGGCGATCCGTCCGTCGTAGATGTCACTCGTTGCTGCCGCGAGGAACACGATGAACGCTATGAGCTTGGGGACGTAGCCACTGATGAAAGGCAGCAGCGCGATGACGGGAGTCAGCGCAATCCGGCACAGCGTCAAGATGTTCGGGAGGGTCCAGATCGATCCTGCCACGAGTTCAGCTCAGAGACTTGAGAACATTCTTCGCAAGTGTCCTCAACGTGTCAAACACACCATCCCCCGTGATAGCTACAGACTCAAAGTACGGGGCCCGCTCGATCCATACTCCGTCCACCTGCTCTATCAAGAACTCATCCGGGTGTGTGGGGTCCGGTTTAGCAACTTGTCGCGCAGGATCCTCCACCGGCCAACCCGGGTTCAGCTGTTCCTGCAATTCGGATAGCGGCGCCGCATTCGGCAAATCCCTCTTGTTGTACTGGATCACAAATGGGATCTTCGTGAGATCGTATCCGTACTCCGCCATGTTATCGTAGAGGTTCTGCATCGATTCGATATTCGCCTCGCTACGGTCGACCTGGCTGTCGGCTACGAAGACCACGCCGTCAACTCCCTTGAGTATCAGTTTTCGGGAGGCGTTGTAATAGACTTGCCCCGGTACGGTATACAGGTGGAATCTGGTCTTGAAACCACGGATAGTGCCCAGATCTACCGGTAAGAAATCGAAGAACAGTGTGCGCTCGGTTTCGGTCGCGAGCGACACCATCTTACCCCTGGTATCGGGCGCCACCTTACTGTAGATGTGTTCGAGATTCGTTGTCTTGCCACCCAGACCGGGACCGTAGTACACGAGCTTACAGTTGATCTCCCGTGACGCATAGTTGATCATTGACATCTTCTACGGCTTCTCCTCAGTCCCCAAACAGTTGGTCGATCTCATCTTCAGCACCGTCGAGCAGGCCCTCCCGCTTTTGTCCACCTGCGGGAGAGCTACCGGGAGCTGACCGTTTGAACATTTCGTCGAAGATGTTCACCAAGTCATTCACAGTCTGTTTCACTCTCAACCTGACCATCCCCACGGTGGTGCGCTCGTCGAACAGCACTACCAAAATCACCCGACGCGCGATGTCGGCCAAGTACATGGATTCTTTCTCGCCTTGATGAAACAAGGAAGCGAATTCGGCTTCGCCTATCATTTGCGCCAATTGGTCGTTGGCGCTGAAATCAGCGGCCGTGAGTGATGCAAACGCAGTGGGGTCGAACGACAGTTGCTCGCCTACGCTCGCCAGGAGCTGACCTGCACGATCTACCAGCAGTGCACACCGCGCGTTCGACTCCTTGAGCAAATCGTTCAGGTGCACGGTGATCCGCTGATAGTCGCTCTCGTCTAGAGACCAGGTAGCCGCACCAGCCATTATCTAATCGCCTTATCCGAGTTTCGTTTTCATCCGTCGCGCAATGGATTCTGCACGGCGCCGCAGTAGCGGGTGCTTCTCCCACTCAAGGTAATCTTGCAAGAGGTGTACCGCATCCACACTGGGGTGTGTATTCAGATACCCCAGTGCCGACAAGCGCCGCAGCGGTCTGCCGCTGAACAACTCTCGCCGGTGACGATCCATCGTATGCTGTGCCAAGAGTGCACCCACCG
The DNA here is from genome assembly GCA_046757925.1 of Gemmatimonadales bacterium. Classification (GTDB taxonomy): domain Bacteria; phylum Gemmatimonadota; class Gemmatimonadetes; order Gemmatimonadales; family GWC2-71-9; genus JAZDCZ01. The sequence continues at coordinate 38,853 of JBHHZE010000023.1, forward strand.
CCGTTCCCACACCCAGACCGATCACGAGCGCTTTCGTCTTCGGACCGATCATTCCGAAATCTCCCTCCTCGCTGCAAGCGCCCGAGCTATGGTAATCCCATCCGCGTATTCCAGGTCACCGCCCACCGGCAAGCCAAGTGCAATCCGCGTCATCGTGATACCGGTTCCGGCAAGCACATCTCTAAGGTATGTCGCCGTAACTTCACCTTCCATCGACGGATTCGTGGCAAGAATCACTTCCTGCACATGCGATCCGTTCACCAATCGCGCCTTGAGTTCCTCGATATGTAACTCCTCCGGACCAACACCATCCAACGGAGATAAGTGCCCGCCGAGAACGTGATACAGTCCACGGTACTCACCCGTTCGCTCGATGGCCCCAATGTCGGACGCCTCCTCAACTACACACAGCAACCCGGTATCGCGTCTGGGATCGCTACAAATGGAACAGGGATCAGTTTCACTGAGATTGCCGCACTCCGAGCAGGGCCTTACCCGCTCCGATACGGCTTTGATCGACGCCGCCAGTCTGTTAACCGCTTCCGGCGGTTGCTTGAGCAAAAAATAGGTCAGCCGAGTAGCGGTCTTCTGACCGATGCCCGGCAGCTTCGCCAACTCGTCCGTCAGCCCCTTGATTACTGACACGCCACTAGAGGGGAAGTTGGAATGGCAGTGGCAGCCCTCCAGTTACCTTGCTCAATTCCTTGCGGTACAGCTCCTCGGCCTTACGTTGCGCTTCGCTCACGGCGGCAAGCACCAGATCCTCCAGCATTTCGACATCGCCGTCGCCCGCTAAACCCGGGTCCACCTCGATCGAGCGGATCTTGCCCCGACCGTCTGCCGTGGCCTTGACCATACCACCTCCGGCCGACCCCGTGACCATCTGCTGCGCCAATTCGGTCTGCATCTGGCTGATGCGGCCCTGCATCTGCTGGCCAAGTTGTAGAAGTTGTGAAAAATCGGCCATTATTCCCAAACTATTCCAGTCAAATTGACACCCTTACGATAGCTGCAAGCTACCCTTGGCACTGGGGTGCCGCAAGCTATTCCACAACCTCCAGATCCAGGGCCTCGGCAAGGCTGTCGAGCCCGGGATCCGTGCCGCGATAATGGCGCAACCTCTCCGCCCGATCCCTATCTCGGTCAAGCCTGGCCGGCGCGGCCGGCGCGGCCGGCGCCGTGTCTGGTTCCTCTTGCATTTCTCGATACTCGATCCTCACTTCATCCACGCCCAGCAGCCCCGCGATCACCTTGGCAATCATGCTGCGGCTCCGTTCCAAACCCTCCATATGGACATCGCCGCCCGACACCTCGAGAACTACGACATCGTCAACAGCACTCACCAGCGTGGCATGTCGCAGCGACTCACGCACCATCCGACTCTGCTCACCCACGATTTGCAAGACCTGGGGCCAGAGTTCCTTGACAGCATTCGTGCTCGGCGACACCGGGGCTGGCTGCCGCCGTTCAGCGTGAGGCTTCATCTGGCGGGATCCCGCGCGAGGCCCTGGGGCACCTTTCCGTTGCGCCACCGGACCTTGCCTCACACCCCCACCGCGCATCACGTCCAGCACCTCCTGCAACTCTACTGTGCGGTCCAATAAGGTCCACTGGACCAGCAGGGCCTCGACCATCAACCTACTGCTGCCGCTCCTCTTGATAGCGCCCTCGACGTTACCCAGCAACTTGATTATCCGCAGCAGGTCTCCGGCGGTATAGTGCTCGGCATACTCCTCCAGCGCCGCACGCAACGGCTCGGTAAGCCCATCGGGCCGGCCCCCTAGAATCCGAATGAGCAGAGCCCGCAGCACCTCTCCGGCGCCATTCACAAACTCCAAGAGGTCCGCCCCGCTTTCCACTATCCTCGCGACGAAGGGGAACACATCGGCCGTGCGTTTCTCAGCGATCAGACCTAGCAACTCTCCATACAACTCATCGCCGATCAAGCCAAGCGCATCGCGTACTCGCGCTGCCGTGATTGCGCCCTCACCAAACGCCAAGACCTGATCGAGAATGGACAGTGCATCCCGCAAACCGCCGTCAGCAACCCGCGCGATCAACCGGATGGCATCCTCCTCCACATCGAGCGATTCCCGTTCACTTACGTAAGTCAGACGATCGGCAATCGCCTTTGGCCCGATCCTACGGAAGTCGAACCTCTGCACGCGACTCAACACGGGGGCGGCCGTGTCCCCAATCTTGCGCGGTTCGGTGGTGGCAAACACGAATACCACTCGCGGTGGAGGCTCTTCGAGAATCTTGAGGAGAGCATTCCACGCCTCGCGAGTGAGCATGTGTGCCTCGTCTACGATGTAGACCTTGTACCCCGATGAACCGCTGGCCGCGTACATCGCACGCTCTCGCAACTCCCTCGCGTCATCGACGCCACGATTGCTTGCCGCGTCGATCTCAACAACGTCGAGGTTCGTAGCACCAGCCCAGATACGCTTACACGAATCACACTCTCCGCACGGTTCCCCGGGGCCATCCGCAGCCCCCTTGTTCTCACAGTTGAGTGCCATGGCCAGGATACGCGCGGCGCTGGTCTTGCCTATGCCCCGCGGCCCGGTAAGGAGATATGCATGCGCAACTCGCTGCTTGGCGACGGCACCGGACAGACCTGCGGCGACATGCTCTTGGGCTACCAGATCTGCGAATCTGGTGGGCCGGTATTTGCGGGCTAGTGCAGTGTGTGTCATCTCAGAAAAATTAGTCGCCCCAGGCTACCCGAGGCGACGTATGGCATCGCTTAGCGCTGCTACCTTCACGGTCCTGACGCGGTTCACGCGCACGCGCCCCTCGGACCTGGGGCAACGAAAACTACTCATCGCGCAACGAACCCGCAAAGTTCTTCCGCGCAACATGGTCCAGTACGTCTCGAATGACCCATCCCGCAGTCTCGATATCCTCCGCGGTAACATCCAGATGCGTAATCGCACGGAGCCGCCGGGGACCGTACGGCGTGAGGGCCACGCCAGCGCGCCCGATCAGCTCCACGATCCTGGCTGCCTCGAGATCGGGTCGCGTGAGATCCATCATGACTATGTTGCTGTCGGGCTCGACCACCCTCAGCAAAGGATGCTCGGCCAAGCACCCGGCGAGAAGCTTGGCGTTCGCGTGGTCCTCGGCCAGTCGAACCATGTTATGCTCCAACGCGTAAAGACCCGCAGCAGCTAGAATCCCCGACTGGCGCATCGAGCCCCCCAGCATACGCCGGAGTTCACGGGCCCGCCCCATGATAGCCTCGTCACCCACTAGACAGCTCCCCACGGGACAACCCAACCCCTTGGAAAGACAGACCGCAACCGTGGTGGCCCCCCGTACCACACGCTCCGGCGTTTCATTGATGGACGTTGCGGCATTCCAAACCCTGGCCCCGTCCAGATGCAAGGGCAATTCGTGCTCCCGGCAGGTCGCCACGATCTCATCCCAGCATCCGAGCGGCATCACCTTGCCGCCCGCGTAGTTGTGAGTGTTCTCCACCGCTACTGCGGTTACCCGCGGCATGTACGACCCCTCGGGTCGCAAGGCCCCTACTATCTGGTCGGCCGTCAATATGCCGTCGGCCGTAACCACCGGACGGATCTGGACACCCGACAGCGCAGCTACGGCACCCATCTCATAGTGGATCATGTGGGCGTCGGCTTCCAACACCAGCTCGCTGCCGCTTTCGGTGTGGATCATGATCGCCGTCTGATTGGCCTGGATTCCCGAAGGGAAAAATAATGCCGCGGGCATCCCCAGAATGCCTGCAACCGCCCGCTCGAGCCTGCTGGTGGTGGGATCACCGTCCAGAATATCATCCGCCACTTCCGCGTCCATCATCGCCCGGCGCATCGCTCGAGACGGCCGTGTAACCGTGTCACTGCGGAGATCGATCGTCACAGCCCGTTCCCAAGCGCCATCACGTGAGGATGGCCCTCTGCTCCTGCTGGCGTCGCCTCATATCATACGTCTCACCGACTTCCGCACCGACCAGGAAAACGAAGGAGGTGTAGTACATCCATGCCACCAAGAGAAGAATTGCGATCAGATTGGTATTGGACACCAGTCTGTCTAGCGTCGCGAACTTGGTGAGGTAAATTGTATACAGCCTCTTCGATATCTCGAACCCCAATGACGCAACCGCCGACGCCACCATCGCGGTGTCCCACCGCATGCGCCGTGTCGGTGCCGTCATATAGACAATGAAGAAAACAATCATGCTCAAACCGAAGGTCGATACGCTGGTGAAGAACCTTCCCAACCACGGCTTGTCCACTACCGACAGCGTGAGCATGGCGTTCAAGACTATCAGCACCAACGAGGCGATCACCAACACAAAATCGATTTGCTTGCCCACTATCCACGACCGACTTTCGGGCGTGTCGAAGACATCGTTGAGTGCTGCCCGCGTTGCGCCAAAAAAACGTGTCGAGAACCAAAGGAATAGGGGAATTCCGTATATGGACAATTGACCGCGACTGTCCGCAATCAACTTGAGGAGCCATTCCGCCTCACGGTAGGGATCACTGGCCATCTCACCGGCCGAAGGGACTAGCAGGCCGGTGAGGTTGAGAACGTCCTTTACCGCGTCGTCTCCGGCATGCACGAAGTACCCCAGCACCGCCATCATCAGCACTACAAACGGGATCGCGGCGAGGAGGGCCTCGAACGCCATAGCACTCGCGAGAAAAGGGATGTTGTCTTCGTAAGCCGCAACGCCCACTCGTCGCACGAATCCCAGCGGCGATGACGCCCAGCCACGCGCCAATCGGGCGCTCAAAGTTCGGCCCGCGCTTGCGGTCTACTCGTCTGTGTCGTCGTCCGCCGTGGCCACGACTTCCTGTCGCGGTTTCTTGCTCCTCTTGCGGCTCGACCGTGCGTCGGAAAGCCGGCGCTCCAGCTCGTCTCGCGCAGTGTGGACAGCGGCTTTGCCCGCATCTACGGCATCGCGGGCGCCATCCCTGGTATCGCTCAACGTGCTCCGCGCGGCTTCAAACCCCTCTTCCACCCGGGACTTCGCCTGCTCGTAGCTGTCCTCGACGCGGGATTTCAGCGTATCGGCAGCATCCTCGGCCTGGAGGCGCAGCCTGCGGCCCCTCGTGCGCAGGACTTCCCTCGTCTCCTCGCCGGTTCTGGGTGCCAACAACAGTGCTGCGGCGGCCCCGACAACGGCTCCCCACAAGAAGGCCCCGATGCCACTGGAACGGTCTACGATTACTACCGGACTACCTTCGCCATTCGACATAGCTCTCTCCGCATACCCGCCGGCTCGAGGCCGGCGCTAAAGCAACGTACAGGGGCAATCTAGCCGCCGGTTTATGACGCGTCAAAGCTCGAACTCGAGACCGTCATGGGCGGGCTCGATGCCGTCCGGTAACCGCTCCGACAACTCCACGTGAGTGTGCAGATGCGTGAGGTGTGTCATGTACGTTCTCACAGCACCGATCTCTTGCGCCAGCACCACGGCCTCGTCGATCGACAGATGTGTGGGGTGTGGACGGTCGAGCAGCGCACTCAGAATCAGGACCTCTACTCCCTTGACCAGGTCGAGCGTCTCATCGGGAACCGTCTTCACATCCGTCATGTACGCCAAGCTGCCAATCCGGTACCCCAAAACCGAGGTCGAGCCGTGAAAGAGCTGGAGCGGCAAGATGGGAATCCCACACACAGACACTTGCCTTCCCGGTTGCACCGCTACCGTGGTCAGATCCGGCTTGAAGATCCCCGGCACAGTCGCGCCATTCTCGAATATGTACCCAAATCGCCTCACGATGCGCTCCAGGGTGCCCAACTCTCCATAGAGAGGGACCCGACCTTTCTTGAGAGACACGGCACGAAGGTCGTCTATCCCGTGTACGTGATCGGCGTGATCATGGGTGTAGAGCACCGCATCCACCGCGTCGATGCCCGCTGCGAGCAGCTGCAACCGCAGCTCGGGCGGCGTATCTATCAACAAGCGGGTTCCATCGTCGGCTTCCACCAGAGCCGCAACTCTCGTCCGCCTGTCGCGCGGGTCGGAAGAAGTACATACGCGACAGTCACAACCGATCTGGGGAACGCCGAACGATGTCCCGGACCCCAAGACCACGAATCGCACCCTAGACTATCTCCACCTTGAGCAGGTTCGTAGTGCCGGGCACATCGAACGGCACGCCCGCTGTCACGATGATCCGGTCGCCCGGTTTTACATATTCCCGGGCGATCAAGGTCTCCCGGGCAACATCCAGCATGGCATCGTAACTGGGGGCCGAACCCGCCAACTGCGGAATCACGCCCCACACGGCCGAGAGACTGTCACATGTCTTGCGTTCCGTGGAGAGCCCGAGAATCGGCGTGCGGGGACGATTCGCCGCGATCTTCCGGGCGGTGAATCCACTCTTGGTAAAACACACGATAAGAGGAACCTCGAGCATCTCCGCCGCACCTGTCGTGGCAAAGGCGATCGCATCCTCTACTTCTCGATGACTCCGAGCGTCGTACGGTACGGTATTGCGATCGAACCCTCCTTCAGCACCGAGCACCCGCTCGATTTCGTTGATGATCCTCACCATCGCCTCGACCGCCTGGACGGGATACGCGCCCACCGCCGTTTCGGCTGACAACATCACGGCATCGGTTCCGTCCAGTATGGCATTGGCAACGTCCGACGCCTCGGCCCGGGTCGGTCGCGGGTTGTGCACCATCGACTCGAGCATCTGCGTAGCCGTTATGACGCCGCGGCCCCTGCGGATCGCCGTGGAGATGAGGTGTTTCTGCGTGAGCGGCACGCGTTCGAACGGAAGCTCGACCCCGAGATCGCCGCGAGCCACCATGATCATGTCACTCGCATCGACTATCCGGTCGAGATCGTCGAGCGCCGCCGCCTTCTCGATCTTCGCAACCAGCCGGACCGACGTGTCCACCAACGACTTTACCTGATCCAGATCCTCGGCTCGTCGCACAAAGGAAACACCTATGAAGTCGGCACCGTTCTCCACCGCGAGTGCTATATCTTCACGATCTTTTTCAGTAACCGCGGGAGCACTCACGTGAACCCCCGGCAGATTCATCCCCTTGTTGCTTCTCAGCAGTCCACCCTGCCGCACGACCCCCGTAACCCTCTCACCCGAGACCCCGGTGACCTCGACCGCCAAAAGGCCGTCGTCGAGCAAGATCGCGGAACCAACTGTTACGTCTGCTGCAAGCGCCTCGTAGGTGGTCGGGATCTCGTCCTCGAGTGCCACGGCCTCTGGCGCGAATACCACCTCACTGCAGGCAGCCAGTTGCCGCGGCTGTGCCAACACGCCGACCCGGATACGCGGTCCCTGCAAGTCCACCAGGATCCCAATGTGCCGACTCATGTTCTCACGTACACGCCGGACCAACTGCATCAATTCGCGGCGGCTCTCGGGCGTTCCATGTGAACTGTTGATCCGCATTACGGTCACCCCTGCTTCGACCATCCGACTCACGGTCGCTTCATCTGCCGATGCCGGGCCGAGCGTAGCGACGATCTTGGTCCTGCGGAAGCGAGGATCGTAGCTCATCGTACGACGGTCCGAGTGGCAGTCAGACGCTCAACCAAGGTTGGCAAGGCAACGGCGGCGCGTTCGGCCAACCATGCGGTTGCCGACGCGGTAACAGGGGTAGCGGTTGGGTTGATCTCGATCACGGGACAGTCTCGGCTCAGGGCAATCTCAGGCAGCTCGGCCGCCGGGTAGACCAGCGCCGACGTTCCCACGACCAACATGGCATCGCATTGCTCGACCGCCGACCAGGCACGCTCGACCGCCTCACCGGGGAGAGGCTCGCCGAACCAGACAACGCCGGGCCTGATAGGGCTGCCGCAATCCGAACACGAAGGCGGCTCGACGACCCCGTCGTCCGGGACCGTGATATCCTCCAAGTTCGTCGCTTCATACCGGTGACCCCGATCGATGCAGCGGAACGCGCTCAGCGACCCGTGTAACTCGATCACGTCGCTGCTGCCCGCCCGGGAGTGCAGACCATCCACGTTCTGGGTTGCAATGGTCAACCGGTCCAATCGCTCGGCGAGCCGAATAAGCGCATAGTAGCCCGGATGCGGCTCCACTTCCCTCACCTGTCGCCATCGCGTGAGATACCAACCGAACACGCGGGCGGGATTGCGGCGAAACGCCGGTTCGGTCGCCAACTCTTGAGGATCGAACTTGGACCACAGCCCCGTGAGACTGTCGCGGAATGTCGGGATCCCCGAATCGCGTGACATCCCCGCACCGGTTACCACCAGCAGGCGGCGCGCTCCGGCCAACTGCTCTACGGCGCGATCCAGTTCTCTTAACATGCGCCCGATCCCCGAACCCGGCCCACGTCAGGACCGAGCGACCACTTCGGCCGCGTATCGTCGGTCGACGTATGCGTTCAATATCTCGAGAAAATCGCGCACTATGGTGTCGCCCTTGAGCGTCACCGATAGTTGGCCGTCGACGAAGACGGGCGCCTTGGGTTCCTCCGCCGTCCCCGGAAGCGAGATCCCAATGTCCGCATGTTTCGATTCGCCCGGTCCGTTCACCACACACCCCATCACGGCCACGCGCATCGCCTCCACACCCGGGTAGCTCTGCCGCCAGACGGGCATCTGGTTACGCAGGTAGGTCTCGATTTCGTCGGCCATCTCCTGAAAGAACGTGCTGGTCGTGCGACCACACCCCGGGCACGCCGTCACCTGAGGCACAAAATCGCGCAGCCCCAAGGACTGTAGGATCTGTTGGGCGACCCTGACCTCTTCGGACCGGTCGCCGTCGGGCGCGGGCGTGAGTGAGACGCGGATCGTGTCACCAATGCCCTCTTGCAGGAGAATCGCCAGGCCCGCCGTACTGGAGACTATTCCCTTTGCGCCCATACCGGCTTCCGTGAGTCCCAGGTGAAGCGGGTAGTCACCGAGCGGCGCGAGTTTCCGGTACACGTCCACCAGATCTTGTACCCGAGACATCTTGGCCGACAGCACGATCTTGTCGTGCCCCAAGCCCACCTCCTCGGCTAGGGCCGCTGAACGCATGGCACTCTCGACCATCGCGTTGAGCGTCACGTCGCACGCCTCTAAGGGATCCTCGCGGCGGGCGTTCTCATCCATGAGTTCAGTGAGCAGAGCCCGGTCCAGCGAACCCCAGTTGACCCCGATCCGGACGGGCTTGTCGTGGTCGATCGCGATCTCGACAATCTGGCTGAAGTGCTCGTCGCGTCGTTTGGCGCCCACGTTCCCTGGGTTGATGCGGTACTTGGCGAGCGAGCGAGCGCAAGCGGGATGCTTGGAGAGCAGCAGGTGTCCGTTGTAGTGAAAGTCGCCTATTATCGGCACGGACACACCGCGGTCCTCCAGGCGGCCGACTATCTCGGGCAGGGCCATTGCGGCACTGTCGTTGTTCACCGTCACGCGCACCAGCTCGCTCCCCGCCTCGGCAAGCAGCACCACCTGATCAGCCGTAGCGACCGCATCGGCCGTGTCCGTGTTGGTCATCGACTGGACCACTATCGGGTGCTCGCTGCCGAGCGGCACGCCGCCCACGTCGGTCGTAACGGTACTGCGGCGAGAGTCGTATTTCATGCTGGAAATATAGCGGCGGGTGGGGGGACGGCTATGACGGGCCTGGGGTAGTGTATCGAGAGTGCCTTCCCCAACAGGTGAGAACGCAAATAGCCGAGTGGGACGGGCGTCGGACGCGTTGCACGCGGCGGCGCTCGGTCCAGGACCGGTCATCGGGACGAACGAGGTCCTGGGACCCTTGTCCTGGCCGTGCGACCCACGCGTTCCAGCGTCCTCAGCCCCTCCCACTCGGCTATTTGCACTCGACCGGCGGGCGGACAATGAGGTAGAGACGTCCGACACACTAGACTAGGTGGACGGACCCGATGAGCACAGAGAGAAGATGGGTGGTGTTGCTTCAGCAGACGTGGTCCCAATCCACGTCCGATTCCAGACCGCAGATCGGGCAGGTTGCTGCATCGACTCCTTCCGGGAGGGCTATTCTACCCCGGCAGTGCGGGCATACGCCGTAGATGGGGCCCAAATCCGCGGTGCTGGCCCGCATGGCAGCCCCATCCTGCGGGTCTCTCGAAACCACGCTCCACTGGTTGGGCTTCTCCTCGGTGAACTCGAGACTCTGCCGGTTCACGGGGCGGTTCTCCCGATTCACATCCAGGAACACCAGACCGTTGGAGGATGTATTGACGACGGGATACCACGCGCCTCTACGCAGGCCGTGCGCTTCCGCGTTGGAGACTCGCGCCCACTGACTAGGTGCCATCTTGATCCTCTCCGATACCCCGGTGAATGCATTACTCTTGCTTTAGTTCAATATAAATAGTTCAGGCAACCGACCAAGACCGTAACTGGACCCAGGCGGCTTGCTTCTTGCTTTCGGCCACCGTGCCAACGCCTTATTTTGGAACGGATCTCACCGTAAGAGGAAGAGCTGTCATGAATACCAAGGAACTTGCATCCGTGGCCCAGGCGATGGTCGCCGCGGGTCGAGGAATTTTGGCCGCCGACGAGAGTTCGCCGACCATAAAGAAGCGCCTCGACAGCATCGGGGTCGAATCGACCGAGGAAAACCGCCGCGCCTACCGCGAGCTGCTGTTTACCACCGAGGGCGTGGCGGAGTACATCAGTGGTGTCATCCTGTTCGACGAAACCATTCGCCAAAGTGCCGCGGACGGAACGCCGTTCCCCAAGCTGCTGTCGCGGTCGGACATCATCCCGGGCATCAAGGTCGACAAGGGCGCCAAGGCGCTGGCGGGGTTCCCGGGTGAGAAGGTCACCGAGGGGTTGGACGGCTTGCGAGATCGTTTGGCGGAATACGTAGAGCTGGGCGCCAAGTTCACCAAGTGGCGCGCAGTGATCGCCATCGGTGACGGCATACCGAGCCCGTTCTGCATCGAGGCCAATGCGCATGCGCTGGCGCGATACGCGGCCTTGAGCCAGGAAGCAGGTCTGGTGCCGATCGTAGAGCCCGAGGTCTTGATGGACGGGGACCACACTATCGAGCGCTGTGAAGAGGTGACCGAGACCACGCTCGACACCGTATTCTTCGCACTCCAGGCCCATCAGATTGCGCTCGAGGGCATGGTGCTGAAGCCCAACATGGTGTTGTCCGGCAAGGAGTGCCCGCGCCAAGCCGATGTCCAGGAGGTGGCGGAGGCAACGGTACGCTGCCTGAGCCGTGCGGTGCCGGCCGCCGTACCGGGAATCGTGTTCTTGTCGGGCGGGCAGAGCCCCGAACTCGCTACGGAGCACCTGAACGCGATGAACGCGTTAGGCAGCCACCCGTGGCAGTTGAGCTTCTCCTACGGCCGCGCGCTGCAACAGGCCGCGCTCAAGGCGTGGGGCGGCGATGCGGGCAACGTGCGGGCGGCTCAGGAAGCTTTCTATCACCGCGCCAAGTGCGTGGGTGCGGCGCGTTACGGGAAGTATTCTAAGGAAATGGAGGGGGTGGCGGCCTGAGGGAATGTTGAATCTCGCAGCACCGTCGCGCGGTGCGGAGGGACGGCCTAAGTTCC